>NZ_JBVJBP010000017.1:11492-188972 GCF_055589465.1 Streptomyces sp. NPDC041940
CCCCCCCCCCCCCCCCCCCCCCCCCCCCCCCCCCCCCCCCCCCCCCCCCCGCACCCCCCCCCCCCCCCCCCCCCCCCCCCCCCCCCCCCCCCCCCCCTCGACGTTCGAGGGGACGGAGTCGGTCAGGACCCTGGTTGCGCAGTTCCCGCGATCACCGCGGACGGCGACCGCTGGTGGCCGATGTGCTTGCGGTCGGTCGCCTGGTGGGAGAACTGCGTGTGGTAGAGATCGGCGTAGAGTCCCGCCGCCGCCAGCAGTTCCTCGTGGGTTCCGCTCTCGCAGATCCG
This sequence comes from Streptomyces sp. NPDC041940, assembly GCF_055589465.1. NCBI lineage: Bacteria > Bacillati > Actinomycetota > Actinomycetes > Kitasatosporales > Streptomycetaceae > Streptomyces > Streptomyces sp. NPDC041940. The sequence continues at coordinate 11,780 of NZ_JBVJBP010000017.1, forward strand.
GCCGTCCTCGACGACCAGGATCTGGTCGGCCTCGCGGATGGTGGACAGCCGATGGGCGATCACCAGCGAGGTGCGGCCGACGAGGGCGGTCCTGAGCGCCTGCTGGATCGCCGCCTCCGACTCCGAGTCCAGATGGGCGGTCGCCTCGTCGAGTACGACGATCGGCGGGGCCTTGAGCAGCAACCGGGCCAGGGCTATCCGCTGCTTCTCGCCGCCGGAGAGCCGGTAGCCGCGGTCACCCACAATGGTGTCGAGGCCCTCGGGAAGCGCGCTGATGGTGTCCCACATCAATGCCGCCCTGCACGCCTCGATCAGCTCCTGCTCGTCGGCATCGGGACGGGCGTAGGACAGGTTGGCGCGGAGGGTGTCGTGGAAGAGGTGGGACTCCTGAGTGACGACACCGACGTTCTCGCGCAGTGAGGCGAGGGTCAGCTCACGGATGTCGTGACCGCCGATGCGCACGGTGCCCGAGTTCGGATCGTACATACGGGGCACCAGCTGGGTGATGGTGGTCTTGCCTGCACCCGACGGGCCGACGAGTGCGGTGAGTTTGCCGGCCGGAGCGCGGAAGCTCAGTTCGTGGAGGACTTCCTGCTCGGTCGCGTCCGACCGCTCGTGCTTGCGGCTCGAGGCGGCCTCCAGCGACTCCATCGACACCTCGTCAGCGCTGGGGTACCGGAAGGAAACCCCCGCGAACTCGATGTCCGGGGCGTCCGCGGCCGAATCCCCGCGGCCCTCGGCATCGGCTTCGGGCAGCAGCGCCTTGGCGCCGGGGCGCTCGGTGATCAGCGGCTTGAGATCGAGAACCTCGAAGACCCGGTCGAAGCTGACCAGGGCGACCGTGGCGGTCGCCTGCATGGTCGACAGTTCGTTGACGGGGCCGTACAGCCGCATCAGCAGGGCCACCATCGCCACCAGCGTGCCGAACTCGATGGCTCCGTCGATGGTGAGGGCGCCGCCCAGGCCGTAGACCAGGGCCGTGGTGAAGGTCGTGAGAATGGTGACGACGATGGGCAGGAGCCTGCCCCAGACCACCAACCTGATGGCGAGGTCGCGGACTTGGGCGGCCTTGTCGGCGAACATCGCGTCCTCGTCCCGCGGACGCCCGTAGAGCTTGGCCAGCATGGCGCCCGAGACGTTGAAGCGCTCGGTCATCATCGAGCTCATCTCGGCGTCCTGCTCCATGAGCGATCTGGTGATGCGCTGCATACGACGCGTCAGCAGACGCGCGGGGATCAGGAACAGCGGAATCATCACCAGAGCCGCCACGGTGATCTGCCAGGAGAGGTAGAACATCGCGCCCAGGACCAGGACCAGGGTCAGAATCGTGGAGACGGCCTGCGTGAGCAGCGTGGTGACGGCCTGCCGGGCGCCGGAGACGTCCGTGTTGAGCCGGCTGATCAGCTTGCCGGTCTGTGTGCGGGTGAAGAACGCCAGTGGCTGCTGCTGCACATGCGTGAACACCTGCGTGCGTAGCTGGTAGACGACTCCTTCACCGACCCGGCCTGAACACCAGCTCTGGACGTAGACGACCCCGGCGTTCACCAGGGCCAGTCCCGCCAGCGCCAGGCTGAGCCACACGACGACGTCGAGGTGCCCGGGCAGGATGCCGTGATCGATGATGTACTTCAGGATCAGCGGACTGGCGGCCGCGATACAGGCGTCCATGGCGGTCACCGTCAGCAGCAGCACGACCTGCCAGCGGTATGGCCGGGCGTACGGGAGGATCCGTCGCACCGTTCCCGGTCTGACCTGCTGATGCTGGATCGACTCGTCGCCCGGCCGCAGTCGTATCGGGCCCATGGACGGGCGGTTAAGCACGGTCACGGAAAATGCCTCGCTCTCTGTTCTTCTCGCATCGGATGGTGAGAAGAAATCGGGTCAACATCCGGTGACCGGCACCAGGAAGTCTGCAGGAAAATGCAATTCCGTGACGTGCCGTCGAAAGATTCCCGGGTGAGGAAATCGTGGCATCCACGATGCATCGCGCGATCGCCCCGATCAATATCGCGCGGACAGCTGGGGGAGGGGGAGCCGCGGCTCCCCCTCCAGGCCGATCAGCCCTCGGTCCAGCCGTGGTTCTTGGCGGACTGGAGCAACCCGGCTCGGATCTGCACGATCTGTTCCCCTGTCAGTGAGGGCGCGGCCGACAGAAGCACCTCGGTCACCTCGTGCAGGTACTCGTTCGCGGCGAGCACGTCGCACATGGAGTCGTCACCTTCCCCCTGCCTGGCCGGCTCCGGCGCCAGGACGGCGGCGGCGCTGACGGGTGTCTGGAAGGCCGGCGGCTTGGCTTCGGCCCCCTCCGTCAGCCGGACCGCCGAGGCCTTGAGCCCGCGGTCCCCCTCCTCCACCTCGAACTGGACCGCGAGGCCCGAGCGAAGATAGTGCTCGGGGATCAGGAGATCGTTCACATGCAGGAAGACATCCTCCCCTCCGTGATCGGGAGCGATGAACCCGAAACCCCGCACACTGTCGAACCGCACCACACGACCGGTAACCATGCCACCAACCCCTTGCCACCGGGCCCCTTGCCCGGATCAGCGTCATGATGCAGAAGATAGGACAGGGGCGCCCGTCGAGGCGAGCGCGCGGCCCTGTGGGCCGGATCCCGGACACGCGGACGGCCACGGTGTTCAACCGCCGCCGCGCCGCACTTGAACGCCTTCTCATGGCACCGGCACAAATGTCTTGGCCAGTTGCCCGAACAGCACGCTGGATGTAAGTTCGAATGCAGTTTCGGGCGTTCTGAAGGAGTGGCGGTGAGTTGATGAAACCGCTACCGGTGTGCTGGTCGCGAGTTCGACACCATTGATTCCGCATTTCCCTCACTGCCCGGCGGTCGCAGGTTTTTCTGCCGAAAGTCGTCGTAAAGGAATCAAGACGTTTCGTCAGTGGGGGAGCGGAAAATGAAGCGTAGCGCTGTCGACTCAGGGCATCCAGAGGCCTCCGAAGCGGGGGACGAATCGGCCTGGCGCGCCGCGGGCCCCGCGCCGGCCGTGCGAGGCGTCATGTCCGTTCCGGTCGCCTCGCTCCTTCCGGCGGACTCTCCGCGCCTGGAGGGTCAGGCCGCGGAGCATGTAGCCCGGTTGACGGCGGTCGAGACCCCGCTTCCACCCATTCTCGTGGACCGGCGCAGCATGCGCGTGATCGACGGGATGCACCGGCTGGCGGCGGCCTTCCGCAAGGGCGAGGCGACCATCCTTGTCGAGTTCTTCGACGGCACCGCCGAGGAAGCGTTCCTGAGGGCCGTGGAAGCGAACGTGGCTCATGGCCTTCCGCTGTCGAAGGAGGACCGGCGGGCCGCGACCGAGCGCATCATCGCGTCGCACCCGGAGATGTCGGACCGGGCGATCGCCCGGGTCGCGGGCCTGGGGGCCAAGACGGTCGCCGCCATCCGGCGCGGCTCGGCGGGCGGGGCGTCCCAGTTGAGCGCACGCATCGGCAGGGACGGCAAGGTGCGCCCCCTCAACAGCGCGGAGGGCCGGGAGCGGGCCGCCAGACTGATCGCCGAGCGTCCGCAGGCGTCGCTGCGCGAGGTGGCGAGGCTCGCCGGGGTCTCGCCCGCGACGGTGAGCGATGTCCGCAGACGGCTCCTGTCCGGTGAGCCGCCGGTACCGGAGCAGACGCCTCAGCCGGCCGTGTCCGGCAGCGGGTGCGCAGAGCCCGACGCCGTGGAACCGGTCCCGCCGGAGCACGCGAAGCCAGGGGAACCGCGGGCGTCCGCGCGGGGCAGCCGGCTCCCGGGCCCCGATCCCGCCACCCTGCTCGACAGATTGCTGAGCGATCCGTCGCTGCGGCACATGGAAGAGGAACGGCGCCTGTTCCGGGTGCTTCAGCGCAACGCCATCGAGGAGCGGGGCTGGTCCAAGCTGGCCGCCGCGGTGCCGTCACACTGCGGAGACCTCGTCGTCGACCTCGCCCGCCGGTACGCCGAGACGTGGCTGGAAGTCGCGCAGGAACTCGACGAAGGCACCGAGTGAGGGCCGCGCGGAACTGACACGGGACTTCAGGCGCGTCCGAGGACGACGACGGCGTTGTGACCGCCGAAGCCGAAGGAACTGCTCACCGCCACGGGGACCGGGGCGGACCTCGGCCCCCCGTGGACGATGTCGATCTCGGCGATGTCGGCCCCCGGCTCATCGAAGTTCGCGGTGGGCGGGATGACACCCTGCTCGACGGACAAGGCCGTGAACACCGCCTCGGCGGCGCCGGCGGCTCCCAGCATGTGCCCCGTCACCCCCTTTGCGGAGGTGACCGCCGTGTGGGGGCCGAAGACCCCATGGATGAGGCGTCCCTCGATGGCGTCGCCCTGCGGGGTCCCCGTCGCATGCGCGTTGACCAGCGCCACATCCGAGGCGGACACCCCGGCGTCCGCCAACGCGCTCCGCAGGGCGAGCCGCGCGCCGTTCCCGTCCGGATCGGGCGAGGTGAGGTGATGGGCATCCGTGGACTCGCCGTATCCCAGGAGCGTCGCGTAGGGGCGGCGTCCACGGGCCCGCGCGTCCGCCGCGCGCTCCAGCACGAGCACCGCGGCTCCCTCCGCCAGTACGAAGCCGTCACGGTGCCGGTCGAACGGCCGGGAAGCCGACGACGGTTCGTCACGGCGCCGGGACAGCGCCTTGAGCCGGTCGAAGGCGCCGGACAGAAGAGGGGTGATCGCGGCGTCGGCGCCACCGGCCAGCACGACGTCGCAGCGGCCGGCGCGCAACAGGTCGAGGGCGAAGCCCAGCGCCGTGGTGCCGGACGCGCACGCGGTGGACACGGCGAGCGCGGGACCGTTCAGGCCGAGGTCCAGTGCCACCGTGGCCGCGGCCATGTTCCCGATGGCCTTCGGGACGGTCAGGGGATTGACGGCGCGCGCCCCGGTGTCCCTCAGCCGCGCCGACTGCTCCAGCCAGGTTTCCAGGCCGCTGACGGCGGTACCGATCAGCACCCCGACCCTGGCCGGGTCCCAGTGCCCGCCGTCCGCCGCCGCGTCCGCCACGGCCTCGCGGGCCGCGGCGACGGCGTATCGCGTGAAGGGATCCATCCGGCGTGCGTCGGTACCCAGCACCCGGTTCGCGTCGAACGCCGACGCGGCACAGCTGAAGTCCACGGCCATGCCGTCGAGCCGGGCGTCGGGAGCCGCCGTGGGCAGCCCGGCACAGACCGTCTTCCACGCCGTGACCGTGTCCGTTCCGGCCGGTGAGACCATCCCGAGGCCCGTGATCACCACATCCGGGTGCCGCTGCCCGCTTGTGTTCATGCCGGTACGTCCGCCCCACGGGATCTCAGCAGCCCGGCCAGCTCGGTCACGGTGGTGGAGCCGGTCAGGTCCTCCTCCTCGACCGCGACGCCGAGTTCCTCCTCCAGATGCGCGCCGAGCTCCGCAAGGGACAGCGAGTCGACTTCCAGTTCCGTGAACGACTTGTCGGGGTCGATGACTCCGGGAACCTTGTAGACGCTGCCCAGGAGGGTGGTGAGGTACTCGATGAACACAGGTGGCTCCTTCTGTCAGACCTCTGAGGTGACGGCGGTCAGCTGCGGCCAGATCAGTCCCGTCGACGCCCAGCTGAGTCCGCCGCCGAAGGCGGTCAGCACGGTGCGGGCCCCGGGTTCCAGTCGGCGTGCCGCCACCGCGTCGGCCAGGGCCAGCGGGATGGAAGCAGCCGCCGTGTTGCCGATGCGCGCGAGTTCGCAGACCACTCGTTCCGGCGGGAGACCGAGCCGTTTGGCCAGGGCCTCGATGATGCGTGCGTTGGCTTGGTGCGGTACGAGCAGGTCGAGCGTCTCGGGGCTCCAGTCGCAGTCCTTCATGACCCGTCGAGCCGACTGCGCCATGCGATCGATGGCCTGCAGATACACCTTCCGCCCGGACATGGTGAACCAGCGCTGCCCGGTGGCCTGTTCGCGGGCACCGGGAATGCGGATCAGGTCCGCGCCCGTGCCGTCGCTGCCCAGGTCGTGGGCGAGGAGCGCGCCGGGCTCGTCGGCCGGACCGGAGCGCAGCACCACCGCTCCGGCTCCGTCACCGAAGAGGACGGCCGTGGACCGGTCCGCCGGGTCGACGATGCGCGAGTAGGTCTCCGCCGCGACGACCAGGACGCTCTCCACGGTCCCGGCCGCTATCAGAGCGCCGGCCGTGGTCAGTGCGTACAGGAATCCACTGCAGACGGCTGATATGTCGAACGCGAGAACGTTTCCCAGTCCCGTGCGGGACGCGATCTCGGGGGCTGCGGAGGGGCAGGGGCGCTCCGGTGTCGTCGTGGCGAAGACGAGGCCGTCGACTGTGCCGACCCCCGCCGAACGCAATGCGTTCTGGGCGGCCTCGCAGGCCAGGTCGAGCACCGAGAACTCCGGGGCGACCCGCCGGCGGGACTCGATTCCCGTACGGGTGCGAATCCATTCGTCACTGGTGTCCAGGCCTTCCGTCAGTGAGGCGTTGCCGACCGCCCTCGACGGAAGGCAGGTTCCCAGTCCGGAAATCACGGCCGAGGACCGGGGGCCGGAATCCCTCGGGGCACTGATGTCGAGGCATGATGCGCTCATACAGCCGCCTCCCGAAGTGCGTGCGCGATCGGCACGGCAGACCCGTGGCATGAGGTGATGTGAATCGTCCGGCGACGGTACCCATTTCCGTATCCGGGCACAACTGTGGCTGGAAATGACCTCCATGTGCCACCGGAACGGAAATGGGGAGGGGGAGAGTTGTTCAACTGGTGCGGCGAAGCAGTTGAACGAAGGGTGTGGTGCTGCGGATGATTGATTAGCCTCCAATCGTTGCTGATCGGGGGATGGCCCTGACCGGCCGCCTGATTTGACTACCTCGGAAGGGACGGCGTGGTGACGAATCCATTCGACGACCCCGATGCCAACTACTATGTCTTGGTCAATGAGGAGGGGCAGCACTCCCTTTGGCCGGTCTTCGTGGATGCGCCGGACGGCTGGAAGACGGTGTTCGGTGAGGCGGGCCGCACGGAATGCCTCGACTACATCGAGAAGTCCTGGACCGACATGCGCCCCAAGAGCCTGATCGAGGCCATGGAGAAGAAGTAGGCATACAAACAGCCTGTGCCCGGTCCGACATCAGCGTCGGGCCGGGCACAGGCTGTTGCGGCCCGGTGACGTGGCCCCGGTGCCGGTTCCTCAGCCCGTGGGGCGAGGTGAGGGTGCGCCCGCGCCGGCCGGCCACAGGTGGCCGGGCAAGGCGTCCGCCATCCGCAGCATCGTCTGGTCCAGAACGAAGTGACCGGCTTCGGCGTGATGGATCGAGAACTCGGTGCTCGTCTCCTCGCGCCAGGCCACCAGGTCCTCGAAGCTCACGAAGGGATCGTGCCGGCCGCCCACCGCTGTGATCGGTACGTCCAGGGGCGCCGCGTGCCGAGGCGCACCCTCCTCCGCGATGCGGAAGTCGGCACGGAGGGTCGGCTCGAAGACATCCATGACCTCGGGGTCGTCGAGCACGGACTCGTCGATCCCGCCGTAGAGCGCGACGCGTTCGAAGAACGCCTCCCGCGGCAGCAGATGGATCGACTCCGAGGAATGCCGGGCGGGCCCCGCGATGGAGGAGACGAACAGCGCCGTGGGAAGCCTCCCCTGTCCGTCACGGATGCGGCGGGCCAGTTCCAGCGCGACCACGCTGCCCGAACAGTGCCCGACGAAGACGAAGGGGCGGTCGGTCAGCGGTGCGACCACGGGTTCGAGCGCGTCCACCAGCAGGCGGAGGTCATCGAAAGGCCGCTCGTCGATCCGGTTCTCCCGCCCCGGGTAGCGGATGGCGCACAGTTCGGCTTCCGGGAGCAGACGTCTGGCCCACGGGGTGAACGCGGACGCCCCGGCGCCCGCGTGGGGGAAGCAGAAGACCCTGATGTCCGGATTCTCGATCCGGCGGGGACGTACGACCCAACGCTTGGCGGACAGGAGGGTCCGCGGGTCCCGTGCCGGAGAAACGCCTGCCATGTCACGCCACCTGCCATGCGAAAACGGTGTGGAGATCGGTGGTCCGGTACTCCGCGGCCTGCCGGACGAGGGTGGTCATGCCGTGGCTCTCCAGAAGGGAGACCACCGCGTCGAGTGCCCCGTCGCGATCGGCGACCTCGACGACGGCGTTGGCGACCCCCGGCCACAAGCGGTCGCCGATGCCTCGCAGGACCCGGAGCTCGAAGCCCTCCACGTCGACCTTGAGCAAGTCGACGCGGTCGATGCCGGCCCGCGCGGCGAACGTCTCGACGCGCCGCACGTCACAGCGCACCAGTCGCCGTTCGTCGAGGCAGTCGTCCACCAGGCCCCCCGCCTCGTGGATGAACTCGTCCCGGAGTTCCTCGTCGAGCGACTCAGCGGCACTGGTGATGAACGCCGAGGCGAGCACCCTGTCGACCGCCGGGTCGGCGTCGAAGCCCGACATCATGGTGTAGTTCGGGTAGTAGGTCAGCTCGCGCGACTGATCCTCGTCGCCCAGGGCCAGGTTGTGGACGCGAACGCCGGAAAGGTGACCGGTGTTCCGCTGGAGGGCGTCGAAGACGTCAGGAGCCGGTTCGAAGGAGAACACCTGCGCGTCGGGCCACTTCTGCGTCGCGAAGAGGGTGAACAACCCTATGTTGGCGCCGACATCCAGAATCACCGGCTGCTCGGGAACGCGCCAGCCCCGCGGTGGGACGTAGGACTCGTCGCCGAAGATCTCGCCGTACAGGTAATCCGTCTCGTTCCCGTTGAGACTGAAGACGTGCATCCCGTTCGGGAGCCTTCTCCTGGCCGGAGCCGTGGGAGTTCCTCCACCTGCTGTCATCGCACCGAGACTAGGGTGCCGCCGACTCCGGCACCGGCAGTACGGGAGGCGATCCCGAGGCAGTTTCGCCGCCGTCGAGTCGCCGCCGAAACTGCCGTTCACCGTGTGCGGGGCCTCGTACCGTACTCGGGTGATTCGGCGACGTGGAGGAGCGCACCTATGGCGAGGGCACAGAATCATGCTGTCCGGCTCTGCCTGAGCGATCCCGCGCAGGCGGAACTCCTGAGGGAGCGCTTCTCGGGCGCCGGTGACGTGCCCCGGCTCCGCGTCGTGGACGTGCCGTCGGAGCGGGGCGACCCCGGCGCCCGGGACGCGTGGCGCGGGGAAGCGGCGAGAGCGGGCGACGGCGCGCACGCGATGCTGCTCCGCCACCAGGACGGACCGGCCGACCTCGTGGTCGTGGCCCCACGCGTCCTGCTGGACACGACGGGACTGCGGCGCCTGGTCTCCCGGCTGGCCGACGGGGACCAGGAGGCGGTGAGCCGGGAGTTCGAGCGCCTCGCCGGCAGACCCCCGGGCGCGCCCACGGCTCGGACCGGCGCCCCTCCCGGCTGGGGGATGGGCGACGGCGACGGCGACCGGTCCGCCACGGCCTGGGCGGTCCTGCCGTCCGATGGGCCGGCCGACGACAGGAGCCTGCGCACGGCTCTGGCCGTGACACTCCGGCGCTACGAGGACGGCGACCCCGGGGAGATCGTCCTGGGGTCCGACGAGGGGGCCGTGGCCGTACGGGTGAGCGGCACCCTCGACGAGGTGTACCGGAGCCGGCCCTCCTTCGTGGACGCCCCAGTGGTGGCCGGCACGCTGCCGGGCGGCGACGGTGAACCGTTGCGCGAGGGCGAGGCGTACCTGCCCTCCCTGGTGCCGGTGTTCCCTCTGACGTTCTCCCTCGTCCGCCGGGCGGATCGCCGGCTCTGGCTGCGCTGTGATCATCTGCTGAGCCATGCCGGCCCTTCGACCGGCGAGCAGCTGACCAGGCATGTCGCCCACGTGTACGGGCAGTTGTCGAAGGCGCCGGAGACTCCTGTCGTCGACGTCGAGCTCTTCGACGACGACGAACGCAACCGCATTGTGCGCCTGGGCAGTTCCGCGCCCGCGTCGCCCGCCCCGGCGGATTCCGTGCACGGGGCGTTTGCCCGGGTCGTGGCCTCCTCTCCTGATTCCGTCGCGGTGACCGACGACAACGTGCAGCTCACCTACGAGCAACTCGACGGTCTGGCGGATGTGTTCGCGGCCGGTCTGCGAGCGCGGGGGATCCGGCCCGGCGACCGGGTCGGCGTCTGCCTCGACCGGTCGGCTGAGCTGGTCGCCACGCTTCTGGGGGTGCTCAAGGCCGGCGCGGCCTATGTCCCGGTCGACCCCGCGTACCCGGCTGAACGAGTCGCCCACATGATGGAGAGCGCCGCGGTACGCCTGCTGGTGACCCGGCGCCCCGAACTCCCGAAACAGGGCGAGTACCGCCGGGCGACGCCCGATCAGCTGCTCGAAGCCGACGTGCCCGACGCGCCGGGCGGCCGGCGGAGCACGCGAGGCGATGACACGGCCTACGTGATCTACACGTCCGGTTCCACCGGGCGGCCCAAGGGCGTCGCCGTGCCCCACGGCAACGTGCTGAGTCTCGTGCAGGCGACCCGCGCCGACTTCGGGCTGGGGGCGGCGGACGTGTGGACCTTCTTCCACTCGAGCGCCTTCGACTTCTCGGTGTGGGAGATCTGGGGCTGCCTGCTGACCGGCGGGCGCCTCGTGGTCGTGCCCCACCTCACCTCGCGCGAACCGGAGCAGTTCCGCGAACTCATGGTCGCGCACGGGGTCACCGTGCTGAACCAGACGCCCTCGGCCCTCGCCAATCTCCTGTCCGTCGACTGCGCGGGCCTTCCGGTGCGGCTGGTGGTCCTGGGCGGTGAACCGCTGGACGCCAGGATGCTGCTGCCCTGGTTCGACGCGTACCCCGACGACCGGTGCCGGGTGGTGAACATGTTCGGCATCACCGAGACCACCGTGCATGTCACCGCTCAGACCGTGACACGTGATCTGGCGCTCGGTGCGACCCGCTCGGTGGGCGCACCGCTGCCCGGATGGCACGTCTGCGTCCTGGACCCCTCGGGACGGCTGCTGCCGCCCGGTGTCGCGGGCGAGATCTGCGTCGGCGGCGCCGGCGTCGCCCAGGGCTACGTCGGCCAACCGGACCTGACCGCCGCACGGTTCCTACCGGACCCGTACAACGGTGGCCGGATGTACCGCAGCGGCGACCGGGGGCGGCTGCGGCCGGACGGGGCGCTGGAACATCTGGGACGCCTGGACAACCAGGTGAAGATACGGGGGTTCCGCATCGAACTGGACGAGATCCGCACGGTGCTGCTGGAGGACGGAGACGTCCGGGCCGCGGCGGTCGTCGTGGGCTCCACGGACGGCGGTGGCTCGTCCGGCATGCGCCTCGACGCCTACGTGGTGCTGAACGGCGGTGATGTGCGGGCGGTCCGCGAGCACGCCGCCGCCGTCCTGCCCGACTACATGGTTCCGGCCACGGTGACGGAGGTGGTCGCTCTCCCCTTGACCACGAGCGGCAAAGTGGACGTGGCGCGCCTGCCTCCCCCCGAGATCACCACAGGGGCCGCCGAGGACGCCGCGCCGACGGCCGACGACTCCTTGGCCGTCTGGCTGCAGGAGCTGTGGTCACGGCTGCTGGGATTCCCGGTCGGGCTGGACGACGACTTCTTCGAGGCCGGCGGGAACTCGATGGTCGCGGTGAAGAGCTCCGCGGCGATGCGGGCCGAGGGGCTGCCCACCCTCCGCCTGCGCGAGTTCTACCGCCACCCCACCATCCGCCAGGTGGTGGCGGCCATCAAGGCGGCGGACGGATGAGCACACGTAGGAAGGGGGCGACTGGGGGCCGAACTCGGAGTGCACGAGGTGGCGTATCAGGTTGAGGACCACGAACCGTTGCGCGCTCCCTCGCGAGGATCTGACGCGGCGCACCAGTCCGCGTGCGCGCAGCTCGTGAAGGGCGCTCTCCGCGTCCGTGACGGAGCCGGTGAGAAGCGCGACGGCATCGCTCACCGTCCAGGGCCGCGAGTCGACCAGCCTGCGCAGGACGTCGAGGTGGAACGGCGGAAGCGATGCGAGGGCGTCGCGCATCCAGACGATGAGCGAGACATCGTTCCGGGACGGAGACATCACCAGTCGTGCCGGTGATGCCTGCGCCATGGCCAGGAGTTCCGTGGGTTCGTAGATGAGCAGCCAGGAGACGGCTGATTCGAGCGCCGACGGGATCCCGTCGAGATGCCAGCAGATGCCGGCGATCGCGGCCACCGTCTCCGGGGACGACGCCTCCGCCGGATAGAGCAGGGCGCAGCGCGAGAGCATGTACCGCATCACGGGTGAGTCGACGGCGAAGTCCGCACCGGAATGCCGGCCGTCCCATTCCGGAACATCGAGGGGGAAGAGCGTGAAGGTGATTTCCCCGGCCCGTCTCGTCGCGACTTCGCAGGACTCCATCAGCACCCGCAGGTTTCGGCAGAGCCGCAGGAGCCCTCGCAGGTCCCGGAGATCCCGGTCGTCGAGGTCACGGCTGTCGACGACGAGGAGGGCGTCATCCGCGGCGAGATGCCCTGCCACATCGTCCGACGTGGCACCGCAGCCGATCACTTCCGCGACTCGACTCATCAGCCGGCCCGGGGAATCGTGCGGGCCGCCGCCGGGCGTCGCCCCCACACGGTCAAGGAAGATCACCGGAACGAGCCGGGTGCGGTGCAGCTCGCTCGCGACGCTCTGGATCAGCGTTGTCTTGCCCATCCCCGGCGCACCCGTCACCCTGACCAGCCGATGACCGGTGGACCACAACAGCCCGATGAGCGAGGACGCCTCCTCTTCCCGGGCAAAGGGCGGGGAGAGCGGAGCGGGCGGTGCCGGCAGGTCGCCGTGGAGTGACCGGATCACCGTCGGCCCGACGGCCGCTTCCAGCTCCGCGCGCCGTGCTCCGTTCAACCGCAGCGCATCGGCAAGCAGCCGAACAGTCTGCGTGCGCGGGCTGCAGGTGCGGTCGAGTTCGAGGTCGCGAATGGCCCGGATGCTCACCGTCGAGATCTCGGCGAGCTGCCCCTGTGTCATACCCGCGCGCTTTCGCGCACTTCGCAGCATGGCACCGAACTGCATCTTCGATATGCGATCGGCGGTCAATGCCCCCCGCTCTCTGTCCTATTGGGCACGGCTCATACCGCCCTACCGTACGCAGGCCCGACTTGCGGTGTCAGCGCGATCACGCCCCCATGAGATCCGGGCAGCTGTTCAAGTGCGGCGCCGACTCGGTTGAACACGCGATGCGGCAATCTGGACCGTCTTCGCGAGGTGCTGCCACCATGGGGCGCGCGGTGGCCAGGCAGCCGGCTACCGGTCACCGGAGCGGGTGGCCGCGCCGATGAATGCACGTCGCTCTCTCCGGAAGTCCTGACCTCATCGTGAGGAATTCCGATCGCAGTACCGGGGATGTCCGAACAGCATCTCCTCGCAGCTTTGTCATTGAGGACTGGACAGTAATTCAGCATGCCTCGACGGCGGCTGCTCTCCGCTGCTCCAGTCGATGATTCGGATCGGTTGGGGTGTGCAGGGATGGCTGCAACTGCAGGTGAATACCGGGAACTCATGGCCGGTCAGCTCGCTGTCTGGTACGCACAGCAACTCGACCCCGAGAACCCGGTCTACAACGTCGCCGAGTACGTGGAGATACGCGGCCACCTCGACCTGGACCTGTTCACTCAAGCCCTGCGCCGCACCATGGACGAGGCCGAGACCGCGCGGCTGCGCTTCCGGCTGGTGGACGGCGTTCCGCGGCAGTACCTCGGTGACGCGGACGATCATCGCGTCGAGGTCCTGGACCTCACCGCCGAACCCGACCCTCACGCGGCCGCCGAGACGTGGATGCTGGGCCGGGTGCGCCGGCCGATGGATCTCCTCGACGCGCCCATGACGAACTATGCCGTGATCAAGGTCGGCCCGGATCGCCACTACTGGCTGCACTGCGCTCACCATCTCGTCATGGACGGACACAGCGGCCGGCTGTTCGCCAGCCGGCTGGCACACGTCTACACGGCCCTCTGGGAAGGCCGTGACCCGCGGCATGACCAGGTCCTGGAGTCGATCGCGGCGCTCCTGGACGAGGACCGCGCCTACCGGTCCTCCCCCACCCTGCCGGAGGACCGGGCGTACTGGACGGGCGCGTTGTCGGACATCCCGCACGCGACACGGTCCGACGGGCACAGGCCTCGGCAGCTGCCCCCGGTGCCGGTCCGGCACCGGGGCGAGATCGATCCCGAAGAGACCGGCGGCCTCAAGCGGGGCGCGCGGCGGCTGAGGACCACCCTCGCCGGCCTCACGATCGCCGGCGCCGCCCTCTACCACCACCGGACGACGGGCGCGCGGGACATCATCGTCGGCGTCCCCGTGCTGGGGCGTGCCGGGCCCCGGGCGCTCGCGGTTCCCGGAATGACGTCGAACATCCTGCCGATACGTGTCTCCATCGGCGAGACGACCACGGTGGGGGAGCTCCTGCGGGAGATCACGACAGCGGTGCGTTCGGCGACCCGGCACCAGCGGTATCGCTACGAGGACATGCTCCGCGACCTGAGACTCCTCGGTGCGGCTCCACTGTGCGACCTGATCGTCAACGTCATGGCGTTCGACTACCGACTCGGCTTCGGCGACTGCACGGCGACCACCCGCAACCTCGCCAACGGACCGATCGACACGCTGAGCTTCGACGTCTACGACCGGCTGGACGGCACCGGACTCCAGATGGATGTCGACGTGCGCCGCGGCGCACGTGAACTGGAGCCGGAGGAGGAGATCTGCCCCCGGTTCCGGGGGATCCTGCAGAGCCTCGCCGGTGCCGGGCACACCGACCTCGTCGGCCGGATCGACGTCCTGTCGGAGCAGGAGCGGGCGCGCGTACTCGTCGAGTGGAACGACACGACCGCCGAGGCGGTGGGGGAGCTGTCACTGACGGAGCTGTGGGAGGCGCAGGCGGCGCGGACGCCGGACGCGGTCGTCGGCGGCACCGACGGCGTCGGAATGTCGTTCGCCGAGCTGGAGGGGCGGGCCAACCGGCTGGCGCGGTACTTGGCGGAGCAAGGAGTGGGCCCGGACTCCGTGGTCGGGCTGTGCCCGTCACCCGGCGCGGACATGACCCTGGTGACGCTGGCGGTGTGGAAGGCCGGCGGCGCCGGTCTGCCGGTCGACCCCGCGCTGCCGGCCGAACAGATCTCCCGGCTGCTCACCGACACCGGGACAGAACTCGTCGTCGCCGGCCTCGGTGACGTGGAGAAACTGCTCCCGGCTCTGCCGTCGGGCCGGGTACGAGCGGTCGCCCTGGACGATCCGTCGGTGGCGGAGCTGCTGGCCGGGCCGGACACCGGTCCGCCGGCCGTGCGCGCCCCGCGTCAGACCCTCGCACAGGTGATCCGCGCCTCGGACGCCACAGGGCAGCCGATGTGCGTGGGCATCACACACGGCGGACTGGCCAACTATGTCGCGTGGGCGGCGCACGCGTACGCGACGGAGTACGGGGCCGGTATACCACCGCAGGCGTCGCCACCGGTCGACCGGACCGTGCTCGGCGCGCTGCTGCCGCCGTCAGTGCGGGGCGGCGCCGACACCCAGGCCCCGTGGACGAGCGACGGCCACGGCGCCGAACCGGTGGTGGCCTGCTGTGTCCACGGGACGAGGTCGGGCGACGCGCAGGACAGCCCGGTCCCGCTCGGGCGTCCGGTGGCGAACAACCGGGTGTACGTGCTGGACGCCGGCCTCCGCCCGGTCGCGCCGGGCGTACCGGGCGAGCTGTACCTGGCCGGTGCCGGAGTGGCGCGCGGGTTCCTGGGCCGGACCGGGGCGACGGCGCAGCGGTTCGTCGCTGATCCGTTCGCGGGGGGCGGGTCCCGGATGTACCGGGCCGGGCTGCGGGTGCGCTGGACCAGAAGCGGTGAACTGGAGTTCCCGGGACGCGCGGACGACGAGGAGCAGCTCTCGAGCACGGACGCGGGACGAGGCCCGGCCGATGCCCGTGAGGAGGCCCTGTGCGCGCTGTTCGCCGAGGTCCTGAACCTGGAGAGCGTGGCCGCCGACGACGACTTCTTCGACCTGGGCGGGCATTCGCTGCTGGCGACCCAGCTGGTGAGCCGTATCCGCAGCACGCTGAACGTCGAACTGCCGATGCGGGCCGTGTTCGAGACGCCGACGGTCGCGGCCCTCACCAGACGACTGGCGGGTGCGGACGAGGCACGTGTGGTGCTGGCGGGACGGGAGCGTCCCGAGCGGGTGCCGCTGTCGTTCGCGCAGCGCCGACTGTGGTTCCTGAGCCGGCTGGAGGGCCCCAGCGCCACCTACAACACCCCGATCGTGCTGAAGCTGTCCGGCCGGCTGGACTCCACGGCTCTGAAGGCCGCGATGCGTGACGTGCTCGGCCGCCACGAGGCGCTGCGCACGATTCTGCCGTCCGAGGACGGCGAGCCGTACCAGGCGGTCCTCGGCATGGAGGAACTCGACTGGGAGCTGACGGAGATCACCGTCCGGGACTCCGGCCGGGCGTACGAGCAGCTCTCGGAGATGACCGACCTGCCCGAACCGGCCGCGTCCGCCGAGGGGACGTTCTCGGACCTGGCGGGCGCCGTCGTCGGCGCCGCGGGCCATGTGTTCGAGCTGTCGGCCGAGGTTCCGGTGAAGGCCTGGCT
This sequence comes from Streptomyces sp. NPDC041940, assembly GCF_055589465.1. Taxonomy (NCBI): domain Bacteria; kingdom Bacillati; phylum Actinomycetota; class Actinomycetes; order Kitasatosporales; family Streptomycetaceae; genus Streptomyces; species Streptomyces sp. NPDC041940. The sequence continues at coordinate 28,265 of NZ_JBVJBP010000017.1, forward strand.
GTTCCGCACCGGCCGCCTGGACGAGCACGTGCTGGTGGTGCTGGTGCACCACATCGCCGGTGACGGCTGGTCCATGGGACCGCTGGCGCGGGACATCTCGACCGCGTACACGGCACGATGTGAGGACCGGGCGCCGGGGTGGGACCCGCTGCCGGTGCAGTACGCGGACTACGCCCTCTGGCAACGGGAGCTGCTCGGGTCGGACGACGACCCGGGGAGCGTGCTGTCGCGGCAGGTGGCGTACTGGCGGGACGCGCTCGCGGGCGCGCCGGAGGAGCTGTACCTGCCGGTGGACCGGCCGCGCCCGGCGGTGGCGAGTCATCGCGGACGTACGGCCTCCTTCGGTGTGTCGGGTGAGGTGCACGCGCGGCTGCTGGACCTGGCACGCGCTGAGGGCGTGACGCCGTTCATGGTGCTGCAGGGCGCGTTGGCGGTGTTGCTGTCCCGCCTGGGCGCCGGTGTGGACATCCCCGTCGGGTCGGCGGTGGCGGGGCGCACGGACGAGGCGCTCGACGACCTGGTCGGCTGCTTCGTCAACACCCTGGTGATACGCACCGACCTGTCCGGCGATCCGACCTTCACCGAGGTGCTGGGTCGCGTGCGGGAGGCCGGCCTGGGCGCCTTCGAGCATCAGGACGTGCCGTTCGAGCGCCTGGTGGAGGAGCTGGCTCCGCAGCGATCCCGCGCCCGCCACCCCCTCTTCCAAGTCGTCCTCACCATGAACGACATCGCCGACGGACTCATCGAACTCCCCGGACTCCGCGCGGAGATGATCTCGACCGCGCGGCCCGCGGCGAAGTTCGATCTGGATGTGATGGCGGGTGAGGTGTTCGGCGCCGACGGCGCACCGGCGGGTGTCCGGGGTTCGCTGACCGCGGCGGTGGACCTGTTCGACGAAGGGGCTGCCCGGCGGATCGCGGACCGGTTCGTCCGGGCGCTCGAGGAACTGGTGGCGGCTCCCGCGACGCGGCTGAGTCAGGTCGGGGTGGTGTCCCCGGCCGAGCGCGCACAGACCCTGACCGGGTGGAACGACACGGCGGTCGAGTCGGCGGGCCTGCTGGTGCCCGGGCTGTTCGAGGCACAGGCGGCGCGGACGGCGGATGCCGTGGCCGTGGTGTCGCCCAGTGGGTCGGTGTCGTTCGGGGAACTGGACGGGCGGGCGAACCGGCTGGCGCACTACCTGCGGCGACAGGGGGTGGGGACGGACTCGGTGGTGGGCCTGTGCCTGCCGCGGGGCGTGGAGACCATCACCGGGATGCTGGCGGTGTGGAAGGCGGGAGCGGCCTACCTGCCGATCGATCCGGGCCACCCGGCGGAACGCATCGCGTTCATGCTCAGCGACAGCCGTGCCGTGCTGACGTTGACCACGGAAGAGATCCTGGAGGAACTACCGGCGGGGCGGCAGCGTCTGGTGGCGGTGGACGACCCGATGGTGGCGGCGCAGCTCACGTCCGCTCCTCTGACGGCACCGGACATCGACCTGTGGACCCAGCAGTTGGCGTACGTGATGTACACATCGGGGTCGACGGGGCGTCCCAAGGGTGTCGCGGTCACCCACGGTTCGCTGGCCAACTATGTGACCTCGGTGCCGGCCCGGGTGGGGTTCGGCGCGCCGGGCGGCCGGTACGCGGTGTTGCAGGCGCAGGCCACGGACCTGGGGAACACGGTCGTGTTCGCGTCCCTGACCACGGGAGGCGAACTCCATGTGCTGGACGAGGAGACGGTCACCGACCCGATCGCCGTCGCGGTGTACCTGGCGGAGCACCGGATCGACTTCCTGAAGGCGGTCCCGTCGCACGTGGCCGCGCTCGGTCCCGACGGTGCCCTGCCCGCCAGGGCCCTGGTCCTCGGCGGTGAGGCGGCCTCGCCCGCTCTGGTGGGCGAGCTCCTGGCGACGGCCGGCGACCGGGCGCTGTTCAACCACTACGGGCCGACGGAGACGACGATCGGGGTCGCCACCACGCGTCTGACCCCGCAGCAGGTGGCCTCCGGCGTGATACCGGTGGGTACTCCGACGGCGAACACCCGGCTGTACGTGCTGGACGCCACGCTGGAACCGGTCGCGCCGGGCGTGGCGGGGGAGTTGTATGTCGCGGGGGCGCAGCTGGCGCGGGGCTACACAGGCCGGCCGGGGCTGACCGCCGAACGCTTCGTGGCGTGCCCGTTCGCGAACGGCGAGCGGATGTACCGCACCGGGGACCGTGCCCGGTGGACCCCCGGCGGACAGTTGGTGTTCGTCGGCCGTGTCGACGAACAGATCAAGATCCGCGGTTTCCGTGTAGAACCCGGCGAGGTCCAGGCGGTGCTGGGCGCCCATCCACAGGTAGCCCAAGCTGCGGTGGTCGCCCGGGAGGACATCCCCGGCGAAGCGCGCCTGGTCGCGTATGTCGTCACCGATGACGAAGACGCCGATCACACGGCTCTCGCAGCCTCGCTGCGCGCGTACGCCGGTGAACGGGTCCCGGAGCACATGGTGCCGTCGGCGGTGGTGGTCCTGGAGACGCTGCCGCTGACCGGCAACGGCAAGCTCGACCGCGCGGCTCTGCCGGCCCCCGACTACGCCGCGGTGGCCGCTCGATCACGCCGGGGCCCGGCCGATCTCCGGGAGGAGATCCTGTGCGGTGCGTTCGCCGAGGTCCTGGGTCTGCGGAGCGTCGGAGTCGACGACGACTTCTTCGAACTGGGCGGGCATTCGCTGCTGGCCACACGGCTGGTGAGCAGGATCCGCACGGTACTCGGCGTGGAGATGGAGATCAGGACGCTCTTCGACGCGCCGACACCGGCCGGTGTGGCCGCCGGGCTGATCGGAGCGGAATCGGCACGTGCGGCGCTGGCGGAGAGGCGGCGCCCGGATCAGGTGCCGCTGTCGTACGGGCAACGTCGGCTGTGGTTCATCGGCCAGTTGGAGGGCCCGAGCCAGACCTACAACAGCCCGGTCGTCGTACGCCTCACGGGGGATCTGGACCGGCAGGCCCTCGCGCAGGCGCTGACGGACGTCATCGGGCGGCACGAGGTGCTGCGGACGGTGTTCCCCGTGGCCGATGGAGAGCCCTACCAGCACGTCGTCCCCGTCGACGAACTCGACTGGGACCTCGACGTGGTCGAGGTGCGTCAGGGGGAGCAGCCGCAAGAGGACGGCCGCTTGCTCGACCTCAGTGATCTGTCCTGGACCGAGTCGGTGATCGACCTGCCGACGATCGAGCCGTCCCCCGGCCTTCCGTCCGGTGAGATCGCCCAGGGCGACCTGGCGGCGGCGATGGCCCGAGCCGCCGGCTACGCGTTCGATCTGTCGGCCGAGACGCCCGTGCGGGCATGGCTGTTCGCGGTGGGACGTGACGAGCATGTCCTGGTGCTGGTCGTGCATCACATCGCGGGTGATGGGTGGTCGATGGGGCCGTTGGCGCGGGATGTGTCGGTGGCGTATGGGGCGCGGTGTGCGGGGCGGGAGCCTGGGTGGGGCGCGTTGCCGGTGCAGTATGCGGATTACGCGTTGTGGCAGCGGGAGCTGTTGGGGTCTGAGGGTGATGCGTCGAGTTTGATGTCGCGTCAGGTGGCTTATTGGCGTGGGGCGTTGGCGGGGGCTCCGGAGGAGTTGGGGCTTCCGTTCGATCGGCCTCGTCCGGTGGCTGCGTCGCATCGGGGGCATACGGCGGTGTTCGAGATGCCGGCGGTGTTGCATGCGCGGATGGTCGAGGTGGCGCGTGCCGAGGGTGTGACGGTGTTCATGGTGTTGCAGGCGGCGTTGGCGGTGACGTTGTCGCGGTTGGGTGCGGGTACGGACATCCCGATCGGTTCGGCGGTCGCGGGTCGTACGGATGAGGCGCTGGACGAGTTGGTGGGCTGTTTTGTGAACACGCTGGTCCTGCGGACGGATCTGTCGGGTGATCCGACGTTCGCGCGGGTGCTTCAGCGGGTGAGGGAGACGAGTCTGGCCGCGTTCGGGCATCAGGATGTGCCGTTCGAGCGGTTGGTGGAGGAGCTGGCGCCGACCCGCTCGCTGGCCCGGCACCCCCTCTTCCAGGTCGTTCTCACCAAGCTGAACGCCTCGTCCGGGTGGGAGGCGGAGGGCACGACACTGACCTTGCCCGGAATCCGGTCCACGCCGCTCTTCCTGGGCAAGCCCTCCGCGAAGTTCGACCTGGACGTGATGGTCGAGGAGGAGTTCGACGCACAAGGCGATCCTGCCGGGGTCCGCGGCGCCGTGACCGTCGCCGCGGACCTGTTCGACGCGGCCACGGCCGGGCGGCTGGCGGAGCGGTTCATCCGTGTCCTGTCCGAGTTGACGGGGGACTCGGCGGTCCGGGTGAGTGCGGCCGATGTTCTCCTGCCGGCTGAGCGCCATCGTGTGGTGGTGGAGTGGAACGACACGGCGGTGAGTCTGCCTGGGGTGTCGGTGCTGGGGGTGTTCGAGGCTCAGGCGGGTCGTACTCCGGGCGCAGTGGCGGTGGTCCAGGACGGTGAGTCGGTGTCGTTCGGGGAGTTGGAGGTTCGGGCGAATCGGCTGGCGCAGTATCTGCGGTTGCAGGGTGTGGGTGCGGAGTCGGTGGTGGGGCTGTGTCTGCCGCGGGGTGTGGAGACGCTCGTGGGGATGCTGGGGGTGTGGAAGGCGGGGGCGGCGTACGTTCCGGTGGATGTGGGTCAGCCTGCGGAGCGGGTGGCGTTCGTGCTGCGGGACAGTGGCGCGGTCCTGACGCTGACGACGGAGGAGATCCTGGAGGATCTCCCGGTGGGACGGCATCGCCTGGTCGCCATCGATGACACGTTGACGGCGATGCAGTTGGCATCGGTTCCGTCCACTCCGCCTGGGGCGGAGGTCCTGCCGGGGCAGGTGGCGTATGTGGTGTTTACGTCGGGTTCGACGGGGAGTGCGAAGGGTGTGGCGGTCACGCACGGGGGCCTGGCGAACTACGTCGCTTCGGTGCCCGGGCGGGTCGGTTTCGGTGGTGCGGGCCGGTATGCGGTGCTTCAGGGCCAGGCCACCGACCTGGCGAACACGACGGTCTTCGCGAGTCTGACCGGCGGGGGTGAACTGCACTTCATCGATGAGGAGTTGGTGACCGATGCGGTTGCGGTCGCGGCTTATCTGGTGGAGCGGGGGATCGATTGCTTGAAGGCGGTGCCCTCGCATGTGGCGGCGTTGGGTGCGGCGTCGGTGGCGTCGGTGCGGTCGCTGGTTCTGGGTGGTGAGGCGGCCTCCGCGGATCTGGTGGGCGAGCTGCTGGAGACCGCGGGGGCTGAGCGCGTGGTGTTCAACCATTACGGGCCGACAGAGACGACGGTCGGTGTCGCGACGACTCAGTTGACGGTGGAGCAGGCGGTTTGCGGGGTGGTCCCGGTGGGTTCCCCGGTGGCCAATACGCAGACGTATGTGCTGGATGCGGGTCTGAAGCCGGTGCCGGTGGGTGTGGTGGGGGAGTTGTATGTGGCCGGTGCGCAGGTGGCGCGCGGGTACGTCGGCCGTCCGGGGCTCACGGCGGAGCGGTTCGTTGCCTGTCCGTTCGGTCCGGCTGGTGAGCGGATGTATCGCACGGGGGACCGGGTTCGCTGGTCGGCTGATGGGCGGCTGGTGTTCGTGGGGCGTGCGGATGAGCAGGTGAAGATCCGTGGGTTCCGGGTGGAGCCGGGCGAGGTTCAGGCGGTTGTGGCCGCGCACCCGCTGGTCGTCCAGGCCGTGGTGGTCGCCCGTGAGGACCGCCCGGGGGATGTCCGTCTGGTCGCCTACGTCGTCACCGAGGACACGGACGGTGTCGAACTGTCCGATGTCGTAAGGGAGTTTGTTGCTACGCGGTTGCCGGAGTACATGGTTCCCGCAGCTGTTCTGACCCTCGATGCACTTCCGCTGACCGGCAACGGCAAGCTGGACCGCAAGGCGCTGCCGGCCCCCGACTACGGTGCGGCGGCGACGACGGGCACGGGGCGTGCGCCCGCGACGGTGCAGGAAGAGATCCTCTGCCAGGCCTACGCCCAGGTCCTCGGCCTGCCCACGGTCGGCGTGGACGACGACTTCTTCGCACTGGGCGGCCACTCCCTGCTGGCGACCCGGCTGGTGAGCCGCATGCGCACCCTGCTCGGCGTGGAAGTGGGGGTCCGTGAACTCTTCGAGGCGCCCACGGTGGCAGGGCTGGCCGCACGGCTGGCGGAGGCGGACGAGGCGCGCGCGGCCTTGGTGCCGATGGAGCGGCCGGACCAGGTGCCCCTGTCGTACGGACAGCGACGGCTGTGGTTCATCGGCCAGTTGGAGGGCCCGAGCCAGACCTACAACAGCCCAGTGGCCCTGCGGCTCACCGGCCAGCTGAACCGGCAGGCGCTGGCCGACGCGTTGCGCGACGTGATCACGCGCCATGAGTCCCTGCGTACGGTCTTCCGAATGATGGCCGGCGAGCCGTACCAGCATGTCCTAGGAGTGGACGAGATCGAGTGGGAGCTGCCGGCCGTCCGGCTCGCCTCCTCTGAGCTGCCGGACGCGCTTGCTCGGATCTCTTCGTACGCCTTCGACCTCGCGGCTGAGGCTCCATTGAAGGCGTGGCTGTTCGAGATCGGTCCCGAGGAGCACGTGCTCGCCCTGGTGCTGCATCACATCGCGGGTGATGGGTGGTCGATGGGGCCGTTGGCACGGGATGTGTCGGTGGCGTATGGCGCGCGGTGTGCGGGGCGGGAGCCTGGGTGGGGCGCGTTGCCGGTGCAGTATGCGGATTACGCGTTGTGGCAGCGGGAGTTGTTGGGATCCGAGGGTGATGCGTCAAGTTTGATGTCGCGTCAGGTGGCCTATTGGCGTGCGGCGTTGGCGGGGGCTCCGGAGGAGTTGGGGCTTCCGTTTGACCGGCCTCGCCCGGTGGCTGCCTCGCATCGGGGGCATACGGCGGTGTTCGAGATGCCGGCGGTGTTGCATGCGCGGATGGTCGAGGTGGCGCGTGCCGAGGGTGTGACGGTGTTCATGGTGTTGCAGGCGGCGTTGGCGGTGACGTTGTCGCGGTTGGGTGCGGGTACGGACATCCCGATCGGTTCGGCGGTCGCGGGTCGTACGGATGAGGCGCTGGACGACCTGGTGGGCTGTTTTGTGAACACGCTGGTCCTGCGGACGGATCTGTCGGGTGATCCGACGTTCGCGCGGGTGCTTCAGCGAGTGAGGGAGACGAGTCTGGCCGCGTTCGGGCATCAGGATGTGCCGTTCGAGCGGTTGGTGGAGGAGCTGGCGCCGACCCGGTCGCTGGCCCGGCACCCCCTCTTCCAGGTCGTTCTCACGATGCACAACACCGGGGAAGCGACCGTGTCGCTGCCCGGCATCGACGTCGAACTCCTCCCGACCGCACGTCCGGCGGCGAAGTTCGACCTGGACGTGATGGTCGGTGAGTCGTATGACTCCGACGGTGGCCCGATGGGCGTGCACGGTGCGGTGACGGTCGCGACCGACCTGTTCGATCCCGGGACCGCCGAGGCGGTTGCCGAACGCTGGGTCAGGGTGCTGGACCGGTTGCTGGCCGAGCCCGAGCTGCGGCTGTCATCGGTGGAGGTCGTGGACGAGGCTGAGCGCCATCGTGTGCTGGTGGAGTGGAACGACACCGGTCTGGCGATGGCGGGGTCCTCGGTGCTGGGGTTGTTCGAGGCTCAGGCGGGTCGTACTCCGGGCGCAGTGGCGGTGGTGCAGGGGGATGAGTCGGTGTCGTTCGCGGAGTTGGAGGTGCGAGCGAATCGGCTGGCGCACTATCTGCGGGCTCAGGGCGTGGGCACGGAGTCGGTGGTGGGCCTGTGTCTGCCGCGGGGTGTGGAGACTCTCGTTGGGATGCTGGGGGTGTGGAAGGCAGGGGCGGCCTATGTCCCGGTGGATACGGGGCAGCCTGCAGAGCGGGTGGCGTTCGTACTGCGGGACAGTGGCGCGGTCCTGACGCTGACCACGGAGGAGATCCTCGAAGACCTCCCCGTGGGACGGCATCGCATGGTCGCCATCGACGACACGTTGACGGCGATGCAGATGGCAGGGGTCCCGTCCACTCCGCCTGGGATGGAGGTCCTGCCGGATCAGGTGGCGTATGTCGTCTATACGTCGGGTTCGACGGGGCGTGCGAAGGGTGTGGCGGTCACCCACGGGGGCCTGGCGAACTACGTTGCCTCGGTGCCCGAGCGGGTCGGTTTCGGTGGTGCGGGCCGGTATGCGGTGCTTCAGGGCCAGGCCACCGACCTGGCGAACACGACGGTCTTCGCGAGCCTGACCGGCGGGGGTGAACTGCACTTCATCGACGAGGAGTTGGTCACCGACCCGGTCGCAGTCGCGGCCTATCTGGTCGAGCGGCGGATTGATTTCCTGAAGGCGGTGCCCTCGCATGTGGCGGCGTTGGGTGCGGCGTCGGTGGCCTCGGTACGGTCTCTGGTCCTGGGCGGTGAGGCGGCCTCCGCCGATCTGGTGAGCGAGCTCCTGGAAACCGCCGGCGCAGAGCGCACGCTGTTCAACCACTACGGACCGACCGAGGCCACAGTCGGTGTCACGACCACCCAGTTGACGGTGGAGCAGGCGGCGTCCGGGGTGGTCCCGGTGGGCTCCCCGGTGGCCAACACGCAGGCCTATGTGTTGGACGCGGGTCTGAAGCCGGTGCCGGTGGGCGTGGTGGGCGAGCTGTATGTGGCCGGTGCGCAGGTAGCGCGCGGGTACGTCGGCCGTCCCGGGCTGACGGCGGAGCGGTTCGTGGCCTGCCCGTTCGGTCCGGCCGGTGAGCGGATGTATCGCACGGGGGACCGGGTTCGCTGGTCGGCCGATGGGCGGCTGGTGTTCGTGGGGCGTGCGGATGAGCAGGTGAAGATCCGTGGGTTCCGGGTAGAGCCCGGCGAGGTCCAGGCGGTCGTGGCCGCGCACCCGCTGGTCCTCCAGGCCGCGGTGGTCGCCCGTGAGGACGCCCCGGGTGATGTCCGTCTGGTCGCCTACGTCGTCACCGAGGACACCGATGGTGTCGAACTGTCCGACACAGTGCGGCAATTCGCGGCGGCACGACTGCCGGACCACATGATTCCCGCAGCTGTTCTGGTCCTCGACGCGCTTCCGCTGACCGGCAACGGGAAGCTGGACCGCAAGGCGTTGCCGGCCCCGGACTACGGTGCGGCGGCGACGGCCGGTACGGGGCGTGCGCCCGCGACGGTGCAGGAAGAGATCCTCTGCCAGGCCTACGCCCAGGTCCTGGGCCTGCCCACGGTCGGCGTGGACGACGACTTCTTCACGCTGGGCGGCCACTCCCTGCTGGCCGTCTCACTGGTCGAGCAGCTCCGCGGCCGGGGTGTGTCCGTGTCCGTGCGGGCCCTGTTCCAGACGCCGACACCGGCGGGCCTGGCGGCGGCCGCCGGGCCGGACGCGGTGGTGGTTCCGGAGAACCGCATCCCGCAGGGTGCTGAGCGCATCACTGCGGACATGCTGCCGCTGATCGATCTGGACGAGTCCGAGCTGGCGCACATCGTCGCGCGGATACCGGGCGGCGCGGCCAACATCGCCGACATCTACCCTCTCGCCCCGCTGCAGGAAGGCATCCTCTTCCACCACCTCGTCGCTGATCGGGAGAGCAGTGACGTCTATGTGTTGCCGATCGTGCTCGAGCTGGAGTCGCGGGAGCGTCTGGACGCATTCCTCGGCGCTCTCCAGCGGGTGGTGGACCGGCACGACATCTACCGCACCGCGATCCTGTGGAAGGACTTGCGCGAGCCGGTCCAGGTGGTGCTGCGTGAAGTGGAGCTGCCCGTCGAGGAGTTCGTGGCCGATGCCGAAGGCGGCGACATCGTACGGCAGTTGCTGGCGCACGCCGGAGGCTGGATGGACCTGCGCAGCGCTCCGCTGATCCGTGCGCACATCGCCGCCGAGCCGGGCGGCGACCGATGGGTGTGCCTGATCCGGATCCACCAGACCGTTCGGGACCACACGAGTCAGGAAGCCCTGTTGCGCGAGCTGGGCGCCTTCCTGTCCGGTCAGGGCGACGCGCTCCCCGAGGCACTCCCGTTCCGGGACTTCGTGGCACAGGCCCGGCTCGGTGTGCCGAGAGAGGAGCACGAGCGGTACTTCGCCGAGCTGCTGGGGGACGTCGAGGAGACCACGGCCCCGTACGGGCTGCTCGATGTCCACGGCGACGGCACCGACGCGGACCGCGCGCGGTGGTCCGTCGATGAGGAACTGGCCGGTCGGGTACGCGAGACGGCGCGGTCGCTCGGTGTCAGCCCGGCCACCGTGTTCCACCTGGCCTGGGCAAGGGTGCTGGCCACGGTCAGCGGCCGGGACGATGTCGTCTTCGGCACGGTGCTGTTCGGGCGGATGAACGCCGGGGCCGGAGCCGATCGCGTCCAGGGCCCCTTCATCAACACCCTCCCCGTGCGCGTACGCGTGGGATCGTCGGGGGTGAGCGACGTACTGCTCGGACTGCGTGACCAGCTGGCGGAGCTGCTGGTGCACGAGCACGCCCCGCTGGCGCTGGCGCAGCGGGCCGGCGCGGTACCCGGCGGCAGCCCGCTCTTCACCTCGATCTTCAACTACCGGCACCATCAGGCCGCCGGCCGCGCACCGGAGCGGGGCAGCGGCACCGTGCTCGACGGAGTGAGCCTGCTGCTCACTCGGGAACGCACCAACTACCCGGTCGCCGTGGCCGTGGACGATCTCGGCTCCGGGTTCTCCCTCACCGTCGACGCGGTGGCCTCCGTGGACGCCGACGCCCTGTGCTCCATGCTGCACACCACCGTCGGCAATCTGGTGACCGCGTTGGAAGAGGCACCCGAGACGCGGTTCGTGGCCATCGAGACACTGCCGGCGGACGAACTGCTGCGCGTGCTGACGGATTCGAACGGTACGGACGGGCCGGTGGCCGCGGAGACGGCGTCGGAGCTGTTCGAGGCGCAGGCGGCCAGGACTCCGGACGCGGTGGCGGTCGTGGCCGGTACGACCGAGGTGTCGTACGCGGAACTCGACGCGCGGGCCAACCGCCTGGCGCACCGCCTGCGAGAGTACGGGGTCGGCCTGGAGTCCGTCGTGGGGCTGTGCCTGCCGCGGGGCGTCGAGGCGGTTGCCGCGATCCTGGCCGTGTGGAAGGCAGGTGCGGCGTATCTGCCCCTGGACCCGGAGTACCCGGCGGAGCGGCTGGAGTTCATGCTCTCGGACAGCGGAGCCGATGTCGTCGTCGGACGGAGCGACCAGACGCTGCGCTTCTCCGCGCCGGGGCCGCGAGTGCTGAACCTGGACGAGCCCGAGGTGGCGGTCGCTCTGGAGACGGCTCCGGTGACCGCTCCCCGGGTGGCCGGAGTGCCCGACCAGATGGCCTACGTGATCTATACGTCCGGGTCGACAGGGCGGCCCAAGGGTGTGGCCGTGTCGCATGCCGGGCTGGCGAACCTGGCCGCCGCTCAGGTGGAGCGGTTCGCCGTGAACGGGTCGAGCCGCTTGCTGCAGTTCGCGTCGATGAGTTTCGACGCGGCGGTGTCGGACGTGGTGGTGGCGCTGTCGTCCGGCGCCTGCCTCGTCGTGGCGGGAGCGGAGGAACTGCTGCCCGGCCCCGGGCTGGCGCAGGTCCTGTCCCGGCACGCGGTGACGCACGTGACCCTGCCGCCGGCGGTGCTGGCCGAGATGACGCCCGAGGACCTGGCGCCGGTGACGACCCTGGTCTCGGCGGGTGAGGCGCTGGGCCGGGAGCTGGTGGGGCGCTGGGCGCCGGGGCGGCGGCTGGTCAACGCGTACGGGCCGACGGAGACGACGGTGTGCGCGACGATGTCCCAGGCACTGGGGGAGGGCGACGACCCGGACATCGGCGGTCCGATCCGGGGCGTGCGGGCGTTCGTCCTGGACGAGCGGCTCGCCCCCGTGCCGGTCGGGGTGGCGGGCGAACTGTACGTCGCGGGCGCCGGCCTGGCCCGGGGCTATGTGGGACGGCCCGATCTGACGGCCGAGCGATTCGTGGCGTCCCCGTACGCGCGGGCCGGTGAGCGGATGTACCGGACCGGTGACCGGGTGCGATGGACGGCCGACGGCCGGCTGGTGTTCGCCGGCCGGGCGGACGCGCAGGTGAAGATCCGCGGATTCCGGGTGGAGCCGGAGGAGATCGCGTCCGTACTGACCGGACACCCCGCGCTGGCACGTGCCGCGGTGACCGTACGCGTCGACGCCGCGGGCGAGACGCGACTGGTGGCCTACGTCGTGCCCGCGGGCGACCGGACGGATGCCGATGACAGCGCGCTGAGACGGACGGTGCGGGACCACGTCGCGCGGGCTCTGCCGCAGTACATGGTGCCGTCCGCCGTCGTGGTCCTCGACGCGCTGCCGCTGACGGTCAACGGCAAGCTGGACCGCGCGGCGCTGCCGGAACCGGATGCCGCCGCGCCGGCGGGAGCCGGCCGGGAACCGGCCACGGAGCGGGAGCGGATTCTCTGCGAGGCCTTCGCACGGGTGCTGGGCTTGCCTCTGGTGGGCGTGGACGACGACTTCTTCGCGCTCGGCGGTCATTCGCTGCTGGCCACGCGCCTGGTCAGCCGAGTGCGTACGGTGCTGGGCGAGGAGCTGCCGATCCGTACGGTCTTCACCTCGCCCACGCCGGCCGAACTCGCGGGCTGGCTCGCCGACCAGGGCGACCAGCGGCCGAAGGCGAGGCCTGCGCTGCGACGTATGCGCAGGCAGGAGGGCGAGTGAGCCGTCGTACGGCCGCTGATTGATGCCGCGGGCCGCTGCCGATGAGTAGAGGCCCGATCCGCCCAGCGGCAAGGACAGCCCGGCCCGATGAGGGCCGGGCTGTCCGTACAGGCGGCGTGCGTTCCGCCTGGCGCTACTCGGTGCGCAGGGCCGTGGCCGTACGGGCCCTGGCAGCCCAGCCGGCCGGGATCATCGCGCCCAGCATCGCCAGCACGACGCCGCCCAGCCCCAGCAGGACCAGCTCGACCGGCCCGTACACATCGAGGACCGGCGACGGCATGCCGGTGCCCACGGCGCGCCCCATCACCGGCATGACGACGCCGTGCAGCAGGTACCCCGCCGGAACGCCCAGGAGCCCGCCGATCACGCCGATCGCGGTCACCGAGGCGAGCACCAGGCTCACGGTCTGCCGCGGCGACATGCCGATCGCCTTGCAGACGCCCAGGTCGTGGACGCGTTCGCGGGTGTCCAGGACGACGGAGTTGAGCACGCCGAGGCCTGCCACGGCGATGAGCATGAGGGTGAGCAGCACCGCCATCGCGTCCATGATGAGGATGACGCCGCTCTGTTCCGATGCCGCGACGGTCGTGGCGTCACCGCCCAGCGGCTGCACCACCGCCGCGAGCTTCCGGGCGAACTCGTCGGCCGCGACGCCGGACTTCACCTCGACGAGGAACGTATCGGGCTCGGCCGACGGGAAGTTGGCCATGTCCGCGTGGATCTCCAGCTCATTGCCCGAGGTGTCGAAGGACTCACCCACGATCCGCAGGTCGGCGGTCTCCTTCTCGAAGGTCATCCGCACCGTGTCACCGACCTTGGTGCTGGTCCGTTCCAGGAATCGGCTGGGTACCACGACCTGGCCCTTGCCGGTGATCCAGTGCCCCGACAGCATCTCGTAGCTGCCGGAGCGCGAGTCGCCTTCGTAGAGGCTGGCCTCCACCGAGCCGGAGACCCCGGCCACGGCGACCTCGGTCTGGAGCTTGCCGTAGTACGACTCCAGTCCCGCCTCGGACTTGACGGCGGCCCGCACCTTCGCCGGGTCGGCCACCTTGGGCTTGGACGTGCCGGCCGGGCTGCTGGTGACGGGAGACGGGCTTGCCACGCCGCCCCCCACAGGAGGAGGCGGTGGCGGGGGAGCGATGTTGCTCAGCTTCACTGTCGAGACCGTGACCGCGGCTCGGCTCTCGGGGTCCTGCGACTTGCCGACCTCGTTCAGGGAGGAGGTCAGTCCCACCGCGAAGGTCGCCGCGACCGTGCCGAACGCCACCGCGAGCAGCATCGCGAGGGCACGCACCGGATGCGTGAAGGGAGTGGCGAGCCCGTAGGTCACCGGCCGCGGCAGCGGCAGCCGTCCCATCGCCCGGTGTGCCCACTGCCCGCGCCCGGGGCGGGGCGCCCGGCCGACCGCGATGGCCTCGACCGTGTTCAGCCGTCCGGCGCGCCGTGCGGGAATCAGCGCCGCGAGCCACACGACGAGCAACGCGGCGGCCGGCACCGCGACATCCACCCACCAGGCCACCGAGAGCGAGACGTTGCCGTAGACCGACTCCGTGTCCGCCAGCAGCGGCACCGCCAGGAGGTTGCCCAGCACGACGCCCAGGGCGATGCCGACCCCGGCCGGGATCAGCGCCTGGGCCACGTAGGCACGGACGACCTCGCGCGGAGTGAAGCCGATGGCCTTGAGGATGCCGATCCTGCGCAGACTGGTGCCGACCGCACCGCTGATCACACTGCTGACGATGATCACCGACATCACGATGCCGAGCACGCCGAAAGCCATCACGAACGGGACGGTCGCCGCCGCTCCCTGATCCGCGGCGCGCTTGGTGTCCAGCCACGACTGGGTACCCAGCAGTGCCCCGGACTCCACGGAGGCGGCGAGCTTCTTCCGGTCGGCGAGGATCTGTTCCCTCGTGTCCGCGGAGTCGAAGCGGTAGAGCATCTGACGCGTGACGGGGTTGCCCAGCGCCGCCAGCGCGTCGACCTGCGCCGAGGTCGCCCAGGCATCGGCGGACTTGCCGACCGACACGGCGAAGCCGACGACCGAAAGTTCCGGGGCGTTCGCGGTGTCCGATGCCTTGAGGGTGGAGCCGATCTCGATGGAGGGGCCCTGGAAGGAGGCGTCGACCACGATCTCGCCCTGCTTCTGCGCCCACCGGCCGGACTTCAGTTCCACGCGGTCGACGTCGGCGTCCGGGCCGGACCGACCGACCAGGGTCAGCGTCGGCATCCGGAAACCCGACCGGTCCACCGGGCGGAAGGCCGTGGACGGGTACGGTCCCGCGCTCGCCGTGACACCGGCCAGCTTCGTGGTCTGCGCCAGCTGCGCCGCACTCGCCTCGGCCGGATCGAACTGCGCGGTGATGTGCGCGCCCCGCTGCTTCTTGAAGGCGTCGTCGAAGGGAGCGGCCGCGGCGACCATCAGCGCTCCGGCGACCACGGCCGAGGCCACGGCCATCATCGTGGCCACGGCGATCACCAGCGTCTGCACCCGCCGCCGGCCCACCCCCGAGCGCACGACCCGGCCCATCGCGCCGTTACCGAAAAGGCTCATCGGACGGCCTGCGCGTGCGTGTCGAGGGCGAGGTGACCGTCGACCAGGTGGATCGTGCGGCTCGCACACGCCTCCGCCAGCGCCAGGTCATGCGTCACCAGCACGATGGTCTGGCCACCGCGGTGCAGATCCAGCAGAAGATTGCGGACGTCGTGACCCGAGGCGGAGTCGAGCGCACCGGTGGGCTCGTCGGCGAGCAGCAGTTCGGGCCGGTTGATCAACGCCCGGGCGACACCGACCCGTTGGCGTTCACCGCCGGACAGGCGCCCCGGGTAGGCGCGGGCGTGCTTCTGGATGCCCAGCATCTCCATGAGTTCACCCGCGCGGGCCGCGGCCGCGCGCCGGCCGGTCCCGGTCAGCTGGGCCGGGAGCTGGATGTTGTCGGTGACGGTGAGGTCGTCGAGGAGATTGAAGAACTGGAAGGCGATGCCGATGTGCTCGCGACGGAACTTGGCGAGGGCGTGCTCACTCAGCTGATCGATCCGTCGCCCGGCGACGGTCACGGCGCCGTCGGTCGGCTTGTCCAGACCGGCGACGAGGTTCAGCAATGTGGACTTGCCGCTGCCGGAAGGGCCCGTCACGGCAAGGGCCTCACCCCTGGCGACGCTGAGCGTGAGCGGTCCGAGCGCCGGCGCGCCGGCGGTGTCGTAGCGCTTCGCCACACCTTCCAACTCGATCACTTGATTCATGCGGGTTGTCCGTCCTTACAGTCGCGAGAGGCACATGCCGTTGCCGACTCTGTGAACCTAGAGGCTGCCGCCCGAAGGGCGCGTCGGCCGCGGAACCAACATCGGGCCCTCCCAGCGGATGATCCTGCCGCGGAGTCCTACCTGAGGAGTAGGCCCAGGGGACAATGCCCTGATCAGACAGGCGGACGCGGACCGGACGCGGAGCGCATCACAATGGGCGGATGGAGACGGAAGGCCGGCGCAGCCGGCACCAACAGCTCATCGAAGCGCTGCGCCCCGAGGCGAAGACCGCCCCGCAGTCCAGGCGGGCGGTGCGCGTCGATGTGGTGCTGGCGGTCGTACTGACCGCCGTCGCCCTGTTCGTCGCGGTGCGGTATCCGGGCAACGGTCCGGCGGACCTGACCCCTCCCAAGGTCGACGTCGGGACCGGGGTCCCGGCTCCGCCCCCGCCACCCGGCCCCGATCAGGCACCACCCGTGGAGGAGGAGACTCCCCCCGTGCCCTGGGCCCTGGTCGTCCTGTCGACGCTGCCGCTCGCACTCCGGCGCCGATACCCGCTGGCCATGTTCGTGACGGTGCTGGGCGCGGCCCTGGCCATCAGCGGCTCCGCCTCCTGGATCACCGTCCTGGCCTGTGTCGTCAGTGCCTACAGCGCCATCGTGTACAGCCGTTACCGGATACTGGCGATCGCCGTGCTGGTGATGGCCGCCGCGCTCTCGGGTTTCGCCTTCCGCCACGCCGACCCTCTGCTCCCGGGCTGGTCCAGCCCGGGCTTCGTGCTGCTCGTGGCCGGGATGCTGGCCAGCCTCGTCCGCTTCCTGCAACTGCGGCTGGCGTCCAGCCGGGACCGGGTCACCGAGCTGCAGGAGGCTCAGGAGGAGGCCATGCGCCGGGCCGTCGCGGAGGAGCGTGCCCGCATTGCCGCCGAACTGCACGACGTCGTGACCCACAATGTGAGTGTGATGGTGATCCAGGCGGGCGCGGCCCGCAAAGTGATGGACGTGGTGCCCGAACAGTCCAAGGAGGCGTTACTGGCCGTCGAGGCGGGCGGTCGGGCCGCCATGGCCGAACTGCGCCATGTGATGGGCCTGTTGGCGGCTCCGGACCACGAGAGACCCGACGGTCTGGAGCCGCAGCCCGGGCTAGCGCAGCTCGACGCGCTGGTCGCACGGGTACGCGCGGCCGGGACGCCGGTCAGCGTCGGGGTGTCACTGCCGCCGGACCCGCTGCCGCAGGGAGTGGACCTCGCGGCGTACCGCGTCGTGCAGGAGGCGCTGACCAACACGATCAAGCACGCACGCGGCGCGGAGGCGTCCGTCGCCGTCGGCTACACCGACGACTGCCTGGAGATCGAGGTCACGGACACCGGGGGCGCGAAGGACTCCCCGCCGGTGGAGAGCAACGGCCGCGGCCACATGGGGCTGCGGGAGCGGCTGGCCGTCTACCAGGGCGAACTGACGGCCGGTCCGACGCCGAACGGCGGCTATCAGGTCACTGCCCGTATCCCGAGGAGTGCGGCATGACCGGGGACCGGCCGCCGCTGCGCGCCGTCATCGCCGACGACCAGGCTCTCGTACGCACCGGTTTCAAGATGATCCTGGCTGCGGACGGCATCGAGGTGACGGCCGAGGCGGCTGACGGGGCCGAGGCCGTGGCAGCGGTCCGCCGCACGCGGCCCGACGTCGTCCTCATGGACATCCGGATGCCGGAGATGGACGGCATCGAGGCCACCCGGCGCATCCTCGGCGATGACGGCCCGCAGGAGACCCGGGTCATCATCCTCACCACCTACGACCTCGACCACTACGTCTACGCCGCGCTCATGGCAGGCGCCAGCGGCTTCCTGCTCAAGGACGTCACCCCGGAACGCCTGGTGTCCGCCCTGCGCATGGTGCAGTCCGGCGACGCTCTTCTCGCGCCCACGATCACTCGCCGGCTGATCGAGCGCTTCGCCCAGCCCGACGAACCGCAGACCCTCGCCCCGCACCGCGACCTCTCGGGTCTGACCCCGCGTGAACTGGAGGTGCTCCGACTGCTCGCCACAGGTCTCAGCAACGCCGAACTCGCCTCCCGGCTGTTCCTGAGCCCGACCACGGTCAAGAGCCACGTCGGCCGCATCCTGTCGAAGCTGGACCTGCGCGACCGCGTCCAGGCCGTCGTCTTCGCCTACGAGACGGGTCTGATCGCGCCGGGCGGGGGCGCCTAGCCGGCCGGTGAGAAATCCGAAGTAAAACGATCGTCATGGATCCTGTGAATGTCGTGTTCCTGCAACTAAGGGCTCGACAATGACCAGAGTGACGCGTGAGCATTGGCGGTAAGGCGCGGGCAGCATCTCATGACGGGGCGAGATGAGCGGAATTCTCTATTCCGTCGGTCGGGGTGCGTCCGGTCACGGCGTATGTCAGGTTCTGTGAGCTGTCAATCAACGGGGTGGCAGAATGAATCAGATGATCGGCGTCTCTCACGTTTCCGCGGTCGCGAGCTTAGCCGGAGCGGCCGCCGCCGGAGCCGCCGCCCGGGGCACCGGCTCGACGACGCCCATGAAACGCGCGAAGAAACCACCAGCGGTGGAGGACGTCCTCATATCCTCGATCATGCCGGGCATCTCTCTGCGGTCGCGAGGGCCGGACGCGGAGCACGTGGCACGCCTGGCGGAAATGGAAGGACCGTTTCCGCCTATTCTCGTCGACCGTCGCACCATGCACGTCATCGACGGAATGCACCGCCTGATGGCTGCCTTTGTCAGGGGGCAGCAGGTCATCAGTGTGGAGTTTTTCGAGGGCAGCGCCGAGGACGCGTTTCTGTGTGCTGTGCAGGCGAACGTGACACACGGCCTGCCGCTCTCGCAGGCCGACCGGCGGGCCGCGGCGGCGAAGATCGTCAAGTCGCACCCCCATCTGTCGGACCGGGCGGTCGCGCGCGCCTCCGGTCTCGGAGCCAAGACCGTGGCCGTCATCCGTCGGCAGTCCGACGGTGTGCTGCAACTGCACGCGAGAGTGGGCAGGGACGGCAAGGTCCGTCCGCTCAGCAGTGACGAGGGGCGCAAGCGGGCGGCGGAGCTGATCGCCGAGCGCCCGGACGCCTCGCTGCGCGAGATCGCGCGTCTGGCGGGACTCTCTCCGGCGACCGTGAGCGATGTCCGAAGACGGTTGCGGGCCGGAGAGACCCCGGTCGTCGGAGACGGACGGAGAGCGCACCACGACAAGGCGGCCCAGATCGCCGGAGTGGTGCGCTCACTGCGTTCCGGACGCACGGACGACATGCTCGACAGCGATCCCCACGACGTGCTGGAGAAGCTGTTGCGCGACCCGTCCCTGCGCCACAAGGAGGAGGGGCGGAACCTGTTGCGCCTGCTGCACCAGAACGCGGTCGGTATGCAGCAGTGGTCCGATCTCACCGCGGCGGTCCCGCCGCACTGCGGTGCCCTGGTGATGAATCTGGCGCGCCAGTACGCGGAGACCTGGCTGCAGTTCGCCCAGAACCTCGATGAGCAGATGCAGTCGTCGAGTCGGCGGACCGCGGGCGGGTGACGGGACGGCGAACGGGGGGCGCCTGGCGGGCCTCGGCCCAGGTCAGGCGCCCTTTCGCCCTCGGTTACTATGCTCACTTCATGATGTGCGTGCGTGAAGTGGGTGACCTGGGAAAATGCTGAGAGAGGTCACAGCGACCCGCTATGTCGAACCCCTGCGATCCGGCGGCTCCGTCCCCGGCGTCGTCGAGGCGGACGACCTCGGCACCTATGTCGTGAAGTTCACCGGGTCCGCGCAGGGCCACAAGGCCCTCGTCGCCGAGGTGATCGTGGGCGAACTGGCCCGCGCCCTCGGGCTGCGGTTCCCGGAGCTGGTCCTCGTGCGCTTCGACCCGGAGATCGCCGACAGCGAGCCGCACCAGGAGGTGCGGGACCTGCACGCGGCCAGCGCGGGCGTCAATCTCGGCATGGACTATCTGCCGGGCGCCCGGGACCTCACGCCGGAGATCGCCTCGGTCTTCCCCGTCGACCCCCTGGAGGCGGGCAGGGTCGTCTGGCTCGACGCCCTCACCGTGAACGTCGACCGTACGGTCCACAGCTCCAACCTGATGGTCTGGCCCACGCTGGGCGTCGCGCCCCCGCGCCTGTGGCTGATCGACCACGGCGCCGCTCTCGTCTTCCACCACCGCTGGGACGGCGCCGACCCGGCCAGGGCCTACGACTTCCGGCACCACGCCCTCGGCCACTACGGGCCCGATGTGCGGGCCGCCGACGCCGAGTTGGCTCCGCGGGTGACCGAGGAACTGCTGCGCGGCATCCTCGCGGAGGTCCCCGACGCGTGGCTCGCCCAGGAGCCCGGTTTCGCCGGCCCGGACGAGGCGCGCGAGGCGTATGTGACGTACCTCCACGCGCGCGTGCGGTCCTCCGGGGCCTGGCTGCCCACCGGCTTCCCCACCCGGGAGGAACTCGCCGCCGAGGAGGCCGTCCGCGCGGCGAGAACCCGGCAAGGACGCCCCGCGTGGCTCAAGCAGGTCCCCGACCTGCACGGCAAACCCGCGGCCCAACAGGATTGGTCGGTGCACCTCGGATGAGTGGCCGTGTCGAGATCGAGTACTGCACCCAGTGCCGCTGGCTGCCCCGAGCGGCGTGGCTGGCGCAGGAGTTGCTCACGACCTTCGAGGCGGAGCTGACGGAACTGGCGCTGAAGCCGGGCACGGGCGGCGTGTTCGTCGTCCGCGTCGGCGAGGAGGTCGTCTGGGACAGGCGCGAGCAGGGCTTCCCCGAACCGACCGCCGTGAAGAAGGCCGTACGCGACCGAGTGGCCCCGGGAAAGACCCTGGGCCACTCGGAGCGCTAGCGGTTCTCTCCGTGCGTCAGCCCTTGAGCTGCTCGTACGCCGGCAGAGTCAGGAAGTCGGCGTAGTCCTCGTCGAGGGAGACCGTCAACAGCAGGTCGTGCGCCTGCTGCCAGTTGCCGGCCGCGAAGGCCTCGTCGCCGATCTCGGCGCGGAGGTTCGCGAGTTCCTCGGCGGCGACCTTGCGGGCCAGCTCGGCGGTGACCTGCTCACCGTTGTCGAGGACGACCTCCGCGTTGATCCACTGCCAGATCTGCGAACGGGAGATCTCGGCGGTGGCCGCGTCCTCCATCAGGTTGAAGATCGCGACCGCGCCGAGCCCGCGCAGCCAGGCCTCGATGTAACGGATGCCGACCTGCACGGCGTTGACCAGACCCGCGTACGAGGGCTTGGCGTCGAGCGAGTCGACGGCGATCAGGTCGGCCGCCTTGACGTCGACGTCCTCGCGCAGCCGGTCCTTCTGGTTGGGCTTCTCGCCGAGGACCTTGTCGAAGGACTCCATGGCGATCGGCACCAGATCGGGATGGGCGACCCAGGAGCCGTCGAAACCGTCGTTCGCCTCGCGGTCCTTGTCGGCGCGGACCTTCTCGAAGGCGACCTTGTTGACCTCCGCGTCCCGGCGGGACGGGATGAAGGCCGCCATGCCGCCGATCGCGTGTGCGCCGCGCTTGTGGCAGGTGCGGACGAGGAGTTCGGTGTAGGCGCGCATGAACGGGGCCGTCATCGTGACCGCGTTGCGGTCCGGGAGGACGAACTTCGCTCCGCCGTCACGGAAGTTCTTGACGATGGAGAAGAGGTAGTCCCAGCGGCCCGCGTTCAGCCCGGAGGCGTGGTCGCGCAGCTCGTAGAGGATCTCCTCCATCTCGTACGCGGCCGTGATCGTCTCGATGAGGACGGTGGCGCGGACGGTGCCCTGCGGGATGCCGACGTACTCCTGGGCGAAGACGAAGACCTCGTTCCAGAGGCGGGCCTCCAGGTGCGACTCCGTCTTGGGGAGGTAGAAGTACGGGCCCTTGCCGAGGCCCAGCAGGCGCTCGGCGTTGTGGAAGAAGTACAGGCCGAAGTCGACCAGCGCGCCGGGCACCGGGGTGCCGTCCGGGTCGACGAGGTGACGCTCGTTCAGGTGCCAGCCGCGCGGGCGCATGACGACCGTGGCGAGTTCCTCGTTCGCCTTCAGGGCGTACGACTTGCCGGACCTCTCGTCCGTGAAGTCGATGTTCCGGGTGTAGGCGTCGCTCAGGTTGACCTGGCCGAGGACCACGTTCTCCCAGGTGGGCGCGGAGGCGTCCTCGAAGTCCGCGAGCCACACCCTGGCGCCGGAGTTGAGGGCGTTGATGGTCATCTTGCGGTCGGTGGGGCCGGTGATCTCGACCCGGCGGTCGTTCAGGGCGTCCGGACTCGGGGCGACCTTCCAGGAGTCGTCGGCGCGGATCGCGGCGGTCTCCGGGAGGAAGTCGAGGGTGGAGGTGCGGGCGATCTCGGCGCGGCGCTCGGCGCGGCGGGCGAGGAGTTCGTCACGCCGGGGCGTGAACCGCCGGTGCAGCTCGGCCACGAAGGCCAGCGCCGCTTCGGTGAGGACCTCCTCCTGCCGCGGCAGGGGCTCGGCGTCGACGATGGCCAGCGGTGACGGCGCTGGTGCGGACATGAACGGTCACTTCCTTCAGCGAGCTACGAAGACGAGCCTGCGGTGCGGCACCGGGTGCCAGTCTTCCCGGGTACGGGGTTCGGCGCCCGTGGAGCCCTCGGGCGCTTCTGAACTGTGGATACTAGTTTCCTCATAGTGGAAGTTCAATCGTGTGTTGACGTCGAGACTCTTCGGATCGAGGAAAGGTGGCGCTCCGTGCCACCCCGCTCACTCAAGGTGGGCCAGATCGGCCTCGGTGTCGATGTCGAAGGGCCGGGCCACGTCCCCGCACTCGACCAGCGTGATCGCCGGCTCGTGTTCCCTCAGGTAGGCGCGTGCCCCCCGGTCCCCGGTGGCAGTCGCGGCGATGCCCGCCCAGTGGGCGGCGCCGAACAGGACCGGATGACCCCGCACCCCGTCGTACGCGGCCGACACCAGCGATTCCTCGCCCTGGTGCGCCCGGAGGACCCGGGTCACCGCCTCCGGGCCGATGCCGGGCTGGTCGACGAGCGAGACCAGGGCGGCCCGGGTGCCCGTACCGGCCAGTGAGTCGAGCCCGGCCCGCAAGGATGTGCCCATGCCCTGCTCCCAGTCGGGGTTGTCGACGAGGACGCAGCCCGGCAGGGCGGCCCGTTCGCGCACCTCTTCGGACCGGGCGCCCAGTACTACGTGGACCCGTGTGCAACCCCCCTCCCGCAGCACCCGCACCGCGTGCTCCACGAGCGGCCGTCCCCGATGGAGGAGCAGTGCCTTGGGTCGCCCTCCGAGTCGTCGCCCGCCGCCCGCGGCGAGCAGCACCCCGGCAACCTCTCGCGCCTCTCCCGGCGTCTTACGAGTCGTCATGGATCCTGCATACCGCACGATCTCGGGCCGAGAAGTCACGCAGCGGAGCAAGTCGATGACGCAATGGACTGGCGCCTGGTGGGCCTTGTCGTTTAATCTCGCCCGCACCGACCGTCCGGGCGTCCGGCCGGTGCCCGGTGTGGGGGACTTCGCGTCGGAATGGCACGCGCACGACGAGGTGCGAGGGGGAGGACTGTGTTGCGAAGCGTGGAGCAGAAGCGGCAGGGGCCTGTGACCAGCGGCGACGAGGACCCGCGCGTGACGGAGCTCCGCTCCGCCGTGTCCGGGCTGCGCCGCCGGCTCGCCGCCCATCCCGGCGATTTCGCCGACCGGGTCATCGCCGAGGAGGAGTTGGCCGCGCTGGACGCGATGGCCGTCGCCGGCATCCCCGAGATTCCGCGGCTGCGCCGCTCCCTGCTGCTGATCGCCGGCGCGATCGGCTCGGTGAGCGCGCTGTCCCCCGGCCTGTCGGAGGTCCGCCGGGCCGTGGACCTCTTCGGGGGGCCGGTGCGCGGCGAGGGCTGACGCGCCGCGCGGGCGCGTCGTCGGTTCCGCGCGCCGCCAGGACGCGCCGTACGGGACCGGGGTCGCCGGGCGTCGCCTGCGAGCCGCAGCCGGCGTTCCACGCCGGTGCTCCGGCCGCCCCTGAATCCTGCCCGGCACCCGGGCCGCCGAGCGCGGCGCGGACCGCCCGCGCGGAGCCGGTCGGTGTGGCGGCGGGGCCGGTCAGGCTCCCGTCATGATGCGGGGCTCTGGTTGACCAGGGCCTCCGACAGTTCGGCGGCGACCTGCTGGAGCACCGGCACGATCTTGTCCGTCGCCGCCTCCGTGACCCGGCCCGCCGGGCCGGAGATGGAGATGGCCGCGGCGGTGGGGGAGTCGGGTACCGAGACCGCCAGGCAGCGGACCCCGATCTCCTGCTCGTTGTCGTCGATCGCGTAGCCCTGCCGGCGTACGTCCTCCAGTGCGGCGATGAACCCGTCCGGCGTCGTGATCGTCCTCTCCGTCGCGGCGGGCATGCCCGTGCGGTGGAGCAGGGCGCGCACCTCCTCCGCCGGGAAGCTCGCGAGCAGGGCCTTGCCCACGCCCGTGGAGTGCGGCAGCACGCGCCGGCCGACCTCCGTGAACATGCGCATCGAGTGCTTCGAGGGCACCTGCGCGACGTAGACGATCTCGTCCCCGTCCAGCAGTGCCATGTTCGCCGTCTCGCCGGTCTCCTCGACCAGCCGGGCGAGGTAGGGCCGTGCCCAGGTGCCCAGCAGCCGGGAGGCCGACTCGCCGAGACGGATCAGGCGCGGACCGAGCGCGTACCGCCGGTTCGGCTGTTGACGTACGTACCCGCAGGCCACCAGGGTGCGCATCAGGCGGTGGATGGTCGGCAGGGGCAGCCCGCTGCTCGCGGACAACTCGCTCAGGCCGACCTCGCCGCCCGCGTCCGCCATCCGTTCGAGCAGGTCGAAGGCGCGCTCCAGGGACTGTACGCCGCCGTTGGCGGAGGACCGGGCGGAGTCGGTGGTGCTGGCGCTGGACGTCGGCACGGCGCGTTCCTTTCGGGGCTGGCGGCGGAAGAGCAGAAGCCTACCCGGCAGTCGGTTGACTCCCCGCTCGTACGTAGCTACGTTCTGCGTGCTGGAAGTTTAATTCCGCTTTGTGGAAACGTCCAGGAGTGGCCACGTGAAAGGCGCCCAAGTCCAGTGTGCCCTTGACTGGCATGGGAGAGGGAGTGAAACTCCTTCAACAGAAAGTTGAATTCCGGTAGGTGGAAGTAAGGGGTTCGGGTGTCCGACGCTGAACTGGTGCTTCGCTCGACGCGTGTCATCACTCCCGAGGGGACGCGTGCCGCGTCCGTCGCGGTCGCCGACGGCACGATCACGGCCGTCCTTCCCTACGACACACCCGTGCCGGAGGGCGCCCGCCTGGAGGATCTGGGCGACCACGTCCTGCTGCCCGGCCTGGTCGACACCCACGTCCACGTGAACGACCCCGGCCGCACCGAGTGGGAGGGCTTCTGGACCGCCACCCGCGCCGCGGCGGCCGGCGGCATCACGACGCTCGTGGACATGCCCCTCAACTCCCTCCCGCCGACCACGACCGTCGCGCACCTGCGTACGAAGCAGCGGGTCGCCGCCGACAAGGCGCACATCGACGTCGGCTTCTGGGGCGGCGCGCTGCCCGACAACGTCAAGGACCTGCGTCCGCTGCACGAGGCCGGCGTCTTCGGCTTCAAGGCGTTCCTGTCGCCGTCCGGCGTGGACGAGTTCCCGCACCTCGACCGCGACCCGCTCGCCCGCACCATGGCCGAGATCGCCGCCCTCGACGGACTGCTCATCGTGCACGCCGAGGACCCCCACCTGCTCGCCTCCGCCCCGCAGCGGCCCGGCCCCCGCTACGCCGACTTCCTCGCCTCCCGCCCCCGGGACGCCGAGGACACCGCCATCGCCCAGCTCATCCGCGAGGCGAAGGCCCTCCACGCGCGCGTGCACATCCTGCACCTGTCCTCCAGCGACGCCCTGCCGATGATCGCCGAGGCGAAGGCGGAGGGTGTCCGCCTCACCGTGGAGACCTGCCCCCACTACCTGACCCTCACCGCTGAGGAAGTCCCCGACGGCGCCAGCGAGTTCAAGTGCTGCCCGCCCATTCGCGAGTCCGCCAACCAGGACCTGCTCTGGCAGGCGCTCGCCGACGGCACCATCGACTGCGTCGTCACCGACCACTCCCCGTCCACCGCCGACCTCAAGACGGACGACTTCGCGACGGCGTGGGGCGGCATCTCCGGACTCCAGCTGAGCCTGGCGGCGGTGTGGACGGAGGCCCGCGAACGCGGTCACGGCCTGGAGGACGTGGTCCGCTGGATGTCCGCGCGGACCTCCGAACTGGTCGGGCTCGACACCCGCAAGGGCGCCATCGCGGCGGGACGCGACGCCGACTTCGCCGTCCTGGCGCCCGACGAGACCTTCACCGTCGACCCGGTGGCCCTCCAGCACCGCAACCACGTCACGGCGTACTCGGGGAAGACCCTGTACGGCGTCGTGAAGTCCACCTGGCTGCGCGGCCGGCGCATCGTCGTGGACGGCGAGTTCACCGAGCCGAAGGGCCGACTCCTCACACGGCACCCGTAGACCTCCCCGCACCCGCATCCCCGGCCGACTCCCGAAAGGCACCCATCCCGTGACGTCGATTCCCAGCTTCACCGGCGACTCGAACCCCTACGGAGGCGGCGACCCGTACGCGGACTACCGCACCGCCGACTTCCCCTTCACCCAGTACGCCGACCTCGCCGACCGGCGCCTCGGAGCCGGTGTCATCGCCGCCAACGACGAGTTCTTCGCCCAGCGCGAGAACCTGCTGGTGCCCGAGCCCGCCGAGTTCGACCCCGAGCACTTCGGGCACAAGGGCAAGATCATGGACGGCTGGGAGACGCGGCGGCGGCGCGGTGCCTCCGCCGGGCACCCGTGGCCGACCGCCGAGGACCACGACTGGGCACTGGTGCGTCTCGGCGCGCCCGGGGTGATCCGCGGGATCGTCGTCGACACGGCCCACTTCCGCGGCAACTACCCGCAGGCCGTGTCGGTCGAGGGCACCTCCGTGCCGGGCTCCCCGTCGCCTGAGGAACTTCTCGGGGACGATGTGAAGTGGACGACCCTGGTCCCGCGCACCCCGGTCGGCGGCCACGCGGCGAACGGCTTCTCCGTCGCGGTCGAGCAGCGCTTCACCCACCTGCGGGTGAACCAGCACCCCGACGGCGGCATCGCACGCCTGCGCGTGTACGGCGAGGTCGTCCCCGACCCCGCGTGGCTGGAGACGCTGGGCACCTTCGACGTCGTCGCCCTGGAGAATGGCGGGCAGGCGGAGGACGCCTCCAACCTCTTCTACTCGCCCGCCTCCAACACCATCCAGCCGGGCCGCTCCCGCAAGATGGACGACGGCTGGGAGACCCGGCGCCGCCGCGACCAGGGCAACGACTGGATCCGCTACCGGCTGGCCTCCCAGGCGCGGATCCGCGCCCTGGAGATCGACACCGCCTACCTCAAGGGCAACAGCGCCGGCTGGGCGTCTGTGTCGGTCCGGGACGGCGAGGACGGCGAGTGGCGCGAGATCCTGCCCCGCACCCGCCTCCAGCCCGACACCAACCACCGCTTCGTCCTCCCGGAACCGGCCGTCGGCACGCACGCGCGCGTGGACATCTTCCCGGACGGCGGCATCTCCCGGCTGCGTCTGTTCGGCTCCCTGACCGAGGACGGCGCGAGGCGTCTCGCGGCGCGTCACCAGGAGCTGGGCGGCTGAGGTCGACCCCGGCCCATGGGGCGCACCGGCCTGACAGCACCGGTGCGCCCCATGTGCCTCACGCCGCGTGCCCGCCGTCCACCGAGAACTCCGCACCGGTCACATACGTCGCCCCCGCGAGGTAGGCGACCATCGACGCCACCTCGTCCGCCGTCCCGTACCGCCCCAGCGCGGTCATCGCCGCCTGGCCTTCCGCATGGGGACCGTCCGCCGGATTCATGTCCGTGTCGATCGGGCCGGGGAGGACCAGGTTCGCCGTGATCCCGCGCCCGCCCAGCTCCCTGGCCAGGGCCTTGGTCAGACCGGCCAGGGCCGCCTTGCTCATCGCGTAGAGAGTTCCGCCCGGCCCCGGCACGCGTTGTGCGATGCAACTGCCGATCGTGATGATGCGCCCGCCCTCGGGCAGCCACGCGGCGGCCGCCCGGGACGTCAGGAAGACCCCCCGTACGTTGATGTCGAGGACCCGGTCGACGTCCTCGAGGGACAGCGTCTCCAGCGGTCCGAGAACCCCGACCCCGGCGTTGTTGACCAAGACGTCGAGCCTGCCCAGCGCCTCGGCCGCCGCGTCCACCACTTCGGCCGCGTCGGTGGCGTCCGCGGCGTCCGCGCGCAGCGCCACCCCTCGGCGCCCCAGCGCCTCCACGGCCCGTACGACGTCCTCGGCCGCCTCCTTGCCGTTCACATAGCCGACGGCCACGTCCGCGCCCTCCTGGGCCAGCCGCAGGGCCGTCGCCGCGCCGATGCCACGGCTCCCGCCGGTCACGAGAGCCACCTTGCCGTGCAGGGTCTCCCGAGAAGCCGCTCGCGAAGTCGCCTGAGAAGTTCCTTGTGAAGTCATGTCTCCATCCCAGCGGCCGCCCGACGGCGGCGCTGGCGGCGAACGGACATCGAGGTCCACGGCGGCACGCGCGCGTGGCGTACGGCCCAGCGATGAGTTGCGGGTGCCCGCGGGGTCTGAACCCATGACAACGGACCCTCTTCGTTCCGGAAAGGCAGGCACCCGCCATGGGCAAGCTCGTCTCCACCCTCTTCGTCACCCTCGACGGCGTCTATCAGGCCCCCGGCGGGCCGAAGGAGGACACCCGCGGGGACTTCCCGCACGGCGGCTGGAGCTTCTGGTACGCCGACGAGGACTTCGGCCGGTTCGTCAACGACGTCTTCGCACGCCCGGCGGTCTTCCTGCTCGGGCGCCGTACGTACGACATCTTCTCCTCGTACTGGCCGAAGGTGACCGACCCGGCCGACCCGGTCGCCTCGAAGCTCAACTCCCTGCCGAAGTACGTCCCTTCCTCGACCCTGAGCGACCCCGACTGGGCGGGCACCACCGTGCTCCCGGGGGACCTCGCCGAGGAGGTCACCGCCCTGAAGGAGCGCACCGACGGTGAGGTCCAGGTGCACGGCAGCGGCGCTCTGGTCCGCTCCCTGCTGTCGCTCGACCTCGTCGACACCCTCCATCTGCTGACCTTCCCGGTCGTGCTCGGCACCGGGTTCCGGCTGTTCCCGGAGGGTGCCGTACCGACCGCGTTCCGGCACAGGGGAGGGAGCGTCTCCGGTGCGGGCGTCTCGATGCAGACGTACGACCTGGCGGGCCGCCCGGAGTACGGGGAGTACAAACTTCCGGAGCAAGGTTAACTTCCCGCAAACTCATCCGACTTGACGGGAAAATCTCCGCCCTTGACATTGACATGCCACTGTCTACGCGCGTCATCATGAGCGCATGAATTTCCCCCCACGCGCCTCGCGGCTCGGCGCAGCAGCCGCCCTTGTGTCCGCTCTCCTCATCGGCGGGACCGTCTCCGCCACCACGGCCGACGCGGCCCCCACCGCCGTCGGTGACATCTGCTACAGCAAACTGCCGTCCCAGGCCCACGACACGCTCGACCTGATCGAGCAGGGCGGCCCCTACCCGTTCGACCAGGACGGCACCGTCTTCCAGAACCGGGAAGGCATCCTGCCCCAGCAGTCGACCGGGTACTACCACGAGTACACGGTCATCACCCCGGGCTCCTCCAACCGCGGTGCGCGGCGCATCGTCACCGGTGAGGACAACCAGGAGGACTACTACACGGCCGACCACTACGAGTCGTTCGACCTGGTCGACTACGGCTGCTGAGCCGGACGGCCCCTTCGGTGAACGCGGGCCGGAAGTCCGCCCGGACGCTCAGACGGACTTCCGGCTCCCGGCCGCCGCGAACAGGGCGACGCCCAGCACGAGCAGAGTGACGCTCGCGTAGATCTCGTAGCCGTCGAGGAACCCCAGGCGTTGCACGAGCCCCCAGTCCCAGTCGGTGAACTCGTGCACCAGGCCCGCCACGCCCTGGACCAGGGCGAGGAAGCCGAGAATCTCCAGTACCTGCTTCATGCCACGAGCCTCGCCCCGCGGACCCCCCACCCGCGTCGGCCGCGGGGCGGACATCCGGGAACCGAAGTCCCCGTCCGGGCCCGGACGGCCCCGTCGAAAGTCTCCGGTGTGACGACTTTGGTCGACGATCCCGCCCGGGAAGCGGTGGAACGGAACCGGACTGCGTAGATTCGTCGACCGTGAGAGGTGACAACGCGAGGCAGGCCGCCCCGGTGCCGCCGGGGGAGACGCCCTCGCTGTTCACCGGGCGCAGATGGTTCATCCCCTCCGCCCTGCTGCACGAACTCGACCCCGACACCGAACGGGGCGGGCGGCGGCCCCGGCGCACCGCGCGCGACTGGCTCGTCGACTTCTGCTGCTTCCTGCTCGCCGTGGTGGTGGGGGTGGTCGCTCTGGAGGCGCTCACCGAGAACCCCCATGTCCCGGAGGGACTGGCCGTCGTCGACCAGGTGATCGGCGCGCTGGCCTGCGCGGCGGTCTGGCTGCGCCGCCGTTGGCCGCTGGGGCTCGCCGTGGCGCTGACTCCCGTCACCTTCGTCTCGGACACCGCGGGCGGTGCGGGCGTGATCGCCCTGTTCACGCTCGCCGTGCACCGCCCCTTCCGGTACGTGGCCTGGGTGGGCGGCGTCAACGTGGCGCTGGTCCCGCTGTTCTACTGGCTGCGCCCCGACGCGGACGTCTCCTACCCGGTGAGCGTGGTCTTCGCCGTGCTGCTCACGGTGGCGATCGTCGGCTGGGGCATGTTCGTACGGGCCAAGCGGCAGTTGATGCTGAGCCTCAGGGACCGTGCCCGGCGGGCCGAGACGGAGGCGCGGCTGCGGGCCGAGCAGGCGCAGCGGCTCGCCCGCGAGGCCATCGCGCGGGAGATGCACGACGTGCTCGCCCACCGGCTGACACTGCTCAGTGTGCACGCGGGGGCCCTGGAGTTCCGGCCCGACGCGCCCCCGGCGCAGACCGCGCGGGCGGCGGGCGTGATCCGGGAGAGCGCGCGCGAGGCCCTCCAGGACCTCCGGGAGATCATCGGCGTGCTGCGGGCGGACGAGCCCGACGACACGGGCAGGCCGCAGCCGACCCTCGGGGCGCTGGACGCGCTGGTCGCCGAGTCCCGCCAGGCCGGTATGAAGGTCTCCTCGGACCAGTGCGTCGGCGACCCCGCCGCCGTCCCCTCCTCCGTCGGCCGCACCGCGTACCGCATCGTCCAGGAGGGCCTGACCAACGCCCGTAAGCACGCGCCCGGCACGGAGGTCACGGTGTCCGTCACCGGCGCACCGGGCGACGGCCTCACCGTCTCCGTGCGCAATCCGCCCCCCGAGGGCGAGGTGCCTCCCGTACCCGGCTCCGGCCAGGGCTTGATCGGCCTGACGGAACGGGCGACCCTGGCGGGCGGCCGCCTGGAGCACGGGCACACGCCGCAGGGCGGCTTCGAGGTGCGGGCCTGGCTGCCGTGGGCGTGACGGGCCGGCGGTGTCCAACGCCCGCCCCTCGCGCCGCAGTCAGTTGACTTGACTGCGGAGATGGCTGATGTTGGTGCCGCCTTCAGCACCGCGAGTAACGGAAGGAACACCACGTGAGTTTCGGGGGACCCGCCAACCCGTACCAGCCGCCGGGCCCGCCGGCCGGGGGACCGTACCCGCCGCCTCCGGCCGCGGGCCCCTACGTACCGCCCCAGCCGGGCCCGGCACCGTACGGCTACCCGCAGCCACAGCCGTATCCCCATCCCCATCCCCACCCCTATCCGTATCCACCGCAGCCCCATCCGGGGCCTGGGCCGGGTCCGGCGCCGGGTGGTCCGCGTGGTGGCGAATGGCCCTCGCTGCGCCAGTTGTTGCGGCAGGGGCGCTCGAACACCTCCGGCTGCCTGTGGCTGGTGCTGCTCGCCCCGTGCACCTGGTTCGCGTTCCTGCCGCTCGTGGTCGGCTACGCGTTCGCGCGCTCGGCCCGCAACCGGGCCCACCGGCTCTTCCCGCGGCACGGGCACCGAGCCGTCGACGACCGGCACGTCACGCGCGTGCAGAAGGTACGGGCCTGGACCGCGGCCGCCATGTCCCTGATGCTGCTCGCCGTCTACGGCAAACCGGAGGACGTCGCCGAGGCCCAGGAGCAGTACATGATGCGGCTGGCGGTCACCCCGCCGCTGCTGCTGCTGAGCGCGCCCGTGGTGATCGCGCTGCTCTTCCGCTGGGCGTCGGCGGAGCGGCGGTCGGCGATGCGCGCCGGCGTGCGGGCCGCCCTGCGGTCGGCCGGGTGGTACGTCGGCGCCGTGACGGCCCTTCCGCTGCTCGGCGGGGCGATCATCCTGCTCGGCCGCGACCGGGCGCCCTCCGCCGGGGTGTCGGAACCCGCTCCCTGGCTGATCCTCGCGGCGGCCCTGCCCCTGGTCTGGCTCCTGTTCTTCATCGGCTTCGCCACCGGCCCGGCCATCCGCACCGGTTTCAACACCTCGTCCGTGCACGCGGCGCTCCCCGCCCTGCTGACCGGCACCCTGGTGTGGGAGTTCGCGGTCATCAGCATCGTCGCGGGCGGTCTGCCGCCCGGCCCGCCGGTGATCCAGACCCTCGCCTTCCTCGGCGGCCCCGCCTCGGTGACGGCGGTGGTCTGGTGGGAGATCCGCCGCCTGCGCGCCCTGTACGGCGTGACCCTGCGCGCCTGACCACGGCCGTGATTACGTAACGCCCATGACTGCGATCAGAGTTCTCCTCGTCGACGACGATCCGCTGGTGCGGGCCGGGCTGTCCTTCATGATGGGCGGCGCCGACGACATCGAGATCGTCGGGGAGGCCGCCGACGGCGGCGAGGTGGAGGCGCTCGTCGACCGCACCCGCCCGGACGTCGTGCTCATGGACATCCGGATGCCGACGGTGGACGGTCTCACGGCCACGGAGCGGCTGCGCGCCCGCGAGGACGCCCCGCAGGTGGTGGTGCTCACCACCTTCCACGCCGACGAACAGGTGCTGCGGGCGCTGCGCGTGGGCGCCGCCGGTTTCGTCCTCAAGGACACCCCGCCCACCGAGATCGTCGCGGCGGTGCGCCGGGTCGCGGCCGGCGACCCGGTCCTGTCGCCCGGCGTCACCCGTCAGCTGATGCGGCACGCGGCCGGCACCGCCGCCGACACGCGCCGCGCACGCGCGCGTGCCCGCGTGGCCGTCCTCAACGACCGCGAGCGCGAGGTCGCCGTGGCGGTCGGCCGGGGCCTGGCCAACGCCGAGATCGCCACCGGCCTCTTCATGAGCGTCGCCACCGTCAAGACGCACGTCTCCCGCATCCTGGCCAAGCTCGACCTCAACAACCGGGTGCAGATCGCGCTGCTGGCGTACGACGCGGGGCTTCTGGAGGGCGAGGCGGAGGAACGCGAGGGGCACTGACCCCCGGCGCCCGGTCGTCGTCGTACGGGTCCGCCGTCACGCGAACGTCTGGGCGGCCCCGCCGGGGATCTCCGCCAGACGCACCGCCCTGCGCTCCCGGCGCGACAGCTCGCACGCCTCGGCGATACGCAGGGCCTGCAGCGCCTCGCGCCCGTCGCAGGGATTGGCCCGCTCGCCCCGGACCACCTCGACGAACGCGTTCAGCTCCGCCTCGTAGGCCGGTCCGAAGCGCTCAAGGAAGCCCGTCCAGGGCTTGTCGGCGGCCGGCGGCCCGGTCGGTTCGGTGGACGCGATCGGCGTGCGGTCGTCCAGGCCGACCACGATCTGGTCGAGCTCCCCGGCGAGCTCCATGCGCACGTCGTACCCGGCCCCGTTCATCCGCGAGCCGGTGATCGTGGCGAGCATGCCGTCGTCGAGGGTGAGGAGCACGGCGGCGGTGTCGACGTCGCCGGCCTCGCGGAACATCGCCGGCCCCGCGTCGGACCCGGCCGCGTACACATCGGCCACCTCCCGGCCCGTCACCCAGCGCAGCACGTCGAAGTCATGGATCAGGGTGTCCCGGTACAGCCCGCCGGACAGCGGCAGCCACGCGGCGGACGGCGGCGACTGGTCACTGGTCAGCGCCCGGACGGTGTGCAGCCGCCCCAGCCTGCCGGACCGCACGGCCTCGCGGGCGCCCGTGTAGCCCGTGTCGAAGCGGCGCTGGAAGCCCATCTGGAGGACCGTCCCGACCGTCTCGACCTCGGCGATCGCGCTCAGGGTCCCCGGCAGGTCCAGCGCGATGGGTTTCTCGCAGAACACCGGCAGGCCCGAGCGTGCTGCCCGACCGATCAGTTCGGCGTGGGCGGACGTGTTGGTCGTGATCACCACGGCGTCGACCCCCCAGCGGAAGATCTCCTCCACGCCCGGCGCCGCGGTCTCACCCAGCCGGTGCGCCAGATCCTGGGCCCGTGTGGGGTCCGCGTCCGTGAGGATCAAGGACCCGACGTCGCGGTGCCGGCTGAGCGTGTTCGCGTGGATGGTGCCGATACGGCCCGTCCCGATGACCCCGATGCGCATGGAAACAAAGTGCGTCCACAGCCCGCCCCTGTCAATCTGTTTGTCCGGACAATCTGACTACACAACTTCCCGTCAACAACGCACGGAGCTACGCTCGGCCCGTGCCGAAACCAGGAGTGGACCCGACCGTGCAGCTGGAGCTGAGCGTGGACCGCAGCTCGCCCGTGCCGTTGTACTTCCAGCTGTCCCAGCAGTTGGAGGCAGCGATCGAGCACGGCACGCTGACCCCCGGCAGCCTGCTGGGCAACGAGATCGAACTCGCGGCCCGGCTCGGCCTGTCCCGGCCGACCGTCCGCCAGGCCATCCAGTCGCTCGTCGACAAGGGCCTCCTCGTCCGCCGCCGCGGCGTGGGCACTCAGGTCGTGCACAGCCAGGTCAAGCGCCCGCTGGAGCTCAGCAGCCTCTACGACGACCTGGAGGCGGCGGGCCAGCGCCCGGCCACGAAGGTCCTGGTCAACACGCTCGAGCCCGCCTCCGCCGAGGTCGCCGCCGCACTCGGTGTCGCCGAGGACAGCGACGTGCACCGCGTGGAACGCCTCCGCCTCGCTCACGGCGAGCCCATGGCCTACCTCTGCAACTTCCTGCCCCCCGGTCTCATCGACCTCGACACCGGCCAGCTGGAGGCCACCGGCCTCTACCGCCTGATGCGAGCGGCCGGCATCACCCTCCACAGCGCCCGCCAGTCCATCGGCGCCCGGGCGGCGACGAAGGAGGAGGCGGACCGCCTGGCGGAGGAGACCGGCGCGCCCCTGCTCACCATGCAACGCGTCACGTTCGACGACACGGGCCGAGCAGTGGAATACGGCACACACACGTACCGCCCGACGCGCTATTCGTTCGAGTTCCAGCTTTTGGTGCGGACCTAGGTTCCTGGGGGCGCGGGGCTGTGCCGATGTGCGGCTCCGCCGCGTGGGCGCGCTCAGCCCCCACCCACCCGCACCCGGCGATGACCCGCACCACCCCGCCCCTGCCCCGCTCCGCGCACACCCCCACGGTGAGGCAGAATCGGGCGCGATGAGCACCTACCGCGACTTCACCGCCCCCATCGGCTCCCGCCGTGCCACGGCCCTGCGCACCGTCGGCACCCGGGAGCGCCGCTCACACCTGACCGCACCCCGCGTGCCGACGGTCGGCATCGACATCGGCGGTACGAAGGTGATGGCGGGCGTCGTCGACGCCGACGGCAACATCCTGGAGAAGCTCCGCACGGAGACCCCGGACAAGTCCAAGAGCCCCAAGGTCGTCGAGGACACCATCGCCGAACTGGTCCTGGACCTCTCCGACCGGCACGACGTGCACGCCGTCGGCATCGGCGCGGCCGGCTGGGTCGACGCCGACCGCAACCGCGTGCTGTTCGCCCCCCACCTGTCCTGGCGCAACGAACCGCTGCGCGACCGCCTGGCCGAGCGGCTCGCCGTGCCCGTCCTGGTCGACAACGACGCCAACAGCGCCGCCTGGGCCGAGTGGCGCTTCGGCGCCGGCCGCGGCGAGGACCACCTCGTCATGATCACGCTGGGCACCGGCATCGGCGGCGCGATCCTGGAGGACGGCCAGGTCAAGCGCGGCAAGTACGGCGTCGCCGGAGAGTTCGGCCATATGCAGGTCGTGCCCGGCGGCCACCGCTGCCCGTGCGGCAACCGCGGCTGCTGGGAGCAGTACAGCTCGGGGAACGCCCTGGTCCGTGAGGCGCGCGAGCTGGCCGCCGCCGACTCGCCGGTGGCGTACGGGATCATCGAGCACGTCAAGGGCAACATCTCCGAGATCAGCGGCCCGATGATCACCGAGCTGGCCCGCGAGGGCGACGCCATGTGCATCGAGCTGCTCCAGGACATCGGCCAGTGGCTCGGCGTCGGCATCGCCAACCTCGCGGCCGCCCTCGACCCCTCCTGCTTCGTGATCGGCGGCGGTGTCTCGGCCGCCGACGACCTGCTGATCGGCCCCGCGCGGGACGCGTTCCGCCGGCATCTGACGGGCCGCGGCTACCGCCCCGAGGCCCGCATCACCCGGGCCCAGCTCGGTCCCGAGGCCGGCATGGTCGGCGCCGCCGACCTGGCCCGGCTGGTCGCCCGCCGCTTCCGCCGCGCCAAGCGCCGCCGCGTGGAGCGGTACGAGCGCTACGAGCGGTACGCGCAGTCCCTCCGCAGTACCCAGGAGACGCCGTGACCGCTTCGCTGCCCCACCAGGGCCCCTGGCCCGACGAACCGGAACGCCCGGTCGAGGACCGCCGCCACATGATCCGCCGCAGGGCGCTCACCCTGCTGATCATCGTGCTGCTCATCGGCATCCCGGCCGGCTACCTGGTGATCTCCGCGAACCAGAGCCGGGACAGCGGCAAGGACAAGGAGGCGAAGTACTCGGCGACCGGCCTCACCGAGGGCTGGCCCTCCAAGCTCCAGCGCCGGATCTACCAGGTGCCCGTCCCGCACCCGGCCTGGCACGTGGCGTACTACGAGACCAACAACTGGAAGACCAGCCGCCTGTACGCCCAGTTCGAGACCAACGCGGCCGGTCTGGACGCCTGTCTGACGGGCCTCGGCCTGACCCGGGACGACCTGAAGAAGGGCCACGTCACCATCGGCGCCCGCGACCGGAAGGTCACCGGCTGGAAGTTCGCCGACGACGGCCTGTGGTCGGGTGTCGTCCACCGGCAGAAGAACCCGGCCCCCACGCACGACGTGGTCGTCGACCTGTCCAACCCGGCCTACCCCTGGGTGTTCGTGGTCTCCCGGACCGTGCCCTGACCCGAGGGCCGGTACGGTCGCCGGAGCCGATTGTCAGACCCCGCCCGTAGAGTCGGAGACGACTGATCCGACACGCGGGACGGGAGGTGGCAGGACGTATGGGCGACACGGCCGCGGTGGCCGAGCGGGCGGGGGAGCCGACGGTCCCGGTCCGGCTCCCGGCCGTCTTCCTGCCCGCGCCCCTCCCGCGCGACGGGCGGATCGCCTTCTGGGACCCCGAGGGTGAGCCCCTGCGCACGGGGGACGCGGAGGACACCGAGGAGGCCGCGCCCACCGAGCTGACCGTCGTACGACGGCACGGCGCCGGAGTCCGGCGGCGGACCACCCCGGCGCTGTCCCTCCCGCTGGACGCGGCCCTGCCGCTCCTGGTGCGCGCCCGGCACGACCCAGCGGCCCACCCCGCCACCGCCTGCTGGGGCGCGGCCGCCCTGCACGCCCTGCGGCTGACCGCGCGCGGCCGGCTGCTGCCCGGCCTGACCGCCGCGGGGCACGACGCGTGGCGTGCCGGCCCCCTCGACCCGGACGACATCGCGCACCTGCGCGCGGTGGCCGCCGCCCTGCCGTACGAGGGGCACGCCGTCCCGCTGCCCGGCCCCGGCCCGGTCCGCCTCCCCGAACCGGAAGCGCTGGTGCGCGCCTTCCTGGACGCGGTCGCCGACACCCTGCCCCGCACCCCGGCCGCGCCCCACACCTCCGGCAGGCCCTTCGCCGCCCGCGAGGCCCAGCGCCTGCCCGACGCCCACGACTGGGCCGCCGAGGTCGCCGCCGGCATGGACGCCGGAGTGCGGATCTCGCTCCGCCTGGACCTGTCGGCGTACGACCTCTTCGACGACTCCTCCGGCGGCCTGCGCAGCGCCG
Organism: Streptomyces sp. NPDC041940; assembly: GCF_055589465.1. Classification (NCBI taxonomy): domain Bacteria; kingdom Bacillati; phylum Actinomycetota; class Actinomycetes; order Kitasatosporales; family Streptomycetaceae; genus Streptomyces; species Streptomyces sp. NPDC041940. The sequence goes on from NZ_JBVJBP010000017.1 coordinate 66,098, forward strand.
GTGCCGCGATCGTCCAGGTGCACAGCCTCGCCGACCCCACCCTCGTGGCCGACGCCGCGGCCCTGTGGGCGGGCGGGGCCGACGACGCCTTCGGTCCCCGCGCTCGCGTGGACGCGGCCCTCGCGGTCCGCCGGGCGGCCCGGGTCTGGCCCCCGCTCGACCGGCTCTCCGACCAGGACGTGCCCGACGTACTGGCGCTGACCGAGGACGAGCTGAACGACCTCCTCGGGGTAGCGGCCACCCGGCTCGCCGCGGCCGGGGTCGCCGTGCACTGGCCGAGGGACCTCGCGCAGGACCTGTCCGCCACGGCGGTGGTCCACGCGGCCCCCGGCTCGGCGAAGGACGGCACCGGCTTCTTCGAGAGCGAGGACCTGCTCCGGTTCAGCTGGCAGCTGGCGATCGGCGGCGACCCGCTCACCGACGCCGAGATGGACGCCCTCGCCGAGGCCCACCGCCCGGTCGTGCGGCTGCGCGACCAGTGGGTGCTGGTCGACCCCGCCCTGGTCCGCAAGGCCCGCAAACGGGACCTGGGCCTGCTCGACCCGGTCGACGCGCTGTCCGTCGCCCTCACCGGCACCGCCGACGTGGACGGCGAGACGGTCGAGGCCGTCCCGGTCGGCGCGCTGGCCGCCCTGCGCGACCGCCTGACCAGGGGGATCCACCCGGCCGAACCGCCGCCGGGCCTGCACGCCACCCTCCGCGACTACCAGCTCCGGGGCCTGGCCTGGCTCGAGCTGGTGACCTCCCTGGGCCTCGGCGGCTGCCTCGCCGACGACATGGGCCTCGGCAAGACCGTCACCCTCATCGCCCTGCACCTCAAGCGGGCCCGCAGCGAGGCGACCCTGGTGGTCTGCCCGGCCTCGCTGCTGGGCAACTGGCAGCGGGAGATCACCCGGTTCGCGCCCGGCGTCCCCGTGCGCCGCTTCCACGGCCCGGACCGCAGCCTGACCGGCCTGGACGGCGGCTTCGTCCTCACCACCTACGGCACCATGCGCTCGGCGGCCCCCGCCCTGGCCGAGCGGGCCTGGGGCATGGTCGTCGCCGACGAGGCGCAGCACGTCAAGAACCCCTACTCGGCCACGGCCAAGGCGCTGCGCACGATCCCGTCCCCCGCGCGGGTCGCCCTGACCGGCACGCCCGTCGAGAACAACCTGTCGGAGCTGTGGGCGCTGCTCGACTGGACGACCCCGGGCCTCCTCGGCCCGCTGAAGTCCTTCCGCGCCCGGCACGCACGGGCCGTGGAGACCGGCGAGGACGAGCAGGCCGTGGAGCGCCTGGCCCGCCTGGTCCGCCCCTTCCTCCTGCGCCGGAAGAAGTCCGACCCGGGCATCGTCCCCGAGCTGCCGCCCAAGACGGAGACCGACCACCCGGTCCCGCTCACCCGCGAACAGGCCGCGCTGTACGAGGCGGTGGTCCGCGAGTCGATGCTCGCCATCGAGACCTCCGAGGGCATGGCCCGCCGAGGCCTGGTGCTGAAGCTCCTGACCTCCCTGAAGCAGATCTGCAACCACCCCGCGCTGTACCTGAAGGAGGACCACGCGCCGGAGCACGCCCGGCCCGGCGGCGACCGGTTCGCCAACCGCTCCGGCAAACTCGCCCTGCTGGACGAGCTGTTGGACACCCTGCTCGCCGAGGACGGCTCCGCGCTCGTCTTCACCCAGTACGTGGGAATGGCCCGTCTGATCACGACTCACCTGGCCACCCGGGCGGTCCCCGTCGACCTCCTCCACGGCGGCACACCGGTCCCGGAGCGGGAGCGCATGGTGGACCGGTTCCAGGCCGGCTCGACCCCCGTCCTGGTGCTGTCCCTGAAGGCCGCGGGCACCGGCCTCAACCTCACCCGCGCGGGCCATGTCGTCCACTTCGACCGCTGGTGGAACCCGGCCGTCGAGGAACAGGCCACCGACCGGGCCTACCGCATCGGCCAGACCCAGCCCGTCCAGGTCCACCGCCTCATCACCGAGGGCACGGTCGAGGACCGCATCGCCGAGATGCTCCAGGCCAAGCGCGCCCTGGCCGACGCCATCCTCGGCTCCGGCGAGTCGGCCCTCACCGAACTGACGGACCGCGAGCTGTCCGACCTGGTCTCCCTGCGGAGGACGCCATGACCCACAGCGGGGCCGAGGAGGCCCGCCGGGCCCTGCGGGCAGCCCGGGAGAAGGCGACCCGGGACCCGGACCCGGCATCGTCTCCCCATCCGGCACCTTCCCCCGCCCCGTCACCCGCCGACCAGGAGACCGCCCGGCCGGGAGACGCGGCCCGCGCGGCACTGCGCAGGGCGGTGTCCGAGCGTCGCGGGGCCGACGGGGGCGAGACGGGCTCCCCGGGCGACGTGCATCGGGCCGATGACGCCGATGACGCGGTGACCGAGGTGCCGGGTGGCTCGTCGGGCCACGGTGACAGCAGCGGGGACCACAGCGGAAGCACCGAGGGCGACGACGGCGGCAGTGGCCCGACCGCGGCTCCGTCCGGTGGGCCGTCCGAGGGCGAGGGCAGGAGCGTGCCCACCGACGTGCCGCGCCGGGACACCCTTGACGATGCTCCCGGCGGCGCCACCGAGCAGCCCGGTCCGCGAGCGGGGGACGTCGCGCGCGAGGCACTGCGCGCGGCTCGGGACGACGCGCGGCGGGCCAGGGAGGAGACCGCCCGCGAAGGGATCGGGCGCAGGCGCCGGGCTGCCCGGCAGGGCGCCGCGCACGAGAGGCCGGAGCCTGAGCGGCGGACGCGCGAGCACACCGTCGGCGGGGGAGCCCGTGACGTACGGCAGTTGCTGGGCGACCTCTTCCGGATGCCCACGGACGCGGACGAGCCGGACGCGGAGCCCGAGGACTCCGACGAAACGGGCCCCGGGCGCTCGCCTCACCCCAGGGCCGACGCGCCGCGCAGCCCGCCGACCCCCGGCCCGCCGACCCCTGGCACCTCGCCCCCTGACCCGCCGACTCCCGGCCACCCCGCGACCTCCAACCCCTGGTCCGCCCTGCCCCCGACCCCCCGAAACGCAGTACCCCCTCACACCACCCCCCACCAGCCCCGCTCCATGGCCGCCCCCAGCCGCGACAGCGAACTCCGCCGTACCTTCCCGGCCTTCCCGCCCCGGGAGCCCGACGGCAGGGGATTCGCCGAGAGCTGGTGGGGAAACGCCTGGGTCGCCGCCCTGGAGCAGGGCGCCCTGGACGCCAAACGGCTGGAGCGCGGGCGCGGATACGCGGGGCAGGGGAATGTCGACGCCATCACCGTGACGCCCGGACTGGTGCTGGCGTACGTACAGGGCAGCCGCCCGCGCCCGTACCGCGTGCAGGTGCGGCTGCGCACGCTCGACGCAGCCGACTGGGAGCGGTTCCTGGACGCCGCCGTCGACCGGCCCGGGCATATCGCGGCGCTCCTCGACAAGGAGATGCCCCACTCCCTCGCGGACTGCGGCGTGTCCCTGCTGCCCGGCCCCGGTGAGCTGGAACCGCGGTGCAGCTGCCCCGACCGGGGCCACCCCTGCAAGCACGCCGCCGCCCTCTGCTACCAGACGGCCCGGCTGCTCGACGCCGACCCCTTCGTCCTGCTCCTGCTGCGCGGCCGGGGCGAACGGGACCTGCTCGAGGCGCTGTCCCGGCTGAGCGCCACCCGCGCGGCGCGTGCCGCCCAGGACAAGGAACCGGAGCCTCTCCCCGGCGTACGGGCCGCAGACGCCCTCATGCCACGCGCCCTCCCGCCCCTGCCGGTGCCGCTGCCCACGCCCGCGCACCCCGAGCAGCCACCGGCCTACCCGGCGTCCCCCGGCGGCCCGGACCCCTTCGCGCTGGACCAACTGGCCACGGACGCGGCCGCCCGGGCGCACGCCCTGCTCGCCACCGGCCGTGACCCGGTCGGGCGGTTGACCCTCTGGCAGGACGCGGTCCGCCTGGCCGCGGCCCGCCCCGGCTCGGGGCTCACCGCGGGCACCCGGGCGCTCTACTCCTCCCTCGCCTCCGCGGCGGGCCGCACACCGTCCGAGCTGGCCCGCGCGGTCGCCGCCTGGCGTCAGGGCGGACTGGAGGGCCTCGCCGTACTGGAGGAGCCGTGGGACCCGCCGGCCGGCCGGTTCGACCGCGCCCGTCCCCTCCTCCTCGCCGCGGACCTGCCCGCCTTCCGCCCCGGCCGCAACCACCTCACCCACCCCCACGGCCACGTCCAGCTCCGCCTGGGCCGCGACGGCCTGTGGTACGCCTACGAGTCCGAACCGGGCCACGACGACTGGTGGCCGAGAGGCACCCCCGACCTGGACCCCGTGGGCGCGCTGACGGGCCTCGGCCTGCCGGGCGACCTCTGAGGGCCCACCCTCGAAGTCCCGTGTCCGCGGGCTGAACGGGGTGAACCGATGGTTTCGAACGGTTGAACCTTCGCGTCTGAGGCGAAGTGGGGGCGCCGACAGTGGAACCGGGTGAGGCGGCCGGACCGATCTTCTTGGTGAAGCAAGTCGGTCGCCCGAGGAGTCACCCGATGTCGAGCATCACGTCCGCCGAGATACGTACCGTCCCGGCGAGCGGCAGATCCGTACCCTCCCGAGGCCACGTCCTGCGGCTCGACATCCAGGGGCTGCGCGCGGTGGCGGTCGGGCTCGTGGTGCTCGCCCACGCCGGCGTCTCCCAGGTGAGTGGCGGCTACGTCGGTGTCGACGTCTTCTTCGTGATCTCCGGTTTTCTCATCACTTCGCTGCTGCTGCGCGAACTCTCCCTCACCGGCCGGGTATCGGTCCGTTCCTTCTACGCCCGCCGGGCACTGCGGCTGCTTCCCGTGGCGTCCCTGGTCATCGCCGTCACGCTGGGCGGGGCGTGGCTGTTCCTGTCGAAGGCGCGGCTCGCCGAGTACGCGGGCGACGCCCTCGCCAGCGCGCTGTACGCGGTCAACTTCCGGCTGGCGGCGGCCGGTACGGACTATCTCGCCCAGAACAGCCCGCCGTCGCCGTTCCAGCACTTCTGGTCGCTCGCCGTGGAGGAGCAGTTCTACCTGGTGTGGCCGCTGCTCCTGCTGCTCACCTGGCGGCTCGCCCGCGGCCGGCGCCGACTGGTCGCGGTACCGCTCGGCGTACTGTGCCTGGGGTCGTTCGCGGCGGGCGTCCTCATGACGAACTCCTCGGCGCCCTGGGCGTACTTCGGCTCCCTCACCCGGGCCTGGGAACTGGGTGCCGGCGCGCTCCTGGCACTGGGCACCGGCCGGCTGGAGAGGATACCCGCCGCCCTCGCGGCCCCGCTGACCTGGCTCGGCCTGGCCTGCGTCACGCTGGCAGCGGTCTGGTACGACGACGAGACACCCTTCCCGGGCTACCACGCTCTCCTGCCGGTCGCCGGTACCGTGCTCGTCCTGGCCGGCGGCTGCGCGCCCACCGCACGCGGCGCGGGATGGTTGCTGGGGCGGCGACCGTTGGTGTGGCTCGGCGGACTCTCGTACGGCTGGTACCTGTGGCACTGGCCGCTCCTCGTTATAGCCCCGGCGGCGCTGGGCCGCGCCGACGGTACCGCCGGCGTGCCGCTCGCGCTCGGGCTGTCCGCGGCGGCGCTGGGCCTGGCGTGGCTGACCCTGCGCCTCGTCGAGAACCCGGTCCGCTTCCACCGGGCCTTCCGCAGGCGGCCCCGCCGTGCCCTGGTGCTCGGGGCCGCGCTGTCGGCCGCCGCGTCGGCGCTGTCCCTGACGGCGACGGCGGTCCCACCGACGATCGAGGTGGGCGGCCCCGCGCCCGCGCTGGCGCGGGCTCTCTCCGATTCACCTGCTCCGCAGGAGCGTCTCACCGAACTCCTGGCGTCGTCCCCCACCGCCCTGCCGAGCAACCTCGCGCCGCCCCTGCCGAAGGTGAAGTCCTCCCGCTCCGCGGTCTACCGGGACGGCTGCCACGTCGACCACGCCGCCACCGGCACCCGGCCCTGTGTCTACGGCGACCGGACCTCCTCCCGTACGGTCGTCCTCTTCGGCGACTCCCATGCGGCCCAGTGGTTCCCGGCCCTGCAGCGGCTCGCGACCGCGCGAGGCTGGAAGCTGGTCTCGCTGACGAAGGCCTCCTGCAAGGTCGCCGACGTGACCATCACCAGCGGCCACAAGCCGTACACCGCCTGCGACACCTGGCGCTCCCACGCCATGGCGAGGATCGGGACCCTCCGCCCCGACCTGGTCGTCGTCTCCTCCTCGGACGCCGGAGACCCGGCCCGCCCCGCCGGCGACCCCCTCCACCAGTGGACCACCGGCTTCGAGCGCACCTTCCGCACCCTGGGCGCCTCCGGCGTCCGGGTCGCCGCCCTGCTCGACACTCCATGGCCCAAGGGCGACCCGATCGACTGCGCCGCCAGGAACTCCCTGCAACTACGCGCCTGCGCCGACCACTTGCCGGACGCGATCCACGACGCGACCCGCGGTACCGCCCTCCGCGCCGCCGCATCCACCACGGCCACCACGGTCATCGACCCCACCCCCTGGCTCTGCGCCCCTCGCACCGGCATCTGCCCCGTGGTCGTAGCCGACACCGCCGTCTACCGCGACGACAGCCACCTCTCGGAGGCCTACGCCGATGCGCTCGCCCCGGTCCTGGCGCCCGCACTGGATCGCCTCGTGGACGCCCCCTGAACCCACGGGGCGACCGTGCGTTCACCGGTGTCTTCCGGAACCCCTGATGTGCGCCTGGGCAGGTGGGCTCGGCGTCAGTGCCTGACGAGGCAGAACGGGTGACCCGCCGGATCCGCGAAGACGCGCCAGCTCCGCCCGGTGTCCTCCTCATCGAGCACCGTGGCGCCCAGATCGAGGACGTCCGCCTGAGCCTGGTCCAGATCCTTGACCCCCAGGTCGAGGTGGAACTGCTGGGGCCGGTCCGGATCCGCCCATTGCGGTGGCCGGTAGTCCTCCACCCGCTGGAAGGCCAGCACGAGCCCGTCGTCGGTGTGGAGCGTCGCCCAGTCGTCGCCGAGCGACCAGCGCGGATCCGGCTGGTTCACCACGCCGCCGAGCAGCGACTGGTAGAACCGGGACAGCTCATCGACATCGGCACAGTCCAGCACCACACACTGCAGCTTGGCGATCATGCGGGCCAAGGATAGAGCTCTACCCCGCACCGGTCCACGGTGCCTCGGTACGATGCACGCGCGTCGTGCCTCACGCGCCTGGCCGGGGGACGAGGCGGCCACCGGGCGGTGGGACGTGAAGCCGGATGCCGAAGATCTTCGCGGAGCCGCCACAAAGTGGGACGGCTTGCATGGGGTTGCGCCCCAGGTACGTGAGAAATCGTGAGATGTGGGAGCGTGAGTCGGGTGAGTGAGAGTACGACCAACACCCTTCAATACCGCTTTGACGGGCCAGAAGACGCGCCTGTCCTGATCCTGGGTCCGTCGCTCGGAACGACCTGGCACATGTGGGACCGCCAGATCCCCGAGCTGATCAAGCACTGGCGGGTCTTCCGGTTCGACCTGCCGGGACACGGCGGCGCGCCCGCGTACCCGGCGGGCTCGGTCGACGACCTCACCACACGGCTGCTGAACACGCTCGAAGGGCTCGGCGTGCAGCGCTTCGGCTACGCGGGCTGCGCGCTCGGCGGCGCGGTCGGCATCCAGCTGGCCCTGCGCCACCCCGAGCGGCTCGCCTCCCTGGCGCTGATCGCGACCTCGCCCCGCTTCGGCTCCGCCGACGAGTTCCGGCAGAGAGGCGTGATCGTCCGCTCGAACGGCCTCGACCCCATCGCCCGCACCTCGCCCGAGCGCTGGTTCACCGGCGGGTTCGCCGCCGCGCAGCCCGCGATCACCGAGTGGGCCGTGCAGATGGTCCGCACCACCGACCCCGGCTGCTACATCGCCGCCTGCGAGGCGCTCGCCTCGTTCGACGTCCGGGCCGAACTCGGCCGCGTCGGTGTGCCGACCCTGGTCCTCGTCGGCTCGGACGACCAGGTCACCGGCCCCGCCGAGGCCCGAACCCTGGTCGCCGGCATCCCGGACGCCCGCCTCGCCGTCGTCCCCGGCGCCTCCCACCTGGTGCCGGTGGAGCAGCCCGCCGCGGTCACCGACCTCCTGGTGCGGCACTTCTCCACCGCCTGGCAGCCGGGCTTCGACACCTCCACCGGCCATACGGCCCTGCCCGCGGCCGCCGTCAAGCCGGCCCTGTCCCCGGTACCGCAGCAGCCCCTCCAGACCGGGCCCGTCGCCGAGATCGCCCCGGTAGTGGCCCCCCAGGCGCAGGGGCGCCCCGATCCCTACGACGCCGGGCTCAAGGTCCGCCGTGAGGTGCTGGGCGACGCGCACGTCGACCGGGCGCTGGCGCAGGCCGACGAGTTCTCCGGGGACTTCCAGGAGTTCATCACCCGCTACGCCTGGGGCGAGATCTGGGACCGCCCCGGGCTCGACCGGCGCACCCGCAGCTCCGTCACCCTCACCGCCCTGGTCGCCGGCGGCCACCTGGACGAGCTGGCCTTCCACACCCGGGCCGCCCTGCGCAACGGCCTCACCCCGGGCGAGATCAAGGAAGTACTGCTCCAGGCGGCCGTCTACTGCGGCGTCCCGGCCGCCAACAGCGCGTTCAAGGTCGCCCAGCAGGTCATCCGCGAGGAGACCACGCCCCAGGAGTGAGGGCGGGCGCGACCCGGAGGGGCAGGATGGACTCATGAAGCTCACGAAGATGTCGCACGCCTGCGTCCGCCTGGAGAAGGACGGCCGGACCCTCGTCCTGGACCCCGGCGGGTTCAGCGAGGAGGACGCCGCGCTCGGCGCGGACGCGATCCTCGTCACCCACGAGCACCCCGACCACTTCGACGAGCACCGGCTGCGCGCCGCGATGGAGAGCAACCCGGCCGCGCGGATCTGGACCCTGAAGTCGGTCGCGGAGAAGATCTCGTCCGCCTTCCCCGGCCGGGTCCACACCGTCGGCCACGGCGACACCTTCAGCGCCGCGGGCTTCGACGTCCAGGTCCACGGCGAACTCCACGCGGTGATCCACCCGGACATCCCGCGCATCACCAACGTCGGCTACCTCGTCGACGGCGGCAAGGTCTTCCACCCCGGCGACGCCCTCACCGTCCCCGACCACCCGGTGGAGACGCTGATGCTCCCGGTCATGGCGCCGTGGAGCAAGATCTCCGAGGTCATCGACTACGTCCGCGAGCTCGCCCCGCAGCGCGCCTACGACATCCACGACGCCTACCTCACCGATATCGCCCGCCCGATCTACGACCACCAGATCGGCGGCCTCGGCGGGGCCGAGCACCTGCGGCTCACCCCCGGGGCGTCGGCCGACCTCTGAGGCCGGCCTCTGAGGCCCGGGCGGCGTTGTCAGACCCTCCGGGTAGGTTGTGGGACATGCGCATCGCGACCTGGAACGTGAACTCGATCACAGCCCGCCTGCCGAGGCTCCTGGCCTGGCTGGAGAGCAGCGGCACGGACGTGCTGTGCCTCCAGGAGGCCAAGGTCGCCGAGGAGCAGTTCCCCGCGGAGCAGCTGCGCGAGCTGGGCTACGAGTCGGCGGTCCACGCGACCGGCCGGTGGAACGGCGTGGCGGTGCTCTCCCGCGTCGGCATCGAGGACGTCGTCAAGGGCCTGCCCGGCGACCCCGGGTTCGACGGCTCGGTGGAGCCCCGCGCCATCTCGGCGACCTGCGGCCCGCTCCGCGTCTGGTCGGTGTACGTGCCGAACGGCCGCGAGGTGGACCACCCGCACTACGCCTACAAGCTCCAGTGGTTCGAGGCCCTCAAGGCCGCCGTCGCCGGTGACGCGGCCGGCGGCCGCCCGTTCGCGGTGATGGGCGACTACAACGTGGCGCCGACGGACGACGACGTCCACGACCGCGCGGCCTTCGAGGGCGCGACCCACGTCACCGCCGCCGAGCGCGCCGCCCTGGCCTCCCTGCGCGAGGCGGGTCTGTCGGACGTGGTCCCGCGGCCCCTGAAGTACGAGCACCCGTTCACGTACTGGGACTACCGCCAGCTCTGCTTCCCGAAGAACCGCGGCATGCGCATCGACCTGGTGTACGCCAACGCGCCGTTCACGAACGCGGTCAAGGACGCGTACGTGGACCGCGAGGAGCGCAAGGGCAAGGGCGCGTCGGACCACGCCCCGGTCGTGGTCGACCTGGACGTGTAGCCCACGGCGGCCGCGAGGCGGCCGGCTCACAGCAGCCGCAGGTCCACCGACTCCGCCAGCGCCGCAAGACCCGCGTCCCCGGGATGCAGGTGGTCGCCGCTGTCGTACGCGGGCAGGATCCGAGAGGGGTCGGCCGGGTCGCGTACGACGGCGTCGAAGTCGAGCACCCCGTCGAAGACCCCGCCCTCGCGGATCCACTCGTTCACCGCGACCCGCTCGGCGTCGACGGCTGCTGTGCACCGCGTCTCGCCCTCGCACGGCAGGATCGTCGCCGCGAGCATCCTGAGGCCCCGGGCGTGCCCGCGCGCCGCCAGCTCCCGCAGCCCCGCGATCACCTGCTCCGCCGAGGTGCCCCAGCGCACGTCGTTGACGCCCTCGAAGACGATCGCGGTACGGGCCGACGGCTGGGCGAGGACGTCCCGGTCGAACCGGTGCAGGGCGCTCACCCCGGCCGTGTCCGTGGACACCCCGTCGCCGGGATACCGGTCGGTGACCACGCGGTTGCCCGAGACGCCCTGGTTCAGCACCCCGTAGCGCGGCACGGCGCTCTGCCGCAGCAGCCGGCCGGCCAGCACGTTCGGCCACCGTCGGTTCGCGTCCACCGTGGACTTGTCGCCGTCGGTGATCGAGTCCCCGAGCAGCACCACCGACCCGGGCCCGCCGCTCACGTCGACCCCGGCGAGCAGCGGCCAGCTGGTGATCACCGAGGTGTACGCCCCGGCGCTGGCGTCCGCCGCGTGGTCGCCGGGCTCGCTGACGTAGGACCGCTGCTGCGCGAGCCGGTGCAGGGGCGCCGCCGGCACCGGGCCCGGCAGATGGAAGCTGACCAGCAGATTGGCGTCCGCCGGCACCGCGAAGCCCAGCGGATCGCTGTACGCCTGCGCCCCGGCCGGGATCTCCACGCTTTCCTCACCGGCGAAGGACAGCGGCACCGGCGTCCCGAGTGCCGCCGCGCCCGAGGCCTGCACGGCGACCGTCGCGCCGCCGATCCGCACCGGGGCCGCCGCGAACGTGTTGTCGAACCGCATCCGCACCCGGGGCCCGCCCGCCGACGTGCGCACCACCAGCCGCAGCGTCCGGTCCGTCCAGGGCCCCACGGCCGCGTAGCCGCCCGTCGACGTCGTCCAGCTGCCCGTCCAGCCCTGTGTGGAGGTCCGTACCGACACCGCGAAGACGTGCAGTCCGGCGGCGCGCGGCAGCCGGACCGAGGCGAGCTCGCGCCCCGGCGTCAGCGGCACCGTCACGACGTACAGGCGGGCCTGCTCGGCGAGTTGCCCGCCGGGCGTGTTGATGTGCGGCAGGGCCACCGCCTTCGTCGCGAGCGGCCCGGTGCGCCAGTCGGGCGCGGTCAGCCGGTAGCCGGAGCGGGTGCCGTTCGCGTACGTGACCGTGCCCGGGCCGCCCGCCTCCGTGCCGGCCGTGCCCGCCACCAGGAAGGCGAGGGCGTCGCCGCGCCCCGTGACGCGGACGTCCTGTCCGGCGGCGCGGACGTTGTCCGGCTCGCCCGGCGCCCGTCGCGGCCAGGTCAGCCGGGCTCCCTGGACGGTCAGGGTGCGGCCGGGAGCCCAGCCCGCGGCCGTGAGGTCCCGCGCCGACAGGGAGGCACCGGCGCCGTCGAAGTCGGCCGCCGCGGGCCGGCTGTCGTCGCTGACGGCGATGTTGTCGAACAGCCGCTCAAGCGGGACCGGCGCGGCCTGTCTCTCCTCGGCGGCACCTACGGGCCCTGCCGACACCGTCGACAGCAACGACCCGCACAGGGTCAGGACGACCAGGATCCCCCGGACAGATCGGCGCACGGCCGACTCCTCCCGCTCATCGATACACGAGACATACGAGACACGCGAGACGCACGGTGAAGCTAGGGAGACAACAGGGACTCGTCAACGCGCCATGCGCGAACTCGGCGTGAACTCGACCGTCAGCGAAGACCCGCGCGCCTGTGGTGCGTACGGCGGTACGAATGACACGCTGGACGTATGAACATCCCTTTCCTGGGCAACCGGCGCCAGAAGGTCGGGTTCCCCGACCCCGCGGGCATCGCGGACCTGCTCGCCGAGTGCGAACTGCTCCGTTCCCAGGCGTCCCGGGCGGGGGTCCGGCTGGACGACTCGGCGGCCTCGCTGGAGGCGCTGGACCAGCTGCTGCCGCGCTGGCGGGACGACGAGGAGACCCTGGCTTGGCTCGGCAACGACGCCGGGCTCTACCTGGGCACCGTCATCGTGCGCACCGTGCCGGGAGCCGCCTGGGAGATCCGTTCCGACGGCCAGCCCGTCGTGCGGCTCACCTCCGGCAGGGAGTTCGACGTCGTGGACTCCGGGCACGAGTGGGCCGCGTACGGCGTGCCCGAGCTGTCGCAGCTGTACGCGGAGGTCGCGGAGGCGTGAGGCCCATGACTGCACCGATGACCGTACCCATGACCGCACCCTTTGAGCCAAAGTGCGATGTAAATACGGCTAATGATCGAAAAGTGCGTGTCGCCCGACAAGTCTGATCTTGCCTGGATACGTTGCGGCAACCACGACACAGCTGAGAGTGAGTAGGGCTGAGTATGGCCGTAGATCCGCTGATCGAGCTGCGTGACGTCAACAAGCACTTCGGGGAGCTGCATGTCCTGCGGGACATCAACCTCACCGTCGGCAAGGGGGAGGTGGTCGTGGTCATCGGCCCCTCGGGGTCGGGCAAGTCGACACTGTGCCGGGCGATCAACCGGCTGGAGACCATCGAGTCGGGGACGATCGTCCTCGACGGACAGCCGCTGCCCGAGGAGGGCAAGCCCCTGGCCCGGCTGCGCGCCGACGTCGGCATGGTCTTCCAGTCGTTCAACCTCTTCGCCCACAAGACCGTCCTGCAGAACGTCTCCCTGGGGCAGATCAAGGTCCGCGGGCGCCGGAAGGAGGACGCCGACAAGCGCTCCCGTGAACTCCTCGACCGGGTCGGCGTCGCCAACCAGGCGGACAAGTACCCGGCGCAGCTCTCCGGCGGACAGCAGCAGCGCGTGGCCATCGCCCGTGCCCTGGCCATGGAGCCCAAGGCGATGCTCTTCGACGAGCCGACCTCGGCCCTCGACCCGGAGATGATCAACGAGGTGCTGGAGGTCATGAAGCAACTGGCCCGCGACGGCATGACCATGATCGTCGTCACGCACGAGATGGGCTTCGCCCGCTCGGCCGCCAACCGCGTCGTCTTCATGGCCGACGGCGGAATCGTCGAGGACCGCACCCCTGACGAGTTCTTCACCAACCCCACCAGTGACCGCGCCAAGGACTTCCTCTCCAAGATCCTCAAGCACTGAAGGGGCAGGCGCCGGACGGCTCATCGGATCGGACCTCGACTACGATGTGCCCTTCATCCCTGTCGGAGAGGGGGACTTCGCCGAAATCCGCCGATCCCGTCAGGGGTGAGGAGACCGCCCGCCCGGTCCGCGGGACGTTCCCGCCGGGTGTGGCCCCCACGGCCCTTCCGGCCACGGGGGTGGCGGTTCACATCGGCCAGGCCCGTCCGGCGGCAGCCGGAGATCACTGCTCGCGCAGCGGGACCGACACGTACGACGGGTCGTTCGCAGGCGAGGAGAAGGTCAGCTGCGCGCCGGACGGGTTGTGCTCGATGTAGAGCGGGTCGACCGTGTCGACGACCAGGGCGAGGCGATGCCCGGCCGGGACGTCGTAGGCCGTGGAGTACAGCTCCAGGTCGACGCCGAACGGCTTTCCGGGGGTGCGCCCGTGGAAGGTGTACGGCGCGTTGGAGACCAGCTTGCCGAGGCCGAGCGGCCCCACGTCGTAGAGGTAGGCGACGAGGGTGCCGCTCTCCTTGGTCGGGGTGAGCGTCGTGTGCAACTTGGCAGTCCCGCGCACCTGTTGGGCTGCGGCGTACTTCTCCGACTGCCACACTGCGGCCCAGCGGCGGGGGAGCAGCGGGATCGAGGCCATCGGGGGCAGCTGGGCCACCTGGTCGAGGATGCTGGACAGGAAGACGACTCCGCCGTCCGCCCCCGAGTTCACGTTCGCGCGGATCGTGGTCGTGCCCGCGAGAGCGATCTTCCGGTCGGTCGCGGCGACCGACTTCCAGTCCGGGTAGCCCTCGTAGTCGCCCGAGGAACGGGACTTGAGCTGGACGGGCTGCTCACGGTCGATGGCGTTGTCCTCGCCCCTGAGGTAGTGGTCGAACCAGCGCGTGGTGTCCTTCCACACGTCGTTGGGCAGCCCGAACAGGCCGGTCAGCTCGGCGGTGGCGTGGTCTCCGGGCCGCATTTCCAGCCGCTTCGGGCCGGTCAGCTTCTCGTAGAAGTCGGCGTACTGGTTGGGCGGGAAGATCGTGTCGCCCCAGGCGTTGGCGAGCATGATCGCCGCGCCGTTCTTGTTGATCTGGTCGACATAGGTCGCAGCGGAACGTTTCTTCCCCCAGGCGATCAGCTCCGGCTCCTTCGCCAGGTTGGAGGCGTAGAAGTCGTCGAAGGTCTGCCGGAGTTCGGCGCTCTGGCGGCCCGTGACGATGCTCGCGCCGTCCAGCAGGGCGGAGGCCTGGAGGTGCTGGGTGCGTCCGGCGTAGATGGAGTCGATCAGGTCGGCCCAGCCGCTCAGCGAGGCGACCGCCTTGACCCGCTTGTCCTGGGCGGCGGTGAGCAGGCTGATGCCGGCGCCGTAGGAGACGCCCGCCATGCCGATGTGCCCGGCGTCGGAGGGGGTGTTGGCGATGGCCCAGTCGATGACCTTCGAGGCGTCGGCGATGTCGGGTGGACCCGCTACTTCTATCTCGCCGCCCGACTGCCAGAAGCCGCGCACGTTGTACGTGACCACGACGTACCCGGAGTCGGCGAGTTTCTGTGCCTGGGCCAGATACTCGATCTGGGGCAGGCCCCAGCTCGTGGGCATGACGAGCAGCGGGTAGCGGTGCGTGCCGTCGGCGCCCGCCGGGGTGACGACGTTGGCCTTGAGGACGGTGCCGCCGTCGCCGGTGATGTCGACGAAGCGGACGGGGTTCGGCGCCGCCTGCGCGGTGGGGGCGAGCCCGAGGGCTGTGCCGGCGACCAGGGTGGCCGAGACGGCGCCTACGGCAGTGGTGCGCAGGGCCTTGCGGGTGTGTCCCACGGGTCACTCCTCACTCGTGTAAGTGCAAAGTGACCAGACGGTAACCTCGCACCCTTACCAGTGGTAACCCGTCGGTAAGTTACGTGCCAGTAACGATTGTTGAGGAGTGGAGGACTTCAGGAGGCCCGGTGGGTATTGCGTGGAGTCGCGGCGGCGGGCAGTGGAGTCTGAGCCGCCCGCGTCACGTCCTCGACCAGTTCGACGACGTCCGGGCCGTACGCCTGTGAGTTGATCACCTTCAGCAGCAGCGCGAAGGAGCTGTTGCCGTACTTGCGGGCCAGTTTCTCGTGGTTGCGGGCGAGGTAGCGGGTGGTGGCCTGGTTGGTGATCGAGGTCTGGCCGCAGAAGAGGTAGACCGGCCGGGTGTTCTGGCTTCGCTCGGCGGTCAGCCGGGCGAGCAGCGCGTACTCCTCTTTGCCGTTGTCCACACGGTAGCGCTCGGAGCCGATCTGGAACGATCCCCGGTCCGGCCCCGGTTCGGAGTCCACGTTCACCCGCACCCCGGGGAGCAGGGAGGACAGATGGGCCGCCATGCGGCGGTTGGAGGCGGGGCCGCCGACACAGAACTCCGTCCGCTCGCCGAAGCCCTGACGTGCCGTGTCGTGCGGCAGTATCTGGGCGTGGGCGTTGCAGTCCTTGATCAGCGCGGCGAGTTCGAGGAGGGCGAACACGTCGTAGCGCATCACCGCGAACTCGGATCCCCCGGCGCCCCGGTTCACCACCAGCAGCGATTCGGAGTTGTCGGGCAGCCCGAAGAAGGACTGCTTCCGGCGGAGCTTGCGCTTCCACAGGTAGGTGCGGGTCACCCAGCCCAGCGCGGCGCTGATCCCCGCCGCGACCACACCCAGGACTATGTTGCGCACGTCGTCAGTCATGGGCGCGCATGCTAGCGGGCGTCGACGCACCGGTCTTCCACGCGTGCCTGACGCGACCATGGCGATGAATTAAGCTGCGCGGACGGCCTTTGACTGGAGGTGCGGATGCGTCGCCCTGTCGCACGGAATCTGACGGTCCTGGCGGTTTCGGCCGCCGTGGTGGTGTCGATGGGGGCGTCGGCGCCACCCGTCGCGCAGACCACCGCCGCTGAGAAAACTCCCCTGGCCGTCGGCTACGGCGGCGCTGTCTCCAGCGTCGATCCGGACGCCTCGGCCGCCGGGATCGAGGTCCTGCGCAAGGGCGGCAACGCCGTCGACGCGGCCGTTGCCACAGCCGCCGCGCTCGGCGTCACCGAGCCCTACTCCGCCGGCATCGGCGGGGGCGGCTACTTCGTCCACTACGACGCCAAGTCCCGCAAGGTGCGCACCATCGACGGCCGCGAGACCGCTCCGCTCTCCGCCGACAAGAACCTCTTCACCGAGAACGGCAAGCCCATCCCGTTCGCCGAGGCCGTCAGCAGCGGCCTGAGCGTCGGCACACCCGGCACGCCCGCCACCTGGCAGACGGCGCTGGACCAGTGGGGCAGCAAGCGGCTCGCGAGCGTCCTGAAGCCGGCCGAGCGGCTGGCGCGCGACGGTTTCACGGTCGACGAGACCTTCCGCTCGCAGACGGCGTCCAACGAGACCCGCTTCCGCTACTTCCCGGACACCGCCGAGCTGTTCCTGCCCGGCGGGCGGCTCCCGGTCGTCGGCTCCACCTTCAAGAACCCCGGCCTCGCCCGCACCTACGCCGAGCTGGGGAGCAAGGGCGTCGGCGCGCTCTACCGCGGCGGCCTCGGCCGGGAGATCGTCGACACGGTCGGCAAGCCGCCCGTCGACCCGGCCTCCGGCTGGAAGGCCCGCCCCGGCGACCTGTCCGTCAAGGACCTGGCCGCCTACCGGACCAAGCTCCAGGCACCCACCAAGACCTCGTACCGCGGCCTCGGCGTCTACTCCATGGCGCCGTCGTCCTCGGGCGGCACGACGGTCGGCGAGGCGCTCAACATCCTGGAGCGGACCGATCTGTCGAAGGCGAGCAAGGCGAAGTACCTGCACCGCTTCATCGAGGCGAGCCGGATCGCGTTCGCGGACCGGGGACGCTGGGTGGGCGACCCCGCGTTCGAGGACGTGCCGACGAAGGAACTGCTGTCGCAGCGGTTCGCCGACTCGCGCGAGTGCCTGATCAAGGACGACGCCGTGCTCTCCAGCCCGGTGCCGCCGGGCGATCCGCGTCATCCCGAGCGGTGCGGCTCCGGTGGCAAGGCCGCTCCGACGACGTACGAAGGTGACAGCACGACGCATCTGACGGTGGCCGACAAGTGGGGCAACGTCGTCGCCTACACCCTCACCATCGAGCAGACCGGTGGCAGCGGGATCACCGTGCCGGGGCGGGGGTTCATCCTCAACAACGAGCTGACGGACTTCTCCTTCACGCCGGCGAACCCGGCCGTGCACGACCCGAACATGCCCGGGCCGGGGAAGCGGCCCCGGTCGTCGATCTCGCCGACGATCGTGCTCGACCGGCATGACAAGCCGGTGGTGGCGCTGGGGTCGCCGGGTGGGGCGACGATCATCACGACTGTTCTGCAGACGCTGACCGGGTTGGTCGACCGGGGGTTGCCGCTCGTCGACGCGATCGCCGCGCCCCGGGCGAGTCAGCGGAACGCCGCGCAGACCGAGCTGGAGCCGGGGTTGTACGACAACGCCGAGTTGAGGAAGCGGCTTGAGGCGATCGGGCATTCCTTCAAGGTGAATCCGGAGATCGGGGCGGCTACGGGTGTGCAGCGGCTGCCGGACGGGAAGTGGCTGGCAGCCGCTGAGACCGTGCGGCGGGGTGGGGGATCGGCGATGGTGGTGCGGCCGGTTCGCTGAGGGGTTTCGTCCGCGGGTGCGTGGGGGCTGGTCGCGCTCACGCGGCGGAGCCGCACATCGATTCAGCCCCGCGCCCCTTAAGAGGGCGCTGCTGAACTCTCCGTTTGGAACGTCAGGCGGTTGTCCGCCGTGTCCACCGTGACCTGGCCACCCTCCGGCACCCTGCCGTCCAGCAGCAGTCGGGACAGTTCGTTGTCCACCTCGCGCTGGATCGTGCGGCGGAGCGGGCGGGCGCCGTACTCCGGCTGGTAGCCGTGGTCGGCCAGCCATTCCACCGCTCGGTCGGTGAAGGTCACCGTGATGCCCTTGTCGTGTACGAGGGAACGGGTGCGGTCCAGCAGGAGGTTGGTGATCCGGCGCAGCTGTTCCGTGGTCAGCTGGCGGAAGACGACGATCTCGTCGATGCGGTTGAGGAACTCGGGGCGGAAGTGCTCGCGCAGCGGGCGCAGGATCTGTTCGCGCCGGGCCTCCTCGTCCGCGTCGTCGCCGCCTGACGCGAAGCCCAGCGCGCCGCCGCGGCGGGTGATCGCCTCGGAGCCGAGATTGCTGGTCATCGTGATGACGGTGTTGGTGAAGTCCACCGTGCGGCCCTGCGAGTCGGTCAGCCGGCCGTCGTCGAGGACCTGGAGCAGGATGTTGAAGACGTCCGGGTGGGCCTTCTCGACCTCGTCCAGCAGCAGGAGCGAGTACGGGTGGCGGCGGACGACCTCGGTGAGCTGGCCGGCCTCCTCGTGGCCGACGTAGCCGGGCGGGGCGCCGATCAGACGGCTGACGGTGTGCCGCTCCTGGTACTCGCTCATGTCGAGGCGGACCATGCGGTCCTCGCTGCCGAACAGCGACTCGGCGAGCGCCCGGGCCAGTTCGGTCTTGCCCACGCCGGTCGGGCCGAGGAAGAGGAAGCTGCCGATCGGCCGGTCCGGGCTGGCCAGGCCGGCGCGGGAGCGCAGCACCGCGTCGGAGACGACCCGCACGGCCTCGTCCTGGCCGACCACCCGCTGGTGCAGATGCTCCTCCAGGCCCAGCAGCCGGTCCTTCTCCTCCTGGGTGAGGCTGCTGACCGGGATGCCGGTCTGCCGGGACACCACCTCGGCGATCGACTCGGCCTCGACGACGAGGTCCTGGCCCTCGTCGATCTCGCTGTCGCCACCGGCCTGGGCGATCCGCTGCTTCACGTCCAGGATCCGGTCACGCAACTGGGTGGCCTGCTCGTACTGCTCGTCCGCGACCGCCTGGTCCTTGTCCAGGGTCAGCTGCTCAAGCTCCCGCTCCAGGGCCCGTACGTCCGTGCCCTTGGTCCGGGCCCGCAGCCGCACCCGGGCACCGGCCTGGTCGATCAGGTCGATGGCCTTGTCCGGCAGACGGCGGTCGGTGAGATAGCGGTCGGACAGCTCCACGGCCGCGACCAGCGCCTCGTCGGTGTAGCGGACCTGGTGGTGGGCCTCGTAGCGGTCCCGCAGGCCACGCAGGATCTCGATCGTGTCCGCGGGGGTCGGCTCCGGGACCATGATCGGCTGGAAGCGGCGGGCCAGCGCCGCGTCCTTCTCGATCCGGCGGTACTCCTCCAGGGTGGTGGCGCCCACGATGTGCAGCTCGCCGCGGGCGAGGGCCGGCTTGAGGATGTTGCCGGCGTCCATCGAACTGCCGTCGCCGCCACCGGAACCGGCGCCCACGACCGTGTGCAGCTCGTCGATGAAGATGATCAACTGCTCGGAGTGGGCGCGGATCTCGCCGACGATGTTGTTCATCCGCTCCTCGAAGTCACCCCGGTAGCGGGTGCCCGCGACCACGCCCGTCAGGTCCAGGGCGACCACGCGGCGCCCGATCAGGATGTCGGGCACGTCCCCTTCTGAGATGCGCTGCGCCAGCCCCTCCACGACGGCGGTCTTGCCGACGCCCGCGTCACCGATCAGCACCGGGTTGTTCTTGCCGCGGCGGGAGAGGACCTCGACCGTCTGCTCGATCTCCCCGTCCCGGCCGATCACCGGGTCGATACGGCCCTGCCGGGCCAGTTCGGTGAGGTCGCGGCCGTACTTGTCCAGGGTCGGCGTGTTCGTCGGGCGCGGCCGCTCGGCCTGGGGGACCTCGGGCGCCTCGGGCGGGGTGGACGGCGCGAAGCGGGCCGCGTTCAGGATGTGCCCGGCGGCCGAGTCCGGGTTCGAGGCCAGGGCGCTGAGTACATGCTCCGGGCCGATGTAGCCGTAGCCGCGGGCCCGGGCCATGTCGTGCGCGTCCAGCAGGGCCCGTTTGGCGGCCGGGGTCAGGGACAGCGTGGTCGGTGGCGGCGCGTCCTCCGGGCCGTGCTGGGCCGGGCCCGACCGGTCGTCGATCTCCGACGCCAGCGAGTCGGGATCGGCCCCGGCCTTGCTGAGCAGGGTCCGGGTGGGCTCGGTGCCGAGCGCCGCCCGCAGCAGATGCTCCGTGTCGAGGTCCCGGCTGCCGTGCTCGGCGGCGTACTGGGCGGCGCCGCGGACGAGCTCCCGGGCCGGCTGGCTGAGCAGCCGTCCGAGGTCGATCTGCCGGGGACCCGGACGCGGTCCGCCGAAGAAGCGTGCGAGGAATTCTCCGAAGGGGTCCGAGCCGTAGCCGCCCTCCGGGCTGGTGAAGCCGCTGCTCATGGGCCTTCCGTTCCCGGCGTCCCCGGCGCCCGCGCGGGGGGACGCCCTCGCTGGTCGACGTGCCGGGGTCGGGTAACCCGGGTGGCAGCCGGTTACACCTGGGGCGCGCTCGTAGAACACCTTCGCACGATCGTCGGCAGCGGGCACCTTCGGGGTATTTCCGGAGGATCCGGACCCTCGGGCGTGGTTCAGCGCGCGGTCAGGATCCTCGGTCCGGAGTCCGTGATCGCCACCGTGTGCTCCGCGTGGGCCGCGCGGGAGCCGTCGTTCGTCTTCAGCGTCCAGCCGTCCGGAGCCGCGTGGTAGCCGTCCGTTCCGCCTCCGATGACCATGGGCTCGATCGCCAGCACCATGCCGTGCCGCAGGCGCATGCCCCGTCCCGGCCGGCCCTCGTTCGGAACCCCGGGGTCCTCGTGCATACGGCGGCCGATGCCGTGGCCGCCGAAGCCGTCCGGGATGCCGTAGCCGGCGCTGCGGCACACCGTGCCGATCGCATGGGCGATGTCGCCGATGCGGTTGCCCACGACGGCCGCCTCGATCCCCGCCGCGAGGGCCCGCTCGGCGGTCTCGACCAGGCGCAGATCGGCCTCGCGCGGGGTGCCGACGACGAAGCTGAGGGCCGAGTCGCCGACCCAGCCGCCCAGTTCGGCGCCGAAGTCCAGGGACACGAGGTCGCCGTCGCGCAGTCGGTAGCGGTCCGGGACGCCGTGCACGATCGCGTCGTTGACCGAGGCGCACAGGACGGCGGGGAAGGGGGTCGGGGCGAAGGAGGGCCGGTACCCCAGGAAGGGTGAGGTCGCGCCCGCCTCGCGCAGCACGTCGTGTGCCACCTCGTCCAGTTCCAGCAGGGAGACGCCCACGTCGGCGGCCTTGTGCGCGGCCGTCAGGGCACGGCCGACGACCTGGCCCGCTTCGTACATGGCGTCGATCGATGTGTCGGTCTTGAGTTCCACCATGCCAATTACTATACCGGTATTAGAATGGGGGCATGGTGCGCACCCCTCTCACCCCCGAAGAGCGCGAACGCGGCGAACGGCTGGGCCGGCTGCTGCGTGAGGCGCGTGGCGGCCGGAGCATGACGGAGATCGCCGCGAACGCGGGCATCTCCGCCGAGACCCTCCGGAAGATCGAGACCGGTCGGGCCCCCACGCCCGCCTTCTTCACGGTGGCCGCGCTGGCCGGCGTGCTCGGGCTGTCCATGGACGAAGTGGCGGAGCGGTGCGTGCCTGCACCGGTCTGACGACCTGGCACTGAGGCTCCCGCGTCGTGCGCGAAAACTCCCCGTAGCACTCCCGTAACACGACTGGTGTTGCCTACGGGGCGGAGCGCTCCGGTCAGGCGGGAGTTGAGCGATGGCAGCGGATCAACTCCCGGGCAGGGTCCGGGAGTTCGCGAACTACCTGGACGGTCTGGTGGCACGCCTCGACCCGTCCGGCGGCTGGCTCGCGGTGTTCTGGCAGCGCGACCCGGAGGGCATGCGGGCCTGCCTCGACGGGCAGGAGATGCCGCCCTGGGACGTGGTGGAGGCGCTCCTCCAGGACCTCGCCGGGCAGTACGGCCCCGGGGGCGCGGGCCCGGAGACGGAACGCGCCCGGTCCCTGCATGCCGCCGCGCTCACCGCGTACGATGCCCGGCCAGGCGGCCGCGACGCCCTCGGGGACCGGCTGGACGTCATGCTCCGCGAGCAGAGATACGCCGCCGAACGCCAGGCCGACCTGACCCGCCGCCTGGCCTCGGCCTCCACCCGTCAGCAGGCCGACGCCCTCCGCCTCGACCTCGCCTGGGCCCACGACGACCACGAACGCGCGACGGCCCGCTGCGCGGAGCTGCGCGACCGGATGTCCCGCCTGGACCGCCACGACCGCGGCGATGCCGCCTTCTTCGAGGGGCGCGGTGTCGCGCCGGGGGGTGTCCCGGGTGCGAGGAGCGCGGGGGCACCGGTGGACGCGCCGGGGGCGTTCGGCGACGGGGGAGGTGCCGGGGCCGCTCGTGCGTACGGCGACGGGCCTGCGGCCGGGGTGGCTCCCCGGGCTCAGAGTGCCCCGGGCGGGCCGTACGACCCTGGGGCGCCCGCCATGCCGTGGCGCCCCGCCCGGTCGGCGTCCGGCGCGGTCGATGATGCCGGCCGGCACGACAGCCGGCATGCGTCGGCCGGCCCGGAGCCGGTGCGCCCTGCGCACGAGCATCAGACAGGCCGGGCCGCGCCCCGGGAAGCCGTCGCGGGCGGCACGCCCGGAACCTTCGCCGCCCCGGCCCCGGCGCCCAGCCCCGCCCCGGAGCCCACCGTCTCCCAGCAGCCCGCCCCCAAGCAGCGCAAACGTCGGCGCGGCAGCGCCCGTTTCGCCGGGATGGACGAGGAGGAGGCCGCGCCCGTGGTCGTGCCGCCCGCCGCCGTACCGACGCTTCCGGAACCCGCCCCCGCCACCGGCCGCACCCGGCGCGGCGCGCGTTTCGCCGGGGCCGCCGAGGAAGCCGCGGCCCGGCACGTCGTGCAGCCGCAGGGTGCGGAAGGCGGCGCGGCGGACCGGACGGAGGTCGCGCGGACCGTCGAGGCGCTGGCGCGGCTGCGTGCCGAGGGGCGCAGCGGGGAGGCGCACGTGCTGCTGGTCGAGCTCACCTCCTCGGCCCCCGCCCGGTTCCCGCTGCTCGCGGGCGAGCTGGAACGGGCCGGGCTGGGCGCGGACTGGCAGACCCTGCTGTGGGAGGCCGCCTCGCTGCCCGCTGGGCGCCTGGTCGCCGCGGCGGACGCGCTGAGTGCGGCCGGGCGGGTGGGGGACGGGCAGCAGATCCTGCGG
Source organism: Streptomyces sp. NPDC041940 (assembly GCF_055589465.1). Taxonomy (NCBI): domain Bacteria; kingdom Bacillati; phylum Actinomycetota; class Actinomycetes; order Kitasatosporales; family Streptomycetaceae; genus Streptomyces; species Streptomyces sp. NPDC041940. Next base: position 89,448 of record NZ_JBVJBP010000017.1, read on the forward strand.
CAGGGTGTCGCCCGGCCGCCGGCCGAGGTCGGTGCGGCCGTCCTCGGACTGGCCGCCGAGGGACGTCACCGCGAGGTGCGCGCGCTGCTCGACGCGTATGTGCGGGCCCGCACCCCGGAAGAGGCCGCCCGCAGCGCCGAGCCCGACCCGGGGCGCCTCGTACCGCTGCTGCTGGAGGCCGCCCAGGGCGTGTCGGACGAGCGCCGCTGGGATCTCGTGCACGCGCTCCGGGTCGCCGGGTTCGCCGCCTGACCGGCGCCGCCGGGCCCCGGGCGACTCACCCACAGGAGTGCGAATCGCGCTCCGCCCAGCGGGTTGGGGACGATGGTCTTGGCAAGCCCGAGCCGGAGGCTTACGTTCGTGGCTCTACTGTCCGCTTCTACGGGCGTAGAGACGCAGACGTCGCGTCGAAGGAGCAGCTCATGGCCAACGTCGTACGTGCCGCTCTGGTCCAGGCCACCTGGACCGGCGACACCGAGTCCATGGTGGCGAAACACGAGGAGCACGCCCGCGAGGCGGCTCGCCGGGGCGCGAAGATCATCGGCTTCCAGGAAGTCTTCAACAGCCCCTACTTCTGCCAGGTCCAGGAGCCCGAGCACTACCGCTGGGCCGAACCCGTCCCGGACGGCCCGACCGTCCAGCGTATGCAGGCCCTCGCACGCGAGACCGGCATGGTGATCGTCGTGCCCGTGTTCGAGGTCGAGCAGTCCGGCTTCTACTACAACACCGCGGCCGTGATCGACTCCGACGGCAGCTACCTCGGCAAGTACCGCAAGCACCACATCCCGCAGGTCAAGGGCTTCTGGGAGAAGTACTACTTCAAACCCGGCAACCTCGGCTGGCCCGTCTTCGACACCGCCGTCGGCAAGGTCGGCGTCTACATCTGCTACGACCGCCACTTCCCGGAGGGCTGGCGCGAGCTCGGCCTGAAGGGCGCCCAGCTGGTCTACAACCCGTCCGCCACCCACCGGGGCCTGTCGTCCCACCTGTGGCGTCTCGAGCAGCCCGCCGCGGCCGTCGCCAACGAGTACTTCGTCGCCGCGATCAACCGCGTCGGCCAGGAGGAGTACGGCGACAACGACTTCTACGGGACGTCGTACTTCGTCGACCCGCGCGGACAGTTCGTCGGCGACGTCGCCAGCGACAGCAAGGAGGAACTCGTCATCCGCGACCTGGACCTCGGCCTCGTCGAGGAGGTGCGGCAGCAGTGGGCCTTCTACCGCGACCGCCGCCCCGACGCCTACGAAGGGCTGGTGCGGCCGTGACCGACGACCTGCTGGGCCGCCACCGGCGCGTGCTCCCCGACTGGCTCGCCCTCTACTACGAGGAGCCCCTCGAGATCACCCACGGCGAGGGCCGCCACGTCTGGGACGCCCAGGGCAACCGGTACCTCGACTTCTTCGGCGGCATCCTCACCACGATGACCGCCCACGCGCTGCCCGAGATCACCAAGGCGGTGAGCGAGCAGGCCGCGCGGATCATCCACTCCTCGACCCTGTACCTCAACCGGCCGATGGTCGAACTCGCCGAGCGAGTGGCCCAGTTGAGCGGCATCCCGGACGCCCGGGTCTTCTTCACCACCTCCGGCACCGAGGCCAACGACACCGCCCTGCTGCTGGCCACCACGTACCGGCGCAGCAACACGGTCCTGGCGATGCGCAACAGCTACCACGGCCGCTCCTTCAGCTCGGTCGGCATCACCGGCAACAGCGGCTGGTCCCCGACCTCGCTCTCCCCGCTGCAGACGCTCTACGTCCACGGCGGCGTGCGCACCCGAGGGCCCTACGCCGCCCTGAGCGACGCCGAGTTCATCGCGGCCTGCGTCGAGGACCTCAAGGACATGCTCGGCCACACTCGCCCGCCGGCCGCGCTGATCGCCGAACCCATCCAGGGCGTCGGCGGCTTCACCTCACCACCGGACGGGCTGTACGCCGCCTTCCGCGAGGTGCTGAACGAGCGCGGCATCCTGTGGATCGCCGACGAGGTGCAGACCGGCTGGGGCCGCACCGGCGAACACTTCTGGGGCTGGCAGGCCCACGGGCGCAACGGACCGCCGGACATCATGACCTTCGCCAAGGGCATCGGCAACGGCATGTCCATCGGCGGAGTCGTCGCCCGCTCCGAGATCATGAACTGCCTGGACTCCAACAGCATCTCCACGTTCGGCGGCACCCAGATCACCATGGCGGCGGGCCTCGCCAACCTCAACTACCTCGTGGAACACGACCTCCAGGGCAACGCGCGGCGGGTCGGCGGCCTGCTCATCGAGCGGCTGCGGTCCGCCGCCGCGCAGGTGCCGGCCGTACGCGAGGTGCGCGGGCGCGGGCTGATGATCGGCATCGAGGTGACCAGGCCCGGCACCGACGAGGCCGATCCCCAGGCCGCCGCGGCCGTCCTGGAGGCGGCCCGCGAGGGCGGGCTGCTGATCGGCAAGGGCGGCGGCCACAACACCAGCTCTCTGCGCGTCGCCCCACCGCTGTCGCTCAACGTCGCGGAGGCCGAGGAAGGCGCCGAGATCCTCGAGAACGCTCTGCGGAGCATCCGGTAGCAGCGCACTGAGGCAACTGACGCAAGGGAAGTCGCCATGGCCACCACCCCGGACACCTGGGAACCCGCCCTGTCGGTCCGGCAGGTCCTCACCCTGGAGCGGGTGCTCGCCGGGGAGCCCGAGGTGGTGGCCGGGGCGAGCCACCTGGACCGGCCGGTGCGCTGGGTGCACGTCGCCGAGGCCGCCGACGTCGGTGTGATGCTCAGCGGCGGCGAGATGGTCCTCACCACCGGAGTGCTGCTCGCCGGTGACGAGGACAAGCAGGCCGAGTACGTCCGGTCCCTGCACCGCGCGGAGGCCGCCGCCGTCGTCCTCGGACTCGGCCGCGCCTTCCCCGCCGCGCCGGACGTGATGCGCCGGGCGGCCGAGCGGTGCGGGCTGCCGATGGTCGTCCTGCACCGGCCCTTCCCCTTCGCCGAGCTGACCGAGGAGGTCCAGTCACGGCTCGTGCGGCGCAAGTTCGCCGCCGTCAGCCTCTCCGAGGCCGTACGTACCGAACTCACCGCCCTCATCACCGCGGGCGCCCCGCTGCAACGCCTGCTCGACGAGGTCGCCCGGCACAGCGGCTGCCCGGTCGTCGTCACCAACCTCGCCCACCGCGTCCTCGGCACGGCGGGGGAGCGGCCCGCGGTCGACGACGTCCTGCGCGACTGGGAACGCATCGCCCGCCAGGCCGGAGGCACCGAGGGCGACGGCTGGATCCGGGCCGAACTGGGCGGACGCGGGGAGCGCTGGGGCCGCATCGTGCTGTGCGGCTACCGCGGCGGCACCGCCACCGGACGGCTGCTGGCCGACCGCGCCGCCGAGGCCCTCGTCCTGCACCGCATGCTCGGCGGCACGGCAGCGTGCTCCTGGGAGGAGCAGTCGGCGCAGAGCCTGCTGACCGACCTGGTCAGCGGTGTCGTACCGGCACGGCAACTGCTGCCCCGGGCCCGTGCCGCCGGACTGCCCGTCAACCGACGGACCTTCGTGCCGCTGGTCGTCCGCGACGGCGACACCGGCCGGCTCGACCGGCTGCTGCGGCTGCTGGGCCTGCCCGGCCTGGTCGCCGAACTCGCCGACGGCGCCACCGCCGTACTGCTCAGCCTCGCCCGCGACCAGGACGCCGACGCCCTCGCCGCGCACTTCGCGACCAGGCTGCGGACCGAGCCGGGGTCGGTGGCCCGCACGATCGTCGCCGCCGCCGACCCCCGGGCCGTCTGGGACGACGTACCCGCGGGACTGCGCGAGGCCCGGCACGTCGCGGACGCGGTCGCCGACTCGGCGGCCGCCCTCGACCTCCCGCCGGTCGTCCGCCTGAAGGACGTCCACCTTCGCGGGCTGATCCGTCTCCTGCGGGACGATCCACAGGTGCAGTCCTTCGCGGAGCGGGAGCTGGACGGGCTGCTGTGCGAGACCGACGAGGACCTGCTGTCCGTCCTGCGCACCTACCTCGCCACCGGCCGCAACAAGTCCCGCACGGCCCAGCTCCACCACGTCTCCCGCCCGGCCCTGTACCGCCGTCTGGAGGCGATACAGGGCCGTCTCGGGGTGGACCTCGACGACTTCGAGCAGGCCGCCTCGGTGCACATCGCCCTCCTCGCGCACGACGCGCAACAGCAGTGAAACCTGTGACCACCTGGGAAAACGGCGGTGAAACATGGACCCACGGCAGCATGACACGGTGGCACGCCGCACGCCCTCAGACGTGACACGGTGCAACTCAAAGACGACTGCGCGACTTCCTAGGCTCACGGCACACCGAGCGACCGGAGGTCCCGATGAGCAGAGTGATCCGTGCCGCCGTCTTCCAGACCGCCTGGACGGGCGACAAGGAATCGATGATCCAGGTCCACGAGCAGGCGGCCCGCGACGCCGCCGCGCAGGGTGCTCAAGTCCTGTGCTTCCAGGAGCTGTTCTACGGACCGTACTTCTGCCAGGTCCAGGACCCGGCCTTCTACGAGTACGCCGAGCAGATCCCCGAGGGCCCCATCGTCCGGCGCTTCCAGGCACTCGCGAAGGAACTCGGCATCGTCCTGGTGCTGCCGATGTACGAGGAGGAGCAGCCCGGCGTCCTCTACAACACCGCCGCCGTGATCGACGCGGACGGCTCCTACCTCGGCAAGTACCGCAAGACCCACATCCCCCAGGTGCGCGGCTTCTGGGAGAAGTTCTACTTCCGCCCCGGCAACAGCGGCTGGCCGGTCTTCGAGACCGCCGTGGGCAAGGTCGGCGTCTACATCTGCTACGACCGCCACTTCCCGGAGGGCTGGCGCGCCCTCGGCCTCGCGGGCGCCGAGATCGTCTTCAACCCCTCCGCCACCTCGCGCGGCCTGTCGGCCTATCTGTGGCAGCTGGAACAGCCGGCGGCGGCCGTAGCCAACGAGTACTTCATCGGCGCGATCAACCGGGTGGGCGTCGAGGAGTACGGCGACAACGACTTCTACGGCACCTCGTACTTCGTGGACCCGGAGGCCCAGTTCGTCGGCGAGGTCGCGAGCGACAAGGAGCCCGAACTGGTCGTCCGCGACCTGGACATGGCCAAACTCCGCGAGGTCCGCGACCGCTGGCAGTTCTACAGGGACCGGGCGCCTGGAACGTACAGCCCGCTGACGGCCCCCTAGGGGCGCGGGGAACTGCGCGACCAGCCACACACAACCGTCACGTGCACACCGCGAGGAGCGACCGATGAGCCGTACAGTCATTCGCGGCGGCCTGGTAATCACCGCATCCGACGAGATCCACGCCGACGTCCTGATCGAGGACGGCCGCATCGCCGCCCTCGCAGCCACGGGGACACCCGCCGCCGAAGCCTTCACAGCAGACCGCACGATCGACGCCACCGGAAAGTACGTCATCCCCGGCGGCGTCGACGCCCACACCCACATGGAACTGCCCTTCGGCGGCACCTTCGCCTCCGACACCTTCGAGACCGGCACCCGCGCCGCCGCCTGGGGCGGCACGACGACGATCGTCGACTTCGCCGTGCAGAGCGTCGGTCACAGCCTCCGCGAGGGCCTGGACACCTGGCACGCCAAGGCCGACGGCAACTGCGCCATCGACTACGGCTTCCACATGATCGTCTCCGACGTCAACGAGCACACGCTCAAGGAGATGGACCACCTGGTGGAGGAGGGCGTCACCTCCTTCAAGCAGTTCATGGCCTACCCGGGCGTCTTCTACAGCGACGACGGCCAGATCCTGCGCGCCATGCAGCGCTCCGCCGACAACGGCGGCCTGATCATGATGCACGCCGAGAACGGCATCGCGATCGACGTCCTGGTCGAACAGGCGCTGGCCCGCGGCGAGACCGACCCGCGCTACCACGGCGAGGTCCGCAAGGCCCTGCTGGAGGCCGAGGCCACCCACCGGGCCATCAAGCTCGCGCAGGTGGCCGGCGCGCCCCTGTACGTCGTGCACGTCTCGGCGACGGAGGCGGTCACCGAGCTGGCCCGGGCCCGCGACGAGGGGCTGCCCGTCTTCGGCGAGACCTGCCCGCAGTACCTGTTCCTGTCCACGGACAACCTCGCCGAGCCGGACTTCGAGGGCGCCAAGTACGTGTGCAGCACACCGCTCAGGCCCCGGGAGCACCAGGCGGCGCTGTGGCGGGGCCTGCGCACCAACGACCTCCAGGTCGTCTCCACGGACCACTGCCCCTTCTGCTTCACGGGCCAGAAGGACCTCGGCCGCGGCGACTTCTCCAAGATCCCCAACGGCCTCCCGGGCGTCGAGAACCGCATGGACCTGCTCCACCAGGCCGTCCTCGACGGGCACATCTCCCGCCGCCGCTGGATCGAGATCGCCTGCGCCTCCCCGGCCCGGATGTTCGGCATGTACCCGAAGAAGGGCACCATCGCGCCGGGCGCCGACGCCGACGTCGTCATCTACGACCCGCACGCCGAGCAGGTCATGTCGGCCGAGACCCACCACATGAACGTCGACTACTCGGCGTACGAGGGCAAACGCACCACCGGCCGGGTCGAGACGGTCCTCTCGCGCGGCGAACTCGTCATCACCGAGCGGGAGTACACCGGACACGCCGGGCACGGCGTCTTCACCCCGCGTTCCACCTGTCAGTACCTCAATTAGGAGTAGTGCGGATGGACTTCGGACTCGTCCTGCAGACGGACCCGCCCGCGTCGCGGGTCGTCAGCCTGATGAAGCGCGCGGAACGCAACGGCTTCTCGTACGGCTGGACCTTCGACTCCGCCGTGCTGTGGCAGGAACCGTTCGTGATCTACAGCCAGATCCTGGCCAACACGACCCGGCTGAAGGTCGGGCCGATGGTGACCAACCCCGGCACCCGTACCTGGGAGGTCACCGCCTCCACCTTCGCCACCCTCAACGACATGTTCGGCAACCGCACGGTCTGCGGCATCGGCCGCGGCGACTCCGCGATGCGCGTGGCCGGCCGCAAGCCCAACACCCTGGCCCGGATCAGCGAGGCCATGCAGGTCATCCGGGCCCTGGGCAGTGGCCAGGAGGCCGATCTCGGCGGCGGAACCGTCGTCCGCTTCCCGTGGATCCAGCCGGGTGCCGAACTGCCCGTGTGGATGGCTGCGTACGGCCCCAAGGCCCTGAAGATGACCGGCGAGGAGGCGGACGGCTTCATCCTCCAGCTGGCCGACCTGTATCTCACCGAGTACATGGTCAAGGCCGTGAAGGACGCGGCCGTCGCCGCCGGCCGGGACCCCGACGCGGTGACCATCTGCGTGGCCGCCCCCGCCTATGTCACCGAGGACGACTCGCCCGAGGCGCTCGCCCACGCGCGGGAGCAGTGCCGGTGGTTCGGCGGCATGGTCGGCAACCACGTCGCCGACCTGGTCTCCAAGTACGGCGAGCACTCCTCCCAGGTGCCCGAGGAGCTCACCGACTACATCAAGGCCCGCCAGGGCTACGACTACTCCCACCACGGGCGCAGCGGAAACCCCGACACCCAGTTCGTGCCCGACGAGATCGTCGACCGGTTCTGCCTGATCGGCCCGCCCGAGCGGCACATCGAGAAGCTGAACGCGCTGCGCGCGCTGGGCGTGGACCAGTTCGCCGTCTACGACATGCACGACGCGCAGGAGGCCGTGATCGACGCGTACGGGACGCGGGTCATCCCGGCCGTCAACTCCTGACGCACCCGCCCGGCACCACCACTCCTCGAACTCCCCCTTCCCGGCGGCCCGGGAAGGGGGCCCAGGACGCTCCCGAGCGCACCCCCCATCGGCGTCACCCGCATGGCCTTTCCCGTCCCACCTCCCCTGATTGGCCTGGCACATGACCGATACCGCCCCCACGGCCCCACCGCCGACCTCGCAAGTCACCCTCGCCGACGGCCGGGTGGAGATCGCCCCGGGCGCCCCCGCACCGACCGGTCCCTACGCCAACGAGGACCTGCTGCCGGTCCCCGTCGAGAAGCGCACCTGGACCACGTACAACTTCTCCGCGCTGTGGGTCGGCATGGCCCACAACACGGCCTCCTGGACCCTGGCCTCCGGGCTCATAGCCGTCGGCATGGACTGGAAGCAGGCGGTGCTCACCATCGCCCTGGCCAACGTCATCGTGCTGATACCGATGCTGCTGACCGGGCACGCCGGACCGAAGTACGGCATACCCTTCCCGGTCTTCGCCCGTGCCTCCTTCGGCATCCGCGGGGCCAACCTGCCCGCCGTGGTGCGGGCGTTGGTGGCTTGCGGCTGGTTCGGCATCCAGACCTGGATCGGCGGCGAGGCCATCTACTTCCTCGCCGGCAAGCTCATCGGCACGGGCTGGACGGACGCCGCGAAGGTCGGCGGCTACGCCTGGACCATGTGGCTGTCGTTCGCGATCTTCTGGGCGCTGCAGGTCGTCATCATCTACCGGGGCATGGAGACGATCCGCCGCTTCGAGAACTGGGCGGCGCCCTTCGTGCTCGTCGGCGCGTTCGTGATGCTGTGGTGGATGAGTGACAAGGCGGGCGGCTTCGGTCCGCTGTTCGACCAGCCCTCCAAGCTCGGCTGGGGCGCCGACTTCTGGAAGCTCTTCGCACCCGCCCTGATGGGCATGATCGGCTTCTGGTCCACGCTGTCGCTGAACATCCCCGACTTCACCCGCTACGGCAAGAGCCAGAAGGCGCAGACCCGGGGCCAGGCGCTCGGCCTGCCGACGACCATGACGCTCTTCGCCTTCCTGTCCGTGATGGTCACCTCGGGTTCGCAAGCCGTCTACGGTGAGGCGATCTGGGACCCGGTACAGCTCGCCGCCAAGACGGACAGCACGGTGGGCCTGCTCTTCGCGCTGGTCACGGTCCTGGTGGCGACCCTGTCCGTCAATGTCGCGGCCAACCTGGTCTCACCGGCCTTCGACTTCTCCAACATCGCGCCCCGCAGGATCAGTTTCCGGGCCGGCGCCCTCGCCACCTGCGTCCTCGGCGTGCTGATCTTCCCGTGGAAGCTGTACTCCGACCCGCAGGGCTACATCTTCACCTGGCTCGGCCTGGTCGGCGGACTGCTCGGCACCGTCGCGGGCATCCTCATCGCCGACTACTGGATCCTGCGCCGCGCCCGGCTGGACCTGGCCGACCTGTACCGCACGGGCGGCCGCTACTGGTACGAGGGCGGCTGGAACTGGCGGGCCGTCGTCGCCTTCGCGGCCGGCGGCATCCTCGCCGTCGGCGGCGCGAGCTTCAGGCCGTTGGTCGACGGCCGCCCGATCCCCGCGCTGGCCGGCCTGGCCGACTACGGCTGGGCGGTGGGCCTGGGCACGTCGATGGTGCTGTACCTGGCGCTGATGGCGTTGCGAGGCCGGCACCGCACCACGGTCTGACCCGGGTGGGTGCGCTGGAGGGCGATCAGCCCTTGCCGCCCTCGGCCTCCAGCGCGGCCACCGCCTCCTTGGCGGCCTTGATGGCGCCCTTGTTGATCGTGTCCGTACTGGGCGCCTTCTTCGACTCGAAGTCACTGCCGTTGTACGTGATGGTCACCAGGGCGTTGGACGCGCTGACGAACACCTGGCCCTCGCGGGTCTCCTGCTTGTCCTCGGTGGCGAGGTTGACGATGGAGTACGCGGTGTCGCCGAGGCCGGGGACGGCGCCGCCGCCGCTCTTCTCCTCGGTGTGCTTCTTGTAGGCCTTCTGCGCCGCCTCGTCCGACTCCATGACCTCGTAGGACACGTCGAGCCAGCGGTAGTCGTACCCCTCGAGCGCGTTCCAGGAGCAGGTGCGGCGCAGCTTCGAGTCCGTGGACGGGATCTCTTTCCCGGCCTTCTTGGCGCCCGGCACCAGCGACTCGACCGTCTTCTCGGCGACGCTCTCGCACGGCGCCGGCGCGGCCGAGTACGCCTTCGACACCGTCTCCGACGACGGGCCGGACGCGGACTGGGTCTCGGTCTTCTCTTCGGCCGAGGTGTGCTCGGCGTCCTGCGGCGCGGCGAGCGGACCGGACGACAGAGACCAGCCCATGATCGCGAGCACGACCACCGGAGACAGGCGTGCGGTCAGGGCCAGGGGCAGAGGTAGGGAACGCACGGCGCCCTTCTGTGGGGGACAGACGGTGCGGAGGTGGCCCGCACGGCGGACGGACGACAGTGTCACACGACTCCCTGTGGGGTGGAAGTGCGAACTCGCTCCGTGCTCACGTGGTGACGGTGCCTCACTGTCCGCTGTCGTGGTTTCGATTGGTTCAGTGTTGGATGGGGGATTTGCCCTGGCCGAACGAGCACGTAGGGTGCCGGAGTTTTGGCGAGGCCACGACAGGGGGAGGGGACGGGTGGTGGACGACCAGGAGAGGTGACAGCCCGTATGTTCACGTCCCGCCCGACCCTCCAGGGCACCTTCGGCATGGTGTCCTCCACCCACTGGCTCGCCTCGCAGTCGGCGATGGCCGTGCTGGAGGACGGCGGCAACGCCTATGACGCGGCCGTGGCGGGCGCGTTCGTGCTGCATGTCGTGGAGCCGCATCTCAACGGCCCGGCCGGCGAGGTGCCGATCCTGCTGGCGCCGGCCGGCGGCGAGGTGCGGGTGCTGTGCGGGCAGGGCGTCGCACCGGCCGGGGCGACCGTCGCGCACTACCGGGGCCTCGGCCTGGACCTCGTGCCCGGCACCGGGCCGCTCGCCGCCGCCGTGCCGGGCGCGTTCGACGCCTGGATGGTGCTGCTGCGCGACCACGGCACCAAGTCCCTCGCCGACGTCCTGAAGTACGCCATCGGGTACGCCGAGCACGGGCACGCGCCCGTGGAGCGTGTCGGGGAGACCGTCGAGACCGTGCGCGAGCTGTTCGAGACGGAGTGGACCTCGTCGGCCGAGGTGTACCTGCCCGGCGGGAAGGCGCCGCGGCCGGGCGAGCTCTTCGCCAACCCCGCGCTCGCCGCCACCTGGAAGCGGCTGCTCGCCGAGACCGCCGGGGCCGGCGGCCGGGAGGCCCGGATCGAGGCCGCACGGCAGGTGTGGCGCACCGGATTCATCGCCGAGGCCCTCGTACGACAGGCCGCGCGCCCCACCCTGGACACCAGCGGCACCCACCACACCGGCACCCTCACGGCCACCGACCTCGCCGCCTGGTCCGCGACCTACGAGACGCCGGTGACGTACGACTGGAACGGCTGGACCGTGTGCAAGCCCGGCCCCTGGAGCCAGGGCCCGGTCCTCCTCCAGCAGCTCGCCCTGCTCCCGCCCGAGCTGCCCCGGTACGGCTCGGCCGACTACGTCCACCTCCTGGTAGAGGGCTGCAAGCTCGCCATGGCCGACCGGGAGGCCTGGTACGGGGACGCCGCCGAGGTGCCGCTCGACGACCTGCTGTCCGACGGGTACAACGAGGCCCGGCGTGCCCTCGTCGGCGAGCGGTCCGACCACGATCTGCGGCCCGGCAGCCCCGGCGGACGTACTCCGAGGCTGTGCGCGCACGCGCGCGTGGCGGCCGCCGCCCAGGAGGGCTTCGACGCCCTGGGCGCCGGCGAACCGACCGTCGCCAAGAGCCCGGCGTCCCCCGTGCCGGGCGAACCGGAGGTCCTCGCCGACGGGACCACCCGGGGCGACACCTGCCACCTCGACGTCGTCGACCGCTGGGGCAACATGGTCTCCGCCACGCCCAGCGGCGGCTGGCTCCAGTCCAACCCCGTCGTGCCCGAACTGGGCTTCCCGCTCGGCACCCGGCTCCAGATGACCTGGCTGGAGGATGGCCTGCCCAACTCCCTCACCCCCGGCCGCCGCCCCCGCACCACGCTGACGCCCTCGATCGCCCTGCGCGAGGGCGTGCCCGTCATGGCGTTCGGCACCCCGGGCGGAGACCAGCAGGACCAGTGGCAGCTGCACTTCTTCCTCGCGGTCGCGCTGCGCGCCCGGGTCCGCGGCGGCCCCGACCTGCAGGGCGCGATCGACGCCCCCAACTGGCACAACGACAGCTTCCCCGGCTCCTTCTACCCGCGCGGCATGCGCCCGGGGAGCGTCACCGTGGAGTCCCGCTTCGACCCGGAGACAGTGGCGGACCTGCGGCGGCGCGGCCACGAGGTGACCGTCGGCGGCCCCTGGTCGGAGGGCCGGCTGTGCGCGGTCGCGCGGGACCCGGAGACCGGCGTCCTGTCGGCGGCGGCGAACCCCCGCGGCATGCAGGGATACGCGGTCGGACGGTGATCCGGCGGGCCCGTCGCCGTGCGGCCCGCACGGACCCGGCGCTGTCCATCGTTCATCGTGATGCCATCCGCGGTGCACCCGGAGGGTGGGGATTGTCAGTGACACGTGTTGTCATGGAGGGGTGATCGACAGCAACGAAACCATCGAAGAGTTTCTCGCACAGCACGCCCCCGACGTCGAGGAGGCGATCCGCAAGGCGGCCGCCACCGAGATCATGCCGCGCTGGCGCCGGCTCGCCGCGCACGAGGTCGACGAGAAGAGCGGCCCGCACGACCTGGTGACGGACGCCGACCGCAAGGCCGAGCTGTATCTGACCGACGTCCTGGTCGACCTGCTGCCCGGCTCGGTCGTGGTGGGCGAGGAGGCGGTGCACGCCAACCCGGCGTCGTACGAGGCGATATGCGGCGACGCCCCGGTCTGGATCGTCGACCCGGTCGACGGGACACGGCAGTTCGTGCACGGCGACGCCGGGTTCTGCACCCTGGTCGCGCTGGCGCACGGCGGCACCGTCCTCGCCTCCTGGACCTACGCCCCCGCCCGCGAGCAGTTCGCCACCGCCCAGCGCGGCAAGGGCGCCTACCTCGACGGCGAGCGGCTGTTCGCCGGTGTGCCGGAGCCCGGCCGGGACCTCCGCGTGGCCACCTCCCACCCCGACTACACGACGGACGAACAGAAGCACGCCCTGCTCGGCCTGCGTACCGAGGGCGTGGCACCGCGCCCGTGCGGCTCGGCCGGACTGGAGTATCTCGCCATCGCCCGGGGCGAGTCGGACGCCACCGCCTTCTCCTGGGAAGCGGCTTGGGACCACGCCGCCGGGCTGCTCCTGGTCGAGGAGGCGGGCGGCACCCACCTGACCCGCACGGGCGAGCCGTTCCGCATCACGGGCGGCAACGACCTCCCCTTCACCGCGGCCCGCGACGCGACCACGGCCCGCCACGTGGCGGGACTGCTGTCGAGCGGAGCCTGACGGTCACCGACCGTGCACACACCGTCGCCCGAAACGGCGCTCCAGGCGTCCTCCGGGCATCCTCCAGGCGTTCTCCAGGCATTCTCCGGGCCAGAAATCACCCGCGGCCGGTGACTGTCAGTCCCCGGGCATATCCTGATCCTCAGTGGCCGTCGGCTGACGAAGGGGTCCGAGGTGCGGTCGATGCTCGATGCCGTCGTAGTGGGTGCGGGGCCGAACGGACTGACCGCGGCCGTGGAGCTGGCCCGCCGCGGCTTCTCCGTCGCCGTCTTCGAGGCCCGGGGCACCGTGGGCGGCGGAGCCCGCACCGAGGAACTCACCCTGCCCGGATTCCGGCACGACCCGTGCTCAGCGGCGCACCCGCTCGGCATCAACTCACCGGCGTTCCGCGCCCTGCCGCTGGAGCGGTACGGCCTGGAGTGGCTGCACGCCGAGCTGCCCATGGCGCACCCCTTCCCGGACGGCACGGCGGCCGTGCTGTCCCGGTCGGTGGGCGAGACGGCCGCCTCCTTCGGGCCGCGCGACGCCGGGGCGTACCGCAGGCTCGTCGAGCCCTTCCTGCCCAAGTGGGACACCCTGGCCCGGGACTTCATGTCCCTGCCGCTCACCGCGCTGCCCCGCGACCCGGTCACCCTCGCCCGCTTCGGTCTCGTCGGCCTGCCCCCGTCGACCCTGCTGACGCGCCGCTTCCGCGACGAACCGGCCAGGACGCTGTTCGCCGGGCTCGTCGCGCATGTCATGGCACCGCTCGGCGGCTTCGCCACCGGCGCCGTCGGCCTGGTCTTCGCCCTCGCGGCGCACGCCCGCGGCTGGCCCGTCGCCCGCGGCGGTTCCCAGACTCTCTCCGACGCCCTCGCCGCCTATCTGCGGGACCTCGGCGGCAGCGTCCACACCGACTACGAGGTCAAGCGCCTCGACGACCTGCCCCCGGCCCGGGCGTACGTCTTCGACACCTCGCCCACCGCCCTGGCCCGCATCGCCGGCTTCGGCGACTACTACGCCGACTACCGTTACGGGCCGGGCGTCTTCAAGGTCGACTACGCGCTGGACGGCCCCGTGCCGTGGACCGCGAAGGAGGCCCGCGTCGCCGGCACGGTCCAGATCGGCGCGAACAGCGCGGAGATCGGCACCGCACTGCGCGCGGCGTCCCGGGAGGACCGGGCCCCCGACAAGCCGTTCCTGATCACGGTCCAGCCGAGCGTCGTCGACCCCACCCGGGCCCCGGCGGGCAAGCACGTCTTCTGGGCCTACGGCCATGTCCCGCACGGCTGGACCGGCGACCTCACCGACGCCATCGAGCGCCAACTGGAGCGCTTCGCACCGGGGTTCCGCGACCGAGTGCTGGCCCGGGCCACCGCCGGCCCGCCCGAACTCGCCGCCCGCAACGCCAACTACGTCGGCGGCGACATCGCCTCCGGCGCGGTCTCCGGACTCCAGCTCCTGCTGCGCCCCAAGGTGACCCCGTTCCCGTACCACACCCCCCATCCGGCCGTCTTCATCTGCTCGTCGGCGACCCCGCCGGGCCCCGGGGTGCACGGCATGTCGGGGCACAACGCGGCGAAGGCCGTGTGGAGGCGGCTGAGGCAGTCATGACCACCATCGAACTGGTCCGGGGCGACATCACCCGCGAGAGCGTCGACGCCATCGTCAACGCGGCCAGCTCCTCCCTGCTGGGCGGGGGAGGGGTCGACGGAGCGATCCACCGGCGCGGCGGCCCCGCGATCCTCGAGGACTGCCGAAAGCTCCGCGCCTCGCACTACGGCAAAGGCCTCCCCACAGGGCAGGCCGTCGCCACCACCGCGGGCGACCTGGACGCCCGCTGGGTGATCCACACGGTCGGCCCCGTGTACAGCGCCACCGAGGACCGCTCGGACCTCCTCGCCTCCTGCTACCGCGAGTCCCTCCGCGTCGCCGACGAACTCGGCGCCCGTACCGTCGCCTTCCCGGCGATCTCCACCGGCGTCTACCGCTATCCGATGCGCGACGCCGCCCGTATCGCGGTGGACACGGTGCGCGCGGCACCGACCGACGTCGAGGAGGTCCGCTTCGTCCTCTTCGACGCGCCGGCGTACGAGGCGTTCGCCGCACAGCTCCGCTGAGGCCTTCGCGCACTCAGACCGGCTCGGGTTCGAAGTCCCGCAGCAGTTGGTCCCGGCCAGGCTGGATGACGCCGTAGCTGCTCTCCGGTACGGCGTTCCAGGCACCGGGCAGATCGCCCAGCGGCTCCGACACGACCAGCCGCGTCTCCTCGGAGACGTGCCTCAGGAACGCGAGGTCGGGGTGGAGGGCACGCACGTCGTCCACCCGGCTGCTGTAGTACAGCGACCGCGAGTCCCCGCCGCTGGAGTACCGGAAGAACCACACTCGTTCGCCGTCGGTCACCGCGATCGTCATCTGCAGCGGCTGCGGCACCCCGTGCTCGTGCCCCAAGCGCTCGACGAGCCCCGCCATCCGGGCCACCGCGCCCGGCGGGTCGCCGTCGAGCCCGAAGGTCAGGGCCACGTGGAACATCACCTCGGAGTCCGTCGTGCCCTCCAGCGCCGGGAACAGCGCCGGGTCCACGGCCAGCATGAGGTCCCGGCGCAGGTCGTGGAACCCGGAGATCGCCCCGTTGTGCATCCACAGCCAGCGTCCGTGGCGGAAGGGATGGCAGTTGGTCTGCTGCACGGTCGTCCCGGTGGAGGCGCGCACATGGGCGAAGAACAGCGACGAGCGGACGTGGTCGGCGATCTCCCGCAGATTGCGGTTGCTCCAGGCCGGACCGGTGTCGCGGATGACGGCGGGCGTGCGCAGATGCCACGCGTACCAGCCGATCCCGAAGCCGTCCCCGTTGGTGGTCTCGACACCCATCCGCGCGTGCAGGCTCTGGTCGATCAGCGAGTGCTGCGGCCGGTAGAGGACGTCGTCGAGCAGCACTGGGGTGCCCGAGTAGGCGAGCCAGCGGCACATGGTCGATACCCCCGTTCCGAGCCGTCCGGGCCGTCCCGCACGGCTGCGTAGGTGGTGCGCGTGGACCTCAGCGAAACCCGGCCGCCCCGTGGGCGCATCCCCCGCCGCGGGTGGTCGCGCGGCGGCCGCCGAGGCCGGTCACGGCCGGGCCGTGGGCGTGCGCAGGGGGGTGAAGCTTGAGATCCTGGGGGGTACGAGCGCTGCTTGTGATCCGTCGGACGGCGAACAAGGTGGGCTCCATGGCCGTGACCGAGGAGACCGGTGCGGAACCAGCGTCCGAGGGGGTCGACCCCACGGGCGATCCGCTGCTGCGCACCCGGTTCGCCCTGCCGAAGCGGCCTGACACGTTCCTGCGCCGCGCCCGCCTGGTCCGCCATCTCGACCAGGCCCTCGGGACACCGCTGACGCTGGTCAACGGGGCGGCGGGCGCCGGCAAGACCCTCCTGGTCGCCGACTGGGCCGCCGGCCTGACGGAACCGGTCGCCTGGCTCACGACCGACACCGTCGACCAGGCTCCCGGGATCTTCTGGGCGTATCTGCTGGAGGCACTGCGTGCCGCGGGCGTACCGGTGACCGGCGACGTCGGCTGCCCGGCGGAGGCGGCCCACGTGGACCGGCGGACCCTGACCTGCCTGGCCGCCGACCTGGAGCGCCGGGACCACACCACCGTCGTCGTACTCGACGAGTTCGACCGGGTGACCTCCCCCGAGATCGCGGAGCAGTTGCAGTTCGTCCTGCACCACGCCGGACGAGGCATGCGCCTGGTCCTGGTCTCCCGCACGGAACCCCTGCTGCCGCTGCACCGCTACCGGGCGTCGGGCGAGCTCACGGAGATCCGGAACGCCGAGCTGGCCTTCACCTCCGAGGAGGCCCATGAACTGCTGTCGCGGCACGGACTGCACCTGCGGGCCGGCGCCGTAGAGGCCCTGGTGGAACGCACCCAGGGCTGGGCCGCGGGGCTCCGGCTGTGCGCCCTGGCCGCCCGGCAGGGCACCGACCCCCACGCCTATCTGAAGCAGTTCGAGGCCGACCACAGCACGGTCGCCGACTTCCTGCTGGCGGAGGTGCTCGACCGGCAGACACCCGGCACCCAGGACCTGCTGCTGCGCATCAGTGTCCTGGACCGCTGCTGCCCCGACCTGGTGAACGCGCTGACGCTGCGCACCGACGCGGAGCCGATCCTGGCCGCGCTGCAGCGCGAGAACGCGTTCGTCCACTACCTCGGGCACTCCTGGTACACCCTGCACCCGCTGTTCGCGGAGATCCTCCGCGCCCACCTGAGGGAGCGCTTCCCCGGCCTGGAGCCGGAGCTGCGCAGCCGGGCCGCGCAGTGGCTGCGGCGTTCCGGAGCCCTGCCCGACGCGCTCGTCCAGGGTGCCGCCGCGGACGACTGGGAGTTCACCGCCCGCGCCGTGGTCGACGATCTCGCCATCGGGCAGCTCTTCACCGGGCTGCGCTCCGAGGAGCTGTCCGCCCTGTTCGCACGGATGAGCCCGGAGGCCACGGGACCGGCTCCCGACCTCGTACGCGCCGCCCGCGAGCTGGGCCGGCGCGATCTCGACCACGGCCTGGCCCATCTGCGCCGGGCCGAGCGGGAACTGGGCCGGGACGGAGCCGCTGCCGCCCCGGTGCGGCTCGGCTGTGCCCTCCTGGAAGCCCTGGCGGCCCGGCTGACCGGCTCTCCCGACAGAGCGGAGCGCGCCGCAGAGCAGGCGAGGCTCCTCCGGCGGGAGGTCCCCGGGCAGCTCCTGGACGAGCACCCGGAACTCACCGCCCTCCTCCTCACCCACCTGGGCTCCGCCCGCCTGTGGGCCGGGCGCTTCGACGACGCCCGCACCGCCCTGTCGGCGGTAGCCGGAACTCCCGACGGAGCGGCTACGGCACTGCCCCGCTGGGAAGCCCTCGGCCACCTGGCACTGATCGACTACCTCAACGGCTGGCTCGGCCCGGCCGAGCACAAGGCCCTCGCGGCGGCGGGCCAGGCGGAGCGGTACAGCCTCCCGCAGCGCTCCCGGTCCGGCATCGGCCCGCTGGTCCTGGCCGCTGTCCTCATCGACCGCGACGAACTCGACGAGGCGCAGGCACTCCTCGACGAAGCGGCCGTCTCCCACCCGCTCGTCGACGACCCGGTGGTGCGGGCCGGCCGGACGCTCACCCGAGGGCGGCTGTTCCTGGCCCGGGGGGACGCCCGGGCCGCGCTGGCGGCAGCGGCGGACGCGACCGTCCCGGCGGCCGTGAGCTCACCCTGGGTGGAGGACCACGCCGCCCTGCTCGCGTCCGCCGCCCATCTGGCCGAGGGGAATGCCGAGCAGGCCCGGCAGGCCATGGAAGAAGTGGCGCACCATCGGAGGGCGTGTGCCGTCGAGGCGGCCCGCGTCCGGCTCGCGGCGGGCCACCCCGAAGGCGCGCTCGACCTGCTGGACAGCGCCCCGGAGAACGACCGGCCCGGCCCCGCGGTGACCGTCCGCGCCACGCTGGTACGCGCCCGGGCCGCCCTCGACACCGGGGACCCCACCACCGCCCGTCGCCTGGTCGCCCGGGCACTCCTGGACGGCCGGCGCGAGCGGCTGCGCCGCCCGTTCCTGGAAGCCGGCCCCTGGATCCGGCCGCTGCTGAGCACCGGCCGGCCCCGGGAACTGGCCGCCGGCTGGCTCCTGCCGGGCGCCGGCCGCTACCGCGCCCCCGGGCTCGCCCCACCCGACGAAGCCGCGGACCTCGCCGTCGAGGAGCTGAGCGCCCGCGAGCGCGACGTGCTGCGGCGCGTGGCCGAGATGATGTCGACGGAGGAGATCGCCGCGGACCTCCACGTGTCCGTGAACACGGTGAAGACCCACCTCAAGAGCATCTACCGCAAGCTCGCGGTCACCCGCCGCGGCGACGCCGTCCGCCGGGCGCGCGAACGGCGGCTCCTGTGAGCGGGTCCCCGACGACGTCCCCTGGCGCCGCACCGCGGGCACACGGTGCCGAGCGGCGCTCCCGCGCCGACTACACCGGCGGTGTCTACGGCTCCATGCTCGCCGCCTCCGTGGTGATCGGCGTCGGAACCCTGAGTGCGCTGCCCCGGGTGGAACTCGTGGCGCTGTTGCTGCTGACCGGTGCGGTGTTCTGGCTCGCGCACGTGCACGCGCAGCTGTTCGGGGCGCGGCTGGCGCAGGGGGCCGTGGGCCGCCGGGCCGTGCTGCAGGTGTGCCGCGAGGAGTGGCCGATCCTGGAGGCCGCCGTCCCGCCCGCCGCAGCCGTGGCGATCAGCCCGCTGCTGCCCCTGGACATGCCCGGCACCCTGTGGCTGGCGCTCTCCGTGGCGGTGGCCGGGCAGGTCGGCTGGTCGCTGGCCGCCGCGGCCCGGGCCGGCGCCTCGGGCAAGCAGATGGCCGTCTCCGCCTCGGTGAACCTGCTGCTCGGTCTGCTGATCATCATCCTCAAGATCGTCCTGAAGGAGTGAGGTGTGCCGCAGGTTCACCTGCGCCGGGTGAGGGCGGACGGCGCGCCGGGGCGGACCATCGCAAGGGAAGGGCGTGTACGGCCCGCCCCACGCCGCCCCCGCGGGAGAGCAGCTCATGCGCTACGAGATCCGTGTCGACGGACACATGTCGGAGACGCTGGCCAGGGTCTTCCCGGAGCTGGATCACGTGGTGATGTCCGGTCAGACGGTCCTGTTCGGCTCCGTCATCGACGAGGCCCACCTGTACGGACTGCTGACCCGCTTCCAGTCCCTGGGTCTCAGGGTCGTGGAGATGCGCCAGCTGCCGGAGTGAGCGGGGTTGCCGGAGTGAGCGGGAGGCCAGGGGGCAAGCGGGGGCCAGGGGGTCACAGCACCGTCGTGGAGATCCTGCCGGAGCGGGCGGCCGCGCCCAGCGCCGCGAAGTCGCGCTCGTTCTGATCGGCGTACGACTGGGCGAACGCGGCGAGCGCGCGGTCGAACCGGTCGCTGCCGCCCAGGTACGCCGCGATGGCGACCGCGTCGCCCGAGCGGGCGTGGGCCCGTGCCAGGCTCGCCCCGCACAGCCGCCCGAACAGGCGGAGCATGGCCGGGTCCATGGTGTCCGCCCGCGCGATGCCCTTCCAGTCCCGCAGCTGGCGTACGTAGAAGTCCCGCTCGTGTCCGTCGAGGCCCACGGCGTGCGTCCAGCCCAGGAGGATGTCACTGGTCGTCTGGATCAGCCGCTGCCCCGCCACCACGCGGCGGCCCTGGTTGTCGTAGCTGTCCCCGCCGGTCTGCGCGGCGAGCACCGAATGCTGTGCCTCCTTGGCCTGGAGCAGCAGGGGATCGTCGTTGTCCCGGCCGAGCAGCAGCACGATCCAGCAGCGGGTGCCGACACTGCCGACCCCCACCACCTTGCGGGCGATGTCCACCATGCGGTAGCGGCGCAACAGGTGCCGGCGCTCGGACGACAGACTGCCCGCGTAGCCTTCCAGGACGGTGAGCAGCTCCTTCTCCTGGTCGGGCGAGGAGTCGGAGACCAGATCCCGCAGCGGGGTGATCAGCGGTGGGTCCGGCGTGATCCGCCGCCCCTCCGCCGTGGGCCCGGTGAGCTTCGCGAAGGCCTGGAGGCCGGTGCGGGTGCGGGCCTTCGCCGTGGCCTCGGCGGTGCGCCGTCTGGCCTCCTTGGTCATCGACGCGGCCATCAGCTCCCGCATGTGGTCGGCGTCGTCCTGCGCGTACCAGATGTCCAGCGTGCGCATGCCGGCGAACTCCCGCATCCGCCGCCGGTAGGCGCGTACGCACGTCTCCACCGCGGCGTTCTGCTCCGCGGTGTCGAAGCCGTTGGCCCGGCCCGCGATGGCGAAGCTGGCCGCCAGCCGCTTGACGTCCCACTCGAAGGGACCGGCCAGGGTCTCGTCGAAGTCGTTGATGTCGAAGACCAGATGGCGCTCCGGCGAGGCCAGCAGCCGGAAGTTGAGCAGATGGGCGTCTCCGCACAGCTGCACCCACAGCCCGGTGTCCGCGGCGGCGCCGAGATCCGCGGCCATGATCGCCGCGGCGCCCCGGTAGAAGCGGAAGGGGGACTCGAGCATGCGGCCGTAGCGGACCGGCACCAACTCCTGTACCCGGGTGGCCGACTGGCGCTCCACCACCTCGACCGGGTCGGGCCGCTCAGGCCCCGGCTCGAACCGGCTGTGGGACGAACGCGGCACCCGGCGCCGCGCGGCCCGGCCCGACTCCGCCCGCTCGGCCGGGGACAGGAACGTCATGAGTGGGCTCGTTACGGTCATGGCTCAGCCCTCCGGCCGTGAGGAGAAGTCCTCCGGCTGCTCGTCGCCCCGCCTGCGCAGCCCGGCCTGGACCGCGCCGGCGAGGATCCGTGCCGCCACGCCCACCAGGAGCAGACCGCCCATCATCTGGAGCATCGTCAGCACCCGTCCTGTCTGGGAACGGGCCACGATGTCGCCGTATCCGACGGTGGTGAACGTGGTGAGTGTGAAGTACAGGGAGTCCGTCTTGGTCAGCGGCTCGCTGAAGGAACCCGGGGTGGCGTGCTCCAGCAGGAAGTAGGTGCTCGCGAAGAGCAGGAGGAACAGGACGAGTGTGGCGGCCAGGGCCTCGACGGCCTTCAGCCGGGGGAAGGGCGAGTGGGTGATGGCCCGTACCTCCCACCAGAAGACCAGGACGACCAGCAGCAGGCCACAGGCGAGCAGCGCCGAGGTGTGGTTCGTACTGTGCCCGTCCAGCGGCAGCACGTAGTAGACGGTGATGAGGCCGGTCGCGATGAGCGCCGCGCGTGCCAGGACGGCGCCCCTCGCGCGCCGCCTCCGGCCCGCTTGCTGCGGGTGCCGCTCCGGCACCTGCCGAGGGGCGGGCTCGGTCCGGGCGGCCGCTGGATCGTTCATCTCATGTCTCTCGATCCTGTCGGGTGCGCTCTCCACCTCACCGCCACGGCGCCGGGTGCGGATCACCCGCCGCGGGTGACCCGGCGGGCGGCGGGACACGGGAGGCCGGCCGCGTCGGCGCTGGATCGCGGACGATTTCGTGGAGACCTTCGTGGTGCCGGCCCTGCCGGCGGAGTCGGCCCGTGCGCTGACCCGGCTGCTCGGTCTGCGGCTCGTGCTGCTCGGGCCGGCCGAGGCGGGGCTCGCCTTCGCCAGGCGGGCGGCGCTCCGCGGGACCGGCACGCTCACCCGTCCCGGGTGAGGCAGCCCCGTCCCGGACATGGGCACGCTGAGAACGGCACGGAACGGCTGCCGGGCGTGTGCCCGGGACGGAGGAGTGACATGAGTGCGCAGACCTACCTGGCGTACGACTTTCCGTTGTTGAGCGCCTTCTGGGCGATGCTGTGGTTCTTCCTGTGGATCATGTGGTTCGTGCTGCTCTTCCGGGTCGTCTTCGACATCTTCCGTGACGACGAACTGAGCGGTTGGGCCAAGACCGGCTGGCTGGTGTTCTGCATCGTCCTGCCGTTCCTCGGTGTGTTCGTCTACGTCATCGCGCGCGGCAAGAACATGGGCCGCCGGGAGGTGTCCCAGGCCCGCGCTCAGCAGGAGGCCTTCGACAGCTACATACGGGAGACCGCCAAGGGCGGCGAGGGACGGGGGAGCAGCGTCGACGAACTCGCCAGGCTGTCCGAGATCCGCGCCCGCGGCGACATCACGGACGACGAGTTCCGCAGGGCGAAGGAGCTGGTCCTGAGCGGCTCCGGTCCGTCGGAACCCTAGCCCCCGACAGAAACGAGGCAGCAGGATGACCGCCACACACCCTACGCACACGCGCTCGACGGCGAAACGTGAATGGGCCGTCGGTCTGATGGTCTTCGCGGCCGTCATGCTCATGATCGGTGGGATCCTGGGCGTCATGCGCGGTATCGCGGCGATCGCCGAGGACGAGGTGTTCCTCTCCACCCCCAACTACGTCTTCGCGTTCGACCTCACGAGCTGGGGCTGGATCCACCTGGTCCTGGGAGCGGTCGCCGTGCTCGTCAGCATGGGGCTGTTCCAGGGGTCGACGTGGGCACGCGTCGCCGGCGTGGGCATCGCCGGACTCATCATCGTCGCCAACTTCCTCTCCCTGCCGTCCTACCCGGTCTGGTCGGTCGTGATGATCGCCATCTCCGGGTTCATCATCTGGGCCCTGTGCACGGTGAAGAAGGACGACGCCTGGGAGCCGTTCGAACAGACCCCGAGCAATTCGTGAGCCCCCTCTCGGCACCCCGGGCAGCGGGCTGAGCCCCCGCCCGGTCGCCGCCCTCGCACTCCGGGCGGGTTTTCGGGCCCGCCCGGATACGTGGGCTTGTGCGCTGCGGTTTGGTGCTCCGGCTGGTGGATGGGCTCGGGCTGGCGGACCTGCTCGGGTTTGCCGGCCGCGTCGGGCTGCTTGGGCGGGTGGATCGGCCCGGGTGGGCCGACGCACCGGCCTGGGCGGACGGGTTGGCGGTTCGGGTGGGTGGTCGCGCCTGTGCGGGTGCGTCGGCTCGTGCCGTGCGGCTTGACGCTCCCGGCCCGAGCGGCCCCGCGTGGGCAGGCGGAGCCGCTCGGGCGTGCCGGCCGGGCCACGCCCGCGCCTGCTCGGGCAGGCGGAGCCGCGCTGCGCCGCGCCCGCCGGGGCCACACGCACCGCGCCCGCGCGACGCCGTGCGTCAGCGGGTCGTCGTACCCACCCCCGTCCCCGCCGGCCGCCGCTGCGAGAGCGCGAGGTGCGGCCAGGTCGCGATGTCGCGTCGCAGTTGGCGGTCGTGGGTGGCAACGACGACGGCCGCCTCGGTGGAGTGCAGCGCTTCGGTGAGTTCGTCGACCAGGGCGATGGACAGATGGTTGGTGGGCTCGTCCAGGAGCAGGACGTGGGGGCGGGACGCGAGGGCCAGGGCCAGGTCGAGGCGTCGCTGCTGACCCATCGACAGTTCGGCCACCGGCTTGTCGGTGTCGCGTGAGGTGAGCAGGCCCAGCGAGCCGAGCCCCACCACCTCTCCCTCCTTCAGCACGCCCGCCGTGACGAGCCCGGCGGTGTGCGCCTCGTAGAGGTCACGGGCCCGCCGGTGCGTCGCCCGCGGCGACTCCTGCCCGAGCAGCCGCAGCCGCACCCTGCGCGCCCGGTGCACCCGGCCCGAGCCGGGGGCCAGCCGCCCGGCCAGGACGGACAGGAGCGTCGACTTGCCCGCCCCGTTCGGGCCGGTGACGGCCAGCCGGTCGCCGGACGTCACCGACAGGCTCGTCGAGTGGTGCAGCCGCCCGCCGACCGTCACCTCCTCCACCCGCAGCAGGACGACACCCGGCCGCGCGGGCAGCTCGGGCAGCGAGAAACGCTGGGGCGGCACCGGCGCGGTCACCTCGTGCCGGTCCAGTTCGTCCTGGCGCCGGTGGACGGAACGCACCAGCGCACCGGCCCGGGTCGCGCGCTGATGCTTGCCGGTGCCCTTGTCCGGGCGCCAGCCGGTGCTCAGCCGGTTCTGCGCCTCGGACAGGGCCTGCCTCAGACGGACGTGCTCGGTCCGCTGCTGCTCGTACTCCTCCTCCCACCGGACCAGTTCGGCCTCCCGCCCCTCGCGATAGCCCGCGTAGCCGCCGCCGTACACGCCCGGCCGGCCGTCGCGGGTGGGGTCGAGATCGAGGATCGTGGTGGCCACGTCCGCGAGGAGCGCCCGGTCGTGACTGACCACTACGACGCCTCCGGCATGGGTGCGCAGCCGGGCGGTGAGGTACTCGAGTCCCGCCAGGTCCAGGTGGTTGGTGGGCTCGTCCAGGAGCAGGAAGTCGTACTCGGCACCCAGCAGACAGGCCAGACGGATCCGGTAGCGCTGGCCGACGGACAGCGTGGCCAGCGCACGCGCCCGGTCGCTCACCGCACCGAGTCCGTCCAGGGCGACGTCCACCCGCCGGTCGGCGTCCCAGGCGTCCAGCGCCTGCGCCACCTCCAGGGCATCGGCGTAGGCCCCTTCGGCACCGGGGCGTTCCGCCGCGAGCCCGTCCGCCGCGGCGTCCAGCTCCCGCAGGGCCGCGCGGGCGTCGGCCAGCTGGGAGTCGATGAAGTCGCCGACCGTGCGCTCGTCCTCGGCCGGCATCTCCTGCTCGGCCAGGGCGAGGGTGCCCACGCGGCGCACGGTCCCCTCGTCCGGGGCCAGGAGGCCGGCCAGGACGTGCAGCAGGGTCGACTTGCCGCGGCCGTTCTCGCCGACGACGCCCCAGCGTGACCTGGGGGAGACCTTCATGTCGACGTCGTGCAGCACGGTACGGCCGCCGCGGTCGACGCGGATCGCGGCGCAGGTCAGCTGGGCCCGGTCGCGGGCAGGCAAAGCAAGGGTGGTCACGTTCTCTTCCTCCGTGAGGAGGCACACTTCACCCCCGGCAAAGGGCGGGGATGCGAGCGGGCCATCGGATCCGACGGACGGCCGGGCCCAGAACAGGGCGGGCCGTGGGCGACGTCGCGGCTCTCAGCGCCCCGTGCGAGGGCGGAGCCGGTGGCCCGGATCAGAGGTAGAGAACGTAACTCACACAAACATGCTAACAGTTGCCCCCGCGAGAACTCAGCCCCGAGAGCTCAGCCCCGAGAGCTCGGCCGCGAACGCTCAGACGCGCGTGCGCACCAGCAGCAGCGCCACGTCGTCGTCGGGCTCCGGGCTCAGCGCGCTGAGCAGGCTGTCGCTGGTCCGCTGCAGGTTGGGGCCCGCGTTCCCCAGGAGGTGGGTCAGCGTGCTGAGCCCGGTGTCGATCGGCTCCCCGCGTTTCTCGACCAGCCCGTCCGTGTACAGGGCGAGCAGCGAGCCCGGGGGAAGCTCCACCTCCACGGTGCCGAACTCCACGCCCCCCACCCCGAGCGGTACACCGCCCGGCACGTCTACGAGCTTCGCGCTGCCGTCCGCCCCGGCGAGGACGGGCGGCAGATGCCCCGCGCTGGACAGGGCGCAGGTGCCGCGCCGCAGGTCGCACACGGCGTACACGCACGTGGCGATCGCGTCGCCGAGCGAGCCGGCGATGTCGTCGAGGTGCCGCAGCAGCTCGGCGGGCGGCAGGTCCAGCCGGGCCAGCGCCCGCGTCGCCGTGCTCAGCTGCCCCATGATCGCCGCGGCCTGGACGCCCTTGCCCATGACGTCCCCCACGACGAGCGCGGTGCGCCCCGGGCCCAGCGGCAGTACGTCGTACCAGTCGCCGCCGACCTCGCTGAGGGCCGGACGGTAGCGGGCGGCGATGTCGAGCCCCTCCTGCTCGGCGGGCGCGGCGGGGAGCAGGCTGCGCTGGAGCGTGAGGGCGGTGCCGCGCTCGCGTCCGTAGAGGCGGGCGTTGTCGATGCAGATGGCGGCACGCGCCGCGAGTTCCGAGGCGAGCACCCGGTCCCGGTCGTCGAAGGGGCGTTCGTCGACCGTGCGGTACAGGGTGAGCGTGCCGAGCACCTTGCCCCGGGCCATCAGCGGCACCGCCAGATAGGAATGCGCGCCGGCCTCGTGCAGGGTCTGGGCGGCCCGCGCGTCCCGGGCGATGCGCCGCATCATCTTCGGGTCCACGCGCTCGACCAGGACGGGACGGGCATTGCGGACGCACTGCGTGATGATCCGTGACGAACCGTAGGTGGCGAGCTCGCCGACCGGGTCGGCGGCGTGGATGGCGTCGGTGGGGTAGCCGGCCGCGACGGCCAGCGCCCTGAACTCGGCGGGCGCGCCGCCCGACACCGGCGCGATGGTGCCGTGGGCCACGACGGACTCCAGCACGTCCACGGCGGCCAGGTCCGCGAGGTGCGACACCACCACGTCGGCCAGTTCCCGGGCGGTCTGCTGGAGGTCCAGCGTGGTGCCGATCCGCACCCCGGCGTCGGCGATCACCGACAGATGCTGGCGGGCCTGGGCGACCTCGGCCGCGGCCTGCTGGCGCTCGGTGACGTCCAGAACGGCCATCGCGAGGCCCAGTACCCGCCCGTCGGTGTCCTCGATGCGGTGGTACGACTCCGAGTACGCGCGGTCCTGGACGTCCGCCGCCGTACGGCCGACGGTCTGCTGGTCGAGCAGGGGTCTGCCGGTCTCCAGGACGTGCCGCATCCGGCCCTCGATGGCCGCCACGTCCAGGTCGGGCAGCACCTCGCCGACCCGGCGCCCCAGCACGGCCTCCTCGGGCACGCCGTTGATCCGCTCCAGCGCGGGATTGACCCCGACCCAGCGCAGGTCGTTGTCGAAGACGGCGATGCCGAGCGGGGTCTGGTTGACGAGGCTGTGCGAGAGGGCGAGGTCCCGCTCCACGATCCGTACGGTCGTCGCGTCCGTGGCGAGGCCCAGCAGATGGGGCTGCCCTTCGGGGTCTAGGAGACGCATCGTGCGGAACTCCACCGCGCGGTCCGTGCCGTCCTTGTGCCGCAGCGGGAAGACACCGGCCCAGCGGGCCCCCGAGCTGACCTGGGCGAACAGCTCCCTGCCCCGGGTCCGGTTCTCGGGCGCGACCAGGAGTGTGTCGGCGCGCCGGCGCAGGGCCTCCGCCGGGGTGTAGCCGAGCAGTTGCTCGATCTCGGGGCTCCACAGGGCGATGTGCCCGCCCGCGTCCAGGACCACGGCCGCGACCTTCAGCAGGTCCAGAAGTCCGCCGGGCGCGGCCGTGACGGAGTCGCGATCCGAGGTCGCATACCCGTTCATGCGAGCCGCTCCTTCCGGCGCGGCAAAAGGTCCGGCCAAGATCCGTTGCACAGGTTGTCCGATGAGGTCACAGTACGTTCGGTGAAGCGACACTGTCGCGCCGAAATGGCAAAAAATCGCGGGCGAGCCGGTCGCGGCTTCCGCAGGGGACGGCCTGCACCGCTCGCCTCCCTCGGAGGCTGAACCATCAGGACCGCACAAAGTCCGACGGGGTCATTGATTCGATTGTGTGCGAGTCCTAGGGTGTGCCTGCTCAGCAGTTGCTCCGTCACCGTCAGTTGACACGCATCCCAACAGAAACACCCATCAAGGATGTGCAGTTGAGGATCGCGTCTGACGCGCCCTCAGTCCGTGCAGCACCCTGTCGAACCGAGGAAGGCCACGGTCATGCCGCACCCGCACCCGCTCCCGTCTCCCGCCGACCGTCCCGTAGTCAGCCGCCGCCGTCTGCTCGAAGGGGGCGCCGCCGTGCTCGGCGCGCTCGCCCTCTCGGCGTCGCCCACCGCCTCGTACGCGGCCGGCCGGCGCCCGGCGGCGGACGGTCCTCCGGAGTGGAACGACGGACTGGCCGTGTACCGGGTGGGCACCGAGCCACCGCACACCACGCTCATGCCGTACGCGGACCTCGGGCAGGCACTGGACGCCGACCGCACGCGCTCGCCGTACCGGCAGAGCCTCGACGGCAAGTGGAAGTTCGCCTACGCCGACCGGCCCGACGACCGGGACACCGACTTCTACCGCACCGACGTCGACGACTCCCGCTGGGACACCATCCCCGTGCCCTCGGCCTGGCAGCTGCACGGCTACGACTTCCCGATCTACGTCAACATCACCTACCCCTGGTGGGGCCCCAACGGCGGCGGCGAGAACGCCCAGCCACCGGCCGCCCCGACCCGCTACAACCCCGTCGGCCAGTACCGCCGTACGTTCACCGTCCCGGAGAACTGGTCCGGCCGGCGCACCTTCCTGCACTTCGAGGGCGTCAAGTCCGCCCACTACGTGTGGATCAACGGCGAGCTGGCCGGCTACCACGAGGACTCCTACACCTCCGCCGAGTACGACATCACCCGCCACCTCAAGCCGGGCACCAACCAGATCGCCGTCGAGGTGTACCGCTACTCCGACGCCGAGTGGCTGGAGGACCAGGACATGATCCGGCTGAGCGGCATCTTCCGCTCGGTCCACCTGTACTCCACGCCCTCCGTGCACCTGCGCGACTTCAAGCTGGACACCCCGCTCGGCGACGACCACACCTCCGCCGACCTCAAGGTCACCGCGCACGTCCGCGACTACGGCGGCGAGGGCGCGGGCCGCTACACCGTCGAGACCCAGCTCTACGACGCGCGCGGCCACGCCGTCTGGTCCCGGCCGCTCCAGCAGTCCGTCGACGTCCCGGCCGGCGCCGAGGCCACCGCCGAGGCGTCCAGAGCCGTCCCCTCGCCGAAACTCTGGTCGGCCGAGCACCCGGACCTCTACACCGCGGTGCTGCGACTGCGCGACCCGGCAGGCAAGGTGGTCGAGACCCTCTCGCACCGGGTCGGCTTCCGCGAGTTCGCGCTCAAGGACGGCCTGATGCGCATCAACGGCAAACCGGTGTCCTTCCGCGGCACCAACCGGCACGAGATGCACCCCGTCACCGGCTCGGCGCTCACCAGGGCCCAGATGATCGAGGACATCGAGATCATCAAGCGCCTCAACATCAACAGCGTCCGCACCTCGCACTACCCCAACAGCCCGCTGTGGCTGGAGCTCGCCGACGAGTACGGCCTGTACCTCGTGGACGAGACCAACCTGGAGACCCACGGCATCCGCGACAAGTTCCCCGGCAGCGGCCACCCCGAGTGGACCGAGGCGTGCGTGGTCCGCGCCCAGAACATGGTCCACCGCGACAAGAACCACGCCTCGGTGGTCATCTGGTCCCTCGGCAACGAGGCGGGCGGCGGCACCACCTTCAACGCCATGTACGACTGGATCCGCGGCTACGACCCCACCCGCGTCATCCAGTACGAGGGCGACGACCGGCCGGGCATCAGCGACATCCGCTCCGAGATGTACGACAGCCCGCAGCGCGTCGAGGCCCGCGCCAAGGACACGAACGACAAACGGCCGTACGTGATGATCGAGTACTCCCACGGCATGGGGAACTCCAACGGCAACTTCAAGAAGTACTGGGACATCGTCCGCCGCCACGACGTCCTCCAGGGCGGCTGGATCTGGGACTTCGTCGACCAGGCCCTGCGCTGGCCCACCCCCACCCGCAAGCTGCTGACCGAGTCAGGCCCGGGCGCGCTGCGCGGCGAGATCATCGCGCCCGCCGGCACCTTCGACCGCGCCAAGGGCGTCTCCGGCGGCACCGTCTTCCCCCGCGACGCCCGCCTCGACCTCACCGGCTCCCTCACGCTGGAGGCCTGGATCACCCCGCACGTGACCGGCTACCACCAGCCCATCATCGCCAAGGGCGACACCCAGTACGCCCTCAAGCAGTCAGACAGGACGCTGGAGTTCTTCATCCACGGCGGCGGCCAGTGGGTCACCGCGAGCTGGGCGCTGCCCGACGACTGGACGGGCAGGGAGCACCACATCGCCGGTGTCTTCGACGCGGACGCGGGGACGCTCACCCTGTACGTCGACGGCCAGGTCCGCGGTACCCGGACCACCACCCGGCGCCCCAGCGACAACACGGCGTCCCTGGCGCTCGCCACCGACGTCGACAACCCGACCCGGGAGTTCAGCGGCACCATCCGGCGCGCTCGCGTGTACGCCCGCCCGCTGAGCGCCGCGGAGCTGGCCTCGGACAGCCGGAAGCCCGGCGACGAGGGCGTGCGGTTCTGGTTCGACGCCGCCACCGCCGGACTCACCGAGAAGCGCCCGCGCGACAAGACCTTCTACGCCTACGGCGGCGACTGGGGCGACAACCCCAACGACGGAGCCTTCGCCGGTGACGGCATCATCACCGCCGACCGCGGTCTCACGGGCAAGTCCGCCGAGGTCAAGCAGATCTACCAGGCCATCAACGCCGCCCCGGCCTCGGGCGGCCCCGGCGCCGTCAAGCTCACCAACGAGTACCTCTTCACCAACCTCCGTGAGTTCGACGGCCGTTGGTCCCTCGTCGCCGACGGCGAGGTCGTCCAGCGGGGCCGGCTGACCCGCGAACAGCTCGATGTCGGACCGCTGACCAGCAAGGACATCAAGCTGCCGGTACGGCTGCCGGCGAAGCCCGAGCCGGGCACGGAGTACTTCCTCCAGCTCTCCTTCACCACCAGGGAACGCACCAAGTGGGCCAAGGCCGGCTTCGAGGTGGCCAAGCAGCAACTGGCCCTCCACGCGGGCAGCCCGGTCGTGAAACCGGCCCCGCTCGGCAGTGTGCCCACCCTGCGCCACACGGACGGGGACAAGACCCTCTCGGTCAAGGGCAAGAACTTCTCGGTCACGTTCGACAAGAGCACCGGCACCATCACGTCGTACGAGGCGGCCGGCACGTCTCTGATCACCTCCGGCCCCGTCCCGAACTTCTGGCGGGCGCCCACCGACAACGACCGGGGCAACGGCCACCACACCCGCAACCAGGTGTGGCGCGACGCCGGGTCGCAGCGGAAGGTGACGGACGTACGGGTGCGGCCCCTGGGCGACCGGGCCGTCGAGGTCACGGTCAGCGGCACGCTGCCCACCGGCACGGAGTCCACGTACTCCACCACGTACACGGTCTTCGGCAACGGCGAGATCAAGGTCGACAACACCCTGCGTCCGGGCGCCTCGAACCTGCCGTACATCCCCGAGGTCGGCACCCTGCTGTTCCTGCCGCGCCGGCTGGACCGGCTGCACTACTACGGCCGCGGCCCCGAGGAGAACATGTGGGACCGCAACAACAGCACCGACGTGGGCCTGTACTCCGGCACCGTCTCCGGGCAGTGGACGTCCTATCTGCGCCCGCAGGAGAACGGCAACAAGACCGACGTCCGCTGGGCGGCGCTGACGGACGGCGGCGGACGGGGACTGCTCGTCTCCGCCGAGCCGCTGCTCGAGGTCAACGCCTCGCGCTTCACCCCGGAGGACCTGTCGGTCGGCGCCCGCCACGACTACCAGCTCACCCCGCGGGACGCGGTGGTCCTGCGGATCAACCACCGCCAGATGGGCGTGGGCGGCGACAACAGCTGGGGCGCGCACACGCACGACGAGTTCAAGCTGCTCGCGAACCGCGACTACGCGTTCACCTACCGGCTGCGTCCGCTGGCGCGGGTGAGCGAGGCGATGGAGGCCTCACGCCGGCCCACGGCGGCTGAATAGCCGCACGGAACGAACGGTGGGACAGCGGCGCCGCCTCAGTCGGCGGTGTCGCTGATCCCCAGCCGCAGATGCTCCACGTGGTACACGGCCTGGTCGAGCAGCTCGGCGACATGGTGATCGTGCAGCGCGTACACGACCGACCGGCCCTGTCGCTCGCCCACCACCAGACCCAGATTGCGCAGCAGCCGCAGCTGGTGCGAGCAGGCCGACTGCTCCATGCCCACCTCCGCCGCCAACTCCGTGGCGGGCAGCGGGCCTTCCCGCAGGCGCGCGAGGATCAGCAGACGGGAGGGCGTGGACAGGGCCTGGAGCGTGGTGGCCACCTTCGCGACGTTGTCCGCGTCCAGACGTACGCGCTCGCCGGCGTCCTGCGCGGTGGTGACGGCTCCATGACCCATGACGTCATCGTACCGGGCACACACGAACACATGAATGAATCTTCATCTGTCCCGGTCGGGCCAGGTCGATGTCGGATTCTCGCCAGACCCGCCCGCGCGTGGTGACCGATGCTGGACGTATGCAGATGGGGATGCACACCGACACCGAGCGCTGCGTACGCGCCGTCCGGTCCAAGGACGCGCGCTTCGACGGCTGGTTCTTCACGGCCGTCCTGACCACCCGCATCTACTGCCGTCCCAGCTGCCCGGTCGTGCCGCCCAAGCCGGAGAACATGGTCTTCCACCCGAGCGCCGCGGCCTGCCAGCAGGCCGGGTTCCGGGCCTGCAAGCGCTGCCGGCCCGACACCAGCCCCGGCTCCCCGGAGTGGAACCAGCGCGCCGACCTGGTGGCCCGCGCCATGCGGCTGATCGCCGACGGCGTCGTGGACCGCGAGGGCGTGCCGGGCCTCGCCGGCCGGCTCGGCTACAGCACCCGGCAGGTCGAACGGCAGCTGCTCGCCGAACTGGGCGCGGGCCCTCTCGCGCTCGCCCGCGCCCAGCGCGCCCAGACGGCCCGGCTGCTCATCGAGACGACGACCCTGCCGATGGCGCAGCTCGCCTTCGCCGCCGGCTTCGCCTCGATCCGCACCTTCAACGACACCGTCCGCGAGGTCTTCGCCCTGTCCCCGAGCGAGCTGCGCACCCGGGCCCCGAAGCGCCAGGGCACGAGCACACCCGGCGCGCTCGCCCTGCGACTGCCGTTCCGGACCCCGCTCAACCCCGACAACCTCTTCGGCCACCTCGCCGCGACGGCCGTACCCGGGGTGGAGGAGTGGCGCGACGGCTCCTACCGCCGCACGCTGCGCCTCCCGTACGGCCACGGCATCGTCGCCCTCACCCCCACCCCCGACCACATCGCCTGCCGCCTCACCCTCAGCGACCCGCGCGATCTGACCGTCGCCATCAGCCGCTGCCGCCGCCTGCTCGACCTGGACGCCGACCCGGTCGCGATCGACGACCAGCTGCGCACCGACCCGGTCCTCGCGCCGCTGGTCGACAAGGCACCCGGCCGGCGTGTCCCGCGCACGGTGGACGAGGCCGAGTTCGCCGTCCGGGCCGTGCTCGGCCAGCAGGTCTCCACCGCCGCCGCCCGCACCCACGCGGCCCGCCTGGTCACCGCGCACGGCGAACCGGTCGACGACCCCGAGGGCGGCCTCACCCACCTCTTCCCGGCCCCCGAGGCCCTCGCGGCACTGGACCCCGAGTCGCTGGCGATGCCGCGCAGCCGCCGCACCACCTTCACCACCCTGGTCCGGCAACTCGCCGAAGGCGAACTCCACCTGGGAGTGGAGAGCGACTGGCCGCGCAGCCGCGCCCAGCTCCTCGCCCTGCCCGGCTTCGGCCCCTGGACGGCCGACGTCATCGCCATGCGCGCCCTCGGCGACCCGGACGCCTTCCTCCCCACCGACCTCGGCATCCGCCGCGCCGCCCGGGAACTCGGCCTGCCGTCCACGCCCGCGGCGCTCACCGCACGCGCGGCCGCCTGGCGCCCCTGGCGGGCCTACGCCGTCCAGTACCTCTGGGCGACGGACAGCCACCCGATCAACTTCCTCCCGGTATAAGGACCACAAGGACGTTCGATGAAGCACCACACCGTGACCGACAGCCCCTACGGCCCCCTCACCCTCGTCGCCGACGACGGAGTGCTGTGCGGCCTCTACATGACCGACCAGCGCCACCGCCCGCCGGAGGAGACCTTCGGCACCCGCGACGACACCCTGTTCGCGGAGACGGAGGAGCAACTGGAGGCGTACTTCGCGGGCGACCTCAAGGAGTTCACCGTCGAACTCCGCCTGACAGGAACCCCGTTCCAGCGCACCGTCTGGGAGCAGCTGAGCCGCATCCCGTACGGCGAGACCCGCACCTACGGCCAACTCGCCGCCGGCCTCGGCACCCCCACCGCCTCCCGGGCGGTCGGCCTCGCCAACGGCCGCAACCCCGTCGGCATCATCCTCCCCTGCCACCGCGTCCTCGGCGCCAACGGCAGCCTCACGGGCTACGGCGGCGGCCTGGACCGCAAGCGCAGGCTGCTGGAGTTCGAGAGCGGGTCCGCGCTGTTCTAGGCGGCGTCGCCGAGGCGGCGCAGCAGTTCGGGCAGGGCCGTGCCGATGGGTTCCCGCACGATCTCGTCGGCTCGCTCGTCGTACGGCGTCGGCTCGGCGTTGACGATGATCAGACGGGCTCCGTGGTCGGCGGCGACACCGGCGAGACCGGCGGCGGGCTGGACCTTCAGGCTCGTGCCGACGGCGACGAACACCTCGCAGGCCTTGCTGATGGCGGCCGCCTCGCCGAGGACGACGGGGTCGAGCCGCTCGCCGAACATCACCGTCGCCGACTTCAGGACACCGCCGCACTCCAGACACGGCGGATCGTCCTCACCGGCCTCGACCCGTGCCAGCGCGTCCCGCATCGGGCCGCGGGTGTGGCAGCCGGTGCACACGAAACTCCGTGCCGTGCCGTGCAGTTCGAGGACCTTGCGGGCCGGCATCCCGGCGAGCTGGTGCAGCCCGTCCACGTTCTGTGTGATCACCCGCACCGGTACTCCCGACCCCTCCAGGTCGGCGATGGCCCGGTGGGCGGCGTTGGGCTCGGCCTGCAGCGTCCGGTTCTTGCGCCGCATCTGCCACGACCGCCGCCGGATCTCCGGATCGCCCATGTAGTACTCGTACGTCACGAGCTTCTCGGCCTCCGGATCCCGCCGCCACAGTCCGTTCGGCCCGCGGTAGTCCGGGATCCCGGAGTCGGTGCTGATACCCGCACCGGTGAGGAGGGCGACTAGAGGCTTGGCCATGAGCCGAGGGTAGGACGCCGGGCCGATCGAGGCGAACGGATATGCGACAGGAGAAGCCTTCGGGGCCTGGCGGGAACCGGCGCACCCGCCGCGGCGTCTGTGCAGGTCGGGCGC
Source organism: Streptomyces sp. NPDC041940 (assembly GCF_055589465.1). NCBI lineage: Bacteria > Bacillati > Actinomycetota > Actinomycetes > Kitasatosporales > Streptomycetaceae > Streptomyces > Streptomyces sp. NPDC041940. The sequence goes on from NZ_JBVJBP010000017.1 coordinate 124,646, forward strand.
GGCTTCGGTCGCCCCGGAGCGCAGCGTTCGAACTCGGGACCGAGGTGATGGGGCGGGATGGCATGGCTCCGCAAGTACTGGTTAAAGATCTTCCTGTTGACGTTGGCCAGCTTCCTGGCAGCGGGGGCCTTCGTCGCCTCGGTCGTCGCGGGCGACGAGCACAGCGAGTACCGGCACACAGCGTTGTGGACCGGGGCCGCGCTGGCCCTGATGGTCGTTCTGGTCACCGCGAGTGAAACCGCCCTCAACGAGAGAGAGCGGGTCAAGGCACGCGAGGAGGCCAGTCAGACGGCGGCGCAGCTCCGTCTCTGGTACAACGACGTCCTGCTCCAGTTGTCCAAACCGCTGGGCAGGCTCACGCAGGAGCACGCGGCCGCGTACGGCGCCACCGGCGCGACGCCGCCCGCGGGCCTGGTCACCACCCGCTCCACGGAGTCGACCACGATCCGCCGCTCCGCACTCGTCGGCGCGGCCACCCTCACCGCCCGACTCGATTCCGCCGGGCTTCCCACCGCCCGAAGCGCCTACTACCGTCTGGACAACCGTGCCCAGCACGAATTCGTACTCGACGACTGGGCGGGCCGTCCTTCCGCTCCCCGGGCGAAGATCGACGGAGCCGCCGGCAGCCACTTCGTGCATGACATCCTGGACACCCGGAGCGCCTACCACGCGGGCGCGGCGACCGGGCTCGTCAGCAAGGTGGACCAGGGCAGCACCGACTACCGGTCGGTCATCGCCGTACCGGTGATGGCGGGCGGCAAGGAGTTCGGCGTGCTGGCAGTCGACGCCCCGAACGACACCGACCTGACGGTGGATCATGTCCGACTGGTGCAGGGCTTGGCTGACGTGCTCGGTGCCGCATTGGCGCTGACCTAGGTCAGGAGGGGGAGAACCGATGATGCCCGCCCGACGTTTCAGCTTCAACCTTCGCGCCATCCGTCTTCGCCGGGTCCGCGAGCCCCGGCTGCCGGAAGGAATGAACCACGTCCGCGAGACGCTCGCCATGGCACACGCCCGACAGCGGTACGAGCAGCAGGCGCGCCAGGAGTTCGACGAACGGGTCGACCGGGAGAGCGGCACGTCCGGCTGGGAGACCTTCAGCCTGTTCGTCCTGTCCATCGGCGCTCTGGCCTGCGCTCTCCTGGGCACGCTGAGCGGCGCCGCCCGGTGGCTGTCCTACTCCCTGGGCGGGGTGGGCGTGCTGTGCTTCGCGCTGATTCTGCTCCGGTGGGTCTGGGCTCGCCGTCGACGCGGACGTCCTCCTGTGCTGCGCGACTGACGCCGGCGGCCCGGGTCAGCCGACGCGCCGGCCGTTCTCCAGCTCCGCCGTGCCCGAACCGTCCGCCAGGACGTCCAGCGCGGTCAGGACGCGACCGCCGAGGGCGCCCGGCAGGTAGTCGGGCAGCTCCTCGCGTGGGACCAGACGCCAGGAGAGCAGTTCCGCCTCCTGGAGGCGGATCTCCTTGATGTCGTCCTCGCCGAGCACCCCGCCGTCGTACAGGTACGCCACCAGCGGTGGACGCCCCGGGCCGTGCACCCAGTCCACTGCCAGCAGCCGGCCGAGCTCGCGGTCCAGGCCGATCTCCTCGGCCGTCTCGCGCCGAGCGCCCTGCCGCGGGGTCTCGCCGTCGTCGGACTCGATCGTGCCGCCGGGCAGCGTCCAGCCCTCCCGGTAGTTGGGCTCGACGAGCAGCACCCGCCCCCCGCCGTCCCGGAACAGCGCGGCGGCGCCGGCCAGGACGCGGGGCAGGGACGCGATGTAGGCGGCGAAGTCAGCAGAGGTGGTCATGGGGGCAGGGTAACCACGTCAGGCCTGCAGATCCGCCAGCCGCAGCGTCCGCTCCGCCAGCTCGCTGATCCGCACCCCGTCGAAGCCGAACACCGCACTGCGGACCGTGTCCTCCAGCGGGGCCTTCCAGTGCTCCGGGATGGCGGCCGCCCCGCCGAACACGCCCGCCACCGAACCCGCGGTCGCGCCGTTGGAGTCGGTGTCCAGGCCGCCGCGGACGGTCAGGGTGATGGTGCGCGTGAAGTCGCCGTCGCCGTAGAGCAGGCCGGCCGTCAGGACCGCGGCATTCGGAACGGTGTGGATCCAGCCCATCCCGACGGTCTCCTCGGCGACCGTGGTGAGCGTGTCCTCCCAGGACATCCGGGTGTCGTGCAGGGAGACCACCCGGCGTACCGTGCGGGCGAGGCGGCTGCTCGCCGGGATCACGGTCAGGGCCTGGTCGACCGCATGCCGCACGGTGGGTGCCGTGAACGCCGCCGCGATCAGCGCCGCCGCCCACATCGCCCCGTAGACCCCGTTGCCGGTGTGCGACAGCACCGCGTCCCGCCGGGCCAGCGAGGCGGCCCGGCGCGGCACGCCCGGGCAGGTCCAGCCGTAGATGTCGGCCCTGATCAGCGCCCCGATCCACTCCTGGTACGGATTGTCGTACGTCGCCGTCAGCGGCGGCTTGAGCCCGCCGGCCAGATTGCGGTAAGCGGCCCGCTCGGCGGTGAACGTCTGGAGGTACGGCAGCCGCAGCAGCCACAGGTCGCCGACCTGCTCGGTGCTGAAGCCGAAGCCGTGGGTCTCCAGCAGGTGGAGGCCGAGGATCGCGTAGTCGACGTCGTCGTCACGGCAGCTGCCGTGGATCCGGCCGCGCACACACTGGCGCCACTCGGGCCGCAGCGCGGTCGCGTCGTCGCCCGAGGGCTCGGGCAGGTAGTCGGTCAGGGGGAGGGCAGCGGCCTGTCTGAGGTAGCGGTCGATGCGGTCGCGTGTCCAGACCTCGCCCTGTTCGACCGGTTTGCCGAGCATGTTGCCCGCGATGCGGCCCAGCCAGCCGCCGAGGATGCGGTCGGCGAGCGCTGCTTCGGTGTCGACGAGGGTCATGGTTACGGTCTACCCGTTTCCGCGGGATCGCCCGAGCAGCCGGGGCCGCCGGTCCAGGAGTCGGGCAGATGCTGACGGCCGGGGCGTCCTGAGGTTAAGGTCACAGCGGCGCGACTGGCCCTGACGTGCGTGAGGGCCCGGAGAGCAAGGGGAGTGCAAGTGGCAGACGCTGCAGTGAGCGGTACCCGAACGACGCAGCGGGTGCTCGTCGCCGCGGACAAGTTCAAGGGGTCGCTGACGGCCGTGGAGGTCGCCGAGCGGGTGACGGCCGGGCTGCGCCGGGCCGTGCCGGACCTCGAGGTCGAGGCGCTGCCGGTGGCCGACGGCGGCGACGGCACCGTGGCCGCGGCGGTCGCGGCCGGGTTCGAGCGCCGGGAGGTAAGGGTCGCCGGCCCCCTCGGCGGTGAGGTGACGGCGGCGTTCGCGCTGCGCGACGGCACCGCGGTCGTGGAGATGGCCGAGGCGAGCGGACTCCAGCGGCTGCCCGCCGGCGTCTTCGCCCCGCTCACGGCGTCCACGTACGGCTCCGGTGAGCTGCTGCAGGCCGCCCTGGACGCGGGCGCCCGCACGATCGTCTTCGGGGTCGGCGGCAGCGCCACCACGGACGGCGGCGCCGGGATGCTGTCCGCGCTGGGCGCCCGGTTCCTGGACGCGGACGGCGAGCCGGTACCGCCGGGCGGCGGCGGCCTCGCCGAACTGGCCACAGCCGATCTGTCGGGCCTCGACCCGCGCCTCACCGAGGTCGAACTGGTCCTCGCCAGCGACGTCGACAACCCGCTGACCGGCCCGAAGGGCGCGCCCGCGGTCTACGGCCCGCAGAAGGGCGCCTCACCGGACGACGTGGCGGCCCTGGACACCGCCCTCGCGCACTTCGCGAAGGTGCTGGAGGGGCCGGCCGGTCCGAAGGCCGCCGAATACGCCGCCTCGCCCGGCGCGGGCGCGGCCGGCGGCATCGGCTACGGCGCCCTGCTGCTGGGCGCCCGGTTCCGCCCCGGCATCGAGGTCATGCTCGACGTCCTGGGCTTCGCCCCCGCGCTGGACCGCGCCGATCTGGTGATCACCGGCGAGGGCTCCCTCGACGAGCAGACCCTGCACGGCAAGGCCCCGGCGGGCGTCGCGGCGGCGGCCCGCGCCGCCGGCAAGGACGTCGTGGCGGTCTGCGGCCGCCTCGCCCTCCCCCCGGAAGTCCTGGGCCGCTCCGGCTTCCGCCGGGCCTACCCCCTGACGGACGCGGAACCGGACGTGGCGAAGTGCATCGCCGAGGCGGGGCCGATCCTGGAACGGGTCGCGCAACGGATCGCCCGGGATTTCCTGACCTGAGCCGGACCCTCGTCGCAGCAGAGGAGGGCCCGGCGCGTGCGACGAGTGAGGCCCGGATGCGGGAAGCATCCGGGCCTTGACACGATCGTCAAACGCCAGTGAGCCGCTGTCCGGGGCGCGGTATCAGCGTCCGTCGCCGGGCCGGTCGTCCGGGCCGCACTTGTCCGGGGTCCCGTCGAACTGCACGCAAGCGGTGACCTTCACGACGTAGTTGCTCGTGGAGGAGTCGCTGTACGTGGTCTCTCCCTGGCCCTTGGTGTTCCAGAGGCGGAGGCCCTTGGTGTTCTTGCGGTCGAACTCCGAGTAGACGGGGTTCCCGTCCGCGCTCTCGTCGCGCACGGCGACGTTCTTGTTGCCGGACGACTGCCAGCTGTAGGCGTAAGAGATGTGGATGTTCGGGTTGGTGTGGTGGTTGAGCCTGGAAGTGACGTCCTCGCCGGCGTCGGCGTAGGCCGGCGATGCCCCCGCAACGGCGCCGAGCATGGCGACTGCCATCGCAGCCTTCTTGGCGCTCCTGGATATCTGCATGATTCTCCCCTGTGACGCAGCAACTCAACAGCTGCGATTGGTGGTCATCACGATGACGGCCTTCAGAGACGACGCACCCATGGGCGGACGACGCGAGGCAGGTCAGGCCAAGCGGCTTCCGTTGTAGAGCCCCCCATGGAAGCGAGAAGAAGACCTTCCTCGCGACCAGTGCAAGATCATATGCCAAAGTCGGCGGCTGGCAAGGGAAATTGCGGCGGGGCCGGCATCGGGCCAACTGGCGCAACGTGATGGTGCCGAGGGCATGCTGTTATCTCTTTTCACGTTGGCCTACTATCGGCACCGATCGCGAGAGGCTGACCTCTCTCGCGCAACGGGGGACGATTCGCGGGGGCGCTCTTTCATGCTCACCGGAAGCCCGCCATCCGCGGGACAGAGGGGGCCGCCTCTGCCCTGCAGCGCCACCGCGACGTCGCACGGTGGCGCGGCAACAGCTACCCGAGGGCACATCACGTGAGCAACTCTGACATCGGGCCCGAGCCCGATCCCGTACTCCACATTCAGGATCTGGACTACTCGGTCCGCAATCGCTCCCTGTTCAAGGGTCTGCAGCTCAGCGTCCGTGCCGGCGAGTCAGTAGCGATCACGGGTCCGAGCGGTTCGGGCAAGAGCACGCTGCTCTCGTCGATCCTCGGTCTCATCGAGCCGCACGGCGGAAGCATCAGGGTCGCCGGTGCGGAAGTGACGAAGCTGCGCGGGAAGCAGATGGCCAAGCTGCGCAGCGAAACCATCGGCACGGTCTTCCAGTTCGGAGAGCTGCTGCCCGAACTCAGCCCGCTGGACAACGTGGCGCTGGCGGCGCTGTTGTCGCGTTCTGACCGCGCCGGCGCGTACCGCCAGGCACAGCGACTGCTGGACGAACTAGGCGTTCCGCGGGCGGAGACGACAGAGGAACTCTCCGGAGGCGAGCATCAGCGGACAGCTGTGGCCCGTGCGCTGATCAACTCGCCCGAGCTGATTCTGGCCGATGAGCCCACTGGCTCCCTCGACCCTGACGCCACTGCACGCATCGCGGAACTGCTCTTCGAGTTCCCTCGGCGGCGCGGGTGTGGGCTGGTGCTGGTGACGCACGATGTCGAGGTTGCCGCACGAGCGGACCGGGTGCTGCGTCTTGAGGCCGGTCTGCTGGTTCCCGCCCCCTCGCGGGAGGCGGTGGAGGCGTGAGCGGGGCGAGACACGGTGGCTTGTCACTTCAGCTGCTGCGCATAGGACGCGACGCGGGCCGACGCTCGGAGGCGGCCGGAACCAGGGCCGTGGCCCTGGCGCTTTCGGCTTTCGCTGTCGCACTGTGCCTGGGTCTGCTGGCGATGGTGCACGCCTCCTATGCCGGCAAGGAGTTGCGGCGCGACGCCAGGACCCCGGTCGGGCAGACAGAGCGATCAGAGGCAACCCGCGCCACGCTGTGGCTGGCCGGCTCTGACGCGCTGAAAGGGCAGCGGATCTTCAGCGTCGTATTCATCGCGCCGCACACGCCGAACGCACCGCTTCCCCCAGGGGTGGATCGCTGGCCGGGGCCGGGTGAGGCCGTTCTGTCCCCCGGTCTGCTGAAAGCCGGCGCCGCGGAGGGGATCGCCGACCGCTACGGAAAACTCTCGGGCACGGTCGGACAGGAGGGGTTGGACGACCCCGGAGAGTGGCTCGCCTACGTCCGGCCCGCCAAGAGCATGAAGGCCGAGGCGCCGATCGAGACCGTGGTCGGTTTCGGGCCGGAGGCAGGCATGCCGGCTGAAGGCTTGCAGCCAGGAATGGGGCGCGACAACGACAAGCCCGAGTGGATGTTCCAGAGCCTCGTCCTCGGCCTGCTGCTCGTACCGGGTCTCGTGCTCCTGTTCACCGCACTCCGTGCCGGCGCACAGGGCCGTGACCGCAGAGGCGCCCTGGTCGACTCCCTGGGAGGGCTGAGGCGCGACCGGGCCCTGATCGCCGTGGGCGAGGCGATGCGACCGGTGACGTGGGGAGCCTTCGCGTCGCTTCCGTTCTTCGCCGTGGCCGCTTTCGTCGACATCCGGGTCCCGTTCGTCGGCTACGTGACGTCATCCGCCGACGTGCGTCAGCACGGCTGGCCGGTGCTGCTGACTCCCGTGGCCGTCATGGTGACGGCGCTGGCCCTTGCCGTCATCAACGATCAGCTGTCCGGCCGGGCCAGGGGGACCCGGCCCGCCGGCGCGAGCAGGTCACGCCGGCAGCGGTACCTCGCGCTTCTCTGTGCGCCGGCGATCCTGCTCGCCAGCCGCGGTCCGGAACTCGCCGGCGACCATACGCAGTACCGGGCATGGATCAGCTGGATCGGCCTTGCCCTCGTCGTCCTCACCCTGCCGGCCGGAGTGGCAGTCGTGGTGGCCAAGCTCGGGGGAAGCCTGGAGCGGACCGGGCGGCAGCGAGGGTGGGCCGGTGCGCTGATCGCGGGCCGCCGCATCAGCCACTACCCGGCGACCACGGCCCGCCTGGTCACCGGTGTGACGGTTGCGCTGATCGTCTTCACGCAGGCCCTCGCCTGGCAGGCGATGTTCGGGACCTACAACGCCGCGATGGAGGAGGTCCTCAGCGCTACCGACCGGAACGTGGCCGAAGTCGGTCCCAGAGGGACGGTCTCCACCAGGGAGACCGCCGCCTATCTCCAGTTCATCCCCGAGGGCAATGTGCCTGTCGTCCTCGCGCCTCCCCGCACCGCCGGTGACGGCCCCATCACGATCAGCGGAGGATGCGTCGCTCTGGAGAGCCTTCGGTTGCCGTGTTCGCCCACACCGGCCCGCGTCGATGTCGCTCTCGATCGGCGCCTGCAGCAGCTGCTCCACTGGAACACGCAGGGCGGCACCTATCTGAAGGTGGTCAGGGCCGACCATGCCGAGCTGGCCAGGCAGAGCGCGCGGAGCACCAACACCCTGGCGGTGGTGAGGGCCGATGGCGGCATCCCTGCCGTCGCGGCTCTCAAGGAAGCCTCCTACCGGGCTTATCCCCGCGGGGCCCAAGTCCGTTTTCCCGGGGAGGAGTGGCTGGCGGACGGCATTCCGGACCGGGACCAGGGCCGGTGGATCCGGCTCTTCGGTGTGCTGGGGACGGGACTCCTCGTGCTCGCCATCGGCCTCAGTGGCAAAGCCGAGTTCCTGCGCCAGGGCCGGGCACTGGCGCCGCTGACCGTGTTGACCGGTGGATACCGGGTCTTTCGCAGCAGCGCGGCCTGGGCGATCGTCGCGCCGCTCGCGCTCGCCGCCCTGGCCGGGTGCGTCGTCGCGGCCTGGACCGCACGACCGGTCGCCCGGCCAGGAATGGCCTATTTCGTCCCCGGGGGCCTCATGGCGGCCACCGTCACCGTGGTGCTCGCCGTGTCTGTCGTGATGGGGCTGTGGGCTGCTCGCGTCGCCGGGCAACAGGCACGCGACTGGCGAGCCTAGCCATCACCTCCCGTATGCGTCGGTGATCCGGCCGACCCTCCGCTCCCGCCGGTCAGGGCGCTCTTCCCGTACGAGGCCATCGGCCCGCACCGGGCGTCTCATCGGACGCCCGGGGCCGACTTCGGTCGGCTCCGCCATCCCAAGGATCTGAACAACTCCATGAGCTGCCACATAACCATCCTGCGGCGCCGCCTGCCCGTCTGGCCGATACCGCTGCTGTGGACCCTCGCCCTCGGCCTGTGGGGGCTGTCCCGCCAGCACAGCGTGTGGCGGGACGAAGCCGCGACCTGGCAGGTGGCCCGGCGGTCCACCGCCGACATCTGGCACATGCTGGGGGAGGTCGATGCCGTGCACGGCCTCTACTACCTGCTGATGCACGGGCTCTTCGAATGCTTCGGGCCCGGCATCGCGACACTGCGCCTGCCCTCCGTGCTGGCCGCGGCGGTGGCCGCGGCGTGTGTGACGGTCATCGGCCACCGGCTGGCCGATGGCCGGGCGGGTCTGGGAGCAGGGCTGATCTTCGGGCTGCTTCCCGCTGTGCAGTTCTACCTCCAGGAGGGACGCCCGTACGCACTGGTCGCGGCAGGCGCCGGCATCTCCACACTGCTGCTGGTCACCGCGTTGCAGGGGCGCGACCGCACAGCGGTCTGGGTGGCTTACGGCGGTACGGTCCTGCTGTGCGCGCTGCTCAACTGGCTGTCGCTGCTGATACTGCCCGCGCACGCGGCGACCCTGGCCTGGACGAGAACCGGGCGCGGGACATGGACCCGCTGGGCGGCGACCGCCACGGCCGCCGTGGCAGCCGCCCTGCCGATGATCCTGTTCACCCTGACCCAGGCCCGGCAGGTGTCCTGGATACCGCCGCTGACCTGGCACATGCTGATCGGTCCGGCGATCGTGCTGGCCATCGGCGCTCTCGGGGCCCTGCTGGACCGGCCACGGGCAGGCCGGCTGTCGCTGGCAGCCGTCGCTCTGCCCTTGCTGGCCGTGCCGCAGATCGGCCTGATCGGCCTCTCCCTGGCCAAGCCACTCTTCCTGGACCGTTATGTCCTGTTCAGCATGCTGGGCCTGGCCCTGCTGATCGGTGCGGCACTGAGTGCGCTGGCACGGACGATCAAGCCGTGGTTCCCCCGCGTGTCACGATGGCTGGTGCCGGCCGTGGTCGCCGTGGCCGTGATCGCACTGTGGCCGCAGTCGCTGGCCAAACGGTCCCCGGCCAGCCGCGTGGACGATGTGCTGGCGGTGGCGGCGGACGTGCGACAGCTCAAGAAGGATGGCGACGCGGTTGTCTTCGTTCCGGCGGCCCGCCGCGATACCGCGCTGGTTTCCCCCGCCGCGTTCGCCGGTCTCGAGGACATCGCGCTGGCGGAGAGTCCTGTGGCGTCCGGGACGCTGAAGGGTGAGGAGGCGAGCCCGGAGCGCATACGGACCGCGATGCTGGCACGGCGGAGGGTCCTGCTGATCACCGATATGCCTGAGGTGGCCCGGCCGGTGTCGGCGGAAAGGGACAAGGAGAAGATCGCCGTCCTGAAGAAGCGCTTCACGGTGGTGGCGGACCAGCAGGTCCGCGGGCGGCGGGTGACGGTGTACGAAAGGCTCCGGCCGGACAGGTAGGGCACCGAGGGTCTGCCGCGGAAAACCCGAGGGGCCCGGACCGAGTCGCGATTCGGTCCGGGCCCCTCGGGCAATGTGTAAGCCGGGCTACGGGACCTGCGCCGCCCGCGCCTCGCGGCTCTCGCGCCGGTTGTCACGGAAGGTGTTCACCCGACGCGCCGTGGCGAACAGCGGGATCGTCGCCCCCATCACGATCTGCAGCGCGCAGCCCATCTGCAGCAGTACCTGGCCCCCCGGCGCGTCGAACGCCCAGGCCGCCAGCATGCCCATGGCCGACACGATCCAGCCGAGCATCGCCACCGCGAGGACGCCCCGCGGCTTCGGGTACTCGACTCGGCTCACCATCAGCCACGCGGTACCGATGACGGCCAGCAGCGTCGCCTCGAACGGCAGCTCAAGCAGCACGATCGACACGACCGTCAGTGCCCCGAACGGCGACGGCATGCCCTGGAACGTCCCGTCCTTCACGGTGACGCACGAGAACCGCGCAAGCCGCAGCACCACCGCCAACAGCACGACGATCGCGCCCACCGCCGCGACCCGCTCATGCGCGTCCCGCGCGACCATGCCGTACACGAGCACGAAGTACGCGGGTGCCAGACCGAAGCTGATCAGGTCGGAGAGGTTGTCCAGCTCCGCGCCCATCGGCGACGACCGCAGCTTGCGGGCGACGAGACCGTCGAACAGGTCGAACACCGCCGCGCACAGCATCAGGATCACGGCCGTGGCCGCGCTGTTGCGGGCCATGCCCAGATCGTCACCCGAGAGGTGCGGGATGAGGATGCCGGTGGTCGTGAAGTACACCGCCATGAACCCGCACGTGGCGTTGCCGAGCGTGAGAGTGTCCGCTATCGAGAGGCGAAGGGAGAGGGGCATCTCCTCTTCTTCGTCCACCTCGTCGGCCTCCGGGACCCAGCCGGCCTTGGTATCAGAATCAATCACGGTCAATGCGAGTCACCCCAGCCACGGTCTTCTGACCGACCTCGACGTCTACCTCCACGCCCTCGGGCAGGTAGATGTCCACACGCGAACCGAAACGGATCAGTCCGATCCGCTCGCCCTGCTCGACCTTGGTGCCCTGGGGCACGTAGGGAACGATGCGACGGGCGACCGCGCCGGCGATCTGGATCATCTCGATGTCGCCGAGCTCGGTGTCGAAGTGCCACACGACCCGCTCGTTGTTCTCGCTCTCCTTGTTGAAAGCGGGAACGAAGCCACCGGGGATGTGCTCGACCGACGTCACCGTGCCGGCCAGCGGCGCGCGGTTGACGTGCACGTTGAGCGGGCTCATGAAGATCGCGACGCGGGTGCGGCCGTCCTTCCACGGCATGATGCTCTGCACCACACCGTCGGCGGGCGAGATGACCCGGCCCTGGGTGATCTCGCGCTCGGGGTCGCGGAAGAACCACAGCATCCCCGCCGCAAGCGCGGTGGCGGGAACGGCGACGGCCTTGGCGGCGCCGGAGCGCCGGGCACGGGCCAGGCTGAGGGCTGCGGTGGCGACGGTCGGAAGAAGCCACGGCGATGCTCCGCGCGCGAGGCGTACGCCGGCCCGGCTGTCGCGTGGTGCAGAGGTTTGGCTGTGGGGCATGGATGACCTTCGTAGCGGATGAGGCCGCACTCTGACGGGGGACGGCGGCTTTCCGGCGATGGTAGCGGCTCGGGGCCGTAACTGGGTAAGCCAGGCAGCCGAGTCGGCGGCTGAAGCGTGCTGACGGGGTGTGATCTTCTTCTCCAAGAAAACACCCCGTATCCGGACATCTAGCCCTGGAATCGATACTCTTCGAGCAGTCGCCGACCGATGATCATTTTCTGGATCTCGGCGGTACCTTCACCGATGAGCAGCATCGGAGCCTCACGGTAGAGGCGTTCGATCTCGTACTCCTTGGAGAAGCCGTAGCCGCCGTGGATCCGGAAGGCGTCCTCGACGACCTCCTTGCAGTACTCGGAGGCGAGGTACTTCGCCATCCCAGCCTCGAGGTCGTTTCGCTCACCGGAGTCCTTTTTGCGAGCTGCATTGACCATCATCGCATGCGCGGCCTCGACCTTGGTAGCCATCTCGGCCAGCTTGAACTGGATCGCCTGGTGCTGGGCGATCGGCTTCCCGAAGGTGTGGCGCTGCTGCGAATACCGCACTCCCAGTTCGAACGCACGCTGTGCGACACCGCAGCCACGTGCCGCCACATTGACGCGCCCGACCTCGACGCCGTCCATCATCTGGTAGAAACCACGGCCGGTGACCCCGCCGAGCACCCGATCCGCAGGAATCCGCAGGCCATCCATGATGAGTTCGGTGGTGTCGACCCCCTTGTAGCCCATCTTGTCGATCTTCCCGGGGATGGTGAGGCCGGGGCGGACCTCGCCGAATCCGGGCTCCTTCTCGACGAGGAAGGTCGTCATCGACTTGTGGGGCGCGGTGCCCTCGGGGTGACCTTCGTCACTTCGGACCAGGACGGCCACCAGCGACGACGTGCCGCCGTTGGTCAGCCACATCTTCTGGCCGTTCAGGACGTACTCCTCGCCGTCCCGCACCGCCTTCGACGTGATCGCCGAGACGTCCGAGCCGAGGGCCGGCTCCGACATCGAGAACGCGCCGCGGATGTCGCCCGCCGCCATCCTCGGCAGGAAATGGTCCTTCTGTTCCTGCGTGCCGTGTTGCTTGAGCATGTACGCCACGATGAAGTGGGTGTTGATGATGCCGGACACCGACATCCACCCGCGGGCGATCTCCTCGACGCAGAGGGCGTACGTCAGGAGCGACTCGCCCAGACCGCCGTACTCCTCGGGGATCATCAGGCCGAAGAGGCCCAAATCCTTGAGGCCGTCGACGATCTGCTGCGGGTACTCGTCGCGGTGCTCCAGCTCGGTCGCGACCGGGATGATCTCCTTGTCCACGAAGTCGCGGACGGTGGAGAGGATCTCCTGCTGAATGTCGGTCAGACCGGCGGTCTGGGCGAGTCGCGCCATGGCTACTTCTCCTGCTCCTTGAGCTCGGGGCGGCCGGGCTGCTCGCCGCCGCGCTCCTTGATGTAGGTCTCGGTCGGCACCATGACCTTGCGGCGGAACACGCAGACCAGCGTGCCGTCCTGCTTGTAGCCCTTGGTCTCGACATAGACGATGCCGCGGTCGTTCTTCGACTTGGAAGGCCACTTGTCGAGCACGGTCGTCTGGCCGTACAGCGTGTCGCCGTGGAAGGTCGGCGCCACGTGCTTGAGCGACTCGATCTCCAGGTTGGCGATGGCCTTGCCGGAGATGTCCGGGACGGACATGCCGAGCAGGAGGGAGTAGATGTAGTTCCCGACCACGACGTTCTTGCCGAAGTCGGTCGTCTTCTCGGCGTAGTTGACGTCCATGTGGAGCGGGTGGTGGTTCATGGTGAGGAGACAGAACAGGTGGTCGTCGTACTCCGTGACCGTCTTTCCCGGCCAGTGCTTGTACGTCGCCCCGACCTCGAACTCCTCGTAGGTGCGTCCGAACTGCATCGCCGTCACGCCTCCGGGATCTCGAACTTGCTGGTCCGCTGCATGCCGGCGGCCCGGCCCTTGCCGGAGACGACCAGGGCCATCTTGCGGCTGGCCTCGTCGATCATCTCGTCGCCGAGCATCGCGGAGCCCTTCTTGCCGCCCGCCTCGGACGTGTAGTAGTCGTACGCGTCCAGGATCAGCTCGGCGTGGTCGTAGTCCTCCTGCGAGGGCGAGAAGATCTCGTTCGACGCCTCGACCTGGCCCGGGTGCAGCACCCACTTGCCGTCGAAGCCGAGGGCGGCGGCGCGCTGGGCGACCTCGCGGTAGCCGTCGATGTTGCGGATCTGCAGGTAGGGGCCGTCGATCGCCTGGAGGTTGTTGGCGCGGGCGGCCATCAGGATCTTCATCAGGATGTAGTGGTAGGCGTCCGCCGGGTAGCCGGGCGGCTGCTCGCCCACGACCAGCGACTTCATGTTGATGGAGGCCATGAAGTCGGCCGGGCCGAAGATGATCGTCTCGACGCGCGGGGAGGCCGTCGCGATCTCGTTGACGTTGTTCAGGCCCTGCGCGTTCTCGATCTGCGCCTCGATGCCGATCTTGCCGACCTCGAAGCCCATCGTCTTCTCGATCTGCGTCAGCAGCAGGTCGAGGGCGACGACCTGCTGGGCCGTCTGCACCTTCGGCAGCATGATGCAGTCGAGGTTCTGGCCGGCGCCCTCGACGACCGTGACGACGTCCCGGTACGTCCACTCGGTCGTCCAGTCGTTGACCCGCACGACGCGCGTCTTGCCCGTCCAGTCGCCCTCGTTGAGGAACTTGACGATGGTGTGCCGCGCCTCGGGCTTGGCGAGCGGGGCGCACGCGTCCTCCAGGTCGAGGAAGACCTGGTCGGCCGGGAGGCCCTGTGCCTTCTCGAGAAAGCGGGGGTTCGAGCCCGGTACCGCCAGGCAGGAACGCCGGGGGCGAAGGCGGTTGACCGTGGTCATGCGGGGACCTCCAGGGGGTCGAGCTTGTTCGCTTTCCGGATCTCGTCGACGATGCGGCCGATGATTCCGGTGATGTCGAAGTCCTTCGGGGTGAAGACGGCGGCCACACCTGCGGCCCTGAGCTGCTCGGCGTCACCGTTGGGGATGATGCCACCGGCGATCACCGGAATATCTGTGGCACCGGCCACACGCAGCCGTTCGAGCACGTCCGGGACCAGTTGGGCGTGCGAGCCGGACAGGATGGACAGGCCGACCGCGTGAACGTCCTCGTCGATGGCCGCGTCCACGATCTGCTCGGGCGTCAGCCGGATGCCCTGGTAGACCACCTCGAAGCCGGCGTCACGCGCGCGCACGGCGATCTGCTCCGCGCCGTTGGAGTGCCCGTCCAGGCCCGGCTTGCCGACCAGGAAGCGCAGCTTGCCGACTCCCAGGTCCTTGGCCGTCAGATCCACCTTGCGGCGGACCAGGGCCAGCGTGCTGCCCTCCTCGACCGGGACGGCCACGGGCGCCGACGAGACGCCCGTCGGAGCACGGAACTCGCCGAACACCTCGCGCAGGGCCCCGGCCCACTCGCCGGTCGTCGCCCCGGCGCGGGCGCACTCCAGGGTGGCCTCCATCAGGTTCCCGGTGCCGCGGGCGGCCTCCTTCAGCTTCTCCAGCGCCTTGCAGGGGCGCGGGTGGTTGAAGGGCGGCTGGTAGCGGTTGTCGCGCCAGTTCTGCAGACCCGCGATCACCCGGGCCTCCACCGCCGGGTCGACGGTCTGGATCGCGGTGTCCAGGTCGGCGGTCAGCGGGTTCGGTTCGGTGCCCTCGAAGGCGTTGACACCGATGATCTTCTCCTGGCCCGACTCGATCCGGCCCCGGCGTTCCGCGTGCGAGGAGACCAGCTGCGACTTGAGGTAGCCGGACTCGACGGCCGCCATCGCGCCGCCCATCTCCTGGATACGGTCGATCTCCGCGAGCGAGGCCTCGACCAGTTCCTCCACCTTCGCCTCGATCACCTTCGAGCCGTCGAAGATGTCCTCGTACTCCAGCAGATCGCTCTCGTAGGCCAGCACCTGCTGGATGCGCAGCGACCACTGCTGGTCCCAGGGGCGGGGCAGGCCCAGCGCCTCGTTCCAGGCGGGCAGCTGCACGGCACGCGCGCGGGCGTCCTTGGAGAGGGTCACGGCCAGCATCTCGAGCACGATCCGCTGGACGTTGTTCTCCGGCTGCGCCTCCGTCAGGCCCAGGGAGTTGACCTGGACGCCGTAGCGGAAGCGGCGGTGCTTGGGGTTCTCGATGCCGTACCGCTCGCGGGTGACCTTGTCCCAGATGCGGCCGAAGGCGCGCATCTTGCACATCTCCTCGACGAAACGGACGCCCGCGTTCACGAAGAACGAGATACGGCCGACGACGTCGCCCATGCGCTCCTGCGGCACCTGGCCGGAGTCGCGCACGGCGTCGAGCACGGCGATCGCGGTGGACATCGCGTACGCGATCTCCTGCACCGGCGTGGCGCCCGCCTCCTGCAGGTGGTAGCTGCAGATGTTGATCGGGTTCCACTTCGGGAGGTGGGAGACCGTGTACGCGATCATGTCCGTCGTCAGGCGGAGGCTCGGCCCCGGCGGGAACACATGGGTGCCGCGGGACAGGTACTCCTTGACGATGTCGTTCTGGGTCGTGCCCTGGAGCTTGGTGATGTCCGCACCCTGCTCCTCGGCGACGACCTGGTAGAGCGCCAGCAGCCACATGGCCGTGGCGTTGATGGTCATCGAGGTGTTCATCTGCTCCAGGGGGATGTCCTGGAACAGCCGGCGCATGTCACCGAGGTGCGCGATCGGCACACCGACCCGGCCGACCTCGCCGCGGGCGAGGATGTGGTCGGAGTCGTAGCCGGTCTGCGTCGGCAGGTCGAACGCCACCGACAGACCCGTCTGCCCCTTGGCGAGATTGCGCCGGTACAGCTCGTTGGACGCCTCGGCCGTGGAGTGACCGGCGTACGTGCGCATGAGCCACGGCCGGTCCTTCTGACGCTCACTCATGGACGACCTCAGATGTTCCGGAAGCGGTTGATGGCGTCGATGTGCTTGGCGCGCTTCTCGTGGTCGCGCACGCCCAGGCCCTCCTCGGGGGCCAGCGCGAGCACGCCGACCTTGCCCTGGTGGAGGTTGCGGTGCACGTCGTAGGCGGCCTGGCCGGTGTCCTCCAGGGAGTACACCTTCGACAGGGTCGGGTGGATCTTGCCCTTCGCGATGAGCCGGTTGGCTTCCCAGGCCTCGCGGTAGTTGGCGAAGTGCGAACCGATGATCCGCTTCAGCGACATCCACAGGTAGCGGTTGTCGTACTCGTGCATGTAGCCCGAGGTCGAGGCGCAGGTGGTGATGGTGCCGCCCTTGCGGGTGACGAACACGCTCGCGCCGAAGGTCTCACGGCCGGGGTGCTCGAAGACGATGTCGATGTCCTCGCCGCCGGTGAGTTCGCGGATGCGCTTGCCGAAGCGCTTCCACTCCTTGGGGTCCTGGGTGTTCTCGTCCTTCCAGAACTTGTAGCCCTCGGCGTTGCGGTCGATGATCGCGTCCGCGCCCATGGACCGGCAGATGTCCGCCTTCTGCTCGCTGGAGACGACGCAGATCGGGTTGGCGCCGCCGGCCAGCGCGAACTGGGTGGCGTAGGAGCCGAGTCCGCCGCTCGCGCCCCAGATGAGCACGTTGTCGCCCTGCTTCATGGCGGCGCCGTTGCGGGAGACCAGCTGCCGGTAGGCGGTGGAGTTGACCAGGCCGGGGGCGGCGGCCTCCTCCCAGCTGAGGTGGTCGGGCTTGGGCATCAGCTGGTTCGACTTGACCAGCGCGACCTCGGCGAGGCCGCCGAAGTTGGTCTCGAAGCCCCAGATGCGCTGCTCGGGGTCGAGCATCGTGTCGTTGTGGCCGTCGGACGACTCCAGCTCGACGGAGAGGCAGTGCGCGACGACCTCGTCACCGGGCTGCCAGGCGTTGACGCCCGGGCCGGTGCGCAGGACGACGCCCGCGAGGTCGGAGCCGATGATGTGGTACGGCAGGTCGTGGCGCTTGGCCAGCTCGTTGGTGCGGCCGTAGCGCTCCAGGAACCCGAAGGTCGACAGCGGCTCGAAGATCGAGGTCCACACCGAGTTGTAGTTGACCGAGGAGGCCATGACGGCCACCAGGGCCTCGCCCGGGCCGAGCTCCGGGACCGGAACCTCGTCCAGGTGGATCGACTTGCGGGGGTCCTTGTCGCGGGTGGTGAGCCCCGCGAACATCTCCGTCTCGTCCTTGTGCACGGTGATCGCGCGGTACGACTCGGGGAGCGGGAGGGCGGCGAAGTCCTCCGACACGGAGTCGGGCGACTGGATCGCGGCCAGGATGTCCTTCATGGTCACGGTGTTGCCTCCGGCGGTGTGCGCCCTGAGGGAGGGGCGCTGAGGGTTACGTCGTTGCTGCTGAGGGTTGAGGGAGTGCCGTCGGTTCGGCGGTGGTGCTGTTCGGCAGCGCTTTGTGGCGCGGGAGGTTGCCTGTGACGCAGGCGTCCGGGCGAGCAGGCGGTGAGCTTGCTGGGACGTCGCCCGGACCTCTTCAACGTATGACACCGCGTGTCACCCCGCAAGGCACTGAGTGCCAGAACTTGCTCTCAGATGAAATCTTTACGTAACAAATGAGCGATGATCGATCGAATGGCCTCGGCGGGGCATGTCAAAACGGCCCCTGACATGCCAAAACGGCCACCCCGTGGGGTGGCCGTCATCACAGTGGCGCGAGCTGCTCCGTGCTCCCTCGCGAGCCGCTCAGCGCTCCTTGAGCGCCTGCTCGATGGTCCTCATGACCTCGTCCAGCGGGGCGTCGGTACGGGCGACGGTCACCAGCACCTCGCCCTGGGTCGAGGCCGTGGCCGCGGCCGGCTGCGGCTCCGTGGAGCGCCCGGCTCCGATGCCCGTGCCGAAGGTCCTGCGCACGATGGCGAAGGCGTGGTCCAGCTGCGTCTCCACGTCCCCCTGCCCGCCGGCTCGCAGCCAGCGCCGCAGGACGTGGTTGTGGGCGGTGACCACGGCGGACGCGGCGACCTCCGCCAGCAGCGGGTCGTCGTTGGCGTCGTCGGCGTGCGCGCGCTCGTCGAAGTGGCCGAGGAGATAGCGGGTGAACAGGCGCTCGTAACGGGCCACCGACGCGATCTCCGCCTCGCGCAGCGTGGGCACCTCACGCGTCAGCTTGTAGCGGGCGACCGAGATCTCCGGCCGCGCCGCGTACATCTTCATGACTTCCTTGATGCCGCGGCACACCGTGTCGAGCGGATGCTCGTGCGCGGGTGCGGCGTTGAGCACCGCCTCGGCGCGGATCAGGGTGTCGTCGTGGTCGGGGAAGATCGCCTCTTCCTTGGAGCGGAAGTGGCGGAAGAACGTGCGCCGGGCGACCCCGGCCGCGGCCGCGATCTCGTCGACGGTGGTCGCCTCGTAGCCCTTGGTCGCGAACAGCTCCATCGCGGCGGCCGCCAGTTCCCGGCGCATCTTGAGCCGCTGGGCGGCGGCGCGAGAGCCTGCGGAACGTTCCGGCGCGTCGGTCGTAGCTGGTGTACGTGAGGACTTGGCGGGCTGGGGCATGCCCTGAACGTACTGCATGTGCGCAGCTCGCTGCGCATGGCCTGGTTCGTGGAACCGGTCCGGGCCGAGCAGGCCACCCCACTCGGTGCCGGACCGGAACCAGTCGCCGGGACCCTCAGCGCTTGGCATATTCGCGGAAGCCACGGCCGGTCTTGCGGCCGAGGCAGCCCGCGGCCACCAGGTGCTCCAGCAGCGGCGCCGGGGCGAGCCCCGGGTCGCGGAACTCGCGGTGCAGGACCTTCTCGATGGCGAGCGAGACATCCAGTCCGACGACGTCCAGCAGCTCGAAGGGACCCATCGGGTACCCGCCGCCCAGCCGCATCGCCGCGTCGATGTCGTCGAGGGACGCGTAGTGCTCCTCGACCATCTTGATCGCGTTGTTCAGGTACGGGAACAGCAGCGCGTTCACGATGAAGCCCGCCCGGTCCCCGCAGTCGACCGCGTGCTTCCTGATCCGGCCGCAGACCTCGCGGACCGTCGCGTGGACGTCGTCGGCCGTCAGCACCGTACGGACGACCTCGACCAGCTTCATGGCCGGCGCCGGGTTGAAGAAGTGCATGCCGATCACGTCCTGCGGACGCGAGGTGGCACGGGCGCAGGCGACGACCGGCAGGGACGAGGTGGTGGTGGCCAGGATCGCGCCCGGCTTGCAGACCTTGTCCAGGGCGGCGAAGAGCTGCCGCTTGACCTCCAGGTCCTCGGCGACGGCCTCCACGGCCAGGTCGACGTCGGCGAAGTCGTCGTACGTGCCCGTCGGCGTGATGCGGTCCAGGGTCTGCGCGGCGGCCTCGGCGGTCAGCCGGCCCTTGTCGACCGAGCGGGCCAGGGACTTGCCGATCCGGGCCTTCGCGGCCTGGGCCTTCTCCTCGCTGCGGGCGGCGATGACCACGTCGTACCCGCCCTTGGCGAAGACCTCGGCGATCCCCGAGGCCATGGTGCCCGAGCCCGCGACACCGACCGAGTGGATCTCCCGGCCGGCGGTCGGGTCGCCGCCCTCCAGCGGGGTCAGCGCGTCCCGCACGACGACCGGGCTGTCCGGCGCCTCGTAGGTGTAGAAACCACGCCCCGCCTTACGGCCGGTCAGGCCCGCCTCGCTCAGCTGCTTGAGGATCGGGGCCGGTGCGTGCAGACGGTCGCGGGACGCCGCGTACATCGCCTCCAGGACCGTGCGCGCGGTGTCGACGCCGATCAGGTCGAGCAGCGCCAGCGGGCCCATGGGCAGCCCGCAGCCCAGCCGCATCGCGGCGTCGATGTCCTCGCGGGAGGCGTACTTCGCCTCGTACATCGCGGCGGCCTGGTTGAGATAGCCGAAGAGCAGGCCGTCGGCGACGAACCCCGGGCGGTCGCCGACCGCGACGGGCTCCTTGCCCAGGTCCAGGGCGAGGTCGGTGACCGCCGCGACGGCCGCCGGCGCGGTCAGCACCGAGGAGACGACCTCGACCAGCCGCATCGCCGGGGCCGGGTTGAAGAAGTGCAGGCCCAGCACCCGCTCCGGACGGGAGGATTCGGCGGCCAGCCGGGTGACGGACAGGGCGTTGGTGCCGGTCGCCAGGATCGTCCCGGGGCGCACGATCCCGTCCAGCTCCCGGAAGATCTGCTGCTTGACCTCGTACGACTCCGGTGCCACCTCGATGACCAGGTCGGCGTCGGCCGCCGTCCTGAGGTCGGTGGAGGTGCGGACCCGGGCGAGGATGTCGGCGCGGTCCTGCTCGGTCAGCCGCTCGCGCTCGACGCCGCGGGCGGTGGAGGCCTCCAGGGCGGCGACGCACTTCGCCGCCTGGGCCTCGCTGATGTCGATGCCGACGACCTCGCGGCCGGCCTTGGCGAGGACCTCGGCGATGCCGGTGCCCATCGTGCCGAGGCCGACGACGGCGATGGTCTGCAGCGGGGACTGGGACGGGTCGGACAGGGGAGTGGCCATCGCGGGACTCCAGGAATGAGGGTGACGACGGGGAACACGCCCGGGTGCGCCGAGGGGCGCACCGGGTGCGTGAGAAGTGCGGGTGTTGCCGGGCCGCAAGCGCACACGCCCGGTGAAGGGAGGACCGGCCCTGTCCCGGGGCCGAGTCGCACCTCGGTACCTGAAGCACCGAACCGACTGCTCTCACGACGGCCGCGTCACCAGACCGCCGCGAGGAAAAACGAGTGGGTAACTCGCTCGTCTGAGCTTAACTGGCGGGTAACGAGCGCGCCAGCCCTCGTCTTTGTGATGTACGTCCCGCGCAGCTCGCGCCACCCCTACCCTCTCAGTCATGGACGAAGAGTTGCGATCACTCACGCTGCGCTTACGGCAGGAGTCGGGGGCGGCGCCCGCGTTCGAGCGGCTCGTGGCGACCGAGGACGTCGATGCCCTGGCAGGTGTGCTGACGGCACCCGGGGAGCAGCTGTGGGCGAGGGAGCTGGCCGCGTTCCGGCTCGGGCTCGCGCGGGACCGGCGGGCCTTCGAGGCCCTGGTGCTGCTGCTGAACCACCGTGACCCGCCGCGCTGTGCCTCCGCCGCCTACGCCCTCGCCCGCCTCGGCGACCCGCGCACCGCCCGCGCGGCCGCAGCCCTCGCCACCAACGAACTGCGTGTCGCCTACGCCCTCCACCCCGTACGGCTCCTGGTCGAGCTGCGCGCCCCGGAGGCCGTGCCCGCGCTGATCACCACCCTGCGGCGGCGGCTGCGGCCGCACGACCCCTACCGCCGGGTGGCCCTCGCCTGCGTGGACGGCCTCGGCGCGCTGGGCGACGCCCGGGCCAGGCCCGTCCTGGACGAGGCCCTCGCCCATCCGGTGCTCGCCGAGGCGGCGGTGCGCGCGCTGGGGAGGATTCCCAGGCAGCGGTGAGGTCAGCGGGGGAGCGGTCTCGCGTAGCGCACTTCGGGGACGGCGGTGCCCTCCACCTCGAAGGGCTCCTCGGCGCCGTCCGCGTGGAAGCCGGCCCGCTCGTAGAAACGGCGGGCCCGGCCGTTCTCCTTGAGGACCCACAGGAGCAGCCGGCCGTGTCCCGCGGTGGAGCAGCGCTCGACCGACTTCGCGAGCAGTGCCTGTCCCGCACCGCGTCCCAGGTGTTCCGGGTGGACGTAGATGGCGTACAACTCGGCTTCCGGCGTGAGGACTTCACCGTCCCGGTACGGGCCGTGGCAGGCCCAGCCGACGAGCGTGCCGCCGGCGTCCTCCGCGACCAGGTTGACCACGCTGCCGTCGCCCTGCGCGAGGTACGCGCGGCGGCGCTCCGCGTCCTCGGCGGCGCTCAGCCCGTCCAGATACGACTGCGGTATGAGGCCCCGGTACGCGTTCTGCCAGCCGGCTGTGCGGATCTCGGCGACACGCTCGCAGTCGGCGGGCACCATCTCCCGGACCCGAAGCCCCTTCAGCTCACTCATGGGCCCATAGTGGACCACGGGTCCGACAGTGCCCCGACGGTCGGTCAGGTGCTCAGCCGCGGAAGCCGAGCAGGCGGTGCAGGGTCGAGCCGCGGGCGGACATCGACGCCGTCTTCGATGTCAGCGGCTTGGGGTCCGGCAGGGCGTCGCACGTCGCGTCCCGGGTGCCGACACCACGTGGCACGGTGCCGTCGGACAGATAGGTCGCCAGGTACTTGTCCAGGCAGGCGTTCCCGCTCAGCGTGATGCCGTGGTTGCCGCCGCCCTGTTCGACCACCAGGCTGGAGCGCGCCAGCAGGTCGTGGAGGGCGATGCCACCCTCGTAGGGAGTGGCCGCGTCGTTCGTCGCCTGGAACAGCAGGGCCGGCGGCAGCTGGCCGTTGGCGATGCTCACCGGACGCGCCGCGTCGGTGGGCCAGAACGCGCACGGTGCGTTGTACCAGGCGTTGTTCCAGGTCATGAACGGCGCCTTCTCGTACGCCGCCCAGTTGTCCTCGCGCCACTGGTGCCAGTCACGCGGCCAGAACGCGTCCCGGCACTGCACCGCGGTGTAGATGCTGTAGCTGTTGTCGTCGGCGGCGTCGACCGAGCCGAAGTTCTTGTACACCTCGACCAGCGGGGCGGTGGTCCCGCGGTTCGCGTACGCCGCGAACGCCTCCGCCAGATAGGGCCAGTAGCCGTTGTAGTAGGCGCCCGGGACGAAGGTGTCCTCCAGCTCCGCGGCGCCCACCTTGCCGCCCGCCGGGTTCTTGGCCAGCGCCGCCCGCATCGCGTACCAGGTGGCCTCGATCTTCTCCGGGTCGGTGCCGAGCCGGTACCGCTCGTCGTGCCTGGCGACCCAGGCCATGAAGGCGCGGTGGCGGTCGTTGAAGGCGTGGTCCTGGTTGAGGTTGGCGGTGTACCAGACGTCGGTGGGGTCCACGATCGAGTCCAGGACCATGCGCCGGACATGCTGCGGGTACAGCCGCCCGTAGACCGCGCCCAGATAGGTGCCGTACGAGTAGCCGAAGTAGTTGATCTTCGGCGCGCCCAGTGCCTGCCGGATCACTTCGATGTCGTGCGCGGCGCTGACCGTGTTGATGTACGGCAGCAGGTGCCCGTACTTCTCGCCGCAGGAGACGGCGAAGGACTTGGCGCGGGCGAGGTTGGCCCGCTCGGCCTCGGGAGTGCCCGGCACGGAGTCCGGGCGTACCGGGCCGAAGTAGCCGGGCCGGCAGTCCAGCGCGGGCTTGCTCTGGCCCACTCCGCGTGGGTCGAAGCCGATGATGTCGTACTGGGCCGCCACCTCCTTGGGCAGCGAGTCCGCGACGAAACCGGCGAGCGTCAGACCGTCGCCGCCGGGGCCGCCGGGGTTGACCAGCAGCGGGCCCTGGAACGTCTCGGCGGTGTGCGGGACGCGGGACAGCGCGAGGGTGATCTGCGGACCGCGCGGGTTCGCGTGGTCGAGCGGCACCTTGACGGACGCGCACTGGAGCATCGGATAGTCGGTGGTGCCGCACTTCTTCCAGCCGGGTTTCGAGGCGCGAAACGTTTCCGCCGAGTGCGGTGCGCTCGCCTCGGCGGGCACGGCCGTAAGGCTCCCGGCCAGCACGACGGCAGCGCCGCACAGCACGGCTGCGCGTGTTCTCATGGAGTCCTTCCAGGGCGGAGAGGCGTCGGACCGCGGAGTTCACGGTCATCGCCGATTCGTCCCGGCAAGCGGCTCTGGAAGAACGTGTTCTGTCAAGACTTGACCCGATTGGGCCGCGAGATGCGCTCGAACGCTCCTATATGAGCGACAGTTGGGTGGGTTCGGACGTCGGCGGCCCGGCCGGTTCGGGCGGCCGGATCCGGCGCGGCAGGTCCGCGCGCGTGGGTCCGATGCCGTACTCCTCCGCCAGTTCGTGGACCTGACGGGTGATCCGGCGCTGGTACCACTTCGGGGCGTAGGAGCCCTCCGCGTACAGCCGCTCGTAGCGGGCCACCAGATGCGGATGGTGCTGCCCCAGCCAGGCCATGAACCACTCGCGGGCGCCGGGCCGCAGATGCAGCACCAGCGGGGTGACGGACGTGGCGCCGGAGGCCGCGATCGCCCGCACGGTGGCCCGCAGTTGGTCCGGCCGGTCACCCAGGAACGGGATCACCGGCGCCATCAGCACACCGCAGCCGATGCCGTGCTCGCTCAGGGTCCGTACGACGTCCAGACGCCGCTCCGGCGCGGGCGTGCCCGGCTCGACGGTGCGCCACAGCTCGGTGTCGGTGAAGCCGACCGAGACGGAGATACCGACATCGGTCACCTCCGCGGCCTGCTTGATCAGGTCCAGGTCGCGCAGGATCAGCGTGCCCTTGGTCAGGATCGAGAAGGGGTTCGCGTGGTCGCGCAGGGCCGAGATGATGCCCGGCATCAGGCGGTAGCGGCCCTCGGCGCGCTGGTAGCAGTCGACGTTCGTGCCCATCGCGATGTGCTCGCCCTGCCAGCGCCGCGAGCCGAGCTGCCGGCCCAGCAGCTCGGGCGCGTTGATCTTGACGACGATCTGGGTGTCGAAGCCGAGGCCCGTGTCGAGGTCGAGATAGCTGTGGGTCTTGCGGGCGAAGCAGTACACGCACGCGTGCGAGCAGCCGCGATACGGGTTGACCGTCCACTGGAACGACATCCGCGAGACCGCCGGCACCCGGTTGATGATCGAACGGGCGCGTATCTCGTGGAAGGTGATGCCCGCGAACTCCGGCGTGTCGAAGGTGCGGGTGGTCACCGCGTCCGCGCCGAACAGCGCGGAGTCGGCCCGGCTGTGTTCGGAGTCCACTGTGAGGTTCTCCCAGCGCATGACGCCTCCTCGGTAGCACTGCCCACAGAATAGAACACATGTTCCCTTGATCGTGCGAGGGTGCTTTACGAACATGTTCGACCGGGTTCGGGGACCCCGATTTGGGAGGCCGGGCAGCGGGGTGGTTGGCTTGCCCCGACCCCCGAGAAACCATGTCCTGGAGGAACCTGATGGCGCAGGTCGAGGCCACTACGGAGCGGATCGTCGCGGCGGACGCGGAGACGGTGTTCGACGCCCTCGCCGACTACAGCGGGACGCGCGAGAAGCTGCTGCCCGAGCACTTCAGCGAGTACGAGGTGCGCGAGGGCGGCGACGGCGAGGGCACCCTCGTCCACTGGAAGCTCCAGGCGACCAGCAAGCGCGTGCGCGACTGCCTCCTGGAGGTCAGCGAGCCCACCGACGGCGAGCTGGTCGAGAAGGACCGCAACTCCTCGATGGTCACCACCTGGCGGGTCACCCCGGCCGGCGAGGGCAAGTCCCGGGTCGTCGTGACCACCACCTGGACCGGCGCCGGCGGCATCGGTGGCTTCTTCGAAAAGACCTTCGCGCCCAAGGGCCTCGGCCGGATCTATGACGCGATGCTCGTCAAGCTCGCCTCCGAGGTCGAGAAGTAACCTCCCGTCTCCCCAAGATCCAACCTTGCGGGGGCCGTTGCGCCCCCTCACCGGTTCGGGTGATCTCCGGGCGGACCCGCCGCATGCCGTAACTCGTCGTGCTTGCTCATAGTTGTCGCTTTTACGCGGGAATTGTGCGGCAGCGCGACGAGGGGAGCGGTAGGTGGGCGGAATCACTCTGGCGCAGGACGAACCGGCGGTGGCGCCACCCGACACCCCCGCCCCACCACCGGACCCGGACCCGGCCGCCGAACTGAGTCCCCGCCGGGTCCGGTTGATCTTCTTCGCTCTCCTGCTGGCCCTGCTCCTGGCAGCCCTGGAGCAGATGATCGTCGCCACCGCGCTCCCGAAGATCGTCGGCGAGCTGCACGGCCTGGACCGGATGTCCTGGACGATCACCGCCTACCTGCTCACCGCCACGGTCGGACTGCCGATCTACGGCAAGCTCGGCGATCTGCTGGGCCGCAAGGGCGTCTTCCAGTTCGCCATCGTCGTCTTCGTCGCCGGCTCCGCCCTCGCGGGCCGCGCGCAGACCATGGACCAGCTGATCGCCTTCCGCGCCCTCCAGGGCGCCGGCGCGGGCGGCCTCATGATCGGTGTCCAGGCGATCATCGCGGACATCGTGCCGCCCCGGCGGCGCGCCCGCTACATGGGCCTGATCGGCGCCGCGTTCGGCCTCGCCTCCGTGGTCGGGCCACTGCTCGGCGGCTACTTCACGGACCATCTCTCCTGGCGCTGGTGCTTCTACGTCAACGTGCCCTTCGGCCTGCTCACCCTGGCCCTCGTCGCCGTCGCGCTGAAGCTCCCGAAGCCGGCCGCCAGGGCCCGGCTGGACGTCCTCGGCGCACTGCTGCTGACCGCCGCCTCCACCTGCCTGGTGCTGCTGACCAGTTGGGGCGGCGCCGAGTACGCCTGGGACTCGCGCATGATCCTCGGCCTCGGCGCCGGAGCGGCCGCGGCGACCGTCCTCTTCCTCGTCGTCGAGCACTTCGCCGTCGAACCCCTCATCCCGCTGCGGCTGTTCAAGGACTCCGTCTTCAACGTCACCGGCCTTGTCGGCCTGGTGACCGGAGCCGGACTGTTCGGCGCCGCCAGCTATCTGCCGACCTGGCTGCAGATGGTCGACGGGGCCTCCGCCACCGAGTCCGGCCTGCTCATGCTGCCGCTGACGGGCGGCATCGTCGGCGCCTCGATCATCGTCGGACAGCTCATCAGCCACACCGGCCGCTACAAGGCCTACCCGATCCTCGGCGGCGCCCTCTCCGTCGCCGGGATGTGGCTGCTCTCCCGCCTCGACGCCGACACGCCCCGGCTGCACTCCAGCATCTGGATGGCCGTCCTCGGCGCCGGCATCGGCATGGTGATGCCGGTCCTGATCCTCGCCGTGCAGAACTCGGTGCGCCCCGCCGACCTCGGTACCGCCACCAGCGCCAACAACTACTTCCGGCAGATCGGCGGCAGCGTGGGAGCCGCCGTCTTCGGCACGCTCCTCGCCGGCCGGCTCGCCGACGCGCCGGCCGAAAGCCTCCCCACGCGCGCGGGCGACCGGCTGCCCGAGCCCGAGTCCATCACCCCGCAACTCGTGCACGCGATGCCTCCGGCCCTGCGCGACGGCTACATCCGGGCGTACGCCGACGCCATGCCGCAGATCTTCCTCTACCTGGTGCCGGTGCTCGTCCTCGGACTGGTCATCGCCTTCTTCCTCAAGGAGAAACCACTGGTGTCCCACTACGCCTCAGCCACCGACCCGGACACGGCGCCGGGGAACGCCGCGATCCCGCAGGCGCGCGCACCGCACGCGGCCGGAATGCCCGTCTGCGGCTCGGTGCAGCACCACGACGGGACCGTGGTGCCGCGCGCGGCGCTCACGCTCATCGACGTCACCGGGCAGCAGACCGGGCGCGGCGCGAGCGGCGAGGACGGGCGCTACGCGCTCCCCACTCCCGGTCCCGGCGCCTATGTACTGATCGCCGCCGCGGGCGGCCACCAGCCGCAGGCCGTCTCCGTGACGGTGGGCGAGCGCCCCGTCGAACTGGACATCGTCCTCGGCGGCGCCGGAAACCTCGTCGGCAGCGTCGTCACCGCCGACGGCACGCCCGTGCGGGACGCCACCGTCACGCTCACCAACGCGCACGGCGCGGTCGTGGCCACCACCCGCAGCGGCCGGGAAGGCGGCTACGTCATCACCGAACTGGTCGCCGGTGAGTACACCCTCGCCGCCGGAGCGCCCGCCTTCCGCCCGGCCGCGCTGCTCGTCACCGTCCAGGCCGACCGCGAGACCCGCCGGGACATCGAACTGGCCGGCGGTGCCGTCCTGCGCGGCACCGTCCGGGCGGGCGGCGGCCGGCCCGTGGAGGACGCCCGTGTGACCCTGCTGGATGTCGCGGGCAATGTCGTCGACACCCTCACCACGGGCCCCGACGGGACGTTCCGGTTCGTCGACCTGTCCTCCGGCGAGTACACCGTCATCGCCGCCGGATACCCGCCCGTCGCCACCGTCCTCCAGGTGGCCGGAGGCGGCCGTACCGAGCGGGACCTCCAGCTGGGACACGAGGACTGAGGCGCACCGGCGCGCGGGGTCGCACGCCGGTGCGAGGCCCGCGCGAGCAATTCCCGCATTGCCTCACATCGCGACCGGCGGGCGCCGTACGGTGGTGACGCCGGCGTAGATCTCGCGGATCCGTGGGGAGAGAGGGCCTGGGCCATGGACCGTGGCACCGACAGGGCTGAACAGGGCACGACGACGGAACCCGACGAGCCCGGCCGCGTCCCCCTGGCCGTCGTCGTGGTCGACCGCGACGGCCTCGTGTCCCACTGGAGCCGGGGCGCACGGCGCCTGTTCGGCGTCCCCAAGGACGAGGCGATCGGCCGCACGGCCCTTGACCTGCTCCCCGTCTCCGGCGCCCTGCCCGAAGAGCGGGACACCACCCCGCACGCCGCCTACGACGGTCTCGGACCCGACCTCGAATCGTCCCTCGACGGAGGCCTGTCCTACCCGGCGGCGGGCCGCGCCCGGCTCACCGCGTCCGGGGGCGGCCGGGTCGACATCCTGTGGTGGGCCTACCCGCTGGTGACTCCCGGGCCCGAGCGGCTGCTCGTGCTGGCCGCCGACGCCGAAGGGCTGCGCGGGGACGACGGGGCGCTGGAGCGGATAGCGCCCGGCTTCGCGCTGCACACGGACTTCCCCGGGGCGGAGGAGCTCGCCCGCCGGCTGCCCGAGATCCTGCCCAGCATGAGCGTCGGCGAGAGCGCCCGCATCGTCGGGCAGGTCCTCGAACTCGGTTATCCGATCCTGGAGTTCAGCCAGAACGACCGGGTGCCCGTCACTCCCGACTGGGGCGTGGCCCGGCGGGCCGAGCGCAAGGCGCGCAGGGAACGTGCCGCGCGGGCCCTGGCCGCCGGGGAGCCCGTCCCGGAGGAACTGCCCGACGAGGGCGAGGACCTCGAATACGCGGCCGTCCGCGAGCATCTGGAGTTCCTCAACGAGGTCAGCGGCCGCATCGGCACCTCCCTCGACCTGTCCCGCACGATCACCGAGGTCAGCAGGGCCGTCGTGCCCCGGTTCACCGACGTCGCCGGGACGTATCTGCGCGAACAGGTCGTCGCCGGCGAGGGGTTCCCGGACGGGGTGCCCGACACGACCACCCTGTGGCACCGGGTCGCCGTGGAGCACACCGACGAGCCCGGCCGCTGGGACGACGTCGTGCCGGTCGGGGAGGCCATGCCGTTCCCGGCGCACACGCCGTTCTTCCAGTGCATGACCTCCGGCGAACCCGTCCTCGTGCCGCGCATCAGCGAGGAGATGGGCCACGCCATCGCCGCGCAGTTCGAGAAGCGCGACATCCGGCCGCTCATCACGGGCCGCTCCATGCTGGTCGTGCCGCTGAAGGCCCGCCATGTCGTGCTCGGCTTCATGATCCTGCTGCGGCACCCGGAACGGCCCGTCTTCAACGACATGGACCGCGTCACCGGCGCCGAACTCGCCGCCCGCGCCGGCCTCGTGCTGGACAACGCGCGCATGTACACGTTCCAGGAGAACGTCGCCGAGACGCTCCAGGACAGCATGCTGCCGCACATCCCGCCCCGCATGGCGGGCTGCGACATCGCCACCCGCTATCTGCCGGGCACGATGCTCGGGCGGGTCGGCGGCGACTGGTTCGACGCCGTGAAGCTGCCCGGCGGCCGTACCGCGTTCGTCGTCGGCGACGTCATGGGCCACGGCCTGAACTCGGCCGCGATGATGGGCCAGTTGCGGACGGCCGTGCAGACCATGGCCGGACTCGACCTGCCGCCCGCCCAGCTGCTGCGCAACCTCGACGACCTCGCGCAGCGCCTCGGCGACACCTACCTCGCGACCTGCCTGTACGCCGTGTACGACCCGATCGCGAGCGAGTTGCACCTCGCCAACGCCGGACACATCCCGCCCGTCCTGGTCCGGGCCGACGACGGGCGCAGCGAACTGCTGGAGCTGCCCACGGGCGCGCCGATCGGCGTCGGGGGCGTGCCCTTCGAGGCGGAACGCCTGCGTGTGGAGCCGGGAGACCGGCTGGT
Source organism: Streptomyces sp. NPDC041940 (assembly GCF_055589465.1). Classification (NCBI taxonomy): domain Bacteria; kingdom Bacillati; phylum Actinomycetota; class Actinomycetes; order Kitasatosporales; family Streptomycetaceae; genus Streptomyces; species Streptomyces sp. NPDC041940. Next base: position 154,770 of record NZ_JBVJBP010000017.1, read on the forward strand.
GATGTGCACCGACGGGCTGGTCGAGGTGCGGGGCGAGGACATCGGGGTGGGCCTCGCGACGCTCTGCGAGTCGGCCGCCCACCCGGCGGCGTCCATGGACGACGCCTGCGACACCATCATCCGCGCCCTCAACACCCGCGGCGGACGCAAGGACGACGTGGCGCTGCTGATGGCCCGCCTGAACGGCATCGAGCCGGACGACGTCGCCGAGTGGCGGCTCGCCCTCGACCCGGCCGAGGCCGGCCGGGCCCGCGCGGCGGTCCGCGAGCAGTTGCACGACTGGGGCCTGGCGAAGCTGGTCGCGTCCGCCGAGCTGATGGTCAGCGAACTCGTCACCAACGCCGTACGGCACTCCCACGCACGCCCCGTGGAACTGCGCCTCGTCCGCGGCGACACCCTGCTGTGCGAGGTGGACGACGACGATCACGAGCTTCCGACGCTGCTGAGCAGCGGCTCGCTCGACGATGCCGGGCGCGGTCTGCGGGTCGTCAGCGCGCTGTCCCGCGAGTGGGGCAGCAGCCGCACCAAGACGGGCAAGACCGTGTGGTTCGAACTGACACTGCCCAGGCGCTGACCCCGGACGCTTGTCGTGGCCCGCGCCGCGCGGTACACCGGACTCGCCCGCCGCACGGCGGGATTCGGTCGCACCCTGGGGAGTCGGTCATGAGCGTGACGAGTCGGTACCGGGAGGCGTGGGAGGGGTTCTGGCGTGCGGCGTCCGCCGAACCGGGGGCGGTGTTCTGGGACGCCGAGCCGGTCCTGACCGCCGGCCCGCACCTCGCCCTGTTCGAACCTCATGTGGCCGATCCCGCGCTGCCGATGGTGGACCTCGGCTGCGGCAACGGCACCCAGACCCGCTACCTCGCCGACCGCTTCCCGCGGGTCGTGGGCACCGACCTGTCGGCCGCGGCCCTCGACCACGCCCGGCGGGCCGACCCGGCGGAGCAGGCCACGTACCGGCAACTGGACGCCGCCGAGAAGAGCGAGACGCAGACCCTGCACGCGGAGCTCGGTGACACCAACGTCTACATGCGGGGCGTACTGCACCAGTGCGAACCGGACGACCGGCAGTCGCTGGTGGACGGGATCGCCACGCTGGTCGGCGACCGCGGCCGGGCCTTCCTGGTGGAGCTCTCCGGGTCCGCCAAGCCGCTGCTGATGGGCCTGGCCGGCGGCCCCGACGGTCCGCCGCCCAAGCTCGCGCCGGTGTTCCGGCACGGCATCGCCCCCGGCGAGGTCTCCGACGAGGCCGTCCCCGAGTATCTGCGCTCGGCCGGCCTCACCGTCCTGGCGGGCGGCGAGCTGCCCCTGACGACCACCGAATACCACCCCGACGGCACGCGCATCGAGCTGCCCTCCAGGTGGCTGGTGGCGGGGCGTACCGCCTGAGGCGAGCGATCAGCGCTCCGGGCCGCCCAGCCGGTCGGCCAGACAGGCCAGGTACAGGGCCATGGCCGTCCGGTGCTCGCGCAGCGAACGGCCGGTGAGCCGCTCGATCTTGTTGATGCGGTAGACGACGGTGTTGCGGTGGATGTGCAGCGCCTCGGACGCCCGTACGAGGTTGAGGCCGCTCTCGCACCAGGCCGTGACCGTGTCGCGGAGCGCCGGCCAGTCCGGCTGGTCCCGCAACCGCGCCGCGGTGAGGTCGAGCAGGCGCGTGCGGGCGGACTGACTCGCCGCCGCCAGCAGTTGATGGACCCGCAGATCGCTGATCGGGTGGACGGTTGAGCCGCCGCCCACCCGGGCGCCCAGCCGCAGCGCGTCGCAGGCGTCCTGGTAGGAGTCGTGCAGCCCGCCGACGGAGGTGGCCGGCTCGCCGATGCCGGCGCGGGCGGCGAGCCCGTCCTGGGCGGCGATGACGTCCGTGACCCGGCGGCAGGCGGCGGCCGGCGCGTCCGCCGGTTCCCGGGCCGGGAGCCGGTGCAGGACGCCGATCCAGCCGGGCGCCGTGCTCGCGACGATGTCCTGCGGGTCGGCGAAGACATCGCGGACCGTGCGCAGCAGCTCCGAGCGGACCAGCGCCATGTCCCGGGCCGGGGCGACGCGACGGGCGCCCGGGTCGGGCACGGTCACCTCGAACGCCACCGCGATCCGGCGCAGCCGCAGGTCGAAGCCGAGTTCGGCGGCCCGGAACATCAGGAACTCGCCCTCCACGACCGCCGGGTCGTAGGAGGCGATGTCGGCGAGCAGCTTCTCGGCGGCCCGCTCGGCGAGCAGCCGGGAGCGCAGCATCACGGACTCCCGCAGCAGGATCTCCGTCTGCCGCTTCACCAGCAGGCCGAAGCGGCCCACCTGGGCGGGCGTGCCGGTGATCCCGACCGTCCCCACCGCCTGCCCGTCCGTGACCAGGGGCAGCGTGACCCCGGGGCGCACCCCGCGCAGCGCGTGGGCCTGTGACGCGTTGTGCGTCGCGGGCTCCTTGGTACGGATGACCTCGACGGACGCCTCGTGGAAGGTGCCGACGCGGCTGCTGTCGCCGCTGCCGATGACCATGCCGTCCGCGTCCGTGATCAGCACGTTGAAGCCGATGACCGCGGAGGTGTCCCCGGCGATCTCCTGCGCGAGTGACGGGCTGAGCACGGCGTTCCTCCCGTCGGCGGACGGTCCGAGGTTGGACGCACCGTACAGGGGAGGGGGCGATTCCAGCCACAAGTTCGTACGAAGTGAACGGTGACGCGGGGCTGGGGGCTGCCTAGCGTATGGGCCCAGTCAGACCCCGCCGGGGCGCCCAGCCGGAAGGCCCGAGCCGATGATCCGTATGCGTTCGCTTGCCCTCGCCCTGTCAACGATGCTCCTGATGTCCACGGCCGCCGCCTGCGGCTCGGGCGGGGACGACGCCCCCGAGAACGTGTCGGCGCAGGCCGCCGCGCTGGGGACGCTCACGCCCGGCGTCATCAAGGTGGCCGTCCAGCCCTACGCGCCCTACACCAGCGTCCAGGGCGGCAGAATCGTCGGACTCGACGGTGACATTCTCGCCTCCGTCGCCAAGGGGCTGGGCCTGAAGGTGGAGCCCGAGGTGACGGATTTCGCCGGCATGCTCGCCGGGGTGCAGTCCCGCCGGGTCGACATCACCGTAGGCGGCGTCGCCTGGTCCGCGGAACGCCAGAAACAGGGGCTGTTCACCGATCCGCCCTACTACTCGCCCCCTGCGATGGCCGTTCGCAGCGGCAAGTCGTACAAGACCGTCGATGATCTGGAGAACCTGAACCTGGGCACCGTCGAGGGCTACGTCTGGGTCAAGTCCATCCAGGCCGTGCGCGGCGCGAAACTGCACGCCTACCCCGACGCCAACGGCGTCTTCGACGACCTCGGTGCCGGCCGGGTCGACGTCGGCTTCCTCGACCCGCTGCTCATCATCGCGGCACAGAAGCAGCGGCCCGAGCTGAAGATCGACACGCAGTACCTGACCCCGCCGACCGCGGCACAGGTCAAGGCCGAGCCCGCCTACCAGTACTTCCAGCCGTACCAGACCGGTTTCTACCTGCCGAGGAAGGCCACGAAGCTGGAGCGGGCGATCTCCGCGCGGATCGACGCCATGTACGGCAGCGGCGAGCTGACGAAGCTCGTCAGGAAGTACGGCGGCGACCCGAAGCAGTTCCTCGTGCCCGCCGCCGACGTGGCCACGGCCCGCCGCGGTGTGGACCGGCCCCAGGACTGGACGCCCCCGTCCATCGCCAAGTGAAAGCAGTCGCCATGTCCGGTCTCTTCGAGGTTCCCTGGTCCGACTACCGGCCCGATCTCATCGACGCGCTCGGGCGCACCGTGTCCTACACGGTGGTCGGTTTCGCCGGCGCGGTGCTCCTCGGCCTTGCCGTGGCGCTGCTCAGGCTCAGCAGGTCCTGGCCCGCGCGAGCCCTCGCCGCCGTCTACACCGAGGTGTTCAAGAACATCCCGCTGCTCGCCATCATCTTCCTCACCTACTTCGGCCTCGCCTCCGCCGGGATCCGGCTGGACGTCTTCACGGCAGGCTGCCTCAGCCTGATCGTCTTCTACGCCGCCTACCTGTCGGAGATCTTCCGCTCCGCGATCAGCGGCGTGCACGCCGGGCAGACCGAGGCCGGTGAGGCGCTGGGCATCGGCAGGGCGGGCATCTTCGGCCACATCGTGCTGCCCCAGGCCCTCCGGCTGGCGCTGCCCGGCACGAACACCATGCTGGTCGACCTGCTCAAGTCCACCTCGCTGCTGGTCACCGTCTCCGCCGCCGAGCTGATGTCCGAGGGGCGGCTCATCACCTCCGCCACTTTCCGGGCCCTGGAGGTGTACCTGGTGATCGCGGCGATCTACTTCGCCCTCTGCTACCCGCTGTCCCAACTGCTGCTGCTCCTGGAGCGGAAGGTCCGCTCGGGAGTGCCCCTGACGCCCTGGCGACGGCGGCGCCTGCGGGCGGCCCGTGCCCTGCTGGCCGGTGAGCCCGTCGCCGGCGTACCCGTGAAGGAGGTTTCCGCATGACCGAGTCGGTGGCCGCCGCGACCCCCGCTACCCGGGCCTCCTCCGAGCCCGTCGTACAGATCGAGGGGCTGTGCAAGTCCTTCGACGGACGGCTCGTTCTCGACCGGGTGGACCTCGAGGTCCGCCGGGGCAGCATCGTCAGCGTCATCGGGCAGAGCGGCGGCGGCAAGACCACCCTGATGCGCTGCGTCAACCTGCTGGAACGCCCGGACCGGGGCACCGTCGAGGTCGCCGGGGAGGTGGTGCACGAGGGCGGCCGCACGGTGTGCCGTGATCTGCCCCGGCTGCGCCGCACGGTCGGCATGGTCTTCCAGCGGTTCCATCTGTTTCCGCATCTGACGGCCGTGGAGAACGTGGTGCTCGCGCAGCGCAAGGCGGGCGTGCCCGAGGAGCGGGCGCTGGAGCGGGCCGTGGCGCTGCTGCGGCGGGTGGGTGTGGCCCACCGTGCCCTCGGCCGGCCCGAACAGCTCTCCGGCGGCGAACAGCAGCGCGTCGCCATCGCGCGCGCTCTCGCCCTCACACCCGAGGTGTTGCTGTTCGACGAGCCCACGTCCTCCCTGGATCCCGAGGCCACCCGGGAGGTCCTGAGCGTGATGCGTGAACTCGCCGCCGACGGGATGACGATGCTGCTGGTCACCCATGAACTGCCGTTCGCCCGCGAGGTGTCCGACCATGTCGTCTTCGTCGACGGCGGCCGGATCGTGGAGGAGGGCCGGCCCGAGGACGTCCTGGACACCCCTGCGGAGGCCCGCACCCGGGAGTTCCTCGCGTCGTACGGGAACCCGTCATGAGCGCCGTATCCGGTACGGCCGGCCCGGTCGTCGTCGTGGGCGGCGGCGTCGTGGGGCTGTGCACGGCGTACTACCTGGCCGCCGCGGGCCTCGAGGTGGAGGTGGTCGAGCGGCGGCAACTGGGCTCCGGGGCGTCGCGGGGCAACGCGGGCTGGGTCTGCCTCAGCCACTCGACGCCGGTGCCGGCCCCGGGCGTGGTGCGCTACGCCCTGCGCTCGCTCGGCCGCCCGGACTCCCCGCTCTATCTGCGCCCTCTTCCGGATCCGGCGTTCGTACGGTGGCTGTGGCGGTTCTGGCGCAGCAGCACACCGGCGGCCTTCCGGCGCGGCTACGCGGCGATCGCCGGGCTGAACCGGGACACCTTCGGCCTGTTCGACGGGCTGCGGGAGGCGGGAGTGGACACGACGCTGACCCGGCCCGGAATGGTGCACGCCTTCCTGTCGCCGGCCGAGGCACGCCATCACCTCGCGATCCAGCGGGAGATGGCCGACGGGCACTATCCCGTGCCCGACGACATCACCACGGGTGCCGAGGCGCACCTGCTGGACGGGGCCCTGTCACCGGCCGTACGCGCGGCCTACCTCGTGGCGGGGGAGGGCGTGGTCGACCCGGAGGCGTTCGCGCGTGCCCTGGGCGAGGCCCTGACCGCCTCGGGTGTGAAGATCCACGAGAACGCCGAGATCACCGGCTTCCGGTCGCGGGGCGGCCGGGTCACCGCCCTGCGCACCGCCGACTACGAGCTGCCTTGCGCGGCGGTCGTCGTCGCCGCCGGCATGCGCTCCCCGGGGCTGCTCAGGCTTCTCGGCCACCACCTGCCCCTCCAGGCCGGCAAGGGCTACAGCTTCTCCGTGGACCTGGATCCGGCGCCCCGGCACACGCTGTACTTCGGCGAGCGCAGGGCCGTCGCCTCACCGATCGGCGGCACCACGCGGATCGGCGGCACGATGGAGCTCAGCGGCAACAACAACCGTCTCGACTGGCGCCGTATCGTCGCGGTAGCCCTCGCCAGCCGGCACTACCTGGGCCGCTGGTTCGACGACCCGGACGACCTGGTCGGGCTGATCCGCGACCCCTGGGTGGGAGGGCGGCCGTTCCTTCCCGACGGGCTTCCGGTGATCGACCGCGTCCCGGGGCACGACAACGCCTTCGCGGCCACCGGCCACGGCATGCTCGGCGTCACCCTGGGGCCGGTGACGGGGCACCGGCTCGCCGAGTACGTGGTCACCGGGCGGCGGCCCGAGGCGCTGGTGCCCTTCCGCTTCGGCCGGCTCCGGAGCTGAGCCCGACGCGGCCTGGTGAGCGAGGTTTTTGTCGGTGTACGGTCATTCTGCCCGGTCCGTGCACCTGTCTCGTCCTCCGGAGGACAGTCATGACATCGCCCTGGTTACGGATGCTGGTCGCGTCGGCCGCGTCGACGGTGTTGCTCGGCACGTCCGCGGTTGCCACAGCCGCCGCCCCGGACAAAGGCGGAGTGGCGACGAGCGTGCACACCGCCGGGCGGGTCGAGGACGGCGGGGACGTGCTCCGGTACAGCTGGCCCGGCGTGTACTTCGAGGGCCGGATCAGGGGCACCGGCGTCGGCATCGTGCTCGACGACCCGGCCGCCGACTACGACGTCCAGGTCGACGGAACCACCGTGGCGACCCTCGTCACGCCGGGCAGGACCACGCACTGGGTCGACGGCCTGCGCAAGGGAGCGCACACCGTACGGCTCGTCAAACGCAACGACACCCCGTGGAGCACCAGCGTGTTCGGCGGCTTCGTCGCCGCGCCGGGCGGGGCCGTGCTCACCCGCCCGGCCGCCCGCGGACGCCAGATCGAGTTCGTCGGAGACTCCCTCACGGCGGGCTACGGCAACCTCTCTGCCTCCCGCGACTGCACCGGCGAGCAGGTCGCCCGCACCACCAACGCCGACGTGAGCTATGCCGCCCTCACCGCCCGGCGGCTGCGCGCCGACTACCAGATCAACGCGTACTCGGGCCGGGGCATGGTGCGCAACTACAACGGAGGCTCGCCGCAGGAGAACTACCGCACCTTCTACGACCGCGCGCTGCTCAACGTGCCGGGCGACGTCTGGCAGAACCCGGGCACCTGGCGGCCGCGGCTCGTGGTGGTCCACCTCGGCACGAACGACTTCTCGACGCCGCTCAACCCGGGCGAGCCCTGGACGGACGAGAGCCTCGCCGCCGCGTACCGGAGTGCCTACAGCGGCTTCCTCCAGAAGCTGCGGACGCGCTACGGGCCCGGCACCACGCTGCTGGCCGTCGGTGCGGGGCCGTTCGCCGGACATGTCGAGCAGGTGGTCCAGGAGCGCACCGGCGCCGGTGACCGCCGGGTCCGCTACTGGCGGCTCGACGACACGGGCCTGGACCACGCCGGCTGCCACTGGCACTACTCGGCCCGGGACCACCGGCTCCTCGCCGGCCGGCTCACCTCGTTCCTCGGCGACCTGCCGATCCGCTGGTGACGTCGTAGCCGGTTCTGCCCGCAGCGCGTAACGTGACGAACCATGAAGATCTCCATCCGGAACGGGTCGTCATGAGAATCCTCATCAGCGCCGACATGGAGGGCGCCACCGGGGTCACCTGGCCGGACGACGTCGTGCCGGGCGCCGCGCAGTGGGAGCGCTGCCGTTCGCTGTTCACCTCCGACGTCAACGCCGCCGTGCTCGGCTTCCACGACGGCGGCGCCGACGAGGTGATCATCAACGAGGCGCACGCGACGATGCGCAATCTGCTGCTGGAGCGGCTGGACGAACGGGCCCAGCTGCTCACCGGGCGGCACAAGGCGCTCTCCATGGTGGAGGGCGTGCAGCACGGCGACGTCGACGGCATCGCGTTCGTCGGCTACCACGCGGGCGCCGGCATGGAGGGCGTCCTCGCCCACACCTACCTCGCGAACCAGATCACGGGCGTGTGGCTGAACGACGTACGGGCCAGCGAGGGGCTGCTCAACGCCCATGTCGTCGCCGAGTTCGGGGTGCCGGTCGTGCTGGTCACCGGGGACGACATCGCCTGCGAGGACGCGCTCGGGTACGCGCCCGAGGCGCTGAAGGTCGCGGTGAAGGACCATGTGTCGCGGTACGCGGCCGTGTGCCGCACCCCCGCCCGGACCGCCGCCGACATCCGCGCGGCCGCCAAGGAGGCCACCGCGCTGGCGGTGCGTCACGAACCCGTGCACGGCGGTCCGTTCACCGTCGCCGTCGAGTTCGACGCGGAACATCTGGCGATGGCCGCCACCGTCGTGCCGGGTGTGGACCGGATCGGGGAGCGCAAGGTGGCCTGTACGAGCGAGACCATGTACGAGGGCATCCGCGCCTTCAAGGCGGTCACCACGATCGTCTCGGCCGCGGTGGAGGAGCAGTATGGCTGAGCAGGTGGACAGGCAGGCGCTGGACGAGGTCGTGACGTACACGTCCGACCTGATCCGGATCGACACCACCAACCGGGGCGGCGGCGATTGCCAGGAGCGGCCCGCCGCCGAGTACGCCGCCGCGCGGCTCGCCGAGGCCGGGATCGAGCCGACGCTCCTGGAGCGCACGAAGGGCCGGACCAACGTCGTCGCCCGCGTCGAGGGCACCGACCCCGGAGCCGGCGCGCTGCTGCTCCACGGCCATCTGGACGTCGTACCGGCCGAGGCGGCCGACTGGAGCGTGCACCCGTTCTCCGGGGAGGTCCGCGACGGGGTCGTCTGGGGGCGCGGCGCCGTCGACATGAAGAACATGGACGCGATGATCCTCGCCGTGGTGCGCGGCTGGGTGCGCCAGGGCGTACGGCCCCGGCGGGACATCGTCATCGCGTTCACCGCGGACGAGGAGGCCAGCGCCGAGGACGGCTCCGGCTTCCTCGCGGGCGAACACGCGGCCCTGTTCGAGGGCTGCACCGAGGGCATCAGCGAGTCGGGCGCCTTCACCTTCCACGACGGCAACGGGCGGCAGATCTACCCGATCGCGGCCGGGGAGCGCGGCACGGCCTGGCTTAAGCTCACCGCGCGCGGACGCGCCGGGCACGGCTCCAAGGTGAACCGGGACAACGCGGTCACCCGGCTGTCGGCCGCGATCACCCGGATCGGCGAGCACGAATGGCCCCTGCGGCCGACCGCGACCGTACGCGCGGCGCTCACCGAACTCGCCGCGCTCTACGGCATCGACAGCGACCTGACGGACGTCGACGCGCTGCTGGACAAGCTGGGCCCCGCCGCGAAGCTCGTCGAGTCGACCGTGCGCAACAGTGCCAACCCGACGATGCTGAACGCGGGTTACAAGGTCAACGTGATCCCCGGGGAGGCCGTGGCGCAGGTGGACGGCCGGTATCTGCCCGGCGGCGAGGACGAGTTCCGCGAGACCCTCGACCGGCTCACCGGGCCGGACGTGGAGTGGGAGTTCCACCACCACGAGGTCGCCCTGGAGTCGCCGGTGGACTCGCCGACGTTCGCCCGGATGCGGGCCGCCGTCGAGGAGTTCGCCCCGGAGGGGCATGTGGTGCCGTTCTGCATGTCCGGCGGCACGGACGCCAAGCAGTTCTCGCGCCTCGGCATCACCGGCTACGGCTTCACACCGCTGAAGCTGCCGGAGGGCTACGACTACGGGGCGATGTTCCACGGCGTCGACGAACGGGTCCCGGTCGAGGCGCTGCACTTCGGTGTGCGGGTACTCGACCGGTTCCTGCGGACGGCCTAGGGGAGTGGGGGAGAGCGTGCGGACGCTGGCGTACGGGGCGTGGCCCTCGCCCATCGACGCGGCCCTGGCCGCCGCGCACGACGGGCACCCGGAGTACGTGGGCTTCGTCGGCGACGAGGTGTGGTGGACCGAGCCGCGCCCCGCCGAGGGCGGCCGGCGCACCCTGGTGCGGCGGCACACCGACGGCACGGAGGAGCCGGTGCTGCCCGCGCCGTGGAACGTACGCAGCCGGGTCATCGAGTACGGCGGGCACCCCTGGGCGGCGCTCGCGGGCGACGACGGCCCGCTGGTGGTGTTCGTGAACTTCGCCGACCAGCGGCTGTACAGCTGTGAGCCGGGCGGAGAGCCCCGCCCGCTCACGCCGGTGTCTCCCGTGGGCGGGGGCCTGCGCTGGGCGGAGCCGTCGCTGCGGCCCGAGCGGGGCGAGGTGTGGTGCGTGCTGGAGGAGTTCACCGGAGACGGACCCACCGATGTGCGCCGCGTCCCGGCCGCGGTCCCGCTCGACGGCTCCGCCGCCCGGGACCGGGACGCCGTACGCGAACTCACCGACGCCCGGCACCGGTTCGTGACGGGGCCGAGGCTCTCCCCCGACGGGCTGCGGGCGGCCTGGCTGGCCTGGGACCATCCGCGCATGCCGTGGGACGGCACCGAACTGATCCTCGCCGACGTCGGCCCCGACGGGTGCCTGCACGAGGCGCGGACCGTGGCCGGCGGGCCCGGCGAGTCCATCGCCCAGGCCGACTGGACCCACGACGGCCGCCTCCTGCACGCGAGCGACCGCAGCGGCTGGTGGAACCTCCACCTCGACGGAGAGCCGGTGTGCCCCCGCGAGGAGGAGTTCGGCGGGGCGCTGTGGAAGCTCGGCATGCGATGGTTCGCGCCGCTCGACAGCGGCCTGATCGCCGTCGTGCACGGCCGGGGCGCCACCGCTCTCGGCATCCTGGACCCCGAGACGGGCGAGGTCGTCGACGCGGCCGGACCCTGGACCGAGTTCGCGCCCACCCTCGCCGCGCACGGCGAACGGATCGTCGCCGTCGGGGCCAGCCCGCGCAGCGCCCACGAGGTCGTGGAACTGGACGCCGCCACCGGTCACGCCCGCGTCATCGGCGCCGAGCACGACGACGCCGTGGACCCCGCGTACTACCCCGAGCCGCAGATCCGCACCTTCACCGGCCCTGACGGACGCGACATCCACGCCCACATCTACCCGCCCCACCACCCCGGCTGTGTCGCGCCGGACGACGAACGGCCGCCGTACGTCGTCTGGGCGCACGGCGGGCCCACCGGCCACGCGCCCCTGGTGCTCGACCTGGAGATCGCCTACTTCACCTCGCGCGGCATCGGCGTCGCCGAGGTGAACTACGGCGGCTCCACCGGATACGGCCGCCCCTACCGCGAGCGGCTGCGCGAGCAGTGGGGCGTGGTGGACGTCGAGGACTGCGCGGCCGTCGCCCTGGCCCTCGCAGACGAGGGCACCGCCGACCGCGACCGGCTCGCCGTCCGGGGCGGCAGCGCGGGCGGCTGGACCGCGGCGGCCTCGCTCACCACGACCGATGTCTACGCCTGCGGCACGATCAAGTACCCCATCCTGGACCTCACCGGCTGGGGCACGGGGGAGACCCACGACTTCGAGTCGCGGTACCTGGAGAGCCTGATCGGGCCGCTCGCCGAGGTGCCCGCGCGGTACGCGGAGCGCTCGCCCGCCACCCACGCCGACCGCCTCGGCGTGCCGTTCCTGCTGCTCCAGGGCCTGGACGACCCGATCTGCCCGCCCGTCCAGTGCGAGCGGTTCCTGACCCGGCTGGAGGGCCGGCGGGTGCCGCACGCCTATCTCGCCTTCGAGGGGGAGGGGCACGGGTTCCGGCGGGCGGAGACCATGGTGCGCGCCCTGGAGGCCGAACTCTCCCTGTACGCCCAGGTGTTCCGGCTCGATCCGCCCGGTGTCCCGACTCTGGAGCTCAGCACGTGAACCAGCTTCTGCGACCGCCCCGGCTCGCCCCCGGCGCCCGTGTCGCCGTCGTCGCGCCGAGCGGGCCCGTGCCCGAGGAGCGGCTCCAGGCCGGGCTCGACATCCTGCGCGCCTGGGACCTCGACCCCGTGGTGGCGCCCCATGTGCTGGGCCGGCACCGCGCGTTGGACTACCTGGCCGGAACGGACGCCGAGCGGGCCGCCGATCTGCAAGGCGCCTGGTGCGACCCGTCCGTCGCCGCGGTGCTGTGCGCCCGGGGCGGGTACGGGGCGCAGCGCATGGTCGACCTGCTCGACTGGGCGGCGCTGCGCGCGGCGGGCCCGAAGGTGTTCGCCGGGTTCAGCGACATCACCGTCCTGCACCAGGCGTTCGCCACCCGCCTCGGCCTTGTCACCCTGTACGGCCCCGCGGTCGCCGGCGTCGACTTCCTCAAGAGCGCCCGGGCCCAGGAGCAGCTGCGGGCGACCCTCTTCGCGCCGGAGACCGTGCGGACCGTCACGGCCGTGCCCCCGGGCGGCAGCGCCCTGGTGCCCGGGCGGGCCCGGGGCGTCACCCTGGGCGGCTGTCTGAGCCTGCTCGCGAGCGACCTCGGCACCCCGCACGCCCACCCGGCGGCCCGGGGCGGACTGCTGCTGATCGAGGACGTCGGCGAGAGCCCGTACCGCCTGGACCGGTACCTGACCCAACTCCTGCGCGCCGGCTGGCTGGACGGGGTCGCCGGGGTGGTGCTCGGGTCCTGGGCGTCGTGCGGCCTGTACGAGGACCTGCGCGCGGTCTTCGCCGACCGGCTCGGCGGGATCGGTGTCCCGGTCGTGGAGGAGTTCGGTTTCGGGCACGGCGAGGGCGCGCTGACGATGCCCTTGGGGATGGTGGCCGAACTGGACGCCGGGAAGGGCACGTTGACCTTCGACGAACCGGCCCTGAGCTGAACATGCCGTTACTGAAATCCTGTCAAGAACCCTCGTTTCGGTGATTGACGCTCCCTGACACGTGTCACACGATGACTACCGACCAAGTACCTACTGGTCGGTATTCGGGTTGTCCCCACCGTGGAGGTCCGTGTGTCCCGACGCGTGCCCAGATCCCGCGCGCCGCTCGCTCTCGCTCTGGGCGCCGCCCTGGCCGCCCCCCTCGCCCTCACCCCGCCCGCCACCGCGGCGGGCTCCTACACCGTCACCCCGCTCAAGTTCACCGTCCAGGCGGGCGGCCGGCCCTGCACGGTCGACGCCGACCTGTACCGCCCGGCGGGCGTGGACCGGACCCACCGGGCGCCCGCCGTGCTCGGCACGAACGGCTTCGGCGGCAGCAAGTCGGACGGTTCGACGGACACCATCGGCAAGGCCTTCGCCCAGCGCGGCTACGTCTCCCTCATCTACTCCGGGCTCGGATTCGGCCGCAGCGGCTGTCTCATCTCCCTCGACGACCCGGCCATCGACGGTGCCGCAACCGCGCGGCTGGTCGACTTCCTGGGCGGCGAACGCGCCGCCGACGACGGCACCACCGCTGACTTCGTCACCCTCGACCGGCCCGGCGACCCACGGGTCGGCATGATCGGCGGCTCCTACGGCGGCGCCGTCCAGCTGGCGACGGCCGCCGTCGACCATCGCCTCGACGCGCTCGTCCCCATGATCACCTGGAACGACCTGGCGTACGCCCTGGCCCCCAACAACGCCACCGGCGGCACCGGCGTCCCGGGCGCCTTCAAATGGCAGTGGACCAACGGCTTCTACCTCATCGGCGAGGGCCAGCCGCTGCTCCAGCCCAGCCTCGACCCGTCCCGCATCAACCGCCTCTCCTGTCTGCACTTCGTCACCAAGGCCTGCCGGACCATCCACACGCTCAACTCCGGCGGCTACCCCGCCGACCGGACCGCCGAGCTGCTCGCCTTCGCGCGGAGCGTCTCCCCGGCGTCGTACCTCCATCGCGTCAAGACACCCACCCTGCTGGTCCAGGGACAGACCGACACCCTCTTCAACCTCAACGAGGCGACGGCGACGTACCGGACGCTTCGCGCACAGGGCACCCCCGTGAAGATGATCTGGCAGTCCTGGGGCCACAGCGGAGGGCTCACCGGCCCCGGTGAACTCGATCTGTCGAAGGGCAACCTGGAGACCAGCTACGTCGGCCGGCGCGTCCTCGCCTGGTTCGACCGCCATCTGCGCGGCCGGACGCAGGCCGACACGGGACCGGCCTTCGCCTATCACCGGGACTGGATCACCGACCCGGACCGCGCCTACGCCACCGCCGACCATCTCCCCGCACCGAGCCGCACGCTGTACCTCTCCGGCGACGGCAAGCTCGTCGACAACCGCGACAAGGTGGCCCGGGGCAGCCGCGGATACACCAACTGGGCGATTCCCACGAGCCATTCCGAGAGCTCGCTGGCCGGCCTCATCGGACTGCCCGACACACCACCGCACGACACCGAGGGCACCTACCTCGGCTGGACCAGCACCCCGCTGTCACGCCCCCTCGACGTCGTGGGCGCGCCCCGGGCCACCCTCAAGGTGAACTCCCCGAAGGCCGAGCGCACCCAGAACTCCGGCGACGCGGCCGACAAGCTCGTGCTGTTCGCCAAGCTCTACGACGTCGCCCCCGACGGCACCCGCACCCTGGTGCGCCGTCTGGTCGCGCCGGTCCGGGTGCCGGACGTGACCAAGAGCTTCACCGTCACACTGCCCGGGATCGTGCACCGGTACGAGAAGGGGCACCGGCTGCGGTTCGTGATCGCGGCGAGCGACGACGCGTACTTCGGCAACCGGGGGATCAAACCGGTGACCGTGGTCAGCGGGCCGCGGAACACCGGGGTGCTCCGGCTGCCGGTCGCGGGCTCCTGACAGGAGGCCCGGCTACTGTGGCGGGGTGCCCCACAACGCATCCCGCTACCTCGCCGAAGGCCCCCGGGTGGGCATACGCCACTTCACCTACGGGGACGGCGCCGAGTTCACCGCCCGGGCACGGGAGAGCAAGGACCTGCACCACCCCTGGCTCTTCCCGCCCGAGAGCGCCCAGGCCTACACCGCGTACGCCGGGCGGCTGATCGAGGACCCGTCCAAGGCCGGCTTCCTCGTCTGCGAGAAGGGCGACGTCAGCGAGCGGGGCGACGGGGCCATCGCCGGGTTCATCAACATCAACAACATCGTCGAGGGCGGCTTCCAGTGCGGGGCGCTTGGCTACGGCGCCTTCGCGCACGCCGCCGGGCGGGGGCTGATGCGCGAAGGTCTCGACCTCGTCGTGCGGTACGCGTTCGGCCCGATGCGACTGCACCGGCTGGAGATCAACGTCCAGCCCGCCAACGCCGCGTCGATCGCCCTGGCCCGCGGCTGCGGGTTCCGCCTGGAGGGCTTCTCGCCGAAGATGCTCTTCGTCGACGGGGCCTGGCGCGACCACGAACGCTGGGCGATCACCGCCGAGACGGTTACGGGGCCGGAGCGGCACTGAGTCCGGGTCCGGCCCCGGCGGACCTCACGCGTTGCGGTCCACGTACTCGTAGATCGACCCGTCCGGGTGCAGCGCGATCAGATTGCGGCCGGCCGGGGACGCGATGGGGCCCGCGACGATGTGGGCGCCCAGTTCGGTGAGCACCCGGTGGGTGTCGTCGACGTCCTTGACGGCGATCGTCGCGGAAACCTTGCGCAGCACCTCCAGTTCGGCCGGGGGACCGCTCATCAGCAGGAAGCAGCCGATCGCCGCCACCTCGACACCGCCCCGTTCGAAGCGCTGGGCGCTGCCGCCCGCCAGCCGCTCGTAGAAGGGGATCGCGGTCTCGAGGTCGTCGACGCAGACGCGCAGTGTGGCACCCAGAATCTCCATGAGGACGAGCCTAGTTACGCGCCGGGGGGCGAGGGTACCCGGCCGGGTATGAAGCCGATGGATCACCTGGAGCATCTGGACAAACATCTGGTTGACGAGCTGGCGCAGGTGGCGCGAGAGACCGTACGGGACGAACTGCGCGAGCAGACACGCAAGCAGCGCCGCAGGGCCACGCTGTACGCCGCGTCCGGCGCACTCGCCCTGTACGCGGGCGCGGCACTCGCACTCGCCGTGGGACTGGCCCTCGCCCTCGGCCTGCCCGGCTGGGCGGCCGCGCTGATCACCGCCGTGCTCCTGGGCGCCGCGGCCTATGTGCTGCGTGGCATGGCCCGGCCGGACCGCCCGGGTTCCGGGCACGGGGCCGGTGCGGTCCCAGGCCGTGATGACGCGGGCCGGGCAGCCGCCGCGGCCGATGGTCTGCCGTATCCGCCCGTGCCGCCGGCCCCGCCCGCCGCCGGGCCCGCCCCGGGCACGGTGCCCCCGCGGCCGACGGACGCCCCGGACGTGCCCCGCCCCCGGGGGTGACGCGTCAGAGGCCCTGCTGGAGCTGCGGCAGGACCTTCGTGCGGTAGAAGTCGAAGAAGCCGCGCAGATCGGGCCCGATCTGGTTGACGTAGACCCGGTCGAAGCCCGCGTCGGCAAACCGCTTCAGCTCGGCGACGTGGGCGTCCACGTCGTCGCCGCACACCCGGTTCTCGCGCACCATGTCCTCGGTGACCAGTTGCTGCGCCTGCTCGAAGTGTTTCGGCGAGGGCAGCACCTGGCCCAGCTCCCCCGGCAGTTGCTCGTTCGCCCAGAGGCGGTGGACGGTGCGCAGGGCCTCGTCCCGGTCGGTGTCGTAGCAGACCTTGGTGCCGCCGCTGACCGGCTTTCCGCCGCCTCCGCCCTTGCGGTACTGCTCCACCATGGTCTCGTCCGCCGCCATGGTGATGTAGCCGTCGCCGACGCGGGACGCGAGCTGGGTCGCCGCCGGGCCGAAGCCGGAGATGTCGATCGGGACGGGCTCGTCCGGCACCGTGTACAGGCGGGCGTTCTCCACCGTGTAGTGCGGCCCGTGATGGTTCACCTCCTCGCCCGTGAACAGCCGGCGCATCACCTGGACGGCCTCCTCCAGCATGTCCAGACGGACATGGGCCGGCGGCCAGTGGTCACCGAGGATGTGCTCGTTGAGCGCCTCGCCGGAGCCGACGCCGAGCCGGAAGCGGCCCGCCGTCATCACCGCGCTGGTCGCCGCGGCCTGCGCCACCACCGCCGGGTGCATCCGCACGGTCGGACAGGTCACCGCCGTCTCGACCGGCAGCGACACCGCCTCGGACAGCGCGCCGATCACCGACCAGACGAACGGGCTCTGGCCCTGCTCGTCGTTCCACGGGTGGTAGTGGTCCGAGATCCACAGCGCCTGGAATCCGGCCTGCTCGGCCATCCGCGCCTGCTCGATCAGTTCGGCTGGTCCGTACTGCTCGCACGAGAGGAAATATCCGTACTCGGGCATGGGGGAGTGCCTCCGCGACGTGGGTGGTCCGTATCCCGCCCCGGGTACCCGGGCGCAGGGGCGGAAACCGGCGGGTTCCGGGCCGGGCGGACGTTTGGGTGCCCTGGCCAGGGGGACGCGGAAGGCTCCCGAGGTACGCGACAGCGCCGGAGGTGAACCGTGAGTCGACCCCGCATCGTGATCGTCGGTGCCGGCTTCGCCGGTTACCGTGCCGCGCGCACCCTGGCCCGGCAGACCCGGGGCCGGGCCCACATCACCCTGCTGAACCCCACCGACTACTTCCTGTATCTGCCGCTGCTGCCGCAGGTCGCCGCCGGCATCCTGGAGCCGCGCCGGGTCACGGTCTCCCTCTCGGGCACGCTGCCGCACGTACGGCTGGTGCTCGGCGAGGCCGACCGGATCGACCTCGACGGACGCACGCTGCACTACACGGGCCCCGAGGGCGACGGCGGCACGCTCGCCTACGACCGGCTGGTGATCGCCGCCGGCAGCGTCAACAAGCTGCTGCCCGTCCCGGGCGTCGCCGAGCACGCGCACGGCTTCCGAGGGCTGCCCGAGGCGCTGTATCTGCGCGACCACGTGACCCGGCAGGTGGAGCTGGCAGCCGCCGCCGAGGACCCCAAGTCGTGCGCCGCGCGCTGCACCTTCGTCGTGGTCGGCGCCGGGTACACCGGCACCGAGGTCGCCGCGCACGGGCAGATGTTCACCGACGCGCAGGTACGCAAGCACCCGCTGCGGCAGGGCATGCGACCGCGCTGGATCCTGCTGGACGTGGCGCCGCGGGTGCTGCCCGAGATGGACGACAAGCTCTCCGCCACGGCCGACCGGGTGCTGCGGCAGCGGGGCGTGGACGTGCGGACGGGGACCTCCGTGAAGGAGGCCCTGCCCGACGGGGTCGTACTGAGCGACGGCGAGTTCGTCGAGACCCGGACGCTGGTCTGGTGCGTGGGCGTACGGCCCGACCCGCTGGTCGCGTCCCTCGGGCTGCCGTTGGAGAAGGGGCGGCTGCTCGTCGACCCGTACCTCCAGGTGCCGGGGCGTCCGGAGCTGTTCGCGTGCGGTGACGCGGCCGCGGTGCCCGATCTGGAGAAGCCGGGCAGCTGTACGCCGATGACCGCGCAGCACGCCTGGCGGCACGGCAAGGTCGCGGCCGAGAACGTCGCCGCGTCACTCGGCCTGGGCGGGGAGCGCAAGCCCTACCGCCATCGCGACCTGGGCTTCGTCGTCGACCTGGGCGGTGCGAAGGCCGCGGCCAATCCGCTCGGCGTGGCGCTGTCCGGGGTACCGGCGGGTGCGGTGACGCGTGGCTATCACCTCGCCGCCATGCCCGGAAACCGGGTCCGGGTCGCCGCCGACTGGCTGCTGGACGCGGTACTGCCGCGCCAGGCCGTGCAGTTGGGGCTCGTACGGTCCTGGTCCGTGCCCCTGGACACGTCGTCGCCGGAGGTGGCCCGGGTGCCGGGCGGGCCCGGGACGCGGCAGGAGGCGAGCGCCCGCTCGGGGCCGGGCGCGGCGGTACGGGCCGACATCTACGACGGGGGGACCGGCACCGGGCCCGGGAAGGGCCGGGCCGCAGAAGAGCCCGCGAAGGGGCAGCCCGGATCCGGGGTGACACT
Source organism: Streptomyces sp. NPDC041940 (assembly GCF_055589465.1). Taxonomy (NCBI): domain Bacteria; kingdom Bacillati; phylum Actinomycetota; class Actinomycetes; order Kitasatosporales; family Streptomycetaceae; genus Streptomyces; species Streptomyces sp. NPDC041940. The sequence goes on from NZ_JBVJBP010000017.1 coordinate 173,578, forward strand.
GTCCGGATCCGGGGCCGCGGAGCGCCGCTCGGAAACGGAGCTCGCCAAGGGCCGACCGGCCGGAGAACGGGCCCGGACCTGGCCCGCCGACAGGCCCGCCAAGGGACCGCTCGGCGGCACACGGGGCAGGAGCGGGCCGGGCGAGAGGCAGCCGGGTGGTGATCCCTCCGCAGGGCAGCCGGGTGGTGAGCCCCCAGAGGGGCGGCCCGGTGGCGCACCCGCGCGACACCAGCCGGGTGGTGGACCCGCCAGGAATCAGCCGGGTGGTGGAGCCGCCAGGAACCAGCCGGGTGGTGGAGCCGCCAGGAATCTGCCGGGTGGCGAGCCCGCCAAGAATCAACCCGGCGGTGAGCCCGCCAGGAATCAGCCGGGTGGTGAGCCCGCCAGGAATCAGCCCGGCGGTGAGCCCGCCAAGAATCAGCCCGTGCCCGTTCTGCGGCCCCCTGACGATCAACCACCTCCGGGTCCTGATGTCGCCCCCGGCCCCGTCAAGCGTTCCGACCCACCGGACGACTCCGCGAAAGGAGACTCATGAACACCGGTGAACTCACCGATCTCGGCCGACAGCTGCGCGTGGACAGTGTCCGCGCCGCCGACGCCGCGGGCTCTGGGCATCCGACGTCCTCGATGTCCGCGGCCGACCTGATGGCCGTGCTGCTCGCACGCCACTTCCGCTACGACTTCGACCGCCCCGCCCACCCCGGCAACGACCGCTTCGTGCTGTCCAAGGGACACGCCTCGCCGCTGCTGTACTCCGCGTACAAGGCGGCCGGCGCCATCGACGACGAGGAACTGCTCACCTTCCGCAAGCTGGGCAGCCGCCTCGAAGGGCACCCCACACCGCAGCGCCTGCCGTGGGTCGAGACGGCCACCGGTTCGCTCGGGCAGGGCCTGCCGGTCGGTGTCGGTATCGCGCTGGCCGGCAAGCGGCTGGACCGCACCGGCTACCGCACCTGGGTGCTGTGCGGCGACAGCGAGCTGGCCGAGGGATCCGTGTGGGAGGCCGCCGAGCAGGCCGGGTACGAACACCTGGACAACCTCACCGTGATCGTCGACGTCAACCGGCTCGGCCAGCGCGGCCCGACCCGGCACGGCCACGACCTGAACGCCTACGCCCGCCGCTTCCAGGCCTTCGACTGGCACACCATCGAGGTCGACGGGCACGACGTGGACGCCGTCGACCGCGCCTACGGCGAGGCCGCCTCCACCAAGGGCCAGCCCACCGCGATCCTCGCCCGTACCCTCAAGGGCAAGGGCGTCGAGAGCGTCCAGGACCGCGAGGGCCTGCACGGCAAGCCGCTGCCGGAGGCCGAGGAGGCGATCGCCGAACTCGGCGGTCCGCGCGACATCCGCGTCCAGGTGCAGGAACCGCCGGCCGCCCGCATGCTGCACGCCGTCCACACCGGGAACTACGAACTCCCCAGGTGGGACAAGGGCGAAGAGGTCGCCACCCGCAACGCCTTCGGCGAGGCGCTCACCGCGCTCGGCACCGGCCGCGGCGACATCGTCGCCCTGGACGGCGAGGTCGGCGACTCCACCCGCGCCGAGTTCTTCGCCAAGGAGCACCCCGACCGCTACTTCGAGTGCTACATCGCCGAGCAGCAGCTGGTCGCCTCGGCGGTCGGGCTCGCCGCACGCGGCTGGATGCCGTACGCCGCGACGTTCGCGGCCTTCCTGACCCGGGCCCACGACTTCATCAGGATGGCGTCCGTCAGTGGCGCCGGCATCAACCTGGTCGGCTCGCACGCCGGTGTCGCCATCGGCCAGGACGGGCCCAGCCAGATGGGCCTGGAGGACCTGGCGATGATGCGGGCGGTGCACGGCTCGACCGTGCTGTACCCGTGCGACGCCAACCAGACCGCCCGGCTCGTCGGCGCGATGGCCGGCCTTGAGGGCGTCCGCTACCTGCGCACCTCGCGCGGCGAGAGCGCGGTGATCTACGGCCCGGACGAGGAGTTCCCGGTCGGCGGGAGCAAGGTGCTGCGCTCCTCCGGGCACGACCGGCTGACCCTGGTCGCGGCGGGCGTCACCGTGCACGAGGCACTGGCCGCCGCCGACGCCCTGGAGCGGCAGGGCATCCAGGCACGGGTGATCGACCTGTACTCCGTGAAGCCCGTCGACCGGGCCACCCTGCGCCGGGCCGCCGAGGAGACCGGCTGCCTGGTGACCGTCGAGGACCACCACCCGGAGGGCGGCATCGGGGACGCGGTCCTCGACGCCTTCACCGACGGGCGGCCCGTCCCGCGCCTGGTGCGGCTCGCCGTACGGTCGATGCCCGGCTCGGCGTCACCGGCCGAGTCGCTGCACGCCGCGGGCATCGACGCCGAGTCGATCGCGGCGGCCGGGCGGCTGCTGGTGGAGGAGGCGGTCGTGCCGTGAGCGGCGGCGACGGCACGCGCGGGGTGCGGGCGGGCCGTCGCACCGTGACGGTCCCCCGGCCGGACAAGCTGCTCTTCCCCGGCGGCGCGCACGCCAAGGACGGGCTCGACGGGCCGACGTTCAAGAACACCCCGGAGCACTACCCGGAGTGGAGCAGGCGCGTCGAGCCGGCCGAGGAGGGCGGCACCGTCCGCCACACCGTCTGTGACGACACCGCCACCCTCCTCTACCTGGCCGACCAGGCGAGCATCGCCCTGCACCGCCGGCTGTCCCGCGCCGACAGCGTCGACCACCCCGACCGGCTCACCACCGCCGCCCGCAAGAAGGACCGCGGCGGGCGGCTCTACCTCGACGTGCAGCGCAACGCCTGCGCCCAGACCGCCGTCGCGCCCTTCACGGTCCGGCCCCGGCCGGGCGCGCCCGTGGCGACCCCCATCACCTGGGACCAGCTCGACGACCCGGAACTGCACGCCCGCGGGTGAGCCACCCGAGCCTCCCTGGGCGAATGGCAGATGCATGAGACCGCGGAGGTTTGGCGAACACTCTTGCGGCCACACGGAGGGGGAGGTGGCCATGTCGAACACAAGAAACACGCAAGAGTCACAGGGTTCACAGAAGTCCCAGAACTCACAGAATTCGCGCAAGTCGACTGACAGCACGGCCGACGACCGGCCGAGCCCCATGGAAGTGCTGCGCCAGGCGCGCGGCCAGCTCGCGGAACTCACCGGCATGGAAGCCGAGTCCGTGTCGTCCTTCGAGCAGACGGAGGAGGGCTGGGCGCTGGAGATCGAGGTTCTCGAACTCGAGCGCGTGCCCGACACGATGAGCCTGATGGCGAGCTACCAGGTGGACCTGGACTCCCAGGGGCAGCTCACCGGTTACCGGCGTGTCCGCCGCTACGAACGCGGCAGGTCCGACGCGCGCAGGCCCGGCGGCCGCTAGGCCGCCCGACCGGACCCACACCCCACGACAAGGAGGGACATCCGGCATGACAGTCGTACCGGCACAACAGTCCGGCGGCGGAGGCGGCAGCAGCGGTCTCTACGACGTGCTCGAACTTGTTCTGGACAGGGGGCTCGTCATCGACGCATTCGTGCGGGTCTCCCTGGTCGGTATCGAGATCCTCAAGATCGATGTACGGGTCGTCGTCGCCAGCGTCGACACCTATCTGCGCTTCGCCGAGGCGTGCAACCGGCTCGACCTGGAGGCCGGGCCGCGCAAGGACCCGGGCCTGCCCGACCTGGTCGGCGAGATCACCGAGTCCGGAGCGCGCGGTAAGTCCAAGGGGGCGCTGTCCGGTGCCGCCGAGACCATCTCCGACGCCTTCAATCAGGCTCGGTCCGAAGGCTCCGAGCGTCAGTCCGAGTCGCGTCCGCGGGCCCGCAAGAGCACGTCCGCCCGCCGGAAGGAGGAGCAGGAGTGAGCACCTACGTCTACGGCATCGCGGCGCACTCCCATCCGGCGCTGCCCGAGGGCATGGGCGGCGTGGGCGACCCGCCCCGCCCGGTGCGCATCCTGCGTGAGGGCGACCTGGCGGCCGTCGTCAGCGACGCGCCCGAAGGGCTGCGGCCCAAGCGCAGGGAGTTGCTCGCCCATCAGAACGTGCTGAGCGAGGCGGGCGCGGCCGGCTGCGTGCTGCCCATGCGGTTCGGCAGTGTCGCCCCGGACGACAACTCGATCACCGGGGTGCTCGCCGAGCGCGCCGAGCACTACAAGGAGCGCCTGGGGGCGCTGGACGGCCGGGTCGAGTACAACGTCAAGGCCAACCATGTGGAAGAGGCCGTACTCCACCAGGTGATGGCCGAGAGTCCCGACATCCGCGGTCTCGCGGAGGCCAACCGGGAGTCCGGCGGCGGTAGTTACGACGACAAGATCCGGCTCGGCGAGCTGGTCGCGGCCGCGGTCAAGGCCAAGGAGGCCGACGACGCCGCCGCACTGCAGGCCGTCCTGGAGCCGGTCGCCGACGCCGTGAGCGTGGGCCCCGAGTCCACCGGCTGGCTGGCCAATGTGTCGTTCCTGGTCGACCGGGAGACGGCGGAGGACTTCCTGGCGGCCGTGGAACAGGCGCGCAAGGACCTGCCGCACCTGGAGGTGCGGCTCAACGGACCGTTGCCGCCGTACAGCTTCGTGGAGCCCGGCCCGGCCGAGCCCGCGGGCACCGTGGCGAGCGGCACGGACACCACCGGAGCGGGGTGACGACATGGGCCTGATCTCCGAGGTGCTGCTGCTGCCGCTCGCACCCGTGCGCGGCAGCGCCTGGGCCATCAGACAGGTGGTGCAGGAGGCCGAGCGGATCTACTACGACCCCGCCACGGTCCGGGCCGAGCTGGCCCGCCTTGAGGAGCAGATGGAGGCCGGAGAGATCACGGAGGAGGAATTCGACCGTCTTGAGGACGACCTTCTCGACCGGTTGGAGATCGCTTCGCGCGGGAGCGCGGGAACGGGCAACGGGACGACACCATGAACCGAATGGGACTGGGCCTCGCGGTGGGGGCCGGATACCTCCTGGGACGTACCAAAAAGCTGAAGATGGCGATCGCCGTCGGCGGACTGGTGGCCGGGAAGAAGCTGAACCTGAGCCCGCGCATGGTCGCGGAGCTGCTCCAGCAGCAGCTGCGGAACAACCCGCAGTTCAAGGAGATAGGCGACCAGCTGCGTGAGGATCTGCGCGGTGTCGGCAAGGCAGCCTCCGGTGCCATGGTCGAGCGGCAGATCGACGCCCTCGCCGACCGGCTGCACGGCCGGACCGCCCAGGTGCGCGACCAGTTGACGGGCGTGGTGCCCGGCGCTCAGGACGACGACGCCGAGGACGCCGAGTACGAGGACGAGGAGCCCGAGGAGCCCGAGGAGCCCGAGGAGCCCGAGGACTCCGGTGCCGACGAGGGCGAGGAAGAGGAAGAGGACGAGGAGCCGGAGGCGAAGAGGGCTCCCGCCAAGAAGGCCCCCGCCAAGAAGGCGCCGGCGAAGAAGGCAGCGAAGAAGGCTCCCGCCAAGAAGGCCCCCGCGAAGAAGGCACCCGCGAAGAAGACGGCGGCCCGCACGGCGGCGGCGAAGAAGACCACGCCCGCCAAGAAGGCGACCTCCGGGCGCCGGGGCGGCAGCGCCCGGTCCCGGCTGCCGAAGGGAGGCGGTGAGGGATGAGTGACACTCTCGGCTCGGCGAAGTCCGCCGCCGACGGAGCGACGAAGAACCCGCTCACGGACCTGGCCCACAGCGAGGCCGCCGACCGGCTGAAGGCCGAACTGCAGGAGTACCTCGCCGCTCAGGCCACGCGCATGCTGACCGGTGTGGGCCGCAAGCTCGGCGAGACCACCGGCAAGCTGAACGACATCGCCGAGGGCAACAGCCCCGGCTTCGCCAAGCTCGCCCTCGACGGCGGCCGCAAGCTCGCCGAGGGCAAGAGTCCGCTGCGCGCCGCACTGGAGACCGGCGGCTCGCGTATCAAGGACAAGGTCACCGGTGCCTTCAAGGGCCTCGGCGGCAAGGGCAAGGGCAAGGGCAAAGGCCGCTCCGGCAACAAGCCCACCGTCATCATCGAGCACATCGATGTCGGCGTACCGCTGCGCACGGCGTACGACCAGTGGACCCAGTACCAGGACTTCAGCACCTTCGCGAAGGGCGTCAAGTCCGCGAGCAAGGCCGACGACACCAATTCCGACTGGCAGTTGAAGGTCTTCTGGTCCAACCGCAGCTGGAAGGCGAAGACGACCGAGCAGGTGCCGGACGACCGCATCGCCTGGACGTCGGAGGGCGCCAAGGGCACGACGAAGGGCGTCGTCTCCTTCCACCGGCTCACCGACAACCTCACCCGCGTCCTGCTGGTCATCGAGTACTACCCCTCCGGCCTCTTCGAGAAGACCGGCAACATCTGGCGCGCCCAGGGCCGCCGCGCCCGGCTCGACCTGAAGAACTACGTCCGCTTCATCACGATCAAGGGCGAGGCGGAGGACGGCTGGCGCGGTGAGATCCGCGACGGCGAGGTCGTCGTCAGCCACGAGGACGCGCTCGCCGAGGAGGAGTCGGAGGAGGAGCGCCCCGAGGGCGAGGAGCCGGAGGACGAGCCGGAGGGCGAGTACGAGGAGGAGGAAGAGGAAGAAGAGGAAGAACCCGAGGGCGAGTACGAGGACGACGCCGAGGCCGAGTACGACGAGGAGGCCGAAGGCGAGGAAGAGCCCGAGGAGGAAGCCGAGGAGGAGCCTGAGGAGGAGTACGAAGAAGAGGACGAGGACGAGTACGCCGACAGCGGGAGCCGTCGATGACAACGCCCAGCAGGATGCCCGAACCCTACGGCCAGGGGGGCGGTGCCAACCTGGCCGACATCCTGGAACGGGTGCTGGACAAGGGCATCGTCATCGCGGGCGACATCCGTATCAACCTGCTCGACATCGAACTCCTCACGATCAAGCTCCGCCTCATCGTCGCCTCCGTCGACAAGGCCAAGGAGATGGGCATCGACTGGTGGGAGAGCGACCCGAACCTGAGCTCTCGGGCCCGCCGTGATGAACTGACCCGTGAAAACGCCGAGTTGCGCGAGAGGCTGGCCCGGCTGGAGGAGCTGGAGCCGGGCCGCGCGGAGAAGAAGGAGTCCCAGTGACCGGACTGCGGTACGTCTACGCCGTCTGCCGCCCCTTCGGTACGCCGCTCCAGTCCCAGCTGTCGGGGGTGGCGGGCGATCCGCCCCGCGCGCTGACTCACCACGGTCTCGTCGCCGTGGTGAGTCATGTGCCGGAGCGGGACTTCGCCGAGGAACCGCTCCACGCCCATCTGGAGGACCTGGACTGGCTCACCGAGACCGCCCGCGCCCATCAGGGCGTGATCGACGCGCTCACCACCGTCACGACCCCGCTGCCGCTGCGGCTCGGCACCGTGTTCCGGGACGACAGCGGCGTACGGACGATGATGGAGGCCCGCGAAGAGAACTTCCTGCGCACCCTCGACCGGCTGGAGGGCCGGGTCGAGTGGGGCGTGAAGGTGTACGCCGAGTCCGAACAGCAGGAAAGTCCCAGGCCCGCGCAGAAAGCCACGTCGGGCCGGGACTACCTGCGGCAGCGGCGGATGCAGACCAGGTCGCACGAGGAGATGTGGCAGAAGGCCGAACATTTCTCGAACCGACTGCACGAAAACCTCTCCGCATTCGCGGAGGATTCCCGGCTGCACCCCCCGCAGAATCCCGCGCTTTCCAAGGCGACCGGGCGCAACGTAATGAATGCCGCATATCTGGTGCCGCGCGCCGATTCCGAGGAATTCGTGGAACTGGTGGACCGCACGAAGGGTGACGTGCCCGGAATGCGCATCGAACTCACCGGCCCCTGGGCGGCCTATTCGTTCGCCGGGGAGGCCCTATGACCGACGGAGAGAAGCCGTGACCGTAGTGGAACGCCGTGAGGTCGCCCTCGTGGACCTGCTCGACCGGCTGCTCGCCGGCGGCGTCGTCATCACGGGGGACATCACCCTGCGCATCGCCGACGTCGACCTGGTCCGCATCGACCTCAACGCGCTCATCAGCTCGGTGAACGCCCAGGTGTCGTCACCGTTCGAGGAGTTGCTGTGACGTCAGCCGACAGCCCCCAGCCCCGGCCCGAGCCCCGGCCCGACCCTCGTCCGCGGCGCAACCGGATGGACCTGGAGCCCGACACCGTCGAGCGTGACCTGGTCAAACTCGTGCTGACGGTGGTGGAACTGCTGCGCCAGCTCATGGAGCGCCAGGCGGTGCGCAGGTTCGACGTGGGGGATCTGACCGAGGAGCAGGAGGAGCGGGTCGGGCTCACGCTGATGCTGCTCGAGGAGCGGATGGCGGAACTGCGCGACCGCTACGGACTGCGGCCCGAGGACCTCAATCTGGACCTCGGGCCGCTCGGACCGCTGCTTCCCCGGGACGGGGGCTGAATCAGCGGGCTAATTCACCACCTGTACCACCGGCCCCGGCTCCCGGATGCCGACGTGCCCCGCACGAGGAATCCCAGCAGCCACAGCACGAGAACCGCCAACGCGATCCACCAGAGTACCTTTACCGCAAATCCGGCACCGAACAGAACCAGAGCCAGAAGCAGAACCAGCAGGATGGGAACCATAGTGTGACCTCCTGCATTCAGGGTGTCCCCGAAATTCTGTTTCAGGCTTCCTTTCGGCAGAGAATTTCTCCGTGCAGCACGCTGAACCAGCCGTCCTCCTGCTCGCCCCACGCGCGCCACGCCCCGGCCACGTCCCGCAACTCCTCCTCGCCGGCGTGCCCGCCCAGCCGGGCCCGGTCCGCGTACGTCGAGGCCAGGGTGCGGTCGGCCCAGAGTCCGCTCCACCAGGCCCGCTCCTGAGGCGTGGCGAAGGTCCACGTCCCGGAGCTCGCCGTGATGTCCGTGAGCCCGGCTCGCAGCGCCCAGGCCTTCAGCCGGCGCCCGGCGTCCGGCTCACCGCCGTTGGCCCGGGCGACCCGGCGGTAGAGGTCCAGCCAGGCGTCCAGCCCCGCGGACTCCGGATACCAGGTCATCGCCGCGTAGTCCGCGTCCCGCACGGCGACGATGCCGCCGGGCCTGACGACCCGCTTCATCTCCCGCAGGGCCCGCACCGGATCGCCCACGTGCTGGAGCACCTGATGGGCGTGGACCACGCAGAAGGTGTCGTCCGGGTAGTCCAGGGCGTGCGCGTCGGCGACGGCGAAGTCGACGTTGGCCAGTCCCCGCCCGGCCGCCGTGGCGCGTGCCTGCTCCAGGATCTCCGGCACCCGGTCGACACCGGTGACCTGCCCGCCCGGCACCAGCTCCGCCAGGTCGGCGGTGATGGTGCCCGGGCCGCAGCCGATGTCCAGGATCTTCATGCGGGGTTCGAGCGAGGGCAGCAGATAGGCGGCCGAGTTGGCGGCGGTCCGCCAGGTGTGCGAGCGGAGCACCGACTCGTGGTGTCCGTGCGTGTATACGGCGGTCTCCCGCGGTTCCGGCATGGCGGATCCCACCCCTTCCGTTCTTCCGGTCGGCATGGGATCACCGTACGCATCGGGGTCGAATAATGAGACCCGCATCCTGCTATATGGACTGACGGGGCGTCAGTCAGTAGCCGGTGATGGGCCGGTACACGGTCAGCGCCTCGGGCAGCTTCTCCAGGGTGACGCTCCCCTCGACGTCGATGACCTCGCCGTCGTAGGCGAGCAGCGTGCCGGGGGCCACGTGGTCCAGGCGCAGCCGCCCCACCTGGACGGCCGCGTGGGCGGGCGAACGGGTCAGCGGTCCCGCGAGGGCGGCGGCCAGCAGTCGTGCGGCGGGCCGGCGGCCACCGTGCACGACCCGGACGTCGAGCTGCCCGTCCGCGAGGTCCAGCCGGCGCCCGGGCGCGAGCCCCACGCGGTGATAGGTGCCGTTCCCGGCGAACAGCAGCCACAGCGCACGCGTGCGGCCCCGGAGCTCGGCCTCCAGCGGATGCCGGTCGGCCCGCAGCACGCGCCGGACCGCGAGCACACCGGCCGGCCAGCCGCCGATCCGGTGCGACCAGCGCTCCCGCACGCGCACGAGCTCCGGATAGACGCCGACACTGCAGGTGTTGAGGAAGACGCCGTGCTCCTCGCCGCAGGAGAACCGGCCGACGTCCACGCGTACGGCATCGCCCTGGCGCAGCGCGCGGGCCAGGTCGCGTGCGTCCTCCACACCCAGGTCGTAGGCGAAGTGGTTGAGGGTGCCGCCGGGCAGTACGGCGAGGGGCAGCCGGTGCCTCAGGGCGACGCGGGCGGCGGCGTTCACGGTGCCGTCGCCGCCGCACACGCCGAGGACCCGGGCGCGCCCGGCCGCCTTCTCCAACTCGGCGGCCACGTCCTGCGGTTCGCACTCGACGACCTCGGCCCGCGGGAGGTCGTCCCGCAGGGCACGGGCACGCTCGGCGGTGCCCGCGGCGGTGTTCGCCACGAGCACGAGCCCCTCGCCCTCCAGCAGCGCGGGGACCTCGGCGCGGGGGCGGGCCGGCGGGGTCGCTTGCGCCCGCGTCGGCACCAGGCCCCGCACGGCGAACGCGGCCCCCACGCCCAGGGCCGCACCGGCCAGGACGTCGCTCGGGAAATGGACGCCTGTGTAGACCCGGGAGAGGGCGACCGAGGCGGCCACCGGGGCGACGACCGCGCCCCACACCGGGGACTCCAGGGCGACACCGGCCGCGAAGGCGGCGGCCGACGCGGCATGCCCGGAGGGGAACGACGTGGTGATCGGCTGCCGCTTCAGCCGCCTGATCAGCGGGACCGGGTCCAGCGCGGGGCGGGCACGGCGCACCGAGCGCTTGCCGAGCGTGTTGACGGCGAGGGAGGCGAGGCCCAGCGAGGCCAGCCCGCGGGTCGCCGCACGGCGGGCCCGGGGCGTGCGGCTCGCCGCGAGGGCGGCGGCCGCCGCGAACCACAGGGCACCGTGGTTCGCGCCACGGCCGAGCCGGGGCAGGACGGCGTCGGCTCCGGGCCAGTGCCGGTCGGCGGCGGCCTCGAAGAGCCGGCGGTCCCAGGCGAGGACACGGTAGCGCAGGGGGTGGTGCCCGGGCTTCGTCGTGGTGAGGTCCAGGTCGGGGGTTGTCATGGGGCTGCGGGTACCCGGAGGGGGGTGGGCACACCGTCGCTTCTCCGTGGTCGGCGTCGCCGGCGCCAAATGAGTTTGCCCCCGACGCCCCGGCACCGCAGAATCCCTGCACATGGGTCACCTCGAAGCCGCGCACCTGGAGTACTACCTGCCCGACGGAAGGGCGCTGCTGGGTGATGTGTCGTTCCGGGTCGGGGAGGGGGCCGTCGCGGCCCTCGTGGGGCCCAACGGTGCCGGCAAGACCACCCTGCTGCGCATGCTCGCCGGTGAGCTGAAGCCGCACGGCGGTTCCGTCACCGTCGGCGGCGGCCTCGGTGTGATGCGCCAGTTCGTCGGATCCGTACGCGACGAGACGACCGTACGCGACCTGCTCGTGTCCGTCGCGACGCCCCGCATCCGCGAGGCGGCCCGTGCCGTCGACGCCGCCGAGCACGCCATCATGACCGTCGACGACGAAACCGCCCAGCTGAAGTACGCCCAGGCCCTCGCCGACTGGGCCGAGGCGCGCGGCTACGAGGCCGAGACGCTGTGGGACATGTGCACCACCGCGGCCCTGGGCATCCCGTACGACAGGGCGCAGTGGCGACTCGTCCGCACCCTCTCCGGCGGCGAGCAGAAGCGGCTCGTGCTGGAGGCGCTGCTGCGCGGCACCGACGAGGTGCTGCTGCTCGACGAGCCCGACAACTACCTCGACGTACCGGGCAAACGCTGGCTGGAGGAGCGGCTCGCGGAGACCCGCAAGACCGTGCTGCTGGTCTCGCACGACCGGGAACTCCTCGCCCGCTCGGCCCAGCGCATCATCTCCCTGGAACCCGGCCCCGCCGGCGCCGACGCCTGGGTGCACGGCGGCGGATTCACCACCTTCCACGACGCCCGCCGGGCCCGCTTCGCCCGCTTCGAGGAGTTGCGCAGGCGCTGGGACGAGAAGCACGCCCAGTTGAAGAAGCTGGTGCTGACGCTCCGTCAAGCGGCAGAGAACAGCACGGACATGGCCTCTCGCTACCGCGCCGCCCAGACCAGGCTCCGCAAGTTCGAGGAGGCCGGGCCGCCCCCGGAGCCGCCGCGCGAGCAGGACATCAGGATGCGCCTCAAGGGCGGCCGCACCGGCGTCCGCTCGGTCACCTGCGAGGGCCTGGAACTCACCAACCTGATGAAGCCCTTCGACCTGGAGGTCTTCTACGGCGAACGCGTCGCCGTCCTCGGCTCCAACGGCTCCGGCAAGTCCCACTTCCTGCGGCTGCTCGCCGGCGGCGACGTGGCGCACACGGGGCACTGGAAGCTGGGCGCCCGGGTCGTGCCCGGCCACTTCGCGCAGACCCACGCCCACCCGGAGCTGGAGGGCCGCAAGCTCCTCGACATCCTGTGGAAGGAACACGCCCAGGACCGCGGCGCCGCGATGTCCCGGCTGCGCCGCTACGAGCTGACGAACCAGGCCGAGCAGACCTTCGACCGGCTGTCCGGCGGCCAGCAGGCCCGTTTCCAGATCCTCCTGCTGGAACTCCAGGGCGTGACGGCGCTACTGCTCGACGAGCCGACCGACAACCTCGACCTGGAATCCGCCGAGGCGCTGCAGGAGGGCCTGGAGGCTTTCGAGGGCACGGTCCTCGCCGTCACCCACGACCGCTGGTTCGCCCGCTCCTTCGACCGCTACTTGGTCTTCGGCAGCGACGGCCGGGTCCGGGAGACCCCGGCCCCGGTCTGGGACGAACGCCGAGTGGAACGCGCCCGCTAGGGCCGCGCCCGCTAGGGACCGCGCCCCCCTAGGGCCGCGCCCCAAAGGGGCGCGGGGAACTGCGCGCCCAGCCACAACGCACCCGCACTGCGGCAAGCACCCGATGACGGCTGGGCGCCCAAACAGCTCCGCTCACTTCCAGCGCAACAACGCCCCGAGTCCACCCACCGGCACCTCCTCCTCCGAAACAGCCAGCGCACGCGCATCCGTGGCGACCGCCGACCGGATCAACGCGTCATCCGCCCGGGCAGGCCACGAGTGCTGCTCACCGAGGATCTTCAGATCCGTGCGCCGCACCGCCACCTGGTCCGGATCCTCGCCGATCCACACCTCGCGATGCGCGTCCGGCCCGTTCGGCCTGATCAGCAGCTCGTCGATACGGTGCTCACGCGCCGCCTCGATCAGCGCGGGCACGCCCTCCACGGCCCGGGCCCGGCCCTCGTCGTCCGGGCTCCGGCCGGCCCGGAACCGATCCAGCTCCGCCTCGGCCTGCCACGCCACATGCTCGGCACGGGCCTTCTCCACGTCCTCGTCGAGGAGCCGGCTGCCGCTGCCGTGCGGCGCCTCGACGACCAGATCGTGCAGCCGCTTCGGCAGCCGGTCGTGCACGGACCGCCGCTCCCGGTCCTCACCGACGAGAATCAGCAGGTCGGCCCGCGTCTCCTCCTGGCACACGGCGAGCGCGTCGGCGATCTCCGCGGCGTTGTGCTCCCAGGTGTTCTCCACCCGCAGCTGGAAATGCCGCTCGGACCAGTCCGCGGAGCCCGTCCGGTGCACCGGCCACCGGCGCCCGGTGACGCCCCCGGCGTCCTCCCGGCCCAGCGCGCTGCGCAGCTCGAAGTCCGCGCCCTTGCGGTCGACGTAGGCGACCACGCACACCGGGTCCTCGCCGGCCAGTTCCAGCAGGGGGGTGACGCGCGGCAGCGGGGCGCATTCGGCCCAGTCGCCCGCCTGCGGGGGGCGGGCCAGCGGCAGGTCGAGGACGACCTCGCCGTCACGGGCGAAGAGGGCCCGGCCGTGCGGTTCGGAGGAGTGTCGCAGATCCTCGATCGCGTTCTGCACGGCGCCGCAGGTCGCCTCGTCCGCGCCCTGCGCGGCCAGCTGCCTGGCCAGCGCCTGGGCCGTCAGCTGCCGCTCGTGAGGCGTGTCCTCCGTGTGGCGGGAGGTGTCGACGTACACAGAGGCCCACGGCCCCGAGTGTTCGTAGAGTGGGTGCAGAAAGGCGAGATCCATGGCTCCCTCCCGGGTGCCGATCGGGTGTACTGCTCAGTTGCACCGGGCGGGTACCCGTACCGCGGACACGAACACGACGAGCGGGGCGACACCATGACCGGAGTGGACCCTGACCGGCTGGACGAACAGCAGCTCATGAAGGAGCTGGAGACCATCCACCGCACGCGCCACGACACGCTGCTGTACGGGTCGAACGACGCGCTGCGGGCCCACAACGAGCGCATGGCGCAGCTCGAGGGCGAGTACCTGCGCCGCAACCCGCGCCGCCCGGTGGCCGCGGGTCGCACACGCGAAGGGGCCCGGGAGCGGGGGAGCGGGGAGTCGGCGACTCCCACGCCCCCCGGCACCTGAGCCCCGAGGGCCGGAAGCGGAGGCCCGCTGTCAGCCGGCCTCCTCGGCGAACACGTCGAGGAAGGTCTCGCAGAACGCCTTGAGGTCGTCAGGCCTACGGCTGGTGACCAGCTTGGCCGCGCCGTGGTCGCAGACCTTGACCTGCTTGTCCACCCAGGTGCCGCCCGCGTTGCGGATGTCGGTCCGCAGGCTCGGCCAGGAGGTCAGCTCCCGGCCGCGTACGACGTCCGCCTCGACCAGCGTCCAGGGCGCGTGGCAGATCGCGGCCACGGGGCGGCCGTGCTCGAAGAAGTCCCGGACGAACGCGACGGCCTCGTCGTCCGTCCGAAGGAAGTCCGGGCCGGCCACACCGCCGGGCAGCACCAGCCCGCCGAACGAGCCGGGCGCGCTCTCGCCCACCACCTCGTCCACGGGGAAGGTGTCCGCCTTGTCGAGGTGGTCGAACGCCTGGATCTTCCCGTGCTTCGTCGACACCAGCACGGGCTCGTGGCCGGCGTCCTTCGCCGCCTGCCACGGATCGGTCAGCTCGACCTGCTCGACGCCCTCGGGCGCGACCAGAAACGCGATACGCATGATGCTCAACGTCCTTTCCTGTCCTCGAAGCCCGTGGTCGTGCTCATGCACCACCCCGGGCGTCCGGCTCGGCGCGGCTGATGTCGGCGAGCGCCGAGGCGGGGTCCTCGGCCTCGGCCAGGTCGCCGAGGCTCACCATGCCGACCGGCAGTCCGTTCTCCACCACGGGCAGCCGGCGCACCGCGTGCTCGCGCATCAGCGCGGCCGCCGTCGTCACCCGGTCGTCCGGCGACACCGTCACCGGATCCGGGGTGCACACGGTCTGCGCGCTCACCGTCATCGGATCGGCGCCGTCGGCGACGGCCCGCACCGCGATGTCGCGGTCGGTGAGCACTCCGATCACGTCCTGCCCGTCGGCGACCACCACGTCACCGATGTTCTGCGTGCGCATCAACTGGGCCGCCTCGACGAGCGAGGCGTCCGGGCGCACGGCGACCACACCCGGAGTCATCACGTCCTTCACCAACTCGGCCATCACCGGGGCCCTCTCTCCGTTCCCAGGTCGGCGGGGGGGGGGGGGGGGGGGGGGGGGGGGGGGGGGGGGGGGGGGGGGACGGGGGGGGGGGGGTGGGGGAGGGGGGGGGAGGAGA
>NZ_JBVJBP010000018.1:0-67091 GCF_055589465.1 Streptomyces sp. NPDC041940
CCGGCAAGCTGCACGGGGACAAGGGCTACGACTACCGGCACCTGCGACGATGGCTGGCTTCCCGTGGCATCCGGCACCGCCTGGCCCGCAAGGGCCTCGAGTCATCCCGACGCCTGGGCCAGCACCGCTGGGTCGTGGAGCGGACCGTGTCCTGGCTGTCCGGCTGCCGCCGACTTCACCGCCGCTACGAACGCAAGCCCGAACACTTCCTCGCCTTCACCGCCATCGCAGCGACCCTCATATGTCACCGCCGACTCACTAACTGAAATGACGTCTAAGCGCTTGGCCGCAGGTGCCACCTGCAGGAGCGCAAGCCTCCACCCTCCCCTTCGGCCGCGCCGGGTTGTGCTGGGACACCGCGCTCTCCCAGTCATGCTTCGACACCATCAACCAATAGTCCAGTCCACCTCCGCTCACGCGGAGAGCACACTCTGCACTGCCACTCTTACTCGCGGCACGGCGGTTCACCTCCGCTCGAGCGGAGGTGATCCGCCGTCCGACGTCCGCACGGTGGCGCCCGTGATGTGCTCTCCGCGCGAGCGGAGGTGCTCCGCTCGACGGCGATGCCCTTCCCGCCGTGCTCTCCGCGCTACGGAGGTGACCCGGACTGGGCGATCAAGAAGCTGCTCGCCCTGGTGTGCTCTCCGCGCGAGCGGAGGTGAACCGGGCATCAGGCCCGTCTTCGACCGGTTCAAGAGCTGATGCGGCGTAGACGATTGCCGCTTCTGGTGACGATCACCTCGCCATTCAGCGAACTCGCCCCGGTGACGGGGGGCGTTCTGGAAGGGTGAGCCGCATGGACGACGGAGCCCTCCGGATACTTCGCGTCAAGGATGAACCCGGTGCGGTCGCACGGTACGGCCGGCTGAGTTCCACCAAGCATGTGAAGGGATACGTGGTGCCCCTTCTGGTTGTTCCGTTGCTGCTCGTATCCGGGTGCAAGGGCAGATACCAGCAGCAGTACGAGGAGGGCTACGAAGCTGGCCAAGATGAATCAACTGTGTGCGCGGAGTACGAGACACCAGGCGGATGGGAACCATCACGGCAGTGGATGGCAGGCTGCAACGACGCCGCAAAGGGCCGACCGGCCCATCCACCAAAATCTCGGTGAGGTCACATCTGCCCGTCCGGTTCGCGTAGAGCAGCGCGTTCACGACCTCGCGCAGATCGCAGGAGCACGGGGATACGCCGGTATGTGCGCTCTCCGCACGAGCAGAGGTGATCCGCGGTAGAGGGTCATGCATCCGGACAGGATGCTGTGCTCTCCGCGCGAGCGGAGGTGATCCGGACCGCAAGCCGATCAGCACGGCCCCCGGTACGTGCTCTCCACGCGAGCGGAGGTGACCCGCTCCGGAACGATCATGGGGTGCTCTGGGAAAATGCAGGCACTGCAGGTAACACTCGCCCCACCGCCGCTGAGCCCGCCGCAGCACCGAGGCGCAGACATCGGCAACGAACTCCGATAACTCACCCCCGGAGCCGTTCCACCTCCCTCAACCTCATATCGGAGAAGATGCCCACCACCAGGCGAGATCACCCGGTGTCTTGTTGGGTCGGTGCTCGACAGAACACTGGCATGCCAGCCCGGTCATGTCAGCGACTTGATCTTCTGGCCGCCGGAGCGGGAGCTGTCCGCTGATGAAGTCGATCAGGCCCTGACGTAGCGGCCAATCGCCCTGTAAGACCAGGGCTCAACTCCGAAAGCCAGGTGAGCAGAGCTGCGGTGGAGTCGGGTGATCTGGTGACCAGCAGGACTCAGTGGGTCTTCGCTCAGCGTCACCTGCCCCGGCGCCCCATTGACGCTCGCCACTTTGACAGGGTCTGACCTGCCGACAAGGCGCCTGACGCCCCATCAGAACGAGCGTCACGAGCGTCATTTCAGCGTCAGGATATCGCCCGTAACGCCCACAAAGCACAAAATGCGCACGCACGAAACCGCAGGTCAGACACCCTTCGCGGCCGGTTCAAGGATGGCAACGCACTCCACATGATGGGTCTCCGGAAAGACGTCGGAGGGCGACTCTCCGAACCAGAGGACCGTCTCCGGATTCCGCTCGGCTCCATCGAGCCAACTACACAGCCTGCCGAGTCTTCCCCCGCTCAGTCGGACCAGAGCCTGATGTACGCGTTCGCGCTCCGCGCCTGCATAGAGTTCAAGGAGTGAGAGGGCGCTCTCATTCTCGTCATCCAAGAACGTGGCGTCGCAAAGCTGACGTGTTGCGCGTGACACCGCCATGCCCGGATTCTTGCCCAGCATCGGCATGGTCGACAACGGTCAAGTCCGAGCCCGGCGTCAGCCCCGACGCGTCCAGCAACATGCCCCCCTCTCCCTTCTTCTCGTAATAGCGCCGCGCCCGTGGACAGGGGTGACCGCAGGAGAATCTCCGGGGTTCGGCGGACTTCAGACGGCATGTCAGGACACCCGGGGCGTCCGCGATCTCGGTCAGCGTGAGCATTCCCCGCGTCACCCGAGGGATGTTGACGCCGGTGATGTTACCGGTAACATCACCTTCCCGGGTGACTGCTCCTACCTCGAACACCTCGAAGGGAAGCCTCCGCATGCCCGCTCTGACGACGACGTCCGACGGATTCCTGCTGCACGGCGAGCCGTTCCGGATCCTGTCCGGCGCGCTGCACTACTTCCGTGTCCACCCCGACCTGTGGGCCGACCGGTTGCGCAAGGCCCGTCTGATGGGCCTCAACACGGTGGAGACGTACCTTCCGTGGAACCACCACCAACCGGATCCCGACGGGCCCCTCGTGCTCGACGGATTCCTCGACCTGCCCCGGTTCCTGCGGCTCGCCCAGGACGAGGGGCTGCGCGTGCTGCTGCGTCCCGGTCCGTTCATCTGCGCCGAGTGGGACGGGGGCGGCCTGCCCGACTGGCTGACCTCGGACCCGGACATCCGGCTGCGGACCAGCGATCCGCGCTTCACCGGGGCGGTCGACCGCTACCTCGACCTGCTGCTGCCCGCGCTGCGCCCGCACATGGCCGCGGCGGGCGGTCCCGTCATCGCGGTGCAGGTGGAGAACGAGTACGGGGCCTACGGAGACGACAGCGCGTATCTGAAGCACCTGGCCGACGCGTTCCGCTCCCGGGGCGTCGAGGAACTGCTGTTCACCTGCGACCAGGCCGACCCCGAGCACCTGGCCGCCGGAACCCTGCCGGGCGTCCTGGCGGCCAGCACCTTCGGCAGCCGCGTCGAGCAGTGCCTCGGGCGCCTGCGCGAGCACCGGAGCGAAGGGCCCCTGTTCTGCGCGGAGTTCTGGATCGGCTGGTTCGACCACTGGGGCGGTCCGCACCATGTGCGGGACGCGGCCGACGCCGCCGCGGACCTGGACCGGCTGCTGTCCGCCGGGGCGTCCGTCAACATCTACATGTTCCACGGCGGCACCAACTTCGGCTTCACCAACGGCGCCAACCACAAGCACGCCTACACCCCGACCGTCACCTCGTACGACTATGACGCCGCGCTCACCGAGTGCGGCGACCCGGGGCCGAAGTACCACGCCTTCCGCGAGGTCATCGCCCGCCATGCAGGCGTTCCCGACGAGCCCGTCCCGGCTGCGGGACCCAAACTGCCGCCCACCGATGTCGAGTTGGACGGCCGGGCACCTCTGCTTCCGCTCGCCGGCACGCTCGCCCCACCCGTGCACGCCGACGACCCGGTGACCATGGACGAGCTCGGGCAGCGCACCGGCTACGCGCTCTACCGCACCACCCTTCCCGCTGCCGGTGACGGCCTGCTGCACTTCTCCGGCGGTGTCGGCGACCGCGCCCAGGTCTTCGTCGACGGCGCCCCGGCCGGTGTGCTGGAGCGCGAACGCCACGACGAGACATTGCCCGTGCGCGTCCCACGTACCGGCGCGACGCTGGACGTCCTCGTCGAGAACATGGGCGGCGTCAACTACGGGCCTCGTATCGGCGCGCCCAAGGGTCTGCTCGGGCCCGTCTCCTTCAACGGCACCGCCCTGCGGGGCTGGGACTGCCGTCCGCTGCCGCTGGACGGCGTGGACGGGCTGCCGTTCGTACCGGCCGACGGGTCCGCGGTCACCGTGCCGGCCTTCCACCACGGCACCTTCGAGGTGGAGATGCCCGCCGATACCTTCCTCTCCCTGCCCGGCTGGACGAAGGGCCAGGCGTGGGTCAACGGCTTCCATCTGGGCCGCTACTGGAACCGGGGCCCGCAGCACACCCTGTACCTCCCCGGCCCGGTGCTGCGGCCGGGCGCCAACGAGCTGGTCCTGCTGGAGCTGCACGGCACCACCGTCACCCGCGCCCAGCTCACCGACACCCCCGACCTCGGCCCGGAGAACACCTGGTGACCCGGCACCGACTGCGCGTTCCCACGCCCTCCGCTCCCCCGCTCACCGGCCATCTGCCCCTGGCCGACGCGCCGGGCGTGCCCGATCCGATCGATGTGACCAGCCGCTGGCTCACCCGTGGCGGCCGCCCCTGGTTCCCGGTCTCCGGCGAGTTCCACTATTCACGCTGTCCGGCCAGGGAGTGGGAGGAGGAGCTGCTGAAGATGAAGGCGGGCGGGGTGACCGCCGTCGCCTCCTACGTGATCTGGATCCACCACGAGGAGATCGAAGGCCGGATCCGCTTCGACGGCGACCGCGACCTCCGGCGCTTCGCCGGGCTGTGTGCTCGCCACGGCCTGGACTTCGTCCCGCGCATCGGCCCCTGGTCGCACGCGGAGGTGCGCAACGGCGGCCTGCCCGACTGGCTGCTGGCCCGCGCCTGCACACCGCGCACCGACGACCCGGCCTATCTGGAGCCCGTACGCACCTGGTTCACGGCCGTCGCGGAGCAACTGCGCGGCCTGGACCGGGCGCACGGCGGCCCGATCGTCGCGATCCAGATCGAGAACGAGCTCTACGACCAGCCCGGCCATCTGCGCACGCTCAAACGCCTCGCTCAGGACGCCGGGCTGAGCGCGCCGCTGTGGACGTCGACCGCCTGGGGCGGGGTCCAGCTCCCCGGCGAGGAGCTGCTTCCGCTGTTCGGCGGCTATCCCGAGGCGTTCTGGACGGAGGCGGACGGCGGCTGGCCCGACACCTGCCGCAAGCACTTCTTCTTCACGCACGAGCGCGACGACGAGGGCATCGGCGCCGACCTGCGGCCCACGACCGTACGCGGTGACGCTCCGGCGCCGACTGACCGATTCCCGTGGGCCACCTGCGAGTTGGGCGGGGGCATGGCGGTGGCCTATCACCGGCGGCCCCGTGTGGAGGCCGCCGACGTGGGCGCGCTCGGGCTGACCAAGATCGGCTGCGGTTCGGTGTGGCAGGGGTACTACATGTTCCACGGCGGCACGAATCCGCCGGGAGAACTGACCACCCTTCAGGAGTCGCACGCCACCGGCTACCCCAACGACCTGCCGGTCCTGAGCTACGACTTCCACGCTCCGCTCGGCGAGTACGGCCAGGTGCGGCCCTCGTACCACGAACTGCGGCTCCAGCACCTGCTGCTGGCCGAATTCGGGCACCGGATCGCGCCCATGGAGTCCGTGCTGCCCGGGCGGCTGCCGGCCGGGCAGCACGATCGTGACACCCTGCGCTGGGCCGTCCGCTCCGATGGCACCTCGGGCTTCCTGTTCGTGACCAACCACCAGCCGCACGAGCCGCTGCCGGACCATCCGGACACGACGTTCACGATCGACTTCCCGGACGCGCGTGCGCTCACGCTGCCGAGCGCTCCCGTCACCGTGCCCTCCGGCGCCTACTTCTGCTGGCCGCTGCGGCTGGACGTGGCCGGGCTGCGGCTGGAGTGGGCCTCCGCGCAGCCGGTGTGCACGGTCGAGGCGGACGGCCGTACGGTCCTGGTGCTGGCCGCGACCGACGGTATCGCGCCCGAACTCGCCCTGGACGCGGACACGGTGGCGTCCGTCGCCGTGCCGTCCGGGGACGGGGAGGTCACGCCCGTCGACGGCCGGGTCCTGGTCACCGGGCTGCGGCCGGGCACCGGCGCCCTGGTCGAGGTGGACGCGACCGACGGTTCCCGCGCCGGGCTGCTGGTCCTGGACGCGGCGACGGCCCGTACCGCATACCGGGGTGTCGCGTGGGGAGCCGAGCGGTTGGTGCTCTGCGGGGACGGGGTGGTGTTCGACAGGGACGAGATACGGCTGCACAGCCCGGCCGCCGAGCCGTCGTTCGCGGTGCTGCCCGCGCCCGGTTCCGCCCTGGTGGTGGAGGGGGAACGGGTGCGGGAGGAGGCGGACGGTGTGTGCACGCGCTACACCGTCGAAGCCGGGGCCCTCGGTGGCACCGCCGCGCGCGTCACACTGGTCAGGCCCGCCGGTCCGGCTCCGGAGCCCGTAGTGGGTGTGCAGGGCCGGGCGAGCATGCCCGCCGACACGTACGTGGACACCGTCGCCGCCGAGTACCGGGTCGACGTGCCGGAGGAACTGCTGCGGGCGCCCGCCGGTGTGCTGCTGCGGCTGCACTGGACCGGTGATCTGGCACGGGCGTACGTGGGGGATGTCCTGGTCGCCGACCAGTTCTACTCGGGGCGGGTCTGGGACATCGGCCTGGACCGGCTGCCCGCCGGGGAGTTGCGTTCCCGGGGGCTGCGGCTGAAGGTGCTGCCGCTGGCCGCCGACGCGCCGGTGCATGTGCCGGGGCAGCAGGGCAGTGGGTGGCGGGCGGCCGGGGTGGGGCAGGCGGAGTGGGTGGTCACGCGCGTGTGGGCGGTCCGGCCCGGCTGACCGCGCCGCCTATGCTGGGCTCCTGCCGGGCGGGTTCAGGACCGCCGTTTCCGACGTCGAGGAATCACCCGCCATGACACCGAGCGCCACCGACGGCCCGGTTCCCAAGGGCCGCAGCAGGCGCAACTTCGCGGGGACGCGGCCGGTGATGGCCGACGTGGCCCGGCTGTCCGGCGTCTCCAAGCAGACCGTGTCCCGCGTGCTCAACGACCACCCGGCCGTCCGCCCCGAGACGCGTGAGGCGGTCCTGGAGGCCATGCGCACGCTCGGCTACCGGCCCAGCCGCAGCGCGCGGTCCCTGGCCAGCGGCCGGACCCGGATGCTCGGGGTGATCTCCTTCGACGCAGCGCGCTACGGGCCCGCCTCCATCCTGACCGCGATCAACACGGCGGCCCAGGAGGCCGGTTACCTCGTCAGTTCCATCGCCCTGGACACGGCCGACCACGGGACCGTCGTCGAGGCCGTGAACCGGCTGTCGGCCGAGGGCGCGGACGGCGTCATCGCGATCGCCCCGCAGCAGTGGGTGGGCCGGGCGCTGGCGGAGACCGACCTCGGGACTCCCCTGGTGGTGCTGGAGAGTGCCCTCGATGCGAGCACTCCCCTGGTCACGGGTGATTCCCGCACCGGCGCCCGCAAGGCCACCGAGCATCTCCTGGGCCTCGGGCACGCCACCGTCTGGCATATCGCGGGCCCGACCGGCTGGACCTCCGCCGATCACCGGCTGGCGAGCTGGCAGGAGACGCTCGAGGCGGCCGGTGCCGACGTCCCGGCTCCTCTGGTCGGGGACTGGGGCGCCGACTCCGGCTACGAACTGGGCCGTCGGCTGGCCCGGCGCCCGGGGGTGACGGCGGTGTTCGCCTCCAACGACCAGATGGCGCTGGGCCTGCTGCATGCCCTGCACGAATCGGGGCGGTCCGTCCCTGGCGAGGTCAGTGTCGTCGGCTACGACGACATCCCCGAGGCCGCGCATCTGCTGCCCCCGCTGACCACCGTCCGCACCGACTTCGCCGAGATCGGCACGCGTTCCCTGCGTCTTCTCCTGGACCGCATCGACGGGCCGGGCGAGCGGCCCCGCGTGGACACCCTCGTCCCCGTGGACCTCGTCGTGCGCGCCAGCAGCGGTCCGCCGCCGGTGGCCTGACGGGCTCAGGCGCTCCCCTCGGCGGCGGCCTTCTGCCAGGCCGACTCCCTCAGCAGCCGCAAGCCGTTCAGTCCGACGAGGACCGTGGAGCCCTCGTGGCCCGCGACACCGAGGGGCAGCGGCAGGTCGCCGGCCAGGTCCCAGACGACGAGGCCGGCGATGAACACCCCGGCGATCACGAGGTTCTGCACGACCAGCGCGCGGGCGCGGCGGGAGAGGGCGACGGTGGCGGGGACGGCGGCGAGTTCGTCGCGCACGATCACGGCGTCGGCGGTCTCCAGGGCGAGGTCGGAGCCCGCCCGGCCCATGGCGATTCCGGTGTGGGCGGCGGCCAGGGCGGGTGCGTCGTTGACGCCGTCCCCGACGACCAGCACCTTGCGGCCCGCGCTCTCCATTTCCTGGACGGCGGCCAGCTTGTCCTGCGGCAGCAGCCCGGCGCGCACGTCGTCGATGCCGGTCTCGGCGGCGAGGTTCGCCGCGGCCCGGGGGTTGTCGCCGGTGAGGAGTGCCGGGGCGGTGCCGGTGAGCGTGGTGAGGGCGGCGACCGTGGCGGCGGCGTCCGGGCGCGGCCGGTCGGCGATGCCGAGCAGCCCGGCGGGGGCGCCGTCGACGACGACCAGGACGGCGGTGCGGCCGGACTCCTCCAGTTCCGCGATGCCTTCGGGCGCGTCGTCCGTCAGCCGGGCCGGGGCACCCACCGCGACCGCGTGGCCGTCGACGACGGCGGTCACTCCCACGCCGGGCGCTGAGGTGAAGTCCTCCGCTTCGGGCAGGTCGAGGCCGCGCTCGCGGGCCGCGTCGACGACCGCCCGGGCCAGCGGATGCTCGCTGGGCCGCTCGGCGGCTGCCGCCAGGGTCAGCAACTCACCCTCGTCCAGGCCGGATCCGGGCAGGGGCCGGACGTCGGTGACGCGCGGGCTGCCTTCGGTCAGGGTGCCGGTCTTGTCCAGTGCGACCGCGTCCACCTGGCCGATCCGCTCCATCACCACGGCCGACTTCACCAGCACACCGTGCCGCCCGGCATTGGCGATGGCCGAGAGCAGGGGCGGCATGGTGGCCAGCACGACCGCGCACGGGGAGGCCACGATCATGAACGTCATGGCGCGCAGCAGCGCGTCGGTGAGCGGCTCGCCGAAGGCGAGCGGCACCAGGAAGACGGCCAGGGTCGAGGCCACCATGCCCAGCGAATAGCGCTGTTCGACCTTCTCGATGAACAGCTGCGTGGGCGCCTTGGTCTCGGAGGCCTCCTGCACCATCCGGACGATCCGGGCGATCACCGAGTCGGACGCGTCGCGCTCGACCCGGACCCGCAGGGCGCCGGTGCCGTTGAGGGTGCCCGCGAAGGCCTCGTCGCCCGGTTCCTTCGGCACGGGGAGCGGCTCGCCGGTGATGGTCGCCTGGTCCACCTCGCTCGCCCCGTCCAGCACCCGGCCGTCGGCGCCGACGCGTTCTCCGGGGCGGACGAGGACGGTGTCGCCGACCGTCAGCTCCTCGACGGTGACGACCTGTTCGCCGCCGTCGGGAGAGAGGCGGGTGGCCGTGGCGGGGGCCAGGTCGAGCAGGCCGCGGACGGAGTCGGCGGTACGGGCCGTGGCCAGCGCCTCCAGGGCGCCGGAGGTGGCGAAGATGACGATGAGCAGGGCACCGTCCATGACCTGCCCGATCGAGGCCGCGCCCAGTGCGGCGACCACCATCAGCAGGTCGACGTCGAGGGTGCGGTCCTTGAGCGCCTTCAGCCCCTCCCAGCCCGGCTCCCAGCCGCCCGTGGCGTACGCCACCGCGTACAGCGGGCCCCAGGTCCAGGCGGGGGCGCCGGTCAGCTGGAGCGGCAGCGCGAGCAGGAAGAAGGCGGTGGCCGCCGCGGCCCAGCGCGCCTCGGGGAGCGCGAGGACACGGGTGCGCCGCCGCGGCACGGTCCCGCTACGTGCGGGTTCCGCCTCCTGGACCGGCCGCGGCGTGAGGGTGGAAGTCAACTGGGGTCCTTCTGGCGGGGACGCTCGGGCGCCCCTCACCATACAGGAACACATGAAGACCCCTTCATGCCTTCATGTACCCCGGCTGCGGCCCGGAAGCGGGCGTCAGCGCAGCTTGTCCTTGGCCTTGTAGTAGGCGCCGCCGAACGGCAGGAACCAGGCGGTGCCGTTGTAGAAGGGCACCGGGACCTTCGGGAAGCCGAGGCCGCGCAGGGGGTTGGCCTCCGGGCGGCCGTCCATCATCTCGGCGACGGCACGACCCATGTAGGTCGCCATCTGGACCCCGTGGCCGCAGTACCCCATCGAGTAGTACAGGCCGTCGGTCTCGCCCGCGTGCGGGAGGCGGTCCCAGGAGAAGCCGACCATGCCGCCCCACACGTAGTCGATCCGCGCCCCGGCGAGCTGCGGGAAGATCTCGGTCATCTCCCGCTTCAGGATGTCGCCGCTCTTGACGTCGGAGGCCGGGTTGGAGGGGGCGAAGCGGGCCCGGCCGCCGAAGGCGAGGCGGTGGTCCGGGGTGAGGCGGATGTAGTGGCCGATGTTCTTGGAGTCGACCACCAGACGGCCGTTCGGGATGAGCGACTTGGCGCGCTCCTCGCCGAGCGGCTCGGTGACGATGATGAAGCTGCCGACGTTGATGAGCCGCTTGCGGAACCACGGCATCGCCTTGTCGGTGTAGGCGTCGGTCGCGGCCATCACCTGCTTGGCCCGGATGGTGCCGTGCAGCGTCTCGACCACGAAGCCTCCGCCGGGGAGGCGGGTGAGGCCGGTGGCGGCGTTGCGTTCGTGGATCTCCGCGCCGGCCCGTTCGGCGGCCTCGGCGAGTCCGTGGACGTACTTGCCGACGTGCAGGGCGGCGCTGAGCGGGTCGAGCAGGGCGCCGTGGTAGTAGTCCGAGTTCAGTTCCGACTTCAGCTCGGCGCGGGTCAGGAGCCGGGTCTCGTGGCCGAAGTTGTCGGCCAGGTCGCGCTGGGTGGCCCGCATGGAGTCGAAGTGCTGCGGTTTGAAGGCGACTCCGAGGCGGCCGGCGCGGTGGAAGTCGCAGTCGATCCGCTCGGTCTTCGTGATCTCCTCGACCACGTCGACCGCCTCGCGGAAGGCGTCGTACAGCTCCCGGGCGCGCTCCTGGCCGTAGCGTTTGCGGGCCTCGCCGACGCCGATGGTGAGGCCCTGGGTGCACATGCTGCCGTTGCGTCCGGAGGCGCCCGAGCCGATCTTGTCCTTCTCGACGAGGACGACCCGGGCTCCCTTGCGGGCGGCGTGGTAGGCGGTGGACAGGCCGGTGAGGCCGCCGCCGATCACCACCACGTCCGCCTCGTCGGGCAGGTCCTTTCCGGAGCGGTCGGGCAGGGCGGGGGCGGTGTCGAGCCAATAGGGGATCTGCTTCATGGCGTGCGTCCTCACATCCGTCCGTCGGGTCAGCAGCCGAGCAGCTTCGGCAGGCCCGTCATGTCGCGCAGCTCGTCGTACGGCTGGTAGTCGGCGCTGCCGGGGCGGCCGAAGCGGTTGATCCATACCCGGCGCCTCAGGCCGAGGTCGCGGGTCGGGATGTGGTCGTACTCCCAGCCCTGGGCGGTGTGGATGACCTGGGAGGGGTCGACGCCCATGGTCTTGAAGGCGTGCTCGAAGGTCTGCCGGTCCGGCTTGTAGGCGCCGGCCTGCTGGGCGGTGATGACATGGTCGAACTCGACGCCGATGTTCTCGACGTTCCGTGCGATCAGGTCGTCGTCGGTGTTGGAGATGATGGCGATCTCGTACCTGGTCTTCAGGGCGCGCAGGGCGTCCGGGACCTCCGGGAACGGGCCGAAGGTGGGGACGGCCTCCACGAGGGCGTCGCCGTCGGAGGTGCGGTACTCCAGGCCGTGCAGCCGCATGGCGTTGCGCAGGCTGGAGTGCAGGACCTCGTGGTAGGGGCGGTAGGCCTCCAGGACGGCCTGGAAGCGCATGACGCGGAAGTCGTCGAGGAACTCGTCGACGTCCAGGTTGTCCAGGTCCAGCCGGTCCTGAAGGACCTTCAGGGTGGTGGGGCCGAGCTGGAAGTCGACCAGGGTGCCGTAGGCGTCGAAGGTGACGATCTCTCGCATGGTGTTCAGCCTCGTTTCGCGGGTTCGGTAAGTGGGGGCGGGCGTCAGACGACTCGTTCGCCGGGCGTGACGATCGCGTCGAGTGCGGCCAGGTCGGCGGGGTCCGGGATCCAGCCGGCCGCCGCCGCGTTGGCGGTGACCTGCGCGGGAGTCATCGCGCCGCAGATGACCGAGCCGACCGCGGGCAGTGCGGCCAGTGCGCCCACGGCGACCTGAAGCAGGGTCAGGCCCCGCTCGGCGCCGTACGCGGTGAGTGCCTCGACCTTGTCCAGGGCCGCGTCGGTGAGCCAGCCCTGCCGCCAGGACAGCCGGCTGCCGGGCGGGGGCTCCTCGCCGCGCCGGTACTTGCCGCTGAGCAGGCCGTTGGCCAGCGGGTAGTACGGCAGCAGCCCCAGGCCGTGGCGCAGACAGGCGGGGATCAGATCGGCCTCCGCGCTCCGGTCGAGCAGGTGGTAGCGGGCCTGCGTCGACACGAACGCGCCGGTGAGCTCCTCGGCCGGGAGGTGGGAGCAGCCGAGGTACCGGATCTTGCCCTCGTCCACGAGTTCGCGCAGGGCGGCGACGGTCTCCTCCAGTGGGGTGAGGCCGTCGGGCTCGTGGTACTGGTACAGGTCGATCCGGTCGGTGCCGAGCCGGCGCAGGGAGGACTCGACGGCGTACCGGATATAGGGGCGGGCGCCCCGCCGGCCGTACATATCGGCGTCGGGGCCCATCTCCATGCCGAACTTGGTGGCGAGGACGACGTCGTCGCGGCGGCCCTTGAGGGCGGCGCCGAGGAGACGTTCGCCGTCGCCGCGCTCCCCGCCCCGCTCGCCGAACCCGCCGTACATGTCGGCGGTGTCGAACAGGGTGATCCCGGCGTCGAGGGCGGCGTGGACGACCGCGTTCGTGCCCTCCTCGTCGAGGCGGGAGCCGAAGTTGTTGCCGCCGACACCGACCGCCGAGACGACCGGGCCCTGTTCACCGAGCGTGCGATACCTCATGACCGGTCCCCGAATCCGATGCAGACGTTCTTCGTCTGGGTGTAGCTCGCCAGCGCCTCCAGGCCCTTCTCCCGGCCCCAGCCGCTGTGCTTGTAGCCGCCGAAGGGCAGCTCGATGCCGCTGCCGGCGCTGGTGACGTTGACGTAGACCTGGCCGGCCCGGATGCCCTCGGCCAGGCGCATCGCCTGGTCCAGGTCGCGGCTCCAGACGTAGGAGGACAGGCCGTACGGGCTGTCGTTGGCGATCCGCAGGGCCTCGTCGGCGTCGTCGAAGTCGATGACGGTGACGACGGGGCCGAAGATCTCCTCGCGGGCGCAGCGGGCCCGGTTGGTCAGGCCGGTGAGGACGGTCGGCTCGATGTAGTAGCCGTCGGCGAGTTCCGGGGCGGAGGGTGCGCCGCCGCCGACCCGGGCCACGGCGCCTTCCTGCCGCGCCAGTTCCAGGTAGCCCAGGACCCGGTCGCGCTGCCGGGCGGCGACCAGCGGGCCGATGTCCGGGTCCGTGAGGCCGGGTCCGACGCGCAGGGCGGAGATCTTCTCGACCAGCCGGTCCAGGAACTCCTCGGCGCCGCGCTGGAGCAGCAGCCGGGTGCCGGCCGAGCACATCTGGCCGGCGTTGCTGAACGACCAGCCGAGGATCGCGCTCAGCGCCAGGTCGAAGTCGGCGTCGGCGAAGACGATGAACGGCGACTTGCCGCCCAGTTCGGTGACGGAGGGCACCACGTTGGCGGCGGCGGCCTGGGCCACTTTGATGCCGGTCGGGACCGAGCCGGTGAAGGTGACCTGGTCGATGCCGGGGTGCCCGGCGAGGGCCGCGCCGGTCCCGGCGTCGCCGGGTACGACATTCAGCACGCCCGGCGGCAGCCCGCACTCCAGCGCGATGCGGCCGACCTCCAGCGGGGTGAGCGGCGCCTCCGGGGAGGGCTTGAGCACCACCGTGCAGCCTGCCGCGAGCGCCGGGGCGGACCCGCGGGCGGTGTTCTGGAGGGGGTAGTTGAACGGGATGATCTGGCCGGAGACGCCGATGGGCTCGCGGACGGTGTAGTCGATCAGGCCGGGTCCGAGGGGGATCGTGGAGCCGCCGAGCTTGTCGGCGATGCCCGCGTAGAACTCGAAGTAGCGGGCGGCGGACTCGACGTCCGCCCTGGCCTGGCGGAGCGGCTTGCCGACGTCCTGGCACTCCAGGCGCGCCAGCCGCTCGCCCTCGCCGCGGATCGCGTCCGCGATGCGGGTCAGCAGCCTGCCCCGGTCGGCGGCCCGCATCCGGGCCCACTCGGGTGCGGTGAAGGCAGCGCGTGCCGCCGCCACGGCCTGGTCCACGTCCGCAGGTCCGGCCAGCGCCACCTGGGTGAGGGCGGTGCCGTCCGCCGGGTCGAGGACGGTGAAGGCGCGCCCGTCGGCGGCGGGGATGCGCTTGCCGTCGACCAGCAGCAACTGGGGGTCGCCGCTCATGGCCTGATCTCTCCCTGCACCTCGCCGAAGATGACGACCTCGTCGCCGGGACGGACGGTGCGGATCCGGCGCACCCAGAGCACGATGCCGTCCTGCGGGGCGCGGACCTCCTCCAGCGTGTTGCCGTAGTGGTCGACGATGTGGGCGATCAGGTCGCCTTCCTTGCACGTCTCGCCGGGTGCGGCGTGGCCGAGGAAGAAGCCGCCGGCGGTGGAGCGGGCGAAGGTGCCGGAGACGGCGATGTAGTCGTCCCGCAGCTCGGCCCCGCCGTCGGTCATGTTCAGCTGCCGCATGATGTTGAGGACGGAGTCGATGTGCAGTCGGACGTTCTCCTCGCGGTAGGTGCCGCCGCCCGCCTCGATGGTGATGGCCGGCTTGCCCGCCGCGAGGGTGGGGTGGCGGACCGTGCCGCCCCACTTGCCGCCCTTCCAGATCAGCCGGTGCCCGGCGGCGAGGCCGATGCCGGTGGCCAGGTCCTCGTAGCCGCCTTGGACGATGGTGAGCGGGGCGATCTCGCCGAAGGTGCCGCCGGTGTGCAGGTCGACCAGGGCGTCGATGGCCGGGACGACCTGCTCGACGAAGGTGGCGGCCAGGCGCAGCGAGTAGGAGCCGTCCGCGTCGCCCGGGAAGATCCGGTTGAGGTTGAGGTGGTCGAGGCCGCTGGTGCGGGCCGCCGCCTCGAAGGCGGGGGTGTTCATGCAGGGGATGCCGACGAGGGTGCCGCGCAGGCCCACCGGGTCGATCTCGGCGAGGACGCGGCGGATGGCCTCCTGGCCGTCGTACTCGTCGCCGTGCACCCCGGCGTCCACGCACAGGACCGGGCCGTCCTCGGTGCCGTTGACGACGATCAGCGGGATGCCGAGCTCCACGCCGTAGGTGCTGGTGCCGACGGGGATCAGACCCTGGGCGCGCTCGCCGGGGGCGACGGTCAGGGGGCCGATGGAGTACATGGGGTTCCTTTCCAGAACATGTGTCAGATCCAGAGCGGGTGTCAGATCCAGGGCATGTGTCAGAGGCGGGCGGAGGCCTCGTCGAGGGTGGCCGCGATGATGTCGGCGACACGGTCCAGGAGTTCGCGGTCGCTGATCAGCGGGGGCGCGATCTGGACCAGCGGGGCGGCGCGGTTGTAGACGCGGGCGAGCAGCCCGGCCTCGCGCAGCCGGCGCGGGATCAGGTCGGCGACGAGTGCCGTGCGGGCGGTGTCGCTGAAGCCGCCGTCCTCGAGGTCGCCGGTGAGTTCGACGGCGTAGAAGAAGCCGGCGCCGCGGACGTCGCCGACGATCGGCAGCTGGGCCAGGGAGTCCATGCGCCGGGCCAGATGCGCCTGGTGGCCGCGGACGTTGTCCAGGATCCGGTCCCGCTCCATGATCTCCAGGCTGCGCAGGGCGATGGCCGCGCTCAGCGGGTGGCCGGCGAAGGTGTAGCCGTGGTTGAGGACCGCGCCGGGCCGGTTGATGACCTCGGTGACACGGTTGCCGACGAGCGTCGCTCCCATGGGGGCGTAGCCGGCGGTGATGCCCTTGGCGACGGTGACGATGTCGGGGCGGGCCCCGTACAGGTCGCCGCCGAACCACTCCCCCAGCCGTCCGAAGGCCGTGATGACCTCGTCGGCGACGAGCAGGAACCCGTACCGGTCGGCGAGGGCGCGCAGGCCAGGCCAGTAGCCCTCGGGCGGGGTGATGCAGCCGCCGCGGTTCTGCACCGGCTCGGCGATCAGCATGGCGATGGTGTCCGGGCCCTCGGCCAGGATCGCGGCCTCCAGCTCGGCGAGCAGGCGGGAGGTGAACGTCTCGTCGTCCGTGCGCTCGGGGGCCTCGGGGACGAGGCCGGAGCGGTTGGTGTTGGACACGAACCGGGTCTCGATCGCGCCCGGCCCGTACGGTTCCCGCAGCCCGGGGTCGTCGGTGAGCGACAGGGCGCCGAGGGTCAGGCCGTGGTAGGCGCCGCGGCGGGCGATGGCCTTGGTGCGGCCCGCTTCGCCGCGCAGGGCGTGGTAGCGGCGGGCGATCTTCCAGGCGGTCTCGACGGCTTCGGCGCCGCCGCCGGAGAAGAAGGTGTGCTCGATGTCGACGGGGGCGATGCGCGCGAGGCGCTCGGACAGCTCGATGGCCGTGGGGTGCGCGGAGGAGGACCACAGGGGGCTGAAGCACAGCTCGCGCAGCTGGCGGTCGGCGGCCTCGGCGAACTCGGGGGCGTAGGAGTAGCCGAGCTGGCAGCAGTACAGGCCGGAGAGGCCGTCGATGTAGCGCTTGCCGTCCGCGTCGTCGACGTAGGGGCCCTCGCCGCGCCGGACGACGAAGAGGTTCTCGCCGGAGCGGCCGAGGGAGCCGTTGGGGGTCATGTTGAGGAGCAGGTGTCTGGCCGCGGTGGCGGAGAGTTCGCCGGCCGGGGCCTGGGTGCTGATGGTCATCGGGTCTCACTTCCGGCGGGGAGGCTCACGGCGGATTCCGTGGGCAGCAGGCCCGCCTGCTTGCCCGGGCCGCCCAGCCGTCGCACGGCGGCGACCAGGGCGAGGGCGACGACGGCGACCGCGATGAGGATCGCGCTGATGGCGGTCACCGACGGGTCGACGTTGTACTGGAGGACGTTGAACACCTGGACGGGCAGCGTCACGGTGTCCACGGAGGACAGGAACTGCGAGATGAAGAACTCGTCGAAGCTGGTGATGAAGGAGAAGATGGCGGCGGCGATCATGCCCGGCGCGGCGAGCGGGAGGGTGATGCGGCGCCAGACGGTCAGCCGGCTGGCGCCCATGCTGGCGGCCGCGTCCTCCAGGCGTTCGTCGATGCCCTTCAGCGTGGCCATGAGGATCATCACCGCGATGGGCGAGGCCAGCACGGTGTGGCCGAAGGCGATGGCGATCGGGCTGCCGAGCATCGCGGCCGGTTCGAAGAGCAGGAACAGGCCGAGGGCGATGACGACCTGGGGGATCACCAGCGGGGCGAGGACCAGACCGTAGACCGCGGAGCGCAGGGGCAGGTCGCTGCGGACCAGGGCGGTGGCCGCCGTGATGCCGAGGACGAGGGAGAAGACGGTGGTCAGGGAGGCGACCAGGACGCTGAGCGAGAGCGCGGCCGGCCACTTGCTGCCGTCGGCGAAGAGCTGCTCGTACCAGCCGAGGGTCCAGGCTTCCGGCGGGAAGGAGCCGAAGGCGTCCTTGCCGAAGGAGGTGACGACGATGACGATGATCGGCATGGCCAGGAACAGCAGGATCAGTGTGGACAGGACGGCCAGGGCGATACGTCCGGCCAGGGTGGCACGCAGTTCGATCATGACGTCGTCCCCCGGTTCCGGTAGGCCTCGCCCGCGGACTTCAGCAGCCGCAGCAGGATCAACCCGGCGAAGGTGAAGAGCAGCAGGATGATGCCGAGCGCCGAGGCGCCGTTCCACTGGTTCTGCTTCATGACCTGCTCGTCGATGAGCGAGGCGACCATGGTCTGCTTCTCGCCGCCCATCAGGGCGGGTGTCAGGTAGTAGCCGAGGCAGAGGATGAAGCACAGGACTCCGGCGTTGACCAGGCCGGGTGCCACCAGGGGCACGTAGACACGGCGGAAGATGGTGATCTTCCCGGCGCCCAGGCTGGCCGCGGCGGCCAGCAGCCGGCGGTCGATGCCCTTCATCACGGCGTACAGCAGCAGCACGGTGTACGGCAGCATCACGGCGGTGGTGCCGATGACGACGCCGATCTCGTTGTAGAGCAACTGGAAGGGTGCGCCGGGGAAGTGGGTGTCGGTCAGGGCGTTGTTCACCACGCCGTTGTCACCGAGCAGGATGATCCAGCCGTAGGTGCGCACCAGGGCACTGATGAAGTGCGGGACGACCACCACGAGCATCGCGAGGCCCGCCCACAGGGGCTTGAGGCGGCAGATCGCGGAGGCCAGCACGAAGCCGACGACCAGGCTGATCAGTGAGGTCTCGGCGGAGATCCGCAGGGTGGTGAGCAGGATCTCCAGGTTGGCGCCGCGGAAGGCGTCGGCGTACCAGTGGAGGGTGAAGCCGCCGGTCTGGTCCTCGATGCTCAGCTTCAGGGTGCTGAAGATCGGATAGACGAAGAGGATCAGCAGGTAGAGGACGACGGGCGCGGCGTTGAGCAGTCCGAAGCGGGTACGGCGGTCGGACAGCAGGCGGGCCTGTCGTTTCCTGCGGGGCACCGGGGCGGCGGGGCGGGATGCCGGAGCGAGTACGGCCACGTCCTCACCCCCCGCTTTCCGTGTCGGGGAAGACGCTGACGTTCGCGGGGTCCGCGGTGAGGCCGACGCGCTCGCCGAAGGAGGGGGCGCGTCCGGCGGGCAGTTCGAGCCGTACGAGTTCGGTGCCGGCGCCGCCCATGGGACGGACGGTGACACGTACGAGGGTCCCGACGTAGGTGACCGTCTCGACGGTCCCGGTACAGAACCCCTGGTCGGGCGGGCACAGGACGAGCCGGCCGGGCTGGACCGCCGCGCGCACCCGTGCTCCGTCCGGGACGGCCTGCGGACGGGCCGTGATCAGGCCGCCCGAGTCGAGCCGGACGGTGGTGAACTCCCCCGTCTGCGCCTCCAGGTGGCCCGGGAGGAAGTTGGCGGCGCCGAGGAAGTCGGCGACGAACGGGGTGCGGGGGCGTTCGAAGAGCTCCTGCGGGGTGTCGAACTGGTCGATCCGCCCGTCCCGCATGACCGCGATGCGGTCGGAGAGGACCAGGGCCTCTTCCTGATCGTGCGTCACATAGATGACGGTCAGGCCGAGTTCCTGCTGGATGCGTTTGATCTCGGTCTGGAGCTGGTCGCGCAGTTTCTTGTCGAGGGCGCCCAGTGGTTCGTCCATCAGGATGACCGGGGGCCGGTAGACCAGGGCCCGGCACAGCGCGACGCGCTGCTGCTGGCCGCCGGAGAGTTCGCGCGGCCTGCGGCGGGCCATGGCCGACAGGCCGGCCATCTCCAGGGTCTCGCCGACCCGGCGGCGCTGGTCCGCCTTGGACACGCCGCGCAGGGTCAGCGGGAAGGCGACGTTGTCCCACACCGTCATGTGCGGGAAGAGCAGGTACTGCTGGAAGACGAAGCCCAGTCCGCGTTTCTGCGGGGCGAGGCGGGTGACGTCACGGCCGCCGACGACGATGCTGCCGGAGTCGGGCTCGCAGAACCCGGCGATCATCATCAGGGTGGTGGTCTTGCCGGAGCCGGACGCTCCGAGGAAGGTGACGAACTCCCCCGCCGCGATCTCCATGGAGACCTCGTCGACGGCGGTGACGCCACCGTAGGTCTTGCGCAGTCGCGTGACGGACAGGGGTTTTCCGGTGCCGGTCGGCATCGACGGGACGGTGAGCGAGGGGTCGGGCATCACGTTCAGGTCAGGCATGCGTCCACTCCTGCCAGCGCTTGGACACGGCGTCCTGGTTCTTGATCCACCACTCGACGTCCAGGTCGAAGCCGCTCTTCAGGTGCTCGGGCGAGCTGCCCAGGTTGGCGGCCGTGGCGGGCTTGAGCTTCTTGTAGGCGGCGGGCACCGAGGGGGCCATGGGGTAGATCTCGGCATAGGCGGCCTGCACCTCGGGGCGCAGCGAGAAGTCGACGAGCCGGTAGGCGGCGTCGAGGTTGGCGGCTCCCTTGGGGATGCCGAGCGCGTTGCTCTGGCGGCGGGCGCCGTTCCACTGGTAGGCGAGCGGTGCGCCGCCCTTGATCAGGGCGTCCAGACGGCCGTGCCAGACGCTGGAGGCGTCGACCTCCTTGCGGCCCAGCAGCACGCCGGGCAGGGCACCGGTGTCCCAGAACTTCCGGACGTGGGGCTTGATCTCGCCGAGGACCTTGAAGGCGCGGTCGACGTCGATCGGGTAGAGCTTGTCGAGGGGCACACCGTCGGCGAGGAGGGCGAACTCCAGCTCGGGCAGGTCGGCGTCCAGGGCCTGGAGGGCGCGGTTGCCCGGGAAGGCCTTGGTGTCCCAGAAGTCGGCCCAGGAGGAAGGCTTGCTCTTGCCGAAGGCGTCCGTGCGGTACGCCATCACGCTGGCCCAGTAGTTCTTGCCGACGGCGTTGGACGTGACGAGGTTCTTCGCGACGCCGGCCTTCTTGAAGTTCTTCAGCCGGTCGTAGTCCAGGGCCTCGGTGGCGCCCTCCTGCTGGAAGAGCACGAAGTCGGCCATCGAGTCGTCGATGACGTCGAACTCGGGGCGGCCCTGCTTGATCTGGGCGAGCATCTGGGCGTACTCGATGTTCACCACCTTGACCTGGATGCCGGTCTCCTTGGTGAACGGCTCGTAGATCGCCTGCTGGTTGGCGTCCCCGTAGGAACCGCCGCTGTTGCGGACGACGAGCGTCTTGGAGCTCTTGCCGCCGCTGCCGACGGAACGGCTGGTGCCGGTGCCGCAGGCGCTGAGCGTGCCGGCGGCGGCGATGCCTGCGGCGACCGAGCCGACGCCGCGCAGGAACACTCTGCGGTCGATCCGGGTCTCCTTCACGGGGGCCTCCTGGATGTGCTGTGCGGAAAGGGGGAGCGTGGGGGTGAGGCGTGCTGCGGGGTCTCGATCTGTGGGGTGCGGCGGTAGGTCGAGGGGGGTGGGGTCAGGGGGCCGGGTCCCGGGGTGCGGGTGCGGCGATGGCGGCGAGTTCGGCGCCGGGGGCGACGGTCAGTGCGTGCATCCCGTAGAAGACGCGTCCGGAGGCCGGGGTGTGGATCTTGTGCTCCCGGCCGTCGGCCGGGTCGATGACGTGGCCGATGACCTGGCCCTCGGTCACGTCGTCGCCGAGGGAGAACTCGGGGTACCAGAGGCCGGTGGCGTCGGACGTGACGCCCGCGACCCAGACCCACTCGCGGACGGCGGTGCTGTTCCGTGGCTCTGCCTCCAGGACACCCAGCCGAGCCAGCACCCCGTACAAGCCGTCGACCAGGCGCCGGGCTACGGCCGGGTCCCGTTCGCCGAGCTTGCCCGTCTCGACGAGGATCGCCGGGATGCCCTGACGGGCGGCGGCCGCGTGGCTGTTGCCGCCCTCGGCGTTCAGACCGAGGATGACGTCCTCGACGCCGGCCGAGCGGGCCATGCCGGCGGTCCTGGCGTCGAGTTCGGGGGTCCCGGTGAGGCGGTAGCCGACGAAGTCGCGCAGGACCTCGTCGATGCCGCCGGAGTGCAGGTCGATGTAGGCCTCGGCGCCGTCCAGCAGCTGTGCGAAGAGCCAGGCCGCGAGGCGCTCCGTAGGACCGCCCTCGGGGTCGCCGGGGAAGACGCGGTTGATGTTGACGCCGTCGACCGGGGAGACGCCGAGCCGGCCCTGGTACACGGCCGGTGGATTGGCGACCGGGCAGAGGACGATCTGGCCGCGCACCTCGCCGGGCTCCAGCAGGGCCGCGAGCCGGGCGGCGGCGTCGATGCCGGTGAACTCGCCGCCGTGCACGCCCGCCGTGATGACGACGCGGGGGCCGGGCCGGGCTCCGTTGACCAGCGTCAGCGGGATGTCGACGGTGAGGGTGCCGAGGTCGGCGGGGACGGTGCCGCGGGTCTTGGTGCCGGGTTCGGCGCTCAGGGGCCCGACGGTCAGCGTGCCCACGGTCGTTTGCTCGGTCATGGTCGTCAGGCCTCCGTACGGTCCTGGGTGGAGAGGAAGTCGATGGGCTGCGGCGAGGCGCCGTCCAGCGCCAGGTCCGCCGCGATGTCGCCGAAGGCGGGCGAGAGCTTGAAGCCGTGGCCGGAGAAGCCGGCGAGCAGGACGACGTCGCCGTTGCCCGGCAGGGGGCCGACGAGGGGGCGGCTGCTCTCGGTGTAGCCCTCCATGTAGACGGAGAGGCGGACCGGGTCGGGGTTCAGGTCCGGCATGTAGCGGCCCATCAGCTTCGTGAAGATCTCCAGCTCTTCGGGCGCCACCGTGCGGTCGAGGCGGTTCGGGTCGCCGGCCGGGCGGTGCAGGGCGCGGGACAGGCCGAGCTTCACGGAGACGCCGTCCGGGGAGGGCAGTCCGTAGCAGTGGGTGGGGGCGGTGCGGATGAACGCCGGGCGCTCCTCGCCGAACCAGGCGTCGGTGGTGGGCACGTACCAGGCGCTGAGCAGGCGGCGGACGTCCACCTCCCACGGCAGGCCGGGCAGCAGGTCGTTCACCCACGGGCCGGGGCTGACCACGGCCGCGTCGAACCGCTCGCAGCCGGTGTCGGTGCGGACCTCCACGCCGCTGCCGGTGGGCACGATCTCGCGGACGGTGGTGTAGCGGTGGATGCGGGCGCCGAGTTCCTCGGCGCGGCGGGCGGCGGTCTGGATGGTCAGCTCGGGCCGGATGAAGCCCGCGCGCCGGTCGAGCACGGCTGCGTCGCCGTCCTCGATCCGGAACTGCGGGAAGCGCTTGGCGAGCGCCTCGACGTCGAGCACTTCGTGGTCGAGGCCGTGCTCGGCGATCGACTGGAGGACGGTCGCCATCTGGTGGTGGGCGGTGGGGCCCATCAGCAGGCATCCGGTCAGGCGCCGCAGCTCGCGGCCGGTCTCCTGCTGGAGCGTCTCCCACAGGGTGTCGGCGTGCTGGAGCAGTGGCACATAGCGGGAGTCCTCGAAGTGGGCGCTGCGGAAGATCCGGGTCTCGCCGCCGGCGGCACCGCGGTCGTGGCCCGGGGCGAAACGGTCGTAGCCGACGACCTCGGCTCCGCGGGCGGCCAGGCGCCAGGCGGCCTGAGCGCCCATCGTTCCGACGCCGACGACGGCGACGCGCTTCTTGGCAGACACGAGGGGTTCCTTTCGTCTCCCGGGGAGCGGATGCTGTACGCCCGGTATGCGGACTCTGGGATTCCGGAAGGGACGGCGTAGGCGATGGACCGATGGGCCATGGCTCGCACTGTCCGGGGGGAGGGGGCTTCAGGCTGCTTCTTCGCTACCTGCTGTGCCACATTGTGGAACGGTGTGCTAGAATCTGGCACGAGAATGGCAGTGGCGAGGAGAGGAGTCAAGGGGTGTACGCCAGGGATTCCGCGAGTTAACGGGGGAAATCAGATGGAAATGAAGAGCGTGACCAGGTCGTTGCGGATCCTGGAAGCGGTCGCGCAGCACCAGCCGGTCACGGTGGGGGAATTGACCAAGCTCTTCGGGCTGCCCAAGTCGACGGTGCAGCGCACGCTGGTCACTCTGAACGAGGCGGGGTGGCTGCGGGCGAACCGCAAGGACACCACGCGCTGGGAGATCGGCGCGCGTGTGCTCGCCGTGCGGCCGGCGGCGCTTCAGGGATCGAGCCTGTTCGCAGCCGCGCGGGAGCCCATGATCCGGCTGCGGGACGCGCTGAACGAGACGATCCACCTGTCGGTACCGGACGCGCTGCAGTGCATGGTCGTCGTGGACCGGGTGGACTGCCACCACGCGGTGCGCACGTTCCACGCGATCGGCGACACCTCGCCCCTGCACGCCACCGCGACGGGGCGCACGGTCCTGGCCCACCTGCCGCGCGCCGACGTCGAGGAGCTGGTGGAGCGCGGGCTGGAGAGCTACAGCGACGCGACGCTAGTCGATCCGGCCGAGCTGCGCGCCGAGCTGAAGCGGGTGCGCACCGACGGCTACGCGCTCAACCGCAACCAGTACCGCCCTGACGTCTGCGCGATCGCCGCGCCCGTCCTCGACGAGGACGGCACACCGCTCGCCTCCGTGGCCGTCTCCCTGCCCGACTCGCGCTACGACGAGGCACGGCTGCCCGAGTGGGGCCGTCTGGTCGCCGACACGGCGACGGAGATCACCAACCGCCGCCTGGGCGCGTAACGGCCCGGGACGCGTGACAGGCCCCCTGGTGACGACCGGCACCAGGGGGCGTGGCATGTCACGGAGTCAGGCGCTCGTACGCCCCGACGAGGCGGTCACCGCACGGGCACCGCGATGTACTGGTACTCCAGGAACTCGTCGATGCCGACCCGGCCGCCCTCACGGCCGAGCCCGGACTGCTTGACCCCGCCGAAGGGCGCGGCCGGGTTGGAGACGAGCCCGGTGTTCAGGCCCACCATGCCCACCTCCAGGCCCTCGCTGACCCGCAGGCCTCGGTCGAGCCCCTCGGTGAAGACGTAGCCGACGAGACCCCAGGGCGTGTCGTTGGCCCGGCGCAGGACCTCGTCCTCGTCGTCGAAGGTGAGGATCGCGGCGACCGGGCCGAAGATCTCCGTGTCCATGAGGCGGCTCTCGGGGGAGACGTCCGCGAGCACGGTCGGCGGGTAGAAACAGCCGGGCCCCTCGGGCGTACGGCCGCCGACCAGCACCTGGGCGCCGCGCTCCACCGCGTCGGCGACCAGTTCCTCGACCTTGGCGCGCCCGACGGTGTCGATCAGCGGGCCGACGTCCACGCCGTCCCGGGTGCCGGGGCCGACCTCGAGCGCGCCCATCCGCTCGGCGAGCCGCCGCCCGAACTCGTCGGCGACCGACCGGTGGACGAAGAAGCGGTTCGCGGCGGTGCAGGCCTCGCCCATGTTGCGCATCTTGGCGACCATCGCGCCGTCCACGGCCACGTCCAGGTCGGCGTCGTCGAAGACGATGAACGGCGCGTTGCCGCCCAGCTCCATCGACGTCCGTACGACGGTGTCGGCGCACTGCGCGAGCAGCAGCCTGCCGACGGCCGTGGAGCCGGTGAAGGACAGCTTGCGGATCCGGCCGCCGCGCAGCAGCGGTTCGCAGACCTCTCCGGCACGGGAGGTGGTGACGACGTTCAGCACGCCGTCGGGCAGCCCGGCCTCCTTCAGGATCCCGGCGAGGGCGAGGCTGGACAGCGGGGTCTGCGGGGCCGGCTTGAGGATCATCGTGCAGCCCGCCGCGATCGCCGGGCCGATCTTGCGGGTGCCCATGGCCAGCGGGAAGTTCCACGGCGTGATCAGCAGACAGGGGCCGACCGGGCGGCGGGAGAGGAACATGCGGTTGCGGCCGTCGGGCAGCGTGCCGCACCCCCCGTCGATCCGCACGGCCTCCTCGGAGAACCAGCGGAAGAACTCGGCGGCGTACGCCACCTCTCCCCTGGCCTCGGCGAGCGGCTTGCCCATCTCGGACGTCATCAGGCGGGCGAGTTCGTCGGTGCGTTCGAGGATGATCTCGTGCGCGCGGCGCAGGATCTCGCTGCGCGCCCGGGGTGCCGTACGCGCCCACTCGGCCTGGGCCTGGACGGCCGCCTCCTCCGCGAGCCTGGCGTCCTTGGCCCCCGCGTCGGCGACATGGCCGATGGTCTCGCCGGTGGCGGGGTCGTCGACGGGCAGGGTGGCGCCGTCCGCGGCATCCACCCAGGCACCGCCGATGAACAACTGGTTCAGTACCTCGGTCATGATGTCTCTCCTGGTCGGTCGGCGCACGGGTCGAGGAGTTCCGCGAGGTGCAGGGCGCGGACGCCCCGGTCACCGGCGAGATGGTCGATCTGGGTGGCGCAGCTGAAGCCGTCGGCGACGACGGGGCGTCCGTCAAGGGCGTCGAGGCGGGGCTTGAGGGCCAGGTCCGCCACGGCGATCGAAGTGTCGTAGTGCTCCGCCTCGAAGCCGAAGTTCCCGGCGAGTCCGCAGCAGCCCTCGGCCTCGTCGACCGTGCGGACGCCGAGTCGGCGCAGCAGGTCGGCGGGGCGGCGCCCCTTGAAGGTGGCGTACTCGTGGCAGTGGGTCTGCAGGACGACGTCCCGGGGCAGCGGGGGCAGGCTCCAGTCCTGGTCGGCGAGGTCGGTGAGGGCCCCGGTGAAGGTGTGGACGCGGTCGGCGACGCGCTGGGCGGCCTCGGTGCCGAGCAGTTCGGGCACATCGCGTTTGAGGGCGGCGGCGCAGCTGGGCTCGGCCACGATGATCGGCCGTGCGTCACCGTCGTCGAGGGCGGCGACCGTACGGGCCATGATTCTGCGGGCCACGGACAGCTGGCCGGTGCTGACCCAGGTGAGTCCGCAGCACAGGCCGTCCCGGGGAGTGCAGGAGACTCCGGCGTCGGCGAGCACGCGGCTCGCCGCTCCCGCGACCTGGGGGCGGAAGGCCCGGGTGAAGCTGTCGACGAAGAGCAGGGCCTTCGCCTGCCCCGTGGTCTTCTCCGTGCTCAGAGTCCTCGCCGCGCGCAGGGTCTTCCTCAGGGCGCGCCGGGAGGCGAAGGCGGGGATCCTGCGTTCCGTGGTCACGCCGCCGAGGCGGGCGAGGAGCCTGCCGAGCGGTCCGCGCAGCAGGGCGTTGACCGGTCGGGCCGCGTATCCGGCGAGGGCGGAGGTCCTGGGCAGCCAGCCGAGCGAGTAGTGGGAGCGGGGCCTGAGCCTGCCCTTGTAGTGCTGGTGGAGGAACTCCGCCTTGTAGGTCGCCATGTCGACGCCGACCGGGCAGTCGCTGGAGCAGGCCTTGCAGGAGAGGCACAGATCGAGGGCGTCCTTGACCTCGGTCGAGCGCCAGCCGTCCTGGACGGCCTCGCCGCGCACCATCTCCTGGAGCATGCGGGCCCGGCCACGGGTGGAGTCGTTCTCCTCCCCCGTGGCCCGGTAGCTCGGGCACATCACCCCACCGGAGTCGCTGCGGCAGCGGCCGATGCCGACACAGCGGCGGACCGCGCCCGTGAAGCCGTCCGTGTCGTGCGGGAAGGTGAACGATGTCTCCACGAGCGGGAGTTCACGCAGCGCGAGGTCGGCGTCCAGGGGGGCCGGGGCGACGATGACCCCGGGGTTGAGCAGCCCGTCCGGGTCGAAGATCCGCTTGAAGGCGGCGAAGGCGCTGATCATGCGGTGGCTGTACATGACCTCCAGCAGTTCGCTGCGCGCCCGTCCGTCACCGTGCTCGCCCGACAGGGTGCCGCCGTGCGAGACGACCAGCGTGGCCGCCTCGGAGAGGAACCGCCGCATGACGGCCCGGCCGGTGTCCGTGGCCGGGTCGAAGTCGACCCGCACGTGGACGCAGCCCGCGCCGAAGTGCCCGTACAGCACACCGGTCAGCCCGTGCGCGGCCAGCAGCTTGCGGAAGTCGCGCAGATAGGCGGCGAGGTTCTCGGGGGCGACGGCCGCGTCCTCCCAGCCGGGCCAGGACTCCCCGCCGTCCACCAGCCGGGCGGCCAGCCCGGCCCCGTCCTCGCGGACCCGCCACAGCGAGCGGCGCTCGGCCGCGCTCTCGACGACCCGCCCGCCGGTCAGCCGGCCCTGTGCCCTCAGCACGTCGAGCAGTTCGGCGGCACGTGCGTCGACCGCGGCCTGCTCCTCGCCTTCGAGTTCGACGTAGAGCCAGGCGCGGCCCTCGGGCAGGCCGGTGACGGAGTCCGGGCCGCGGCGGACGCGCATGGTCGCGACGATCGCCTCGTCCATGCCCTCCACGGCGCTCGGCGAGAAGCGCAGGATCTCCGGCACGTCCTCGGCCGCCTCGACGACATCGTCGTAGCCGAGGGTGAGCAGCGCCGAGGCCTGTGCGGTCGCCACCAGGCGGACCGTCGCGGCGGTGACGACCGCACAGGTGCCTTCGGTGCCCACGAGGGCGCGGGCCATGTCGAAGCCGTTCTCGGGCAGCAGGCGGTGCAGCTGGTAGCCGGAGACCTGGCGCGGGATCCGGCCCAGTTCGGTACGGATCGGTTCCAGGTTGTCGGCGATCAGCTTCCGGAGGTCGGATTCGAGCCGGGCGATGACTCCGGTGTCGCGGGGATCGACGGGGTGCAGGCCGGTGCGGTCGGCGACGGCCCGCACGCCGTCGGACGTCACGATCTCCAGGGCCTCGACATGACCGCTGGTCCGCCCGTCGCGCACCGACCGGTTGCCGCACGCGTCGTTGCCGATCATGCCGCCGAGGGTGCAGCGGCTGTGCGAGGACGGGTCGGGGCCGAAGTCGAGCCCGTGCGGGGCGGTCGCGGCGCGCAGCGTGTCGAGGACGACGCCGGTCTCGACGCGTGCGGTGCGGGCCTCGGGGTCGATGTCCAGGATCCGGTTCATGTACCGGGAGAAGTCCAGGACGACCCCGAGTCCGACGGCGTTGCCCGCCATGCTGGTGCCGCCG
Source organism: Streptomyces sp. NPDC041940 (assembly GCF_055589465.1). Classification (NCBI taxonomy): domain Bacteria; kingdom Bacillati; phylum Actinomycetota; class Actinomycetes; order Kitasatosporales; family Streptomycetaceae; genus Streptomyces; species Streptomyces sp. NPDC041940. The sequence goes on from NZ_JBVJBP010000018.1 coordinate 28,224, forward strand.
CCCCGGGCCGTGACAGGGACGCCGGTCTCCCGGCAGGCCCGCAGCACCGCGACCACGTCGTCGGCGGTGCGCGGGAAGGCCACGGCCCAGGGCAGCACCCGGTAGTTGGAGGCGTCGTAGGCGTAGGGGCCCGTCGCCCCCGGGCCGGTCTCCACCCGCAGGCCGGGCGCGATCTCGGAGATTCGGGCCGTCAGACCCGCCAGGTCGCGGGTGGCGGTGGTCATCGGTCGCCGGCTCCCGAGGTGCCGGCCTCGACCGCCTTGGTCCAGGCCCGCAGGCCCTCGTCCACGCCCGCCTCGTCGATGACGAGCGCCGGGATCATCCGGACCACCTGGTTCCACGCGCCGCACAGCAGCAGGAGCAGTCCCTCGTCGACGGCGGCGCGCTGGACGCGGGCGGCGGTCTCGGGGTCGGGGCCGCCGTCGTCGGTGACGAACTCGCTGGCGAGCATGAGGCCGAGGCCGCGGACGTCGCCGATGCCCGGGGTGCGGTCGGCCACGGCCTCCAGGCCCTGGCGCAGCCGCTGTCCCATGGCCTCGGCGTTCTCGACGAGCTTCTCGTCGCGTACGACGTCGAGGGTGGCGCAGGCCGCGGCGCAGGCGACGGCGTTGGCGCCGTAGGTGCCGCCCTGCGAGCCGGGCCAGGCCTTGGCCATCAGTTCCTCGGAGGCGGCGATGCCGGAGATGGGGAAGCCGCTGGCGATTCCCTTGGCGGTGACGAGGATGTCGGGGGTGACGCCGAAGTGGTCGTGGCCCCAGAAGCGTCCGGTGCGGCCGACGCCGGTCTGCACCTCGTCGAGGATCAGCAGGAAGCCGTGCCGGTCGGCCCGCTCCCGCAGCCCTTCGAGGAAGGCCCGGTTCGCGGGCACGTACCCGCCCTCGCCGAGCACCGGCTCGACGATGATCGCGGCCGTGTCGGCGGGCGACGAGATCGTCTGGAGGGTGTAGTCGAGTTCCTGGAGGGCGAAGCGGGTGGCGGCCTCCTCGTCCCAGCCGTACCGGTAGGCCGTCGGGAACGGCGTGACGACCACACCGCTCATCAGCGGGGAGAACCCGGACCGGAAGCGGATCCCGGAGGTCGTCATGGAGGCGGCGGCGACCGTACGGCCGTGGAAGCCGCCGTGGCAGACCAGGACGTTGGGACGGCCGGTGGCCTGGCGGGCCAGCCGCAGCGCCGACTCGACGGCCTCACTGCCGGAGTTGGTGAAGAACAGGCTGTCCAGGCCGGCCGGCAGCACCTCGCCCAGCTTCTCCACGAGGCGGCGCAACGGCTCGTGCATGACGGTCGTGTACTGGCCGTGGATGAGCGTGCCCACCTGCTCCTGCGCCGCCGCCACGACCCTGGGGTGGCAGTGCCCGGTGCTGGTGACGCCGATGCCGGCGGTGAAGTCGAGGTAGCGGCGGCCGTCCTCACCGTAGAGATGGACGCCCTCGCCCCGGGCGGCCACCACGGGCGTGGCCTGGCGAAGGTGCGGCGACAGTGCGGTCATGTTCGTCTCCCGGCCGTACGTCGAGGTCTGCTTGCGGTGATCCGCGGTACTGGTCCGACAACCCCGAGCATCCGGGCCGCCTCGGGGCGCGACAACGCGTGATCTGTCCAGCCGGAACGCGTTGTTCGGACGTTGTGTCAACCACCGGACCCCCCTGACACCCCCTGCCCCTCCCGTGGACAGCTCTTGCGCAGGTCAGTGACGCTTGTCAGAGTGACCAGGCATGCAGGGAGCCACCGTGAACCCACACCCGCCGAGCGTCGCCGACGTGCTGGCCCTGCCCGTCCTGGCCGCCGGGCAGCCCCAGGTCGTGACCGGGCCGGGCGGTCTTGACCGGCCGGTGCGCTGGGTGCACATCACCGAGCTGACGGACCCGGCGTCCTTCCTCAAGGGCGGCGAGCTGGTCCTGACCACGGGCATGCCCCTGCCCGACGACGCTGCGGGTGTCCGCCGGTACGTCGACGAACTCACGGAGGTGGGCGCCGCCGCCCTGGTCATCGAGCTGGTACGGCGCTATCACCGGCCGCCCGACGCCCTCGTCCAGGCCTGCCGCGCCCGGGGGCTGCCCCTGATCACCCTCGCGCGGGACGTCAACTTCCTGGAGGTCACCCAGGTCGTCCACGCGCTCATCCTCGGCAGCCAGGCCGACGCGATGCGCCGGACGCAGCGGATCCACGAGGCGTTCACCGCGCTGACGCTGCGCGGCGCGGGACCTGAGGACGTGGTGCGCGCGGCGGCGGAGATGAGCGGCCGCACGGTCGTCCTGGAGAACCTGGTGCACCAGGCGCTGATCTGCGAACCGTCCGGGAGCACGGTGGAGGAGGCGCTCGGCGACTGGGAACAGCGCTCCCGGGCCACCGAGCCCGGCGACCACACCGGGGCGAGTGGCCCGGAGGGCTGGCTCACGGCGCCCGTCTCCTACCAGGGCGAACGCTGGGGCCGCCTGGCCATGCTCCAGGGGGCCGCCGACGGCCCGGCCTTCGGGCCGGAGCACATCACCGTCCTGGAGCGGACGGCGATGGCCCTGACCGTCGCCCGGCTCATCCACTCCACGCCCTGGGAGCACACGGCCCACCGCACCGCCCTGCGGGAGCTGGCGGAGCAGCGCCACCACTCCCCCGAGGACGCCCGCGCCCGCTGTGCCGCGCTGGGCCTGCCCACGGAGGACAGCCGCTATCTGGCGATCCTCGTCGACCTGGGCCCGGGTGCCGAGGGAGGCGAGCTGGAGGCCCGGCTGCACGGCGAGCTGCGGTCGGCGGGGATCCCTGCCCTCGTCGGCGAGCTCGCCCCCGGCCGCCTCGGCATCCTGCCGGCCCTGCGCCCCGACCGGCCCTGGCGCCCCGTGGCGGAACGGCTGTGCCGCACCGCGCTCGGTCTGGTCCCGGGGGCGATCGTCGGCGTCGGCTCCGAGGTGGCGGACCTCGCCGACACGGCACGCTCCTTCCGGGAGGCGGCCCGGGTCATAGAGGCCACCCCGCCCGGCCAGCCCCTCCCCCCGGACCGTTCCTTCCACGAACTGCCGGACATCGATCTGCGCCGTCTGCTGTACGCCCTGCGCGAGGACACCCGCGTCCAGGACTACACGGAACGCCGCCTCGGCCGGCTCATCGACCACGACACCCGGCACGGCACCGAGCTGCTCACCACGCTGGGCCACTACCTCGACGCCGCCGGCAACAAGACCACCGCGGCCCGTCGCGGCGGCCTGTCCCGGGAGACCATGTACCAGCGTCTGCGCACCATCGAGCGCCTCCTCGAATCCGACCTGGAATCCGGGGAGCGGCGGACCGAACTCCACGTCGCCCTCACGGTGTTGCGCGTCCTGCGCGCCGGGTGAAGGATGCCTCAGTGCCAAGGCGTCGGCACCATCTCCCGAGGGGGTTCGATGAAGGTCGAGCACGGTGGAAGGTCCGGCACTTGAGTACCCGTCGGCGGATCGCCGTCATCTGGGCGGGGGCGTGCCTGGCCGGGCTCGCCGCCACCTCCATGCTCAACTCCGCTTCCCACACAGACGGTTCTCCGGGCCGGGATGCCACACCGACCGGCACGTACGACTGCCAGGAGATCTACGACTCCATCGAACAGGCCCGGGCCGAGGCCAGGCGCGAGCAGCAGGACATGATCGACGCCTCGCCGGACGCCGAATACCAGTCGGTCGTCGTCGGGAGCATGGCTGTGCCGGAGGAGTGTTCGGGCGAACGGTGACTCAGGTGTCGAAGTCCACCGTCAGCGCGTCGGAGACCGGGAACGACTGGCAGGTGAGGACGTAGCCCGCGTCGACCTCGGCCGGTTCGAGGGCGAAGTTGCGCCGCATGTCGGCCTTGCCGTCGGTGACCAGGGCGCGGCAGGTGCCGCAGACGCCGCCCTTGCAGGCGAACGGCAGGTCCGGGCGGGTCTGCTGGGCGCCTTCGAGGATGCTCCGTTCCCGGGGCAGGGCGGAGGTGGTGGAGCGGCCGTCGAGGGTGACGGTGACCTGGCTGACCGGGCCGGTCGGGCCGGTCTCGGCGTGGTGGACCTCGCGTACGGGTTCGTCGTCGGCGTAGAACAGCTCCTGGTGGACCCGGTCGGCGGGCACGCCGAGGCCGGTCAGAACCTGCTGGGCGGCGCGGACCATGCCGTGCGGGCCGCACAGCCACCAGTGGTCGGCGGAGTCCACGTCCACCAGCGCGTCGACCAGGGCCGACAGCCGGTCGGCGTCGAGGCGGCCGGAGAGCACCTCGGCCTCGCGGGGCTCGCGGGAGAGGACATGGGCGAGCTGGAAGCGCGTCGGATGGAGGTCCTTCAGGTCGGCCAGTTCGTCGGCGAACATCACGGTGCCGGTGCGGCGGTTGCCGTAGAGGAGGGTGACCGTCGAGCGGGAGTCGGCGGCCAGGACGGACTCGGCGATGGAGACCATGGGCGTGATGCCGGAGCCGGCCGCGATCAGGACGTGGTGGCCGGGGGCGGTGAGGTCGGGTGTGAAGGCGCCGGTGGGGGCCATCACCTCGACGGTGTCGCCGGGGCGTACGTCGCGCACCAGCCAGGAGGAGAACAGGCCGCCCGGTACGACCCGGACGCCGATGCGCGGGGCGGTGCCGGCGGGTGAGCAGATCGAGTACGAGCGGCGCTCGTCGCGGCCGTCGATGTCGCGCCGCAGGGTGAGCGACTGGCCCGGCTCGAAGGCGAACTCCTCGGCCAGCTCGGCCGGGATGTGGAAGCTGACGGCCGCCGCGTCCTCGCACAGCGGCTGCACGGCGGCGACCCGCAGGGGGTGGAAGACCGGACGTCGGCGGGCACGCGCGCGTGCCGCCGGGGCGGGGGCCGGCTCCATCAGGTCGTCCATCAGATCTCCTTGACGTACTCGAACGGCTCGCGGCAGGCGAGGCAGCGCCACAGGGACTTGCAGGACGTGGCGGAAAAGCGGGAGGTCTCCTCGGTGTCGTGGAAACCGCAGCGTGGGCAGGGCACCGAACGGCGGGTCGGCGACAGCACGAGCGGGACCGGGCCGGTGGTGCGCGCGGGCGCGGCCCCGGGCGGGGCGATGCCGTGCTCGGCGAGCTTGCGCCGGCCGTCCGGGGTGATCCAGTCGCTGGTCCACGGCGGGTCGAGGACGGTGCGGATCTCCACGCGCGCGTAGCCCGCGTCCCGGAGCCGGGCGGCCACTCCGGCGCGCATCTCCGCCATGGCCGGGCAGCCCGAGTAGGTCGGGGTCAGGCTCGCGACCACCGTCCCGTCCGGGGTCAGGGACACGTCGCGCAGCACTCCGAGGTCGGCCAGGGTGAGCATGGGCAGCTCGGGGTCTGGGACCTGTTCGGCGATGCGCCGGGCCCGCCGTGCGTCCAGGAGCGTCGTCACCATGTCGCCTCCGGGTGGGCGCGGGCGATGCCCTGCAACTCGGCCAGCAGCGGGGCGAGATGCTCGGTGTGCTCTCCGGTGCGGCCCGAGCCGGGCAGTGGCCGGTAGACGGGCATGGGCAGTCCGGCCGCCTCGGTGACCTGGCGCAGGACGGCGACGACCTCGTCCCGTACGTCGTACGCCGTGAACAGCTCGCCCAGGTAGGGCGCCACCTGTTCCAGCGCGCTGCGCGTCCGGCGGTGCGACTCCTCGGTGCCGTCGCCGAGGCGCACCACCCACTCGGCCGCGTACTGCCGGTGGTAGGCAAGCTCCTTGACGCCCTTGGCGGCGATCGCCGCGAGCACCGGGTCCGGGTGGGCGGTGAGCCGCTCGAAGTACGCGAGGCGCCAGCTCGCGAACACCAGCAGCCGTACCGTCGAGAACGCGAAGTCGCCGTTGGGCAGTTCGGCCATCCGTACGTTGCGGAAGTCGCCGGCGTCCCGGAAGTAGGCGTAGGCGTCCTCGCCGCGGCCGGTGCCGTCGACCTGGCCGGCGCGGGCGTAGAGCAGTCGGGCCTGGCCGAGCAGATCGAGTCCGATGTTGGCCAGGGCCACCTCCTCCTCCAGCTCGGGGGCCCGTGTGGTCCACTCGGCGAGCCGCTGGGCCGAGACCAGGGCGTCGTCGCCCAGGGTGACGCAGAGGGCGGCCAGTTCACCGGCGTCGACGCCGTCGGGCACGGTCGTGTCCACACCGTGCAGGGGGTCCTCGAAGCCGGTGCCGTAGGCCCAGCGGGTGTCGTCCTCGTGTCCCTCGGCGAGGGTCATGTAGACGTGGTCGTCACTCATGCCCTCTCCTTCAGATGTGCGGGACGTCGGCGGGGATGTCGTAGAAGGTCGGGTGGCGGTAGACCTTGTCGGCGCTGGGCTCGAAGAAGGGGTCCTTCTCGTCGCGGGTCGAGGCGGTGATGTGCTCGGACCGCACCACCCAGATGCTGACGCCCTCGTTGCGCCGCGTGTAGAGGTCACGCGCGTGGGTGAGCGCCATGCGGTCGTCGGCTGCGTGCAGCGAGCCCACGTGGACGTGGTTCAGGCCGCGCTTGCCGCGTACGAACACCTCGTACAGCGGCCAGTCCTTCTTGTCGGCGGCGCTCATGCCACCGCTCCCTTCTGTGCGCGGGCCGCCTGTTTGGCGGCGTGGGCGGTGGCCGCCTCGCGGACCCAGGTGCCCTCCTCGTGGGCCGTGCGGCGTCGCTCCGTCCGCTGGGCGTTGCACGGGCCGTCGCCCTTGATGACCCGCATCAGCTCGTCCCAGTCGGGGGTGCCGAAGTCGTGGCGTCCCCGCTCGTCGTTCCAGCGCAGCTCCGGGTCCGGGAGCGTCACGCCGAGCTTCTCGGCCTGCGGGACGGTCATGTCGACGAAACGCTGGCGCAGTTCGTCGTTGCTGTGCCGCTTGATCTTCCAGGCCATCGACTGCGCGGAGTTGGGCGAGGCGTCGTCGGGCGGGCCGAACATCATCAGGGACGGCCACCACCAGCGGTCCACCGCGTCCTGCACCATGTCCCGCTGGGCCGCGGTGCCGCGCATCATCGTCATCAGCAGCTCGTAGCCCTGCCGCTGGTGGAACGACTCCTCCTTGCAGATCCGCACCATCGCGCGCGCGTACGGTCCGTACGAGGACCTGCACAGCGGCACCTGGTTGCAGATCGCGGCACCGTCGACGAACCAGCCGATCACCCCGACGTCCGCGAAGCTCAGCGTGGGGTAGTTGAAGATCGACGAGTACTTCTGGCGGCCCTCGATCAGCCGGTCCGTGAGATCCGCGCGGTCCGCGCCCAGCGTCTCCGCCGCCGAGTACAGATACAGCCCGTGTCCGGCCTCGTCCTGGACCTTGGCGAACAGAATGGCCTTGCGGCGCAGCGACGGCGCGCGCGTGATCCACTCGCCCTCCGGCTGCATGCCGATGATCTCCGAGTGCGCGTGCTGCGCGATCTGACGGATCAGTGTCTTCCGGTAGCCCTCCGGCATCCAGTCACGCGGCTCGATCCGCTGGTCCCGCGCGATCGTCGCGTCGAAGTGCTGCTGGAGAACCGGCTCGGCGCCGTCCGCCTCCGCGGGGCTGGAGCGTGTCGTATCCATCCGTCCCACTTCCCAACCGACCATTCGTTCGGTCCATGATATGACAGACCGAGCCCCTTGGTAAGCCCTCGACCCTTGACATGCCCGGAGGCGATGGGATTACTTGGCAACGCCGAAGCTAACCGAATGTTCGGTCGGTAGACAAGGTGGTGCGAGAGGTGACCCACTGCAACAGCCACGGCTCGGTGACCGTCGCGGCCGGGGCCGACGTCACCTTCGTGGCCCCGGCGTACGAGCGCGAGTACGACGTCGAAGGAGTCGCGATGACCGGCGAGCCCCTCCCCCGTGATCTGCTGGACGACGCCGAGCGCCTCACCCGCGAGGAGCTGCGCGAGCTCCAGCTAGACCGGCTGCGCCGGAGTCTGCGGCACGCGTACGACAACGTCGAGACGTACCGGAAGAAGTTCGACGCCGCCGGCGTCACGCCCGAGGACTGCCGCTCGCTGGAGGACCTGTCCCGGTTCCCCTTCACGACCAAGGCCGATCTGCGCGACAGCTACCCGTTCGGCATGTTCGCCGTCCCCATGGACCAGGTCAGCCGCGTGCACGCCTCCAGCGGCACCACGGGCCGCCCCACGGTCGTCGGCTACACGGAGAACGACGTGTCGATGTGGGCGGACCTCGTCGCCCGCTCGATCCGTGCCGCCGGCGGACGCCCGGGCCACAAGGTGCACATCTCCTACGGGTACGGCCTGTTCACCGGAGGCCTCGGCGCGCACTACGGCGCGGAGCGCGCGGGCTGTCTGGTGATCCCGGCCTCCGGGGGCATGACCGCACGCCAGGTGCAGATCATCCAGGACTTCGAGCCCGAGATCATCATGGTCACGCCGTCCTACATGCTGACGCTCCTCGACGAGTTCGAGCGACAGGGCGTCGACCCGCGCTCCACCTCGCTGAGGGTCGGAATCTTCGGCGCCGAGCCCTGGACGGAGGAGATGCGCCGCGAGATCGAGGAGCGCATGGACATCCACGCCGTCGACATATACGGCCTGTCCGAGGTGATCGGCCCGGGGGTCGCGCAGGAGTGCGTGGAGACCAAGGACGGTCTGCACGTCTGGGAGGACCATTTCCTCCCTGAGGTCGTCGACCCGATCACGGGTGAGGTGCTGCCCGAGGGCGAGGAGGGTGAGCTGGTCTTCACGTCCCTGACCAAGGAGGCGTTGCCGGTCGTCCGCTACCGCACCCGGGACCTGACCCGGCTGCTGCCCGGCACGGCACGGCCCGCCTTCCGCCGCATCCAGAAGATCACCGGCCGCTGCGACGACATGATCATCCTGCGCGGGGTGAACGTCTTCCCCAGCCAGATCGAGGAGATCGTCCTGCGCACGCCCGGCGTCGCCCCGCACTTCCAGATCCAGTTGACCCGGCACGGCCGCATGGACCACATGACCGTCCACGTCGAGAGCCGCCCGGGCACGCCCGCCGACTTGCGCGAGACCGCCGCCCGCGCGATCGCGGGTGGCGTCAAGGACGGCATCGGCGTCACGGTCGACGTGGAGATCGTGGAACCGGAGACGCTGGAGCGGTCGGTCGGCAAGCTGCGGCGGGTGAAGGATCTACGGTGAAGTCCTATCGCCTGGCCGCCGGGCAGCCGGTTTCAGTGGACTGGTCGGGCAGGTAGCGGGACCGTTCCAGTGGGGTGAGCGTGGTGTCGATGGCCGCGCAGATGTCGCGGATCGCGCGGGCCGGGTCGGGCAGGTCGATGTTCCACAGCTCGACGGAGGGGCCCACGCTGATGGCCAGGGTGTGGCCGTCCGGGCTGAACCTCACCGCCCCTGCTTGCGTGCGGGTCGGCAGGGTTCTTCTGATCTGGCTGGTGGCGAGGTCCCACAGGTGGACTCCTCGTTCGTTGCTCGCGGCAAGAGTGCTGCCATCCGAGCTGAAGGCCAGCACCGCCACGTCACCGCTGACGTTGAAGCTGTCCCGGAGCTGACCGGTGCGCGCGTTCCACGTCTTCACGGCTCCCTTGGCGCTGCTTGCGGTGGCCAGGGTGTCTCCGTCCGGGCTGAAGGCGAGAGACAGCAGGCCACCGGCGCTGGGCTTGATGGTGCGCCGGATCCCGCCGGTGGCGGCGTCGAGCAGCCTGACCTGTTCGTGGCCATCCTTGACGTGCGCGACGGCGAGTGTGCGACCGTCCGGGGCGAACGCCAGCGTTCTGACGGGTTCGTCGTGGCCCGGGTAGGTGGTGTGCAGTGCGCCGCTCGAAAGGTGCCAGATCCGAACCGATCCGTCGTAGCTCACAAGGGCGAGCCGTGTCCCGTCAGGGCTGAACACCGCCGTGTCGATGTTGCGCAGGGCACGGCGCTGAAGGAGACGGCCCGTGGTGACCTCCCGGACTTCGATCACCTCGTTCTTGGTGGCCCGGGCGGCGAGAGCGCGTCCGCTCCGGCTGAACCCCACCGTTCCGAAGCGGCTGACCGTGAACGGCATTTCCTCTCGCCGGGGTGCCGGTTCGGTGTCAAGCGTCAGTGCGTCGTCGCGGTCGCCGGTCCTGGCATCCCACAGCTCTACCGCCCCACCGCCGGGCGGTGCTTGGCGAACCGTCGCCGCCGTGTGTCCCTCCGGACTGAATGCGATGTCGGAGATGAACGTGGCGGCATCGCCTGGCAGTCTGAGTCGCGGGCGTTCGGCAGACAGGCGGTGGATACGGATGGCGGAGTCCCGGCTGCTGCTGGTCACCAGAGTGCGGCCGTCCAGACAGAGGGCCATGTCAGTCAGCCCACGACTACGGTGATCGGCGTTCACGGTGCCTCGCGCCGCGCCCGACGCGGTGTCCCACAGTCGCACCGTGTCCGCAACGCCCCGGACGGCGAGGGTGCGCCCGTCCGGCGCGAAGGCCACATCGTCCACGCCGATGGGTCTGTCACTGATGGTGCGCCGGACTTTGCCGGTGGCTACCTCCCGCAATTGCACCGACGACCTGTCGGGGAAGACCACAGCGTAGGTCCGGCCGTCGGGGCTGATGGCAACGGCGTAGCCATCGCTCGGGGTCTCGTGGGCGGTCCAGGTGCGGCCGGTGGCCAAGTCTCCCACCCGCATCTGTCCATTGCTGCTTGCCGCGACGACGGTGTCTCCGTCGGGGCCGAACGCGACTGTCCGTGGGGCATCGCTGGAGAAGCTGTGCCGCGTGCGGCCGGTGGCCACGTCCCACACCTGCACGGCCGACAAGGATGCGGCTGCCACGGTACGCCCGTCAGGACTGAACGCCGTTGCCCTTACCGCACCGTCGGGGACGGTGACGGTACGGATTCTCCTGCCGGTGGCCGGATCCCACAGTCCGATCACCGCGCCGACGTCACCGGAGATCGCGACTGCGAGGGTGCGTCCCTCGGCGCTGAGCGCCACGACTTCACCGGAGCCAGGGACAGTGAGCGTGTGCCGGAGCCGTCCCCCGGGCAGTTCCCAGATCCGCACCTTGCCGTCTTTGCTGTGGGTGGCGACGGTACGTCCGTCCGTGCTGACGGTAAGGGAACGCACGGGTTCCTTCCCACCGACCAGACGCTCGCTCAGCGGCAACGCCGCAGCGTCATACAGAGCGGCAGCCGCTTCCCGCGTCGGACTGATCCGGTACGCATGCACAGCAAGCAGCGACGCCAGATCGGGTTCGGTATCCAACAGCGCCCCGGACTGCGCGGCCAACTGCCGTGACTGCGCCACGTGCTGTGCGCTCACCGCGCTCTGCCACTGCCCCACCGCAAGCCCCGCGGCGACGAGCGCGAGGCACAGCGCGGTGGTGACCGCCGTGAGCACCAGCCGGTACCGGCGACGGCCCTTCCGCTCATGAACACCGCTGGTGTCGAGAAAGGCACGCTCCAGCTCGGTCAGTTCCTCGCGCGGTGCGTCACCGAAGTGCTCCCGGGCGGCGGCGAGCCGGCTCCCCCGGTACAACGCGCCCTCCTCTCGCCCCAGTTCCTGCCAGGCGTGGGCCGCTTCGGTGAGGTCTCGGTGCACACGCAAACGCTCGCGATCCGCCTCGATCCACCCGCGCAACCGGGGCCAGGCCGTGATCAGGGCCTCGTGGGCCATCTCGACCGTGTCGCCGTCCAGGGTGAGCAGCCGCGCCCCGGCGAGTGCGTCGACCACCTGGGCGGTGCCGGGCAGTTCCGCGCGGTCGACGGGACGGCGGGTGTCGGGGGTGCCGTCGCCGGGGGCGACCAGGCGCAGCAGCACCCGGCGGGCGGCAGCCGCCTGGTCGTCGGTGAACCGGCCGTGGACCTCCTCGGCGGTCCGGGCGATCGCGCCGTCCAGGCATCCGGCGGCCTCGTAGCCCACCAGGGTCAGTGTCTTGCCTCGGCGGCGGCGCCAGGTCTCCAGCAACGCGTGGGACAGCAGCGGCAGTCCACCCGGCGCGTCGGCGACCTCCTCGACCAGCCGGGCGGTGAGGGCGCGTTCGACGGTCAGTCCGGCGGCCTTGGCCGGTTTGACGACGGCGGCCCGCAGTTCGGCCTGGCTCATCGCTCCGGCCAGGAGGTTGGCATCGCGCAGTGCGTCGGCCAGCTCGCGGTGCTCGGCGCAGCGGCCGTAGAAGTCGCCGCGTACCGCCAGCAGCACCCGCAGGCGGCTCTCCGGCTGCCGGGCCCTCAGCAACAGGTCGATGAAGCGGGCGCGTTCGGCCGGGTCGTGGCAGAGCGTGAAGACCTCCTCGAACTGGTCGACGATCAAGAGCGTGTCCGCTCCGGCGTCGCCGTCGCGAGGAATCACCGGTGTGAGGAGGGCGGCGTGGCTGCGCGCGGGGCGTTCGCCCGGTGTCAGGATCCGGATCGCGGCCGGGCGCAGGTCCGGCTCCCGGGCGTGCCGGAGCACGGGTATCAGTCCGGCCCGTAACAGGGAGGACTTGCCGCTGCCGGAGGGGCCGAAGACCGCGGCGAACCGCCGTCGGCGCAACAGCTCGACCAGGTCGGCGGTGAGCTGTTCCCGGCCGAAGAACAGGCCGCTGTCCCCGGTCTCGAACCGTGCCAGTCCCCGGTACGGCGGAAGGGATCCGTCGTCGTCCCGGGAGCCGTCACCGGCGGACTCCTCCACCGCCTCCTTCCACCGGGCCTCCCATTCGGCCGGGTCTCCGCCGCACGCCTCCGCGTAGGCGAGGGCCACGGGCAGCGTCGGCAACCGCTCGCCTCCTGCCGCCTGCGCCAGAGTGGTCACCGAGTAGCCCGCCCGCCGGGCCAGCGACCGGTAGGTGATCCCGTCCGCCTCCGCCCTCAGCTTGCGTAACTCGAACGCGAACCGCTGCACCGGTCCCGCCGCCGGATCCACCGGCACCTCATGACGCCCCGCCACCCCCGCACCCCCTCCGGCCCGCCTCATTGTCAGGCCGCCAGAACCGTACTGCCGAACAATGATCAAGCCGCTGAACTCGGCCGCATGGAATCCCCACCCCTCGTCCCCGCCTCCCCGACGCATCTGTCGCGCTTGGGCTGGCTGGACGCGTTGCGCGGCATCGCCGCACTCGTCGTGGTGTTCGACCACTCGTCGTACACCTTCATGCCGGAACTCCGGCGGGAGCTGATGCCGGAGTTCAACACCAGCCGCTACGGCATCATGGTGTTCTTTCTGGTGAGCGGCTACATCATCCCCGCGTCGCTGGAGCGCCGGGGCTGTGTCCGGACGTTCTGGGCCGGACGGATCTTCCGCGTGTATCCGCTGTGGGCGGCTGTCGTGGGCGCGCTTCTCGCCCTCGGCTTCACAGGCATCGTGGAGCTGCGTGACTTCGGCGGGCAGGGTGCCGTCACCGTGGCGGTCGCCCACGCCACGATGCTTCAGGAGTTGCTGGGGACACCCAGTCTCCTGCTCGTCCTGTGGACGCTCTCGTACGAGATGTCCTTCTACCTGCTGGTCGTCGCCCTGTTCACGGTCCGGCTGCACCAGCGGTCGGCGGCGGTGTCCGTCGTCCTGGCCGGGCTCGCCGCCATGAGCGTGGCGGCAGGGGCCGTGCTGCCGGTCTCCGCTCTGTCCGGCCTGGTGGGCACCGGACCGCTGATCGCGTTCGCCTCGATCGCCATGGTGGTCGCCATCGGCTGCGCGAGCGCCGGGTCATCCGGGCTCCGGGTGTTCGGGGGTGTGCTGGGCGGGGGCCTGGCGCTCGTCCTGGTCCTGTTCAACGGCACGGTCCCGCTGTGGGAGGGCCTGGTGATTCTCGCCGTGATGTTCCTCGGCACCGCCGTCCACCGTGCCGAGAACGGTCAGAGCACCTGGCGCGACGCGGCTGTCGCTGTCGTCTTGGTGGTCGCCTGTGCCGTGGGGAGTGCGTACGGGTTCGGCGACGGTGACCATTTCACGCGACGCGGCTGGATCGTCGCGTTCCTGCTGGCCGTGCTCACCTTCGGCGCGGGACTGTGGTCGCGCCGCCGACGCGTACCCCGGGTGCTGACGGCCTTGGGAACGATCAGCTACTCGGTCTATCTGGTGCATCCGGTACTGCTGGCGGTGATCGACAGCACGATGGGCCGACGGCGGCAGGACAGTCTCGCGCTGGAAGTGGCGTTCTTCGCCGTGCTGCTGCCTCTGTGCCTGCTGACCCACCGTTACGTCGAAGTGCCCGGCCGGACCTGGGGCCGTGGGTGGGCACGCCGTCTGCGGTCACGCGACGAGCGTCAGCGGCACCCCGCCTCGCAGGCCGGAGCGTGAGCCGCGCTGCCGGAATCGATCGCCGCCGCGACGCCTGCCTCGGACGCGGCCGGCTTGCGGATCAGGAGCAGGGCCGCGTCGTCGTGCAGCCGGCCTCCGACATGGGCCAGCAGTTCGTCGTGGAGTGCGCCGAGGGTGTGGGCCGGCTCGTGGGAGACATGGCGCTCCAGTCCTTCGGCGAGCGGATAGAAGGCCCGGCCGTGGTCGCGGGCCTCGGTGACACCGTCGGTGTAGAGCAGCAGCTGGTCGCCGTCGGCGAACGGGAGCTCCTGGAGGCCGGGCGCGTGGCCGGCCAGGGCGCGCAGCCCGAGGGGCGGGGACGGCAGGTCGGGCTCGACCGGGGTGACGCTCCCCGAGGCGCTCACCAGCAGCGGAGGCGTGTGCCCGCAGTTCACCACCTCCAGATGACCGCCCGGCGGGTATCCGGCGACCACGGCGGTGACGAAGTCGTCGTGGCCGAGATTGCGCGTCAGGCTGCGCTCGATCCTCTCGACCACGGCGAGCAGGTCGGGCTCGTCATGGGCGGCCTCGCGGAAGACGCCCAGCACCAGCGCGGCCGTCCCCACGGCGGGCAGCCCCTTGCCGCGCACATCGCCGACGATCAGCCGCACCCCGTGCCGGGTGGGTATCAGCGCGTAGAGGTCCCCGCCGATGCGGGCCTCGGCCGCCGCGGCGCTGTAGCGGACGGCCACCTGGAAGGGACCGACGTTCGCCGGTACGGGCCTGAGCAGCGCGTGCTGGGCGGTCTCCGCGACCGAGCGGACGGCCGCGAGCACCCGTTCGCGGCGCCCGCGCAGGACACTGGCCAGGCCGCTGGCGAGCGTGACGGCCATCAGGGCCGACAGCACCGCGGCCAGTTCACGGCTCGGAACGCCGTCCCGGACCCCGAGCAGCGCGCCGAGCACCGCGGCGAGGAGGCCCACGCAGACGACACCTCGCGGCCCGTTGGTGGTGGCCGCGAGGGCGGGCCCGGCGGCGAGCAGGGGCAGCCAGATCATCCCCGCGCCGCCGTCGGCGAGGTCGGCGAGCAGGACGGCTGTGACGACCAGTACGGGCAGGACGGGCAGGACGGGCAGACCGGCGGCCAGCTGCGCGAGGGCGCGCCTGCGGGCCGAATCCCCGGCACCGGCCACTCGGCTTCTGGACGGCCCGGCAGGCCGGTGGTCGGCACCAAGGTCACGCTCATGGCTCATGTCGGTATCCGGGTCCCTCACCTGTGCGTGGGGCGCGAATCCGAGAAGCGCACCCCTGAAATGTCTGTTTCATCCAGATAAAGGGGTGACCTGGGGCACCGGCAAGGAGCGGATTTTCAGATAGTGAGCGAGAGGCTCCGGGTCACCCGGCTCGCGGTCGGGAGCAGCCGCTCCCGGACCTCCTTCAGCCGGGAGAAGCGGTTCACCGGCAGGGAGACACCGAGGGATCCGAGCGTGTCCCCGCTGTAGACGGGGACGGCGACGCAGACCGTGCCGAGGGCGTACTCCTCGAGGTCCGTGACGGCCGGGGCCATGGGCTCGGCCTCCAGTCGCCGGAGCAGTTCCGGCAGGCTGGTGATCGTCCGCGGGGTGAGGTCGGCGAGCTGGTGACGGGAGAGGTAGTCCTTGCGGGCCTCCTCGTCCAGTTCCCGCAGCACGGTCTTGCCCAGGGCGGTCGCGTGGCCCGCGTCCTCGAAGCCCACCCAGAGATCGACGCGGGGCGTTCCGGGGCCGTCGACGATCTCGGCGACCCGGATCTCGCCGTCCTCGTAGAAGGTGAGGTAGGCGGCGGACGCGAGTTCGTCCCGGAGCGCGCCGAGCGTGGGGCGGACCCGGCTGAGCAGTGCCTGAGCCCGGCCGGTGGTCTTCAGTGTCTGCAGCTTGTCGCCGAGGACGAATCCGCCGTCGTCCAGCTTCCGCACATATCCGTCGTGGACGAGTGTCCGCAGCAGGTGATAGGCGGTGGCCAGGGGCAGGCCCGTCTCGCGTGCCAGTTGCTTCGCCGGCGCGCCGTTCTCGTGCGCGCTGACCGCTTCCAGTAGGCGCATGGCCCGCTGGACGGACGTGATCAGCGTAGGGCCGACTTGCTCAGCCATAGGACCAGCGTGCGTCAGCCGCACGGAGGGGGCAAGGCGGCCGGTCATCCGGCTCGAACCGCCCTCGACCCCGGAGCCGCCGTTGCGTTTGTGACGACTTCTTCACAGCCCGAATCAGCTCGAAGGGGTTGGCTTGAAACCGCCTGCTCGCTATCGTTCACGGACTTCACTCAATCGTTCACTGAACGAATAGCGACAGGGAAGGTCGGTTCATGTCCGGCACGCACTCCCCAGGGCGCCGCTCGGTGCTCGCCGCCGGCAGCGCCTGTGCGGCCTCGCTCGGCGCGTCCTGGCTGCTGTCCGGCTGCTCGGGCGCCACCGCCGCACCCGTCCTGCCGGCCGCCGCCCAGCGCGGCGCGCCCGACCGTGGCGGGACCCTGCGCATCGCCCGTCCGCCCGCCTCCGACGCCGAGACCCTCGACCCGGCGAGCTCCCTGTCCGCCTACGAGTACCTGGGCGCCCTCTACAACCGGCTGGTCCGCATCGGCGCGGACGGCGAGCCCGCTCCCGATCTCGCCGAGTCCTGGGAGCCGGACAGCACGGCGCGCACCTGGACCTTCCGGCTCCGCAAGGGCGTCACGTTCCACAACGGCCGGGCCTTCACCTCCGCCGACGCCGCCTACACACTGCGGCACATACTCGACAAGGCGACGGCGTCCCCGCAGGCCGGTGTCCTCGCCCCGCTCGTCGACCCCGGGCGGCTGCGCACACCCGACGCCCACACCCTCGTGGTGCCGCTGAAGGCCCCGAACGCCGAGTTCCCGAGCCTGCTCACGCACTACAACTGCTACGTCGTCCCCGAGGGCAGCGGGAAGTCCATCGGCCGCACCGGCATCGGCACCGGCCCGTTCCGGCTGGAGTCCTTCGCACCGGCGGGCCCCGGCCGTGTCACCGCGTACCAGGACCACTGGGCGGGCCGCCCCGTGCTCGACGCGATCGCCTTCTACTCGGTCGCGGACATGTCGGCCCGCTCGAACGCCCTGCTCGCCGGGCAGGTCGACCTGCTGTCCCAGACCAACCTGGACTTCGCCACCGCCCGCGTCGTGGCCGCCTCCGACCGCGCCACCATCGCCCGGGTGAAGAACGGCCAGTGGTACGTGCTGCCGATGCTCACCACCGACAAGCCCTTCACCGACGTCCGGGTCCGGCGGGCCATGAAGCTCGCCTACGATCCCGAGCACGTCGTGAAGGCCGCACTGCAGGGCGCGGGCAAGGCCGGCTGGGACAACCCGGTCCCCCCGGACGACCCGGCGCACCTCTCCGCGCACCCCGAGCACGATCCGGAGCAGGCACGGTTCCTGCTGAAGAAGGCGGGCCACGAGAACCTGGCCGTCGACCTGTACACCTCCGCGTACGACCCCCTCTTCACGCCCATGGCGCTCGCCTACCAGGAGTCGGCGAAGCGGGCGGGCGTCCGGATCCGGGTCAAGACGGCGTCGGCGGACTCGTACTACACACAGATCTGGATGAAGCAGCCGCTGATGGCCACCTACTGGTACACCGGCCGGCCCGTCGACCAGCTCTTCAACCAGGTCTTCCGCAGCGGCTCCTCGTACAACGAGACCGCCTGGTCCGACAAGGGCTTCGACGCCCTGCTCGACCGGGCGCGTGCCGAGACCGACGACGCGAGGCGCCGTGACCTCTACGGCGAGGCGCAGACCTGGGTGATCGACAAGGGCGGTGCGATCACCCCGATGTTCGCCGACCGGCTCGTGGGCATCTCGCGCAAGGTGCGCGGCTACGCCGAGCACGGCTTCGAGTTCGACTATCTCGGCATCGGCCTGAAGGGGGCCTGACCATGCTCTCCTTCGTCGCCCGCCGGATCGCCGCCGCGCTCGGCACGCTCCTGCTCTCCTCGCTGCTGGTCTTCCTCGCCGTCCAGGCCCTGCCCGGGGACGTCGCCACCCAGGTCCTCGGCAAGGACGCGACCCCGCAGGCGGTGGCCGAGCTGCGCGGTAGCCTCGGCCTGGACCGGCCCGCCTTCGAACGCTACGGCGACTGGATGTGGGGCGCCCTGCACGGCGACTTCGGCACGTCCCTGGTCTCCGGTACGGGGGTCGGTGGTGAAGTCACCCAGTATCTGGGCAACTCCATGCTCATCGCCGCCCTCACGATCCTGTTCGCGGTGACCGGCTCGCTGCTGCTGGGCATCCTCGCCGGGCTCTATCGCGACCGCTGGCCCGACCACCTCATCTCGACGGTCAGTCTCGTCGGCATGAGCGTCCCCGAGTTCGTCGTGGCCACGGTCCTCGTGCTGTGCTTCTCGGTCGCGCTGCCCTGGTTCCCCGCGGTCGTCCTCTACGGCCCCGACGCGACGGTCGGCCAGCTCCTGCCCGCCGTGTGGCTCCCGGCGCTCGCCCTCGCGGTGGTGATGGCCGCCTACATCGTGCGGATGGCCCGCACCTCGGTGATCGACGTGATGGCGAGCGAGTACGTCACCACCGCCCGCCTCAAGGGCCTGTCCACGTGGCGGGTCGTCACCCGGCACGCCCTGCCCAGTGCCCTGTTGCCCGTCCTGCACGTGATCGCGCTCAACGTGGCCTGGCTGCTGGGCGGCGTCGCCGTCGTCGAGAACGTCTTCAACTACCCGGGCATCGGCAAGCTGATGCTCTCCTCGGTGCAGAACCGGGACCTGCCCGTCATCCAGGCCATCGCCCTGATCAGCGCCGTCGTCTACGTCGTGTGCAACCTCGCCGCCGACCTCGGCGCCATGGCCCTGAATCCCAGGCTCCGCACCCGAGGGAGGACCCGATGACCACGCTCGACACCGTCCGGGCCGACGCCCCGGCCTCGCGCGCCGCACGAGCGTGGCGCACCCTGCGCTCCTCGCGCGCGGCCGTCGTGGGGCTCGCGATCGTCGCCGTCCATGTCGTGATCGCCCTGCTGGCCCCGCTGCTCACCTCCTACGACCCGATCGCGGGCGACGCCTCGCAGGCCCTGCTCGGTCCGGGCGCGGACCACTGGGCGGGCACCGACCAGTACGGCCGCGACGTCCTCGCGCGCGTCCTGTACGGCGGCCGGTACGCGCTCGGGGTGTCCGTCGCCGCCACCGTCGTGAGCGTCGCCCTCGGCACGGTCATCGGCTGCGCGACCGCCCTGCGCGGCGGCTGGTTCGACGACCTGATCGGGCGGGTGCTGGACGCCGTACTGGCCGTTCCGGCGGTGCTGGCGCTGCTCGTGGTCGTGACCGCGCTGGGCACCAGACCGGCCGTCATCGTCCTCGCCGTCGCGGTCGTCTTCGTCCCGCAGGTGGTGCGGGTGGTGCGCGGGGCCGCCCTGGCGGTGGTGCCCGCCGACTACGTGACCGCCGCCCGGGCCCGCGGGGAGGGCACCTGGTCGATCCTGCGCCGGGAGGTCCTGCCGAACATCGTCGACGTGGTGTGCGTCGAGTTCGCGATGCGCGCCTCCTGGGTCGTGCTGCTGATCTCCTCGCTGTCCTTCCTGGGCTTCGGCGCCGACCCGCCGACTCCCGACTGGGGACTGATGGTCGCCGAGAACCGCACCGCCGTCACCGTCGTGCCGATGGCGAGCGTCGCGCCGATCATCGCCCTGGCCACGCTCGTGATCGGACTCAATCTCGCGGCCGACGGCCTCTCCAAGGCCTGGGGCGTCGACCGGATCAGGGAGGGCCTGTGATGACCCCGCTCGTCTCCGTCGACTCCCTGTCCGTGGCGTACCGCTCCGGCGGCCGTCGGATACCCGTGGTGCACGAGGTGTCCGTCGAGGCCGCCGCGGGCCGGACGCTCGCGCTGGTCGGGGAGTCCGGCAGCGGCAAGTCGACCCTCGCCGCGGCCCTGCTCGGGCATCTGCGGCACGGCTCCCAGGTCACCGGCGGCTCGGTGACGGTGGACGGCCGGGACGTCTTCGCCCTGTCCGCGCCCGAGCTGCGGCGGCTGCGCGGCCGGACGGTCGCCATGGTCGCCCAGAACGCGGGCCAGGCGCTGACCCCCTCGATGCGCGTCGGCCGGCAGATAGCGGAGGCCGGCGGCGACATCCCCGTCATCGACCTGCTCGACCAGGTCCGGCTGCCGCGCCCCGCCGAGCTGGCCCGCCGCTATCCGCACGAGCTGTCCGGCGGCCAGCAGCAGCGTGTCGCCCTCGCCATGGCCATCGCCGCCCGCCCCAAGGTGCTGGTCCTCGACGAGCCGACGACCGGCCTGGACGTCGTCACCCAGCGGGGTGTGCTGGACCTGATCGCCGCCCTGCGCGACGAACTGGGCCTGGCGGCCGTGCTGGTGAGCCATGATCTGGGCGTCGTCGCGCACCTGGCCGACGAGGTGTGTGTGCTGAAGTCGGGCCGGGTGGTGGAGTCGGCGCCCACCCGGCAGTTGTTCGCGTCGCCCCGGGAGCCGTACACGAAGCGGCTGCTGGCGAGCGTGCCACGGCTGGACGACGCCGGTCTGGCTCTCGTACGGGAGTCGGGCGAGCGCGAGATCCGCCCGCGGGCCCTGGTGCCCGAGGACGCGCCGGTCGCCGTATCGGCCCGTGACGTCACCGTCGACTACGGCAGCTCCCGTGCCGTGGACGGGGTCTCCTTCGAGGTCCGGCGCGGTGAGGTCCTGGCCCTGGTCGGCGAGTCGGGCAGTGGCAAGTCCACGCTGGCCTGGACCCTCGCGGGGCTGCGCACCCCGTCCGGCGGCGCCATGACCCACGAGTCGGGCGATCTGACCCGGCCCGCGCAGCGGCGGCCGATGTCCCTGCGGCGGCGGGTGCAGCTGGTCTTCCAGAACGCCGACACCTCGCTCAACCCGCGGCGCTCGGTGGGCGACGCCGTCCGGCGTCCACTGCGGTTCTTCGGCACGGCCGGCGGCCGGGCGGAGTCGGCCGAGCGCGCCCGCCGGCTCATCGCCGACGTACGTCTGGACCCGGCCTTCGCCGACCGGCTGCCCGCCCAGCTCTCGGGCGGCCAGCGGCAGCGCATCGGCATCGCACGGGCGCTGGCGGGCGAGCCGGACGTCCTCATCGCCGACGAGATCACCACCGCGCTGGACGTCTCCGTCCAAGCGGATGTGCTGCACCTGGTGGACGACCTGCGCCGGGAACGCGACCTGGCCTGTCTGTTCATCAGCCATGACCTGGCCGTGGTCCGGGGCATCGCGGACCGTGTCGTCGTCCTGCGGGGCGGTGTCGTGGTCGAGGAGGGCCCGACGGAGGCAGTCTTCTCGGATCCCCGGCATCCCTACACGCGCCAGCTGATGGCGGCCGCCCTCGAACCCGACCCGGACGCACGACCACCGGTGGAGGCGGCCCCGGACTGGGCCGACGCCGCCCAGGAGGGCGAGATGTGGACCGACCACGGCGACGGCCACCGCGTGCGCCGCTGGCGGCCCGCCGGCACCCCCGACGACAACCCGACCGCTCCCGTCACAGAAGGAGTTTCGTGAAGTACCGCGACCGGTTCGAACGCCAGGTCGTCCGCGAGGACGTGTGGATCCCCACCCGGGACGGCGAAACCCGCCTGCACGCCCGGATCTGGCGCCCGGCCGACGCCGAGTCGGACCCCGTCCCCGCGCTGCTCGAGTACCTGCCGTACCGCAAGAGCGACTGGACCGCCCCGCGCGACGCCCAGCGCCACCCCTGGTACGCCGGTCACGGCTACGCCTCCGTCCGGGTCGACGTCCGCGGCCACGGCGACAGCGAGGGCACGCCCGGCGACGAGTACGACGCCCAGGAACTCGCGGACGGCGTGGACGTCGTCCACTGGCTCGCCGCACAGCCGTGGTGCACCGGCAAGGTCGGCATGTTCGGCATCTCCTGGGGCGGTTTCAACTCGCTCCAGATCGCCGCCCTCGCCCCCGAGCCGCTCAAGGCGGTCGTGACGGTGTGCTCCACCGACGACCGCTACGACAACGACGTGCACTACACGGGCGGTGCCGTCCTCGGCATCGACATGCTCGCGTGGGCCGGGACCATGCTCGCCTTCGCCGCACGCCCACCGGACCCGGCGAACGTCGGCGCGGAACGCTGGCTGCCGATGTGGCGCGAGCGCCTGGACGCCCTCGAACCCTCCCTGCACACCTGGCTGGAGCACCAGCAGCGGGACGACTACTGGCGGCACGGCAGCGTCTGCGAGGACTACACGGCGATCGACGCGGCCGTCCTCGCGGTCGGCGGCTGGAACGACCCGTACCGGGACACCGTGCTGCGGCTCGTGGAGCACCTCCCCGGCGATCAGGTGCGGGGCATCGTCGGCCCTTGGTCGCATCAGTACCCCGACCGGGGACTGCCGCCCGGCCCGGCCATCGGGTTCCTCCAGGAGACGCTGCGCTGGTGGGACCAGCACCTCAAGGGCGTCGACACGGGCGTCATGGCGGAGCCGCTGCTGCGCGCCTGGCTCAACGACCCCGTACCGCCCTCCCCGTCGCACGAGGAGATGCCCGGCCGCTGGGTGACCGACGCCGAGTGGCCGAGCCCCGACGTCAGCTGGGACGCCCGTCCGCTCGGCGAGAGCCGCGACCCGGTCCTCGTGCGCTCTCCGCTGCACACCGGCCTGGACGCGGGCCGCTTCTTCCCGTTCGGCAACGCCGCCGACCTGCCTCCCGACCAGCGCGAGGAGGACGGGCGGTCCGTCTGCTTCGACTCCGCGCCCCTGGACCGGCGCGTGGAGATCCTCGGCCGTCCGCGTGTCCGGCTCCGCCTCGACAGCGACACCCCACGGGCCCATGTCATCGCCCGTGTGTGCGACGTCGCTCCCGACGGCTCGTCCACGCTCGTCACCCGGGGCGTGCTCAACCTGCTCAGCAGGAAGGGCCGTGAACACGCCGTCGAGTGGACTCCGGGGACGTACGAGGACGTCGATTTCGACCTCAACGGCATCGGCTACGCCTTCCCGCCCGGCCACCGCGTCCGGGTCGCCGTCTCCGACGCGTACTGGCCCTGGGTGTGGCCGCACGGCGAACGCGGGGCGCTGCACGTCGTCCCGGCCGACAGCGCGGTCCTGCTGCCGGTGCGCGAGGCCGCCGACGAGGCCTCCGTCCGCTTCGAGGAACCGGAGCAGGCAGTACCGATGCCGGTCACCTACGACACGCCCGCCGACCCCCGCCCCGAGCGACTGGTCACGCACGACGTCGCCAAGGGCGAGTGGACCCTGGACGTCGACCCCGGGTACGGCGGGTCACGGACGTACCCGGACGGGCTGCGCTACGAGGAGAGCGCCCGCGAGACATACACCATCCGCACCGATGACCCGCTGTCGGCGCGAGCCGTCTCCGAGTGGCGCATCCGGCTGCGGCGCGGCGACGACTGGGACGCTGAGATCATGGCCCGGACGGAGCTGCGCGCCACGGCCGCGGAGTTCATCATGGACAGCCGTATCGAGGCACGGGGGAACGGAGAGACAGTGGCCGAGCGCGCATGGCACCGCACCACCCCGAGGACGTCGGGATGACGGCCGCCGAGCAGCCTCGGCAGGGCGGGAAGAGCCCGCGCCGTGCCGTCGCCGCCCGGGACCGGACCCGGCAGCCCACCGAGGTGCGACGGCGTCTCATCGTCGACGCGGCCGTCCCGCTGATCGCGGAGCGCGGCTACAAGTCGGTCGGCGTACGCGACGTGGCGGCCGCGGCCGGGGTGTCCGTCGGCACGGTCACCTACCACTTCGACAGCGTGCAGGAGGTCCTCTCCGAGGCCATGGTGCTGCACATCGAGCAGTACTACGCGGCGCTCAGCGAGGCCGCCGAGCACGCCACCAGCGGGGCCGAGGCACTCAGGCTGCTCGTCGACGCGCTGTTCACGGAGGACACCGACCGGCACTGGCGGATGTGGTTCGACTTCTGGCACGCGGGCGAGCAGAGCACGGACGAGACCTTCGCCCGGGGGCAGGCCGACCGGTACACGGCCTGGCACCGGCAGATCCGCGCCCTGGCCGAACGGGGCGTCGTAGACGGCGAGTTCACCGGCGACGACCTCGACGGCTTCACGGCCCGCTTCGCCGCCCTCGCCGACGGCCTCGCCCTGCAGCGCCTGCGCCAGGCACCTCCCCTGACCACGCAGGAGGCACGGCACCACCTCAACCGGTTCATCGAACGGGAGCTTGTTCCCCGGCCCGGTACGTGACCTCGTCGAAGTCTGCGGGGTGCCCGCCCCCGGCGAGGTCCCAGGCCCACAGTCCGACGAACGCGCCGGTGAAGCCGAGTGCGCGGATCTGGCCGTCCTCGATGTGCTCGGCGTGCTCGTCGGACAGGACCGTCGCGTCCAGGACGGGACCGAAGGCCTCCCAGCCCCGGCCGGTGTCGTACCGGAAGCGCAGCCCGGCCCCGTCGAAGTCGAGGCCGAGCCGCAGTCGCGTGGTCTCGCCGAGCGGCGCCTCACCTGCTTCGTCGACGCTGAGCACGCCCCGGTCGCAGCTCGCGACGCGCAGGACGGTCTGATCCGCGTCGTCCACGGTGACGTAGAGGTAGTACCAGTTGCGGGTGTTGTAGTACGCGGTGATCCCGGCCAAGTGCTGGAAGGTCCGGGGCCGGTACTCCATCGTCGCCTCGAACGAACACCGCGCCTCGGTCACACGTCTGGCCACCAGGCTGGGTTCGACCAGGCTCTGCGGTGACCGGCCGCCCCGGAGCCGCAGGTGGGACGGGCGTTCGGTGAGGGAGACCCAGTCGGGGGTCGGAGGTCGGCGCAGTGTCGACCACTGGGGGCTCAGGGCCGGGCCGTCGAATCCGTCGGTGTCGTCCTCGTCCGCGCGGTCCCGCCCGAGTTCCGCCTGGTCCCTCCCGAAGTCCGCCTGGTCCCTCCCGGAGGGCGTGCTGCCGACCGGCACCTCCAGGGCCGGCAGGCCGGTCTCGACGCGCGGCCAGCCGTCGGAGGTCCAGGTCACGGGCGCCAGGGCCGTCTCCCGGCCCAGGACGCACGGTCCGCGCCGCCCGAGGGGCCGGGCCACGAGGTAGGCCAGGTACCAGTCGCCGTCCCCGGTCTCCACCAGGCTGCCGTGCCCGGCCTTCTGCAGCGGCAGGTCGGGATGGTCGCGGGCGGTGAGGAGCGGGCCGTCGGGGTCGCGTGTGTAGGCGCCCGTCAGGGTGCGCGAGCGGGAGACGGTGACCTGGTGGTCGTAGCCGGTGCCGCCGTCCGCGGTGAGCAGGTAGTACCAGTCGCCACGGCGGTAGAGGTTCGGGCCTTCGATCCAGCCGGCCTGCGGCGGCAGCTCAATCCGCTCGGGGTCGCCGACGAGGCGGCGTACGGCACGGTCGTAGCGCCGGGCCTCAAGGCCCGCCGAGCCGCCGTGGCCGGGGCGCCAGTCGTGGACCAGGTTCAGCAGCCGGCTGTCGGAGCCGTCGTGGAAGAGGGAGGCGTCGAAGCCCCGGGCGTGCAGCGGTACCGGATCCGACCAGGGGCCCTCGATGGAAGGGGCGGTGATCAGGTAGTTGGGGCAGTCGGTGAACCCGCCGACGTAGGTGGAGACGTTGCTGTAGACGAGGTGGAACAGGCCGTCGGTGTGGGTGAGGCTGGGCGCCCACACACCGCCCGAGTCCGGGCAGCCGGTCAGGTCGAGCAGGCGGGTGTCGTCGAGGGCGCCGCCGAGGGGGCGCCAGTGCACCAGGTCCGTGGAGTGGTGCAGGCGTACACCCGGGTACCACTCGAAGGTCGACGTGGCCAGGTAGAAGTCCGGCCCCACCCGCAGGATCGACGGGTCCGGGTGGGAACCGGGGAGCACGGGGTTGCGGATGACGCCTGCCGGCCGGTCTCGCATGCGATGTCCCCTCGTGACGCCCGCTCCGGCGTGCGCCGGGTGATCACCGCAGGACCGTAATGTCGAATACGTTCGCGAGCAACATCCACCTGAAAGGTTTTCCAACTCAAGTCGCTCACAACACTCTTGACACTTCATCAGCTCCCTCCTACGTTGCGAAAACCTTTTAGGTCGTTTCCGTGCTCTGCAGGTCCGGACAGGGAGCTCCGATGAGAAGACCGCAGATCCTCCTGGCCGCACTGGTACTCGCCGTCTGCTGCGTCGTCCCCACCACCCCGGCCGCGGCGGCGCAGACCATTGGTTTCCCCAGTTTCAGCGGCCCCGCGATCCCGGCCCCGCCCGTCGCCCACACGTCGGGCGACATGATGCGGGCGATCTACGACGCGGAGAGTTCGGGGACCGACTTCTGGATGGACCGTCTGCTCGCCCGCTCGGGCAACGATCCGGCCGGTCCCTGGCTGATGAGCCGGGGACGCGCGCTGTTCATGAAGGAGCACGACCCGGCCCGGCTCGGCTTCGGCGGCAAGGTCGCCTACTGGGAGAACATCAACGGCAACAACGCCTACACCGTCGCCGTGACCCCGGGGACCTTCACGGAACAGGTCGGGCAGCGCCGGCAGACGCCCAGCCACTGGAAGAGCGTGCACACCAGCGGCTCGGTCACGGTCGACCAGACGAAGTTCATCACGGACAACAACGTGGCTGTGACCAACCTGTCGATCAAGAACAACGGCTCGTCGGCCACCACGCTCCAGTTGCGGGCGGCATCGCCCTACGCCACCTCTGGCAGCGGCAGCGAGCTGACCGGGCAGGTCAACGCCTACAACAACCTCACGACGCTGCGCCCCCGGCTGACCGGTGACGGGTTCGCCGTGTCCGGCGGCGGACTCAACCGGTCCGTGACGGTCGCGGCCGGTGCCACGGTGACCGCGAAGGTCGTGATGGGTTTCGTCACCGACGAGATCCCCGAGTCGAGGAGCGAGTACGACGCCTACGCGGGCTACTCGGCCGCGACCGCGTTCGCCACCCACGTCAGGGCCTACAACCGGTGGTGGGCGCAGAACGTGCCGTACATCGACGTGCCCGAGCCCGCGATCAAGAAGAACATCTACTACCGCTGGTGGCTGATGCGCTTCAACCACCTGGACGCCGACATCCCCGGGCAGACCTTCCAGTTCCCGACCTCGACCGAGGGCGTCCTCGGCTACAACAACGCCATCGCGCTCACCCAGCCGATGCACATCGACGACCTGAAGTACCTGCGCGACCCGTCGTACGCCTACGGGGACTGGCTGAGCGTCGGCCAGACCTCCAAGGGCGGCCGCTTCCTGGACAACCCGGGGGATCCGGAGAACTGGTCCAACAGCTACACCCAGTACATCGCCGAGGCGGCGTGGAAGAGCTACCAGATCCACGGCGGCCAGCCGGGCATCGCCGCGAACCTGGCCCGCTACGCGGAGGGCGACGTCAAGGGCCAGCTCGCGCACTACGACCGCGACAACAACAAGCTCATCGAGTACGACTGGGGCGCCCTGACCGGCAACGACGCCGACGCCGTCTCCTTCCACTGGAAGCCCGGGAACATGGACCGCGCCGAGTCCGCCTACCAGTACAGCGGCGCCCTCGCCGCCGCGCAGGCCTACGAGGCGACCGGCAACACGGCCAAGGCGAGCGAGATGCGCACGCTGGCGAACCAGATCAAGGACGCCATCGTCAACGTCCTGTGGAACCCCAGCCGGCAGCTCTTCGAGCACCGGCTGAAGTCGACCAACGAGTGGGTGCCCTGGAAGGAGATCAACAACTACTACCCGTTCTCGGTCGGCGCCGTGCCCGACACGGCGACGTACAAGCAGGCCCTGCGGCTGTTCGACGACCCGGCGCAGTACCCGGTCTTCCCGTTCTACACGGCCAACCAGGTCGACAAGAAGGCGGCGGCCGAGGCCGGGGAGCCGGGCTCCAACAACTTCTCCACCATCAACTCCACCGTCCAGTTCCGGCTGTACTCCTCAGTGCTGCGCAACTACTCCAACTCCTGGATGAACGCCACCGACTACAAGAAGCTCCTGTACTGGAACACCTGGGCGCAGTACGTCGGCGGCAACACGCAATGGCCGGACGCGAACGAGTTCTGGGCCGACTGGAACGGCAGCTCCGTCAACTACCGCTCCTGGATTCACCACAACATCCTGGGCAGCAGCAACTGGACGGTGATCGAGGACGTGGCGGGGCTGCGGCCGCGCAGCGACGCGAAGGTGGAGCTCTCCCCCATCGACATCGGCTGGTCCCACTTCACGGTCAACAACCTGCGCTACCGGGGCGCCGACCTGTCCGTCGTCTGGGACGACCCGGCCGACGGCGTGGTGCGCTACCCCGGCATCCCGGAGGGCTACTCGATCTACGTCAACGGCACCCGGGCCGCCACCGTCGGCTCCCTGGTGCCCTTCACCTGGGACCCGGCCACCGGTGAGGTCACCACGAAGGGCACGGTCACCCACCGCACGGCCGTCTCCGGGCTGAAGGCCCCCAACCAGGTGGTGCAGGACAGTCCCCGCATGGTCGACATGCTCGCCAAGGCCGGTGTCGACCTGAGCGGCGACCCGGCCAACCTCGCCTCCGGGGCGACCGCGTCCGCCTCCCACACCGGGTCGGGCAGCGCCGTCCCGGGCGCGGTCGACGGGCTCCCCACCAACGAGCCGTTCTGGGGCGCGGGCGGTTCCTCCAACAGCCAGGACTGGTACGAGCTGAACTTCGGTACCGCCCGGACGCTCAACGAGGTGCGTCTGTACTTCAAGGACAGCCGCCCCGCCAGTACGACCTACCGGGCGCCGTCCTCGTACACGATCCAGTACCACAACGGCACTTCCTGGGTGGACGCCGGCGGCCAGACCAAGAGCCCGGCCGCGCCCCGCGCCAACTACAACCTGGTGCGGTTCCCGGCGATCAGCGCCCAGCGCGTCCGGGTCCTGGCGACCAACGCCTCCGGGGCGAAGACGGGCCTCACCGAGATCAAGGTCCACAACCGGGGCGGCGCCCAGCCACCCGCCAATCTGGCGACGTCGGCCACCGCGTCCGCCTCGTACACCTCCTCCTGGGAGAGCGTCACCGCGATCAACGACGGGGTCGACCCGCCCTCGTCCAACGACACCGTCAATCCGCGCTGGGGCACCTGGCCGGAGACCGGGCAGCAGTGGGCCGAGCTGACCTGGCCGTCGGCGAAGAGCGTCGACCGGGCCGAGGTGTACTTCTTCGACGACGACCAGGGCATCGACATGCCCGCCTCGTGGAAGCTCCAGTACTGGAACGGCAGCGCCTACGTCGACGTGCCCGGCGCGAGTGGCTACCCGGTCGCGAAGAACCAGTACAACGCGGTCACGTTCACCGCGACGAACACCACGCGGCTGCGTGTGCAGCTCACCGGCAGCGGCACCAACTCCGTCGGCCTCCTCGAAGCGAAGGTGTACGGCCCGTGACTCGTCTCAGATGTCTGTCCGCGCTCATCGGCGTCCTCACCATGATGGTCGCCTTCCTGGCGGCACCCCAGCCCGCTGCCGCCGCCGTCGCCTTCACGTCGACGGGGGTGAACCAGAACGGCGGCAACTGCCTGGATCTGCCGGGTGGTTCGTCGACGAACGGGACGCAGTTGCGCGCCTTCTCGTGCGGTTCGGGCGCCAACCAGAGTTTCCGCTTCGCGCCCGTCTCCGGCTCGGGTGACACGTACACGATCACCACGCAGTCCGGGCAGTGCGTCGACGTCTCCGGCGCGTCCACCGCGGACAACGCCACGGTCATCCAGTGGCCCTGCCACGGCGCCGCCAACCAGCAGTGGCAGCTGGTGCCGGTGAGCGGCACCGACAAGGCCTTCAACCTGGTCTCCACGGCCTCGGGCAAGTGCGTGACGCCGAGCGGTGGTTCGCCGGCGTCGAACACCGGCCTGGTGCAGCTGCCGTGCTCCGCCGCGAACGGCCGGGTGTGGCGCCTGACCGGCTTCACCGGCGGCGGCACCGGCCCGGACACCTTCACCAACCCGATCGCCCAGCGCGGTCCCGACCCCTGGCTGACCTACCACGACGGCTACTACTACCTCGCCACGACGACCTGGAACTCGACGGTCACCATGCGCAAGTCCCGCACGCTGGGAGGCCTGGCCACGGCCGCCGAACAGGTGGTCTTCAATCTGACCCGGCCCAACGGGGCGGGCACGATGTGGGCCCCGGAGTTCCATCTGCTCGACGGCCCGAACGGCAAGCGGTGGTACTTCTACTACACGGCCGGGCGGGAGCCGTTCGACCTGGGCACCCAGCGGATCCATGTCCTGGAGAGCGCCGGCCAGGACCCGATGGGCCCCTACACCTTTAAGGCGGACCTGCTCGACCCGTCCCAGGACAACACCTGGGAGCTGGACCCGGGCATCCTCCAGCTGAACGGCAAGCTGTATCTGCTCGGCACCTTCTACAACGGCTCGCAGCCGATGTTCATCCGGCCGCTGTCCAACCCGTGGACCGCGAGCGGCACACGCCGGATCCTCTCCACCCCCACGTACGGCTGGGAGACGGTGGGCGGCGCGGTCAACGAGGGCGCCGAGGTCCTGCAGCGCAACGGGAAGACCTTCATCGTCTACTCCGCCAGCCACTGCTCCACGCCCGACTACAAGCTGGGCATGCTCACGTACAACGGCGGCGACCCGCTCAGCTCCTCCTCCTGGGTCAAGTCACCGAACCCGGTCTTCCAGCGGTCCAACGCCAACGGGGTGTACGGCCCCGGCCACAACGGCTTCTTCAAGTCGCCGGACGGCACGGAGGACTGGATGGTGTACCACGCCAACAGTTCCGCGGGCGGCGGCTGCGACATGAACCGCTCCACGAGGGCGCAGAAATTCACCTGGAACGCCGACGGGACACCGAACTTCGGCACCCCGGTCGGCCTGGGGGTTCCGCTGACCGCTCCGTCGGGAGAGTAGCCCGGAAGCGGGCGAGGGGCGCGAAACGCCGCAGTGGTACTTCTCGGCCCTCGTCCGACCGGCGAGCATCCCATGCTATGGACATCTTGCTCGTCGCCAGCGCGTTCAACAGCCTGTCCCAGCGTGTGTACGCGGAACTGTCGGATGAGGGGCACCGGGTCGACGTCGTCCTCGCCTCGCACGGCGCCGACGCGGTCCGGGCCGCCGTACAGGAGGTGCGCCCGGACCTGGTCGTCGCCCCGATGCTGAAGACGGCCCTGCCGGAGGACGTGTGGCAGCAGCACACCTGCCTGATCGTGCACCCGGGGCCACCGGGTGACCGGGGCCCGTCGTCGCTGGACTGGGCGATCGCCGAGGGTGCGTCCGAGTGGGGCGTGACGGTGCTTCAGGCCGAGGCGGCGATGGACGCGGGCGACGTGTGGGCGGACGAGTCCTTCCCCGTGCCGCCGGCCGGCAAGAGCAGCGTGTACCGCAACGAGGTCGCCGACGCCGCGACCGCCGCGGTCCTCCAGGCCGTGCGGCGCTACGCCGACGGCTCGTACAAACCGCGCCCGCAGAGCGAGCCCGGGATCCAGGTGGTGTGGCGGGACTTCTTCCGCCAGGAACGGCGGCGGATCGACTGGGAACGCGACACCACCCGGACGGTGCTGCGCAAGCTCCGCGGGGCCGACTCGCAGCCCGGCGTCCGGGACGAGATCTGCGGCCGGGAGGTGTTCCTGCACGGCGGGCACCCCGAGGACCGGCTGCGGGGCGAGCCCGGGGAGCTGCTCGCGACCCGGTCCGGCGCGGTCTGCCGGGCCACCCGGGACGGCGCGGTGTGGATCCCGGAGCTGCGCCCCCGCAAGAGCTCCGGCGACCCGGCGCCCTTCCGCCGCCCGGCGGCCTCCGTCCTGGCCGGCTTCCCGGCCCCGCCCGGATCCCACGGCATGCCGACCTCGAGCGAGCGCCCGCACTGGCTGCCCGAGATCGCCGCGCCACTCGAACTGCCCCCGGACCGCACCACCTGGACCGACATCCGCTACCGGCAGCACGGTGCGGTCGGCTTCGTGACCTTCTCGTTCCCCGGCGGGGCGATGAGCACCACCCACTGCCGCAGGCTGCTGGCCGCCTACCGGTACGCGCTCAGCCGCCCCACCTCGGTGCTGGTGCTCGGCGGCGCCCGCGACTTCTTCTCCAACGGCATCCACCTCAACGTCATCGAGGCGTCGAGCGACCCGGCAGGCGAGTCCTGGTCCAACCTCAACGCCATGAACGACCTGGTCGAGGCCGTGCTGCGCACCACCGACCGGCTGGTGGTCGCGGCGCTCGGCGGCAACGCGGCGGCCGGCGGCGTCATGCTCGCCCTGGCCGCGGACGAGGTCTGGTGCCGCACGGGCGGCGTCCTCAACCCGCACTACCGCACCATGGGCCTGTACGGCTCGGAGTACTGGACGTACTCGCTGCCGCGCCGCGTGGGAGCCGAGACGGCCGAGCGGCTGACGAGCGAGGCGCTGCCGGTGAGCGCGGCGACGGCCGCACGGATCGGGCTGGTGGACCGTCTGGTGGCAAGCCCGGCACGGGAGTTCACGACCGAGGTCGAGCGACTGGCCGCCGCGGTCGCCGACGACCCGGACCTCCCGCGCCGGATCACCGCCAAGACCACGGCACGACACGCGGACGAGCTCCAGCGCCCCCTCGCCGAATACCGGCGGACCGAACTCGCCCGCATGCGCACGATCTTCTTCGACCGTCAGGCCCCGTACCACGCGCTGCGGTCCGCCTTCGTCCGCAAGCTCCCGACCGGCTCCCCGAGGCCCCTGGGAGGTGCGCGATGAGTGCGCGGCTGCTCGTCGCCGGTGTCGGCAACATCTTCCTCGCGGACGACGCCTTCGGTCCCGAGGTGATCCGCGCCCTGGACCGGAACCCGCTGCCGCCCGAGGTGCGGGTGCGGGACTTCGGCATCCGCGGGATGGATCTGGCGTACGAGCTGCTCGACGGCTACGACACGGCCGTCCTGGTCGACGCGGCGGTACGGGGACACGCGCCGGGCACCCTGTCGCTGGTCGAGCCGGACCTGCCCGACGGCGCCACCGCGGGCGCCCCGCCCGAGGCGCACGGCATGGACCCGGCGAAGGTCCTCGCCCTGGCCGCCCAGCTGGGCGACGAGCCATTGCCGCGCGTCCTCGTCCTCGCCTGCGAGCCCGAGCTGCGGGCACCCGCCGACGAGGACATCGCGCCGGGCATCAGCGCGACGGTGCGCGAGGCGGTCGGACGGGCCGTCACGGCGCTGCACACGATGGTCCCGGAGCTGCTCGCCGACCCGGCTGCCACGCCCCCGTTGAGCCGCCCGGACGAATCCGCCGCCCTGTCGTCGGCCGGGCTGCCGGGCACGGTGAGCGGAGGCGCGGAGGATCGGTAGCGGACTGATTTCCCTACCGACGTCCCTACCGACCGCGAGGAGCGGCTCCATGTGCGATTCCGTGGACGAGGTCACCCAGGCCGTCCTGGCGAAGAACGACTCCCTGGCCGCGGGGCTGCGCGAGGAGCTGGCCCGGCGGGGCGTGAGCGTGGTCAACCTGCTGTCCAGCCCGGGCAGCGGCAAGACGGAACTGCTCGGGCGGGTGCTGGCCAGGGCGGTGGAGCGGGGCCTTCCGGTGGCCGCGCTCACCGCCGACCTGGCCACCGAGAACGACGCCCACCGGCTCGCCCGCTCGGGAGCCCCGGTGAAGCAGCTGCTGACGGACGGGCTGTGCCATCTGGAGGCCCGGCAGCTGCGCGGCCATGTGGAGAGCTGGCTGCCCGAGGACACCTCGCTGCTGTTCGTCGAGAACGTCGGCAACCTCGTCTGCCCGGCCTCCTACGACCTCGGCGAGAGCCTGCGGATCGTGCTCATGGCGGTGACGGAGGGCGAGGACAAGCCGCTGAAGTACCCCACGGCCTTCGGGTCCGCCCATCTGGTGGTGCTCACCAAGGTCGATCTGGCCGGGCCCGCCGGGTTCGACCAGGCCGCCTTCGCCGCCAATGTCCAGCGGGTCAACCCCGGGGTGGAGCTCCTGTTCTCCTGCGCCCGGACCGACGACGGTGTCGACACCCTCCTGGAG
This sequence comes from Streptomyces sp. NPDC041940, assembly GCF_055589465.1. Lineage (NCBI taxonomy): Bacteria > Bacillati > Actinomycetota > Actinomycetes > Kitasatosporales > Streptomycetaceae > Streptomyces > Streptomyces sp. NPDC041940. The sequence goes on from NZ_JBVJBP010000018.1 coordinate 62,072, forward strand.
AGGGTGCTCGCCGTACGGGACGGGGCCCCTGTCCACCGGCCTCCTCTGGCGCCCCGGCCGCATTCCCACTCGCACGCACACTCCCACTCTCACGAGAGCACCGAAGCCGGTCTCGTCTCGTGACGGCGCCCGCCGCTCAGGCGGTGCGGCGTCGCGTCACCGTGCGCGGCACGGTGCAGGGCGTGGGGTTCCGTCCCTTCGTGCACCGCCTGGCCACCGACCTCGCGCTCGCCGGGTTCGTGAGCAACACGGCGAGCGGTGTCCTCATCGAGGTGGAGGGACCGCCGGAGGGCGTCGCCGACTTCTGCGACCGGCTGGCCCAGGAACCGCCGCCGCTGGCCACGGTCACCGGCGTCGGGTTCGAGGACCTGCCCGTCAGCGGCGCCGACGACACCTTCAGCATCCGTTCCACCGACCGCTCCCCCGGCCGCACCCTCCTCCCGCCCGACACGGCGACCTGCCCCGACTGTCTGCGGGACCTGGCCGATCCGGCCGACCGCCGCCACCGGCACCCGTTCGTCACATGCACCCACTGCGGGCCCCGCTTCACCATCGCCACGGGCATGCCGTACGACCGGGCGGTCACGACCATGGCCGGTTTCCCGATGTGTGCCGACTGTGCCCGGGAGTACGGCGATCCCGGCGACCGGCGCTTCCACGCCCAGCCCGTGGCCTGCCCCGGCTGCGGCCCCCGGCTGCGTCTGGTGCCCGCCGCGGGGAGCGATGTGCGCCCGGCGCGGGACGCCGACGCCCTGGCCGGGGCGCGGGCGCTGCTGGCCGCCGGGGGAATCGTCGCCGTGAAGGGCCTCGGCGGCTACCACCTGGCCTGTGACGCCACCGACGCACGGGCCGTGGAGACGTTGCGCACCCGCAAGGCGCGCGGCGGCAAACCGTTCGCCGTGATGTGCGCGGACCTCGACGCCGTACGGCGGATCGCCGACCCCTCCACGGCTGAACTGGCCGCCCTCACCAGCGCCCGGCGCCCCATCGTCCTGTTGCGGCGGCGAGCGGAGCGGGCGGGCCTCGCGCCGGGCGTCTGTCCCGGCAGCCCGCACCTCGGCGTCCTGCTGCCCTACACGCCCGTGCACACCCTGCTGTTCGGTCTGCCCGGCGATCCGCCGGGCCCGCGCGTGCTGGTCATGACGAGCGGCAACCGTTCCGGCGAACCGATCGTCACGGACGACGACGAGGCCTTGACCCGGCTGGCCGGTCTGGCCGATGCCTGGCTCGCCCATGACCGGCCCATCTCCTCGCCCTGCGACGACTCGCTGCTGCGGGTACGCGCCGACGGCACCGAGCAGGTGCTGCGCCGGTCCCGGGGGTACGTGCCCCGCCCGCTGCGGCTGCCGGTCCCGGTACGCCCGACGCTCGCCGTGGGCGGGGATCTGAAGAACGCCCTGTGCCTCGGCGAGGGCGACCACGCCTGGTTCGGCCCGCACATCGGGGACATGGGCGATCTGACCACTCTGGAGGCGGCCCGGCGGGCCGAGGCGCACATGCGGTCGCTGACCGGCGTCACCCCCGAACTCGTCGCCGCCGACCGGCATCCCGGATACCACTCCACGCGGTGGGCCCGTCGGCGAGCCCACCGGCTGGCGCCCGTCTTCGTCCAGCACCATCACGCGCACATCGCCTCGGCGATGGCCCAGCACGGCCTCGACGGCACCGCACCCGTGATCGGCGTCGCCTTCGACGGCACCGGCTACGGCGACGACGGGACCGTCTGGGGCGGCGAGATCCTGCTCGCCGACTACACCGGCTACCGGCGCTTCGCCCGTCTGGCCCCCGCTCCGCTGCCCGGCGGGGACGCGGGCGTGGCCAACCCGTGCCGCCTGGCCCTGGCCCGGCTGTGGGCGGCGGGCCTGGCGTGGGACGCGGATCTGCCCAGTGTGACCGCCTGCGCCGCCGATGAACTGGCTGTTTTGCAAAGGCAGTTGACTCGTGCGATGGCCTGCGTGGCGACCTCCAGCATGGGCCGGCTCTTCGACGCCGTGTCGTCCCTGGTGGGCGTGTGCCATCGCGCGGGGTACGAGGCCCAGGCCGCCCTGGAGCTGGAGGCCGCCGCCGCTTCGGCCTGGGGCGAGGGCACCTCGGCGTACGACTTCGGGTTCGCCGCCGGTACGTACGACCCGGCGCCCGTGCTGCACGCGCTCGTCGCGGATCTGCGGCGCGGCACTCCGGCCCCCGTGCTCGCCGCCCGCTTCCACCGTGCGGTGGCGAGGGCCGTAGCGGAGATCTGCCGGCGTGCGCGTCAGGACACCGGCCTGGCCACCGTCGCTCTCAGCGGCGGGGTCTTCGCCAACGCGCTGCTGGAGGAGGAGTGCGCGCGGCTGCTGTCCGAAAACGGCTTCGCGGTGCTTCGTCACGGCGAAGTCCCGCCGAACGACGGCGGGTTGGCCCTCGGCCAGCTGATGGTCGCGGCGCACCTACGACAGGAGGAGTGACCCATGTGTTTGGCAGTGCCCGGCAAGGTCGTGGCCATCGACGACGGCGCGGAACCGCTCACCGGGCTGATCGATTTCGGCGGTGTGCAGAAGAAGGCGTGCCTGGAGTACGTGTCCGATGTGCGGGTGGGTGAGTACGTCATCGTCCATGTCGGTTTCGCACTCCAGCGTCTGGACGAGGAGTCGGCTCTCGCCTCACTGAAGCTCTTCGAGGAACTGGGGCTGCTGGAGGAGGAGTTCGGGGACGCCTGGGAGCAGGCGGCGAAGGAGGCGGGAACGGCGTGAAGTACATCGACGAGTTCAACGACCCCGAGCTGGCCCGGCGCCTGCTGGACGAGATCCGCGCCACCGCCACCCGGCCGTGGGCCCTGATGGAGGTGTGCGGGGGGCAGACCCACTCGATCATCCGGCACGGCATCGACCAGTTGCTGCCCGAGCAGGTGGAGCTGATCCACGGCCCCGGCTGCCCCGTCTGTGTCACTCCGCTGGACGTCATCGACAAGGCGCTGGAGATCGCCTCGCGGCCCGGCGTGATCTTCTGCTCCTTCGGCGACATGCTCCGTGTGCCGGGCACCGACCGCGACCTGTTCCGGGTCAAGGGCGAGGGGGGCGACGTACGGGTCGTCTACTCGCCGCTCGACGCCCTGGAGCTGGCCCGCCGCCACCCGGACCGGGAGGTGGTGTTCTTCGCGATCGGCTTCGAGACCACGGCCCCGGCCAACGCCATGGCCGTGCACCAGGCGAGGCGCCTGGGGCTGACCAACTTCAGCCTTCTGGTGTCGCATGTGCGGGTGCCCCCGGCGGTCGAGGCGATCATGACGGCGCCCGCCTGCCGGGTGCAGGGCTTCCTGGCCGCCGGGCACGTGTGCAGCGTGATGGGCATGGCGGAGTACCCGGAGCTGGCCGAGCGGTTCCGGGTGCCGATGGTGGTGACCGGCTTCGAGCCGCTGGACATCCTGGAGGGCATCCGCCTGGCGGTCCGGCAGCTGGAGCGCGGTGAGCACCGGGTGGAGAACGCCTACCCGCGTGCCGTGCGCGAGGAGGGCAATCCGGCCGCGGTGCGCATGATCGAGGAGGTGTTCGAGGTCACCGACCGGAACTGGCGTGGCATCGGGCCGATCCCGCTGAGCGGCTGGCGGCTGACCGACGCCTTCCGCTCGTACGACGCCGAGCACCGCTTCGACGTCACCGGCATCCGCACCGAGGAGCCCGCCGAGTGCCGCAGCGGCGAGGTGCTCCAGGGGCTGATCAAGCCCACCGAGTGCGAGGCGTTCGGCACCACCTGCACCCCGCGCACCCCGCTCGGCGCCACCATGGTCTCCAGCGAGGGCGCCTGCGCGGCCTACTACCTGTACCGCCGGATGAACGCCGCGACACCGCAGGCCGATCTGGCCGCGCGGGAGGAGATGAACCCCGTTGCCTGAACAACTCGCCGACACCGTCGACCCGGCGAACTGGACCTGCCCCGCTCCCCTGCGCGACCAGCCGGTCGTGGTGATGGGGCACGGCGGCGGAGGCGCGCTGTCGGCGGAGCTGATGGAGCAGGTCTTCGTTCCCGCCTACGGCAATGCCACCCTGGCCGCTCTGGCCGACTCCGCCGTCCTCGAACTGGGCGGCGCGCGGCTGGCGTTCTCCACCGACTCGTACGTGGTCAGGCCGCTGTTCTTCCCCGGCGGCAGCCTGGGTGACCTCGCGGTCAACGGCACGGTCAACGATCTCGCGATGAGCGGCGCCAGACCGGCCTACCTCTCCTCCGCGTTCGTCCTGGAGGAGGGCGTGGAGCTGAGCGTCGTCGGAGGGATCGCGCGCGCCATGGGTGCGGCGGCGAAGGCGGCCGGGGTCACGATCGCCACGGGTGACACCAAGGTCGTCGAGTCCGGGCACGGCGACGGGGTGTATGTCACCACCGCCGGTGTGGGGCTCGTGCCCGACGGCGTGGACATCCGGCCTCAGCGCGCGCGGCCGGGTGACGCCGTGATCGTCAGCGGGCCGATCGGTCTGCACGGGGTGGCGATCATGAGTGTGCGGGAGGGGCTGGAGTTCGGGGTCGAGGTCGCCAGTGACACCGCGCCACTGGCGGATCTGGTGGCGGCGATGCTGGCCGTCACGCCGGACATCCATGTGCTGCGCGACCCCACCCGGGGTGGTCTGGCGGCGTCGCTCAACGAGATCGCCCGCGCTTCCGGGACCGGGGTACGGCTCCAGGAGCGGGCGATTCCGGTGCCGGACGCCGTGGCGAACGCCTGCGGCTTCCTCGGTCTCGATCCCCTGTACGTAGCCAACGAGGGCCGGCTGGTCGCCTTCGTACCCCCGTCGGCGGCGGACGAGGTGCTCGTGGCGATGCGTGCCCATCCGCAGGGTGCCGGGGCCACGCTGATCGGCGAGTGCGTCGCCGATCACCCCGGGATGGTGGTGGTCGCCACCGGTCTGGGCGGGACACGGGTGGTGGATCTGCCGCTGGGCGAGCAGTTGCCGCGCATCTGCTGACCGGGCATGGGGGGGGGGGGGGGGGGGGGGGGGGGGGGGGGGCGTCCGCTCCCTGGGGGGAAGGATGGGATCGAGGTCCATCATCTCCC
>NZ_JBVJBP010000018.1:67099-183715 GCF_055589465.1 Streptomyces sp. NPDC041940
TACCCCCCCCCCCCCCCCCCCCCCCCCCCCCCCCCCCCCCCCCCCCCCCCCCCCCCTACCCCCCCCCCCCCCCCCCCCCCCCCCCCCCCCCCCCGCTATGCGGAGGCCGGTATCGGCTCGATGCCCGTGATCTCCAGCTCCCGGCCGCTGCGCAGGTCGCTGGAGGGCTGGTCGCAGCGCGGGCACCAGAAGAACGGGGGCATGCCCACCGGGAACTCCTCGGCGCACGGGCCGCACCAGGCCTGCCCGGGGACCTGCTCGACCACGAGCCGGGCCCCGGCGAGGGCGGTGCCGTCGCGGGCCACCTCGAAGGCGAAACCGAGGGCGTCGGGGACGACGCCCGCCAGCTCGCCGACCCGGACGGTCACGGTCGAGACGGCGTCCGTCCCGTCCGCCCGGGCCAGCTCGTCGGCCCGCTCGATGATCGCGGTCGCGATCGACAGTTCGTGCACGGCCGGATCACGGATACCGGTTGCCCGCGCGGAACCCGCCGGACATCCGCCAGATCCGTGCCTCGCGCCTCAGGCTGGGCCATTCCCAGCACACCAGTGCCAGGGCCAGACCGCCCACCAGGGCGGCTTCTGCCTTCAGCACCCGCTGTCCGCTCATCCCGCCTCGCCTGCGCGCGACGGGTCTGCGTGCTCTCTTGACCTTCATTGCGGCGACTCCCTGCTCCGTCCGGGAACGGCTCTCATCCCGGCGAGATGTTCGGCATGCCCTCCACGAGGGCGTCATGCCGCTTCCAGTGGATCCCCGTGGAGCGGCGCGCGTCGGCGGTGCCGTCCTCGTGGTGTCCCTTCTGCTCCGCGTACCGTCCCTTGTTGCCCTGGTGCATGCCGGCGATGTGCCCGGGGGTGTCGGGCTTCGCCTGGGGCCGGCCCACTCTGATGCTGCCCATGGGTGTTCTCCTTCCTCGCCTCCGACCTGCGGAGTGCGTGCTCATGGCCGCTCGGTGAGGTCCTCGAAGAACCGTTCGACGACCGGCCAGACCCGGCCTCCGCCGGACAGGCCGCGCCACTCCCGGCGTACGACGGCGACCATCCGGTAGCAGTCGTCGACGGGCACGATCCAGTGGTGGTCGAGACCGTGGACGGTGTTGACCAGCAGGGCCTCCACCTCGGGTTCCACGGTGGCGAGCTGTGGAACCGTCCCGGCCAGTTCCCGCCAGGCCGCCGCGTCCACCTCCCAGCGCATGGCCCCCGCCGGGCTCGGGCCCTGTGCGGTGACGGTGCCGTCGGCCCGGGGCACGAAGAAGACCAGACCGACGGGTACGCCCAGCACCGCCGTGTCGACGTGCGGCAGCCGGACCCGGCGCCGGGGCACCAGCCGGGACTGGCCGCCACCCGCCCCGGACTCGGCGAACAGCACCGAGCAGGGGCGGCAGACACAGCGCACCTCGTCCTGCCCGGCGTCGTGGAGATGGGCGTGCTCGTCGGCGAGGGGCGCGGCGCACAGGTCGCACACCTCCTCCGCGGCCGCCGCCGTACGGTCGGCCGAGGAGCGGATGAGGCGGGCCAGGGCCCCGTCGGTGGTCACCGTGCGTCCCGGGTCGTCAGCGTGGTGAGCGGTACGAACGCGGGGGCCGGTGTGCTCGGCAGCGGCTCCACCGCCGTCAGCTCTGGGGCCACGGCGAGGACCGCCGCGCGGACCGCGTCGGTGACCTCGGAACCTCCGCCGCCGCAGCCGGAGCCGCATCCGCCACCCGAGGTCAGGCGCACCCGGGCGACCTGCCCCTCCACCCCGGCCCACTCCACGTCGCCGCCGCGCTCCTGGACGGCGGGCCGCAGCCGCTCGACCGCGCGCGCCGCCCGGCGCTCGGCGGGCTCGGGGTGGATGTCGTGCAGGACCAGCAGGTGGCCCAGCAGCTCGTCGTCGGCCAGGTTCTCGGCCAGCGTCCCGTCCGCGTGGTCCATGACGCGGGCCAGTGCCTCGCCGTAGACCTCGGTCAGGAGCGCGACCGCCTCGGTGGCGGAGCGGGTGGTGGGACCGGGGGCGGACTCGAGGCCTTCCAGCAGGTCGTCGAGCCGGGCGAGCCGGGCCTCGACGTCCGGGTCGGCCAGCCTCGCTCCGGCGGCTTCAGCCATGGTTCGCCCCGTACGTCGGCGAGTGCAGGGTGGTGAGCGTCTTGCCCTTGCCGACGTACATGTGCACACCGCAGGGCAGACAGGGGTCGAAGCTGCGGACCGTGCGCATGATGTCGACGCCCTTGAACTCGTCCGGCCCGTTCTCCTCGAAGATGGGCTGGCCCTGGACGGCGTCCTCGTACGGTCCTGGGGTGCCGTAGATGTCGCGGGGGCTGGCGTTCCACGGGGTGGGCGGGTACGGGTGGTAGTTGGCGATCTTCTTGTCCTTGATCACCAGGTGGTGGGAGAGGACGCCGCGCACCGCCTCGTGGAAGCCGCAGCCGATCGCCTCGTCGGGCACCTCGTAGTTCTCGAACACCTTGGTCTCACCCGCGCGCACCATCCCCATGGCCTCTTCCAGGAACTGGAGGGCCATGGCGGCCGCGTACGCGACGAAGTACGGCCGGGCGCGGTCGCGTTCGATGGTGTTGCTCCACTTGGGGATGCGCCACTCCAGGGTGGTCTCCGGCAGCGACTCGCCCTTGGGCAGCGAGATACGCACGCTGTGGCCGGTGGACTTGACGTACGGCGTGTCGACGATGCCGCTCAGCGCGGTCGACCACAGGCGGGCGAGCGGGCCGCCGCCCGTGTCGAGGGCGAGGTGGTCGTCGGTCCGCTTGTCGTACCAGCGCGGGCTCATCACCCAGCTGTACTTGTCGTCGAAGTCGCGCTTCTGCGGCACCGGGACGGTGGTCTGGTTCCACGGGTGGCGCATGTCGACGGGGTTGCCGAGCGGGTCGTGCGTGACGAAGGGCGATTCGTTCACCCAGTCCTCGTAGTACGAGCTGCCCAGCATGATGCGCAGGCCGAGGTTGATGTCGACGAGGTTGTTGGTGACCAGCTCGCCGTCGACGATGATGCCGGGGGTGACGTACATGTCCTTGCCCCAGGAGTTCATCGTCTCGTAGCGGTAGTCGACGGTCTTGGGGTTCTGGAAGGCGCCCCAGCAGCCCAGCAGGGTGCGGCGGCGGCCGACCTCCTCGTAGCCGGGCATCGCCTCGTAGAAGAAGTCGAAGACGTCGTCGTTCATGGCGACGGACTTCTTCACGAAGTCGATGACCCGCATGAGCCGGCTGAGGTAGTCGGTGAAGGCGGTCGGCTGCGGCATCGTGCCGACACCGCCCGGGTACAGCGTGGACGGGTGGACGTGCCGCCCCTCCATGAGACAGAACATCTCGCGGGTGATCCGGCTGACCTTCAGGGCCTCCTTGTAGACCTCGCCCTCGAAGGGGTTGAAGGCGCGCATGATGTCGGCGATCGTGCGGTAGCCGTGGGTCTCGCCCCGGGGCGCCTCGGTGCGTTCGGCGCGGGCCAGCACACTGGGGGTGGTGGCCTTGACCATCGCCTCGCAGAAGTCCACGAAGACCAGGTTGTCCTGGAAGATCGTGTGGTCGAAGATGTACTCCGCCGCCTCACCGAGGTTGACGATGTGCTCGGCGAGCGGGGGCGGCTTGACGCCGTAGGCCATCTGCTGGGCGTAGTCGGAGCAGGTGGTGTGGTTGTCGCCGCAGATGCCGCAGATCCGGGACGTGATGAAGCCCGCGTCGCGCGGGTCCTTGCCCTTCATGAACACCGAGTAGCCGCGGAAGAGCGACGAGGTGCTGTGGCATTCCACGACTTCCCGGTTGGCGAAGTCGATCTTCGTGTAGATCCCCAGGTTGCCGATGATCCGGGTGATCGGATCCCAGGACATGTCCACGAGTTGTGGCGGCTTGCGCTCCGTGGGCCGGGCCTCGGTGGTCGTCATCTGCGGTACTGCCCCTCGCTGTCGGTGGTGTGGGGGTGGGTGGTGCGGTCGGTGCCGGGCGTCATGAGGACCGCCAGTGCGGGTCGTAGCCGCTGGTCAGCTTGCGCTTGTTGTGGCGCCACCTGGGCTCGTGGTTGACCAGTTCGTTGGTCACGCCGCGCAGCCGGCGGATGACGGCCCCGTACGGCTTGACGACCAGCGACGACAGGGTGCTGCCGGGGGGCTCGTCCATGAACGGCATGAACGCGTCGGGGAAGCCGGGCATCGTGCACCCGATGCAGATGCCGCCGACGTTGGGGCAGCCGCCGATGCCGGCCATCCAGCCGCGCTTGGGCACGTTGCAGTTGACGACCGGGCCCCAGCAGCCCGTCTTGACCAGGCACTTGGGCGAGTTGTAGTCCTTGGCGAAGCTGGCCTGCTCGTAGTACGAGCCGCGGTCACAGCCCTCGTGGACCGTCTTCCCGAACAGCCACTGCGGGCGCAGCATGTGGTCCAGCGGCGGCGGGGGCGCGGAACCGGCCGCGTGGTAGAGGACCCAGACCAGGGTCTCCATGAAGTTCTCGGGCTGGATCGGGCAGCCGGGCACGTTGACGATGGGCAGCCCGCCCTGCGAGGTGTAGTCCCAGCCGAGGTAGTCGGCGAGACCCATGCAGCCGGTGGGGTTGCCGGACATGGCGTGGATGCCGCCGAAGGTGGCGCAGGTGCCGGCGGCCACCACCGCCCAGGCCTTGGGGGCCAGTTGGTCGATCCACCAGTTCAGGGGCTGCGGCTCGCCGGTCTCCGGGTCGTTGCCGAAGGACGTCCAGTAGCCGTCGCCCTCGATGATGTTCTGGTTGGGGACCGAGCCCTCGATGACGAGGATGAACGGGGCCAGTTCGCCGCGTACGGCGGCCCGGTAGGGAGCGAGGAAGTCCTCGCCGCCCAGGCTCGGGGAGAGCACCTTGTTGACCAGGTTCACCTTCGGCAGGCCCGGGATCAGACCGAGCACCAGGTCCTCGATGGAGGGCTGGTCGGCGGCGGTCAGCGAGACGGTGTCGCCGTCGCAGCTCATGCCCTCGGAGATCCAGAGGATGGTGATCTCGTCGAAGCCCTGACGGTCCTCGGCGCGATCGGGTTCCTTGCTGACCTCGGCGGTACTGCTGTTCGTTGTCATGTCACTCGGCCTCCGCTGCGGGGGTCTCGGAGTCGGTCGTGTGCGGCCCCTTGGCCGCGACGGGAGCCGGTGCCGACGGCTCGTCCGGGGATCCGGCGGGCCCGAGTGGTTCGAGCTCGTCGGGCCGGAAGTAGTGGAAGCGGCCGTACCAGGTGTGCAGTTCGGCCGCTGGATCGTCGTCGAGGGTGACGGCGAGGTGCACGCTGCCGTCCACGTCGTGGAAGACGGCGGAGACCTCGGCGGTCCGGCCGGCCAGGAACATGTCCTGGGCGTCGGCGCCTCGTACGCGGGGACGGAGCCGGACGCGGCTGCCGCCGCGGAGGGGCACGCCGTCCACGAGCACGGTGTCGGTGGTCGGGGAGAGACCGTCGTCGGCGCCCTCCTGCCACCAGGCGGGGCGTTCGGCGGTTGCCGGAGCGGCCGCCGGGGCGACCGGTGCCAGGGAGCGGACGGCACCGTGCAGCCGTTCGAAGACCTCCTGCGGCATGGTGTCGACCCGGTCGAGGATCGCTGCCGCCCGGGGGTCGGTGGCGCGCGCCTCGCGCTTCTCCTCGTCGGTCAGCAGCATGGTGCGCAGGGTGAGGATCTCGTCGATCTCCGCGGCGTCGTGCAGGTCGCCCGGGCTCTCGGGGGCGACCTGGGGGTGGTCGGGCAGGATGATCGGCGCGGACAGCAGGAGGTGCCCGGCGTCCTCGGCCGTGCCGCCGAGGACGGGGAAGGTGAACTCGTTGCGGCAGGAGCGCGCGGGTGCGGCCAGGTCCGTCGGCGGATCGGTCAGCGAGACGAACTCCACCCCGTCGCCGCCGATGAGGGTGTGGGTGGCGATGAGGGCCCGGCGCAGGACCTCGTCACGCGCGGTCCGTCCTTCCGGTGCGGGCCCGGTGTTGGCCGTGCGGACGCGCAGCCGGCAGAGGTCGTCGGTGAGGCGCTCGGCGGTGACGGTGGTGTCGGCCCGTACCTCGTCGCGGTGCCGTACCACCCGCCCGGCGCCCCCGGGCAGCGGCTCGACGTCCACGCCTGCCGCGGCGCCCACGGGGACGGCGCGTCCCGAGTCGAGGAGCTCGTGGAGGGGGACCACGACCTCACACTCGCGCGGTACCGCCTCGTCGAAGGTCAGATGCACCGTGCCGTCGTCGCTGCGCAGCGACGCGACGGGTTGCCGGCCGCTGTCCTCCATCTGCTTGCGTTGCGCCTGGAGGTAGCGGATCCGCACGCGGACGGAGGCGTCGCCGGGCCGCCGGATCCGCAGGAGGCACTCGGTCTGCTGGTACCAGGAGTCGGCGGAGCCCGACACACCGGGGACGACGGGGCCGTCCGCCTCCACCCAGTCCCGGGGGAACAGCACCCCGAACTGCCATCGGACGCGGTTCTTGGCCGAGGACCGGCGGTAGGGGTAGAGGAGGTAGCCCTCGTAGAGGACGGCGTCGGCGACGGCGCTGAGCTGCTCGAAGGCGCCCGGGGACCGTTCCGGCGGCTGTTCCGCGCCGCCCGTCGTGGCAGCGCACTCCCTGCCGCCCTCGACCAGTCCCTCGGCCATCGCGCCTCCTCGTCCGTGTGTGCACGCGCATCCCTTCCACCACGGTCACACCGCTCATCCGCCCCCGCCTCCTCCGGCCCATTCGGTTGGGCCGTTCGGGGTGGGGAAGTCGTCACCTCATGGACCAGCCCATGAATCGCCACCCCCGCACGACCACGAGCCCCGCCGTCACGACCCTGGCCGACCCGCTGGTCAACAAGGGCACCGCCTTCAGCCGGCGGGAACGCGCGGAGCTCGGGCTCGACGGGCTGCTGCCGCCCGCCGTGGAGACCCTGGACGAGCAGGTCGCCCGCGCCTACGAGGCGTTCCACGGCTACGACAAGCCCCTCAACCGGCACATCTATCTCCGGCAGCTGCAGGACACCAACGAGGTGCTCTTCTACCGTCTGGTCACCGAGTACCTGGAGGAGCTGCTGCCCGTCGTCTACACGCCGACGGTGGGTGAGGCCTGCCGGCGTTTCAGCGAGATCTACCGGCGGCCGCGCGGGCTGTTCCTGAGCTGGGAGGACCGGCACCGCTTCCGGGACATCCTTCGCAACCGCCCGTACCCGGACCACGACGTGGACGTCATCGTCGTCACCGACGGACAGCGCATCCTGGGACTGGGCGACCAGGGCGTGGGCGGCATGGGCATCCCGATCGGCAAGCTCAGCCTGTACACGGCGATCGGCGGCATCCACCCCGCCCGTACGCTGCCGATCCTGCTGGACGTCGGCACGGACAACGAGGCGCTGCTGGACAACCCGCGCTACCTGGGCCGGCGAGAGCGCAGGCTGACCGGCGCCGAGTACGACGAGATGATCGAGGCCTTCGTGTCGGCGGTCGAGGCGGAGCTGCCCGGGACGCTGCTCCAGTGGGAGGACTTCGCCACCGCCCACGCTCATCCGATCCTGGCCCGCTACCGCGACCGGCTGCTCACGTTCAACGACGACATCCAGGGCACCGCTGCCGTCGCGCTCGGCGCCCTGTCCACCGCGGCGGACGTGGCCGGCACTGCGCTGCCCGACCAGCGGCTGGTGATCCTCGGCGCGGGCTCGGCGGCCATCGGCGTCGCCGACATGATCCGTACGGCGATGGTCGACCAGGGGCTGTCGGAGGACGCGGCCACGGCGCGGTTCTGGATCCTCGACGTGGACGGCCTGCTGGTGTCCTCGCGCTCGGAACTGACCCCGCAGCAGCGGGTGTTCGCGCGCGACGACAGCGAGGTGGCCGACTGGGACGGCACCGGCCTCGCCGAGGTGGTGCGCCGCGTCGAGCCGACGGCGCTGATCGGGCTGTCGACGGCGCACGGCGCGTTCACCGAGGAGATCGTGCGGCAGCTGGCCTCGACGTGCGAACGGCCCGTCGTCTTCCCGCTCTCCAACCCCACCTCCCACTCCGAGGCCGAGCCCGCCGACCTCACCCGCTGGACCGAGGGCCGGGCGCTGATCGCCACCGGCTCGCCCTTCCCGCCGCTGACGGTGGACGGGCACGAGGTGCCGGTGGCGCAGTCGAACAACGTGTACGTCTTCCCGGCCATGGGGCTCGCGGTGACCGCGAGCCGCGCCACCCGCGTCACCGACCGCATGCTCGTGGCCGCGGCGCGGGCCGTCGCCGAGTGCGCGGTGCGGGCGGCGGACGGCGAGGACGGACCCGTGCCGCTGCTGCCGCCCCTGACCGGGATGCGGGACTCCGCCCGCGAGATCGCCCTGGCCGCGGCCCTCGCCGCCGTCGAGGACGGGGTGGCCCCGCACGCGACGGAGGAGGAGCTGCGCAAGGCGGTCGCACAGGCGCAGTGGACACCCCGCTACGAGGCCTAGGAACCCGTCCGAGCGCTCTGGGGGACGTACTGTCGGACACACGACGGTCGAACCCGGAGGCATCGGCAGCATGGACCAGCGGCAGCCCCTCGACGACGACGCGCTGGACGCGGCGGCGGACGCCTTCGAGCGCTTGCGACTCAGGCTGTTCGGTATCGCCTACCGCGTCCTGGGCAGTGTGTCCGAGGCCGAGGACGTGGTGCAGGACGTGTGGCTGCGCTGGCAGGGCGCCGACCGGGGCGCGGTGCTCGATCACGGGGCGTTCCTGGCGAAGATCACCACCCGTCTGGCGATCAATGTGGCGCAGTCGGCGCGGGTGCGCCGGGAGGCCTACGTCGGGCCGTGGCTGCCCGAGCCCGTGGACACGAGCGTCGATCCGCAGGTCGGCGCGGAGCGCGGCGAGGCCCTGGAGCTGGCCGTGCTGCTGGTCCTGGAGCGGCTGAATCCGGTGGAGCGGGCGGCCTATGTGCTGCGCGAGGCGTTCGACTACGCGTACGACGAGATCGCGGGCATGCTGGAGCTGAGCCAGGCCAACACACGGCAGATCGTCAGCCGGGCCCGCAAGCGGCTGTCCGCCGAGCGCCGGGAACCGGTCGACACGGCGCAGCACCGGCGCCTGCTCGACGCCTTCGTGGCCGCCGCCCGGCACGGTGACGTCGCCGCGCTGGAAACCGTGTTGTCGGCCGACGTCGTCGCCTACGCGGACGGCAACGGCATGCGCGGCGTGGCGCGGCTGGAGATCGTGGGGGCCGGGCGCGTGGCCAGGGTGACGGCCTTCGCCCAGAAGTTCTTCCCCGGTGCCGACTACGGCATAGTCCAGGCCAACGGACAGCCCAGTCTGCTGCTCGCCCAGGGCGGGGTGGCTGTCGCCCTGGTGAGCGCCACCGTGGGTCCTGACGGCATCGACGGGCTCTACTGGGTGCTGACGCCGGACAAGCTGAGGGCGTACGAGCGGTCGGCCGACAGGCTCACCGACCGCCCGTAGCCTCCTGGCCTCAGTGCTGCTGGAGCCAGTCCTCGTAGCGGATGGCCGAGAGGTGTGCGGTCTCGTCGCCGGTGAGCACGTCGGGCATCCCCGCGAACAGGCCGGCGGTCTCGTCCGTGACGACGGTCCGGCCGTCCGGCTTCGCCGCGAGGGTGAGCTCACCGAGCCGGTCCAGGCCGTGTGTCTCGGGTCCGGCGATGTTGCGGATGCCGTTCGACGGTTCGCCCTGAGCCGCCTCGGCGACGGCTGCGGCCACTTCGGCGGAGGCGATCGGACGCAGCCGCAGGGACGGCAGGCGCACCTCGCCGCCCTCGGTGGACATGTCCAGCACCGGGGCGATGAACTCGAAGAACTGGGTGGCGCGCACGAGGCTGTAGGGCACGCCGCTGCCGCGCACGGCGTTCTCCTGGGCGACCTTGGCCTCGTAGTAGCCGTATCCGGGCACCTGGTCGACACCGACGATGGACAGTCCGACATGGTGCCGGACGCCTGCCTCCTTCTCGGCGGCGAAGAGGTTCCGCGCCGAGCGGGTGAAGAAGTCCAGGGCAGGCTCCGTGTCGAAGGACGGCGAGTTCGACACGTCCACGACCACGTCCGCGCCCTTGAGGACCTCGGCGAGGCCCTCGCCGGTGAGGGTGTCGACGCCCGTGGTGGGGGCGGCGGCCACGGCCTCGTGTCCCCTGTCGCGCAGGAGCGTGACCACCTGCGAGCCGATGAGGCCCGTTCCGCCGACGACCACGATCTTCATCACTGTCTCCGTTCGATGAGTTGCTGACGTTGCTGACTCACCAGAGAGACAGGGCAGGGCCCGGGTCTGTGACAGCCCGCGCGGATTCACTCCGTCGGGACGCTGTCCGGCAGCCCGAGTGCGGTGGAGACATGGCGCCAGACGGAGGCCAGCGCCGTGTCGAGGGTGACCGTCGGGTCGCGCAGCATGAGGCGGATGCCGTAGCCGTCGCTCAGGGACAGTACGAGCGTGCTGAGGTCGTCGACGTCGGTCGGCGTGAACTCGCCGGAGTCGATGCCGCGCCGTACCGCGTCCCCCACCCAGGCGTGCAGCTGCGCGTAGAGGTCCACGGCGAAGACCCGGGTGGCCTCGTCGCGCAGCGCCCTGACCCAGAGTTCCTGCCAGAGCCGCCAGTCCTGGTGGAGCTGGGGATCGGTCGGCAGCAGGTTGCGCAGGATGCGGGCCAGGATGACCGCCGCCGAAGCCGTTTCCGCGTCCCGTTCGAGGTCGACGGCCGTGTGGGCGAAGGAGTGCGTCATCGCCTCGGTGAACAGCTTCTCGCGGGTGTCGAAGTGGTAGTGGAGCAGCGCCGTCGACACTCCGGCGCGCTCGGCGACCATGCGCATGCGGATCTTCTCGAACCCGATGTCGGCGATGACCTCGCACGCCGCGGTCAGGATGCGCTCGCGCGTGTCTGCCGTGCGCACCTTGGTGGACACCCTGCGGCTCCCCTCGTTCGGTGGTCGTGGGCCATGACCATCTTCCCTCACGGCCGGCCGGCCCGTACCGGGGCCTCCTGCCGCGGTTCTTCGTCGTACGTGTGGAAGCCCCGCCCGGACTTCCGTCCCAGCAGACCGGCCTCCACCATCCGGGACAGCAACGGGGGCGGTGAGTACTGGGGCTCGCGGAACTCGGCGTACAGCGACTCGGCGATGGCCCGCGTGGTGTCCAGGCCGATCAGGTCCGTCAGGGCCAGCGGGCCGAGCGGGTGCGCGCAGCCGAGGACCATGCCCCGGTCGACGTCCTCGACGGTCGCGCTGCCCGACTCCACCATGCGGACGGCGGCCAGCAGATACGGCACGAGCAGCGCGTTGACGACGAACCCGGCCTTGTCCCGGGTGCGGACCACCTCCTTGCCGAGGGTGCCGGTCACGAACTCCTCGGCCCGTGCCGCCGTGGCGGGCGACGTGAGCAGCGAGGGCACGAGTTCGACGAGGCGCAGGACCGGCACGGGGTTGAAGAAGTGCACCCCGACGACCCGGTCGGGCCGGGTCGTAGCGGCGGCGAGCCGGATGACCGGGATGGAGGAGGTGTTGGTCGCCAGGATGGTGTCGCCGCCGGTGATCACGGAGTCGAGGCGGGTGAAGACGTCGACTTTGAGGGCCTCGTCCTCGGCGACCGCTTCGACGACCAGGTCGTGGTCGTGCAGCAGGTCGAGTTCATGGACGACGGTGATCAGGGAGTCGGCGGTCTCCCGTCGTTCGTCGCTCAGTCTGCCGTGGGCGGCGGCCCGGCCGAGCGAGCGGCCGATGCGGAGGCGGCCGGCCCGGGCCGCCTCCGCGTCACGCTCCACGACCGTGACCGGTACGCCGGCCCGTGCGCAGACCTCGGCGATGCCGGCGCCCATCAGCCCGCAGCCGACGACTCCCACGCGCTTGATGTCGGTCATCCGTCTTCCTCTCTCTGGTCTGCGACGGGTTCTCCGGTCCGCGGCGGTAGGGGTCAGGCGCCGGGCAGGTCCAGGACGCCCGTGCCGCGCTTGACGAGTTCGTTGGCGATGATCAGCCGCTGGATCTCGGAGGTGCCCTCCCAGATCCGGTCTACGCGCAGCTCGCGGTACATGCGCTCGACGGCGTAGGAGCGGTCGTAGCCGCGCCCGCCGTGGATCTGGAGGCACCGGTCGATCACCCGGCCCGAGGCCTCGCTCGCCGAGAGCTTGGCGATGGCCGCCTTGGCGTGCAGCGTCTTGCGGTCCTCGGCCGAGGCCTGGTCGACCTCCCAGGCGACCTGATGGGTGTAGGCCCGGTTGACGGCGATGTCCACGGCGCAGTCCGCGAGCATGCCCTGGATCAGCTGGTACGAGGAGATCGGCGCCCCGAACTGCTCCCGCTCCACGGCCCAGTCCCGGGACAGCTCCAGCGCCCGCTCGGCCGCCCCGGTGGTGCGGGCCGCGATCATCAGGCGCTCCTCGGTGAACCACGAGCGCGTGATGTCGTAGCCCTCTCCGATGCCGCCGAGCACGGCGTCCTCGCCGACCTGGACGTCGGTGAAGGTGAACTCGGGGTGCTCGTAGACGAAGGTGTGCATCCAGCGCGGCACGCGCGTCATCTCGATGCCCGGGGTGTCCTTGTCGACCAGGAAGAGGGTGGGTGCGCGCTCCGGCCCGGCCGCCGCGAGCACGATCATGAAGTCGGCGTGGTCCCCGACGGTCACGAACCACTTCTCGCCGTTGAGCACCCAGCCCTGGTCGTTCCGGGTGGCGGTGGTGGCGAGGTTCTGCGGGTCGGAGCCTGCGCCGGGCTCGGTGACGGCGTAGCAGTCGCGCCGCTCGCCGTTGATCACCGGGATGAGGAACCGCTCGCGCTGCTCGGGGGTGCAGAAGCGCAGCGCGTTGGCGGGCCGCCACACCATGTCCCACAGGGCGCCGGTGAGCCGTCCCAGCTCCTCCTGCACCGTGGCCTGTTCGGCGATGGTGAGTCCGGCGCCGCCCCACTCGGCGGGCATGTTGACGGCCTGGAGTCCGGCGTCGAGGACGGCGTCGCGGATCTTGGCGTGCGCGTCGGCGGGGAGGCCGTTGTCCTCCTCGCACTGGGTCTCGTACGTGGCGATGAAGTCGGTGAGGGCGCGCGCGTCGGCCTTGAGCCGTACCTGGCGCGGGGTGAGGCGGAAGTCCATGGAAGTCCTCGCTGAGCGGTGGGGTGTTGAGTGGGGTGTTGAGTGGGGTGGTTTCAGTGCGTGGGCAGGGCGAGGGCGCGCGTGCCGCGCTTGATGAGCTCGTTGGCGATGATCAGCCGCTGGATCTCGGAGGTGCCCTCCCAGATCCGGTCGACGCGCAGCTCGCGGTACATGCGCTCGACGGGGTAGGTGCGGTCGTAGCCCCGGCCGCCGAAGATCTGGAGGCAGCGGTCGGCGACCCGGCCTGCGGCCTCGCTGGCGGCGAGTTTGGCGGTGGAGGCCTTGGCGTGCAGCGTCTTGCGGTCGGTGCCCGGCTGGTCGGCCTCCCAGGCGACCTGGTGGGTGTAGGCGCGGTTGACGGCGATGTCCACGGCGCAGTCGGCGAGCATGCCCTGGATCAGCTGGTACGAGGAGATCGGCGCCCCGAACTGCTCCCGCTCCACGGCCCAGTCACGGGCGAGTCGCAGTGCTCGCTCGGCCGCGCCGACCGTGCGGGCCGCGATCATCAGGCGTTCGTCGGTGAACCACTCCTTGGTCAGCTCGTAGCCGTTGCCCACGCCGCCGAGCACGTCCTCGTCGGCCACGAAGACGTCGGTGAAGGTGAACTCGGGATGCCCGTTGACCGCGGAGTGCATGAAGTGCGGGATGCGGGTCATCTCCACGCCGGGCGCGGCCCGGTCCACGAAGAACAGCGTGGGCTGCCGCTCGGGGCCCGCGTCCGCCTGCACCAGCAGGAAGTCGGCGATGTCGCCGCAGGTGACGAACCACTTCTCGCCGTTGAGCACCCAGCCGCCGTCGGTGCGGTCGGCCGTGGAGGTGCCGGAGGACGGGTCGGACCCCGCGCCCGGCTCGGTGACGGCGAACGCGTCGAACTTCTCCGCGCGGATCACCGGCAGCAGGTACTTCTCGCGCTGCCGCTCATCGCCGTAGGCCAGCACGTTGGCGGGCCGCCAGGGGATGTCCCACAGGCAGTTGGTGACCTTGCCGAACTCCTCCTCGACGATGACCTGGTCGAGGAGGCTGAGCCCGGCGCCGCCCCACTCGGCGGGCATGTTGATGGCGTAGACGCCGGCGTCCATGGCGGCCCGGGTCAGTTCGGTGACGAGCTGCTGCGGCAGGGGTCCGCCGGCCTGCTCGGACTGGTCCTCGTAGCGCATGAGCAGCCTTGCGTAGTCGGCGGCGCGACGCTTCAGGTCGGTCTGCTCGGGGGTGTAGCGCAGTTCCATGGGGGCCTCTTCCAGTGGGGTCAGGCGAGTACGGCTCGGGAGTCGAGGGCGAGCACGCCGTCGGGGCGTACGAGAAGGGGGTTGACCTCGATCTCGGCGAACTCCGGGTGGGCGGCGGCGAACGCGGTGATCGTCTCGACGGCCTTCGCGGCGGCGGCGACGTCGACGGGTGGCTTGCCCCGCACCCCGTCGAGCAGGGCGGCGGTGCGCAGTCCGCGCAGCAGGGTCTCGGCCCGGTCGGCGGAGACGGGGGCGAGGGTGAATGCGACGTCGTGCAGTGCCTCCGCCAGCACACCGCCGAGGCCCACCATGGCGACGGGGCCGAAGCGCGGGTCCTGGTTGACGCCCACGATCAGCTCGATGCCGTCGGTCAGGTCGGCCATGGCCTCCACGGAGTAGGAGGAGGCGCCGAGTCGGGCACGCATCTCACGGAAGGCGGCGAGCAGTTCGCCTGGCCCGGCCAGGCCGAGTGCCACTCCTCCGGCGTCGGACTTGTGCAGGAGGTGCAGTGCCTTGAGGACGTAGGGCCCGCTGAACTCCTCGGTTACGGCGAGGAGTTCGGCCTCGTCGTGGACCTCACGGGCGGCGGGGAAGGCGAGTCCGGCTTCCTCCAGGGCTCTGCGGGTCTCCAGGTAGCCGCTCTCGCGCAGCGGGGATGCCGGCCGGGGAAGCGGTGTGACTCCGGTGCGCTGTCCGGCGGGGGCCGTAGCGGCGAGGGCGCGGGCCGCGTCCTCGGTGGCGGCGAAGACCGGTATGCCGGCGGCGGCGAGCGTGCGGCAGCTGGGGGACTCGGGGTACATCGACTGCACCACGATGGGTTTGGCGGTGGCGCGGTGCCGGGCGGCGATGAGGCGTGCGGCCTCCTGTTCCCCGGCCGCGAGCGCCGCGCCACCCCCGCCGAGCCCGCCGCCGGCGGCCGCGTAGCCGCCGAAGTAGCCGGTCATCAGCACGGCGTCGACCTCCTCGGCCACCAGGAGAGCGGCGACGGTCTCGGCGTACGAGCCGGGGTCCTGCTCGCCCATCCCGGCGAGATCCACCGGGTTGGCGACGGCCGACTGTTCCCAGAGGGTTTCCCGCAGTTGCCGCCTGGTCGGCTCCCGGAGTTCGGGCACGGCGAGCCCGGCGGCCTCGACGGCGTCGGCGGCGACGGCGCCGTGCCCGCCGCCGTCCGTGAGCACGGCGACCCGGCGCCCCGGCGCCCGGCGCCCGGCGCCCGCCGCTCGACGCGGCCAGGGCGACGGTGAGTTCGCGCGGGGTGGCGACCAGTTCCACACCGGCGTCACGGCAGGCCGCGGTCACGACATCGGCCGAAGTGGTGAGCGCGCCGGTGTGCGACTGCGCGCTGCGTGCGGAGGCGTCCCCGCGGCCGGCGGTGAGCAGCACGACGGGTTTCCCGGCGTCGGCGGCCGCCTCGGCGAAGGCGCGTCCGTCGCCGAAGTCCTCGGCGTAGACCGCGATGGCCTGGGTTCCCTCGTGCCGGGCGCAGTCGGCGAGCAGGTCGACGAGGGTGACATCGGCCTGGTTGCCGAGCGACACGAACCGGGAGAAGCCGAGGCCGTGCGGGCGGAAGCGGAGCTGGAGTTCGAGGGCGAGGTTGCCGCTCTGACTGAGCAGCGCGACACCTCCGGGGGTGAAGGTGTCGGAGGCCAGGAAGAGGTCGGTGGTGTTGTCGGCGATCCCCAGGCAGTTGGGTCCGACCATCACGGCACCGGCGGCACGGACGCTTTCGGCGACGGCCTGCTGCCGTGTCCGCCCCGCGTCGCCGGTCTCGGCGAAACCGGCTGTGATGGCGACGATCGCCCGGGCCCCGCACCGCAGTGCCTCGTCGACGGCGTCCTCGAATCCGGCGGCGGGCACCGAGACCACCGCCAGGTCGACGGGTTCGCCGACCGCGCTCAGGCTGGTGGCGACGGTACGGCCGAGCACCGTGCCGCCTCGGCGGTTGACCAGGTGCACGGGGCGCCGGCCGTTGGCACGGATGGCCTGGGCGGCGATGGCGTGGCCGTACTTGGCCGGGTCGTCGCTGGCTCCGACGACGGCGACGGAGACGGGGTCGAAGAGGGCCGAGAGGTCGCGTCCCATGTCACTTCTCCAGCCGCAGCGCGGAGTTGGGGCAGGCGGCGACGGCGGCCTCGGCGGCGTCCGCGTCGCCGTCCGGCACCTCGGCCGGGCGGACCTGCGCGTAGCCCCACTCGTCGAGCTCGATCAGCTCGGGTGCGGGTTCCTGGCAGAGGCCGTAGCCATGGCAGCGGGTGGAGTCCAGCAGGAGTTTCACGGCGGGTCCTTTCAGAGCGGCGGGGGCCGGGGGCGTATAGAGGGCGGGGTGGGGTTCAGGGCACCGGCACGGTGAAGCGGCGCCCGTCCTCGGGCGCGGTGCCCGCGCAGACGGGGCAGCCGGGGCGGCGGTGGGCGGTGGTCCGGTCCGGGAAGTGGGTGAGGAGGGTGCCCGCGATCCGGGCGGCGGCATCGAGCAGCCCGCAGGCCCCGCGGCCCGGCAGTTGCTCCGACCAGCGGCGCAGCTTGGCGACCGCGTCCTGGCCGGCCTCGCCGTGTGCGACGGCCGCCAGGGTCTTGGCCAGCGCCCCGGTGCCGGACACGCACACCCCGCACTGCCGGGTGCTCTGTGCCGCGAGATGGGCGACGGCCTCGACGGCCACGGCGACCGGGCAGTCCTCCGGACCGGGGAAGTACAGTGCTCCGCAGCCGAGCGCACCGCCGGCCGCGCGCAGCTGGTCGTGGTCGAGCGGCAGGTCCGTCCAGCCCTCGCCGTACAGACCGCCGAACAGGCCGCCCAGCAGGACCGCTTCGGCCGTGCCGTATCCGCAGAGGTCGGCGAGGACCTTCAGATGCGTACCGGCGGGCACCTCGACGAGCGCCGCGTCGGCGGCACCCGAGAGGGTCACCAGATGAGTACCGGCGACGAGGGCCGTGGCGTCGGGCCGCGCGTGGATCAGCGCGATCCGGGCCAGCGTCTCCACGTTGGCGACGAGCGTGGGCGCGCCCCCGACACCGCTTTCGAACGGACGCGGTGGTTTCGCGGTCGGCAGGGCCGGGCCGCCGTCGATCCGCCGTACGACCGCCGTCTCCTCCCCCGCGACGTAGGTGTGCTCCGTCCGTACGACGTCCACGGGCAGGTCGGACGGACGCTCGGCGAGCGCACGCCGGACCGCCTGCTCGGCCAGGTCGTCGGAGAGGTACACGAAGCCGCGTCCGGCCCGGGTGACGGCCGCGGCCAGCCGCAGCCCGTCCAGGACCGCGTGCGGCCGGTGGCGCAGCAGCCAGCGGTCCTTGACGGAGCCGGGCTCGCCCTCCTCGCCGTTGGCGACGACGACGTGCGGACCCGGTGCGTCTCGGACGGCGCGGAGCTTGACGGCGGCCGGGAAACCGGCGCCGCCGCGGCCGCGCAGTCCCGCTGCGCCGATCTGATCGAGCAACCGGTCGGGCGCGGGCTGCGGCGCGTAGCCGCCCCCGGCGAGATACCGGGAGAGGTCCTCGGCGCCGGAAGGCGACGGGAACAGGACGCCTTCCGGGACCAGGACGCTTTCGGGGAGGAGAGAGAACACGCCGGTCACAGGGTGCTCCTGAGTTCAGAGTGCCCCAGGGGTGTGCGAGACCTCAGCCGGGTCAACGCCCGCTCCAGCTCCAGCCGTTGTGCGGCGGTGCGCTCGTAGCCGGCCCCGGGCAGGCCGATCAGCATGCGGTGGTGGTCGAGGACGACCTCGCCGGCCAGCAGCGCCGCCCCCGGGTCGGCGGTCCGGGATCCCGCCGCCTCGACGACCAGCTCCGTGACTTCGCGCAGATAGCGCAGCCAGCCGCGCTGTGTGCCGCGCAGCACCAGCCGCTCGACCCGCTGTCGCTCGGCGGCGACGAGGGGCGGCGTCGGGCGGCCGTCCGCCCGGGCCCGCAGGGCGGCCACCGCGGTGGGCAGTTCCTGTTCGGGTTCGGGCGTGAGGCCGAGCCAAACCAGACTTCGGCGAGCGCTCATGCGTGCCTCCGGGGTCGCGCCGTCCCCGGGTGGTCCGGAGACGGGGGTGGCGCGGCGATGACGAGAGTGGGGACGCTCCGGCGCCGTGGCGAGAAGGGCGGGGGAGCTGTACGGGGCGGGGTGCGCCTGGGCATCCGTCGTCGGATACCGGCCATCCGCCTACCACGAGACTAACTAACCAATCAGTCAGCCCACAAGTCTTGACTTGCTTCCGCGACGGTCTCACTCTGACTAACCAATCAGTCAGTCAGTCCGATCAGCCTCACCGCCCATCGCCGCCACCGCGGCGCGGAGGAGGACCCCATGCACCCCTCGACCACCCGGGCAGAGACCGTCACCTCTCCCCCGCCCCAGGCGCCGCTCGAACACCCCGGGGAAGCGCTGCCCGCCCGCTACTACACCGATCCGGCCATCGCACAGGCCGAGACCGACCGCGTCTTCGCCAAGTCCTGGCAGCTCGTCTGCCACGAGTCGGACCTGCCGGGGCCGGGCGCCCGGCTCACCGCCACCGCCGCCGGCCGGGAGGTGCTGGTCGTCCGGACCGAGGACGGCGGCCTCGCGGCCCACCTCAATGTCTGCCGGCACCGCGGCACCCGCCTGGTCTCCGCCCCCGAGCCGTCGGGCAAGGCGATCCGCTGCCCGTACCACGGCTGGACCTACAAACTGGACGGACGGCTGGTCGGCGCCCCCGAGGCCCGCCGGATCCCCTGCCTGGACAAGCCCGGGCTCGGGCTGCACCCGGTCAATGTCGAGTCCTTCCTCGGCTTCGTCTTCGTCAACCTCGACCTGGAGGCGACGCCCCTCTCCGAGACCTGCGCCGGGCTCGCCGAGGCCGTGGGACGCTACGCGGGGCCGGGTCTCGTGCCCGTCGGCAAGCACCGCATCCACGATCTGACCGGCGGCGAGGAGCAGAACGCCAACTGGAAGGTGATCGTCGACAACTATCTGGAGGGCTACCACGTCCCCGTGGCCCACCCCTCGCTCATGCGCCTGCTCGACTACCAGGCGTACACGGTGGACGTACGGGAGCACTACGTCCTGTTCGAGTCCCCGCTGCGCGACAAGCCGTCCTCGAACTGGACCGAGCGGCTCTACCAGCGGCTGGCGACCCCGATGCCGGGGCTGGCCGAGGCCGACCGGCGGGTATGGCGGTACGCCGTGATCTATCCCAACACGCTCATCGACTTCTACCCTGACCACGTGCTCGCGTGGACCGCCCTGCCCACCGCCCAGGACCGGGCGGCGATCCCCGGCGCCTTCTACACCAAGCTCGGCGAGGACGTCCGCACCCGGCTGGCCCGGCGGCTCAACATCCACATCGGCTGGGTCACCAACGACGAGGACGCCGAGCTGGTGGAACGGGTACAGGCCGGGATGCGCACCCCCGGTTTCGAACCGGGCCCCCTCTCGCAGCGTGAGGCCGCGGTGGGCTGGTTCGCGCGCCGGGTCCGGGAGGACCTGGAGGGAATCACCGAGTGATGCCTTTCAGAGCCGCGAGCTCACCGCATCCGCGCGACGCCGCCGTCCGGCTCCCGTCGTCCTTACCGCGCGCCTTCTGACCCGCGCGTACGCACCCTCCCCAGACCGGTCTTCACTGCGGAATCAGGGCCTGAAGTGAGCCGACCAGCCGGTCCCGCCCTGGAGTTGTGCCGTTCCTCGACGGAGAGGACGTTCATGTCCCCCGAGGCAATACCGCCGTCCCGCCGTGCCGTGCTGCGGGCGGGCGCCTGCGGCCTGCTGGGCGCCGCGGCCGGCGGCTGCGGGTTCCTGCCCGCGAAGAAACCCGGCCCCGACCGGCTCGCCCCGGTCGAGCCACGCGTCGACGGCGACCTCGTGTACTTCAACTGGGCCGACTACGTCGACCCGGCCGTGTTCAAGGGCTTCGAGAAGGAGTACGGCGTCAAGGTCGTCCAGTCGAACTTCGACTCGATGGAAGGCATGGTCGCCAAGCTCAACGCCGGCAACCGCTACGACGTCGTCTTCCCCTCGGCCAAATGGGCCCAGCGCCTGGTCCGCGGCGGCCGGCTGCGCCGTATCGACCACTCCCGGCTCGCCAACGCCCGCGCCGTGTTCGGCACCTACGACTACTTCGCCGACCCCTGGTACGACCCCGGCTCGGCGCACACGGTCCCCTTCACGACGTACAAGACCGGCATCGGCTGGCGTCGCGACCGGATCGGTGAACTCGCCGACAGCTGGCGGGACCTGTGGAGCGACAGGGCCAAGGGCAAGGTGTTCCTGCTGGACGACCGTGACGAGGTGCTCGGCATGGGCGCCCTCGCGCTCGGTCTCGACGTCAGTTCCGGTGCCACCGGCGACCTCGACCGGATCACCTCGCTGCTGGGCACCCTGCGACCGCGGCTGCGCGGCTTCTCCAGCGACAGCTACAACAACCTCCTCAACGGCAACGCGCTGATCCAGCAGGCGTGGAGCGGCGACATGGCCGCCATGCTCAACCAGGCCGAGGACCCGTCGGTGTTCGGCTTCCAGGCCCCCAAGGAGGGCTCGCCGATCAACTCCGACTGCTACGCCATCCCCTGGAACGCGCCCCACCCCGGCACCGCGATGCTGTTCATCGACTACATGCTGCGGCCGGAGAACGTGAAGAGGAACATCGAGTACATCGGCTACCCGATGCCGGTCGCGGGCGCCGAGAAGGTCTACGCCGACCTGGTCGAACCCTTTCCCGAGTGCCTGGTCACCGAGGCGGACCTGAAGGCCGACCTGTTCTTCCGCAACGGCGGCCGCGCGGCGGAGGACGCCCGCGACACCGCCTGGACCCATGTGAAGGCGGGCTGAGACATGGCACTGCCGCGCCACTCCTCCCGCACCCGCCGCCGGGATGCCGACGGCACCCGCGTCTGGACCTGGCTCATGCTGCCCGGCACCATCTGGATGACGGGCTTCCTGATCGCCTCGCTGGTCCTCGTCGCCGTCCTGGCTGTCGGCACCACCGACGAGCTGGGCAATCCGCGCTTCGGCTTCGACCTCGCCGGCATCCGCGCCCTCGCGGACCCCGCCTACACCGAGGTCCTGGCCCGCTCGCTCGGCTACGCGCTGCTGACCTGCCTGATCTGTCTGCTGATCGCCTATCCGGTGGCGTACACCATCGCCCTGCACGGCGGGCGGTACAAGCACGCGCTGATCGCCGCGATCGTGGTGCCGTTCTTCGCCAACTACCTGGTGCGGATGTACGGCTGGTCGGTGGTCCTCTCCGACGACGGTCCCGTGCTGCGCACGCTGCGCGCGGCGGGGCTCGCCGACGCCGGCACGAAGATCCTCAACAGCGGCTTCGGCGTGGTCGCGGGGCTCGTCTACGGCTTCGTGGTCTTCATGATCATCCCGCTGTACGCGGCCCTGGAACGGCTGGACGTCTCCCTCATCGAGGCCGGCCGCGATCTGTACGGCGGCCCGGTCCGCACCTTCTTCTTCGTCACCCTGCCCGCCACCCGGCAGGGCGCGGCGGCCGGGCTCGTCCTGGTCTTCCTGCCCGCGATGGGCGACTTCGTCAGCGCACAGCTCATGGGAGGCCCGGACCAGATCATGATCGGCAACCTCATCCAGGACAAGTTCTTCCAGGGCCAGAACTGGCCGCTGGGATCCGCGCTCACCATGCTGCTGATGCTGGTCCTGCTGATCGGGATGCTCGGCTATCTGCGGCGGACCCGCAAGGACGAGGCGGAGGCACGCCGATGACCCTGCTCCGGCTCCCCTCCCCCACCGCCCCGGCCCGTGCGGCCGTCGGGCCCCGTACGCGGCGTGGCCGCGCCCATCGCAGGCCCCGTGTCCTCGTCGCCGTCACCGGGCTGTTCTTCGCGCTGCTCTATCTGCCCATCGCCGTGGTGGCGCTGTTCTCCTTCAACTCCCAGAAGTCGCTGACGGTGTTCGACGGGTTCAGCCTGCGCTGGTACCGCGCCTTCGCCCACGACGACGTCCTCCTCGCCTCCCTGGGCACCAGCCTGCGCGTCTCCCTGGTGGCGATGGCCGGTTCGCTCCTCCTCGGGGTGGCGCTGGCGCTCGGCCTGGTCCGGTGCCGCACCCGGCTGGGCTCGCTGGCCGGCCTGGTCATGCTGGTGCCGCTGATCACGCCGGAGATCGTCACGGGCGTGGCGTCGATGCTGCTGTTCAAGGGACTGGGCGTGCCGCTGTCCACCGGCACGGTGATGCTCGCCGAGATCACCTTCTCCATCTCGTACGTCACGGTCGTCCTCCGCTCGCGGGTCGCCGCGCTGAACCCGGAGGTGGAGGAGGCCGCCATGGACCTCGGGGCCACCCGGTGGCAGGGGTCCGGCTGGTGACACTGCCGGCGCTGCTGCCCGCCGTACTGGCCAGTGCCGTGCTGATCTTCGCGCTGGTCTTCGACGACTTCGTGCTCGCCTACTTCACCACCGGCGTCGACCCGCAGCCGCTGTCGGTGCGGATCTACTCGGCGATCCGTTTCGGGGTGCAGCCCACCATCAACGCGGTCGGCACCCTGATGCTCGCGGGATCCATCGCCCTGATCGCCCTGGCCCTGTTCATCCCGCGCCTCTTCGGCCGCCGCGGCGGCCTCGACCTCTTCTCCGGGAAGTGACCCATGGACGCGACCCCCGCCGTCCGGCTCGACGGCGTCTCCAAGCAGTTCGCCGACTCCTACGCCGTCCACCAGCTCGATCTCGACATCGAGGCCGGCGCCTTCTTCTCCCTGCTGGGCCCGTCCGGCTGCGGCAAGACCACGACGCTGCGCATGATCGGCGGGTTCAGCGACCCCACCGAGGGAGCGGTGCTGCTCGGCGGTGAGGACGTGACGGCGCTGCCGCCGAACAGGCGCAACGTCAACACGGTCTTCCAGAGCTACGCCCTCTTCGACCATCTGAGCATCGCCGACAACGTGGGCTTCGGCCTCAAGCGCAAGGGCGTCGCCAAAGCGGAGATCCGGCAGCGGGTCGGCGAGATGCTGGAGCTGATCCAGCTCGCCGGGCTGGCCGACCGCAAGCCCGGCACGCTCTCCGGCGGTCAGCGGCAGCGCGTCGCGCTGGCCCGCGCGCTGGTCAACCGTCCGGCCGTCCTGCTCCTCGACGAGCCGCTGGCCGCCCTCGACCTGAAGCTGCGCCGGCAGATGCAGGTCGAGCTGAAGCAGATCCAGCGCGAGGTCGGCATCACCTTCGTCTTCGTCACGCACGACCAGGACGAGGCGCTGACCATGTCCGACCGGATCGCCGTGATGAACGAGGGCCGCATCGAGCAGTGCGGCACCCCCGAGGACATCTACGAGCACCCCGCCACCGGCTTCGTCGCCTCCTTCATGGGGACCTCCAACCTGATGACGGGCACCTACCGGGGCGGTGAGGTGACGCTGGAGAAGGGACCCGCGCTGCCCGTCGGCCCCCGGTCCGAGATCGCGGACGGCACCGCCGTCAGCGTGTCCGTACGCCCCGAGAAGATCTGGCTGTCGGACTTCGAGCCCGGCATGTCGATGCTGAGCGGCGTCATCCGCGAGACCGTCTACAGCGGCCCCACCACGACCTATCTGATCGATCTCGCCCCGGGCGTCACGCTGTCGGTGCTGGAGCAGAACACGGCCCGTGCGCGCATGGAGGACCGCTGGTGCGGCGGCGAGACGGTGGAGTTCGGCTGGCGGCCGGAGCACTGCCTGGTCCTGGCCTGAACGCCCCGACACCTCTGACGAAAGCGAACCCATGCATCACGACGTGATCGTGCTGGGTGCCGGGCTGGCGGGGCTCTCCGCCGCCCGGGACCTGGCCGCCGCCGGCACCGACGTGCTCGTTCTGGAGGCCCGCGACCGGGTCGGCGGCCGGGTCGAGCAGACCCGCACGCCCGACGGCCGTACCGTCCAGCTGGGCGGTGAGGTCGTCGGCCGTGGGCACACCGCCTATCTCCGGCTCGCCGAGGAGCTGGGCCTGAAGCTGGTCCCCAGCTATGTCGCCGAGCCGGGCCGCATGACCCGGGCCACCCCGGAGGGCCTCTCGGCCGGCGATCCGCCGCACTGGTTCGGACCCGGCGACACGGCCCTGCACGAGCGCCTGAGCGCCGAGTTCACCGGTCTGGCCGCCACCGTCGACCCGGACGATCCGTGGTCGCATCCGGACGCGACCGCCCTGGACCGGCTGTCGGTGGCGGACTGGCTGCGCTCCCGGCAGGCCACGCCCGCCGTGGTGCGCCTGTGGGACATCGGCCAACTCGCCCTGGCCGGCGGCTCCTACGAGCGGATCTCCCTGCTGGCGGCGCTGCGCAAGAGCGCGGCGGTCCCCGGGCCTGGCACGGGCGACTACGACTACGAGGACTGGGAGGGACTGCGACTGGCCGACGGCTCGGCGACGCTCGCCGAGGTCATGGGCCGCGAGCTGGGAGCGCGCATCCGGCTCGGCTCCCCCGTCGCCGCGCTGGACATCCGCCCGGACCGTTGCGTCGTACGCCTGGTCACCGGCGAGATCCTCACCGCGAACGCTGTGGTGAGCGCCCTCCCGGTGGGCCCGCTGCGGTCCGTCGCGATCAGCGGGGTCGGCGAGGCCCGGATCGCCTCCCTGCACCGCCAACGCCACGCGACGGCCGCGAAGTTCGCCGCCGTCTACGACCGTCCCTTCTGGCGGGACGCCGATCTGAACGGACTGTCCGAGACCGAGGGCGTGCTGGCCAGCACCTGGCCACAGAACGAGGGCGTCCTGTCGGCCCTGGTCCCGCCCGAGCGCTACGGCGTCCTGCTCGGCACCCCGCCGCAGCGGCGCACCCCCGAACTGCTCGCCGAGATGGCAGGCCTGTTCGGCGACGAGGCGCTCCGCCCGACCGCCTGCCATCTGCGGCTGTGGGGCACCGACCCCTGGACTCAGGGCTATGTCACCCAGTGGTCGCCGGGCGAGGTCATGGCGGTCGGTCCGCCGCACGGCACCCATGAACCGCCGTTCTATGTCTGCGGCTCCGACCAGTGGGTCGCCGGATACATGGAGGGCGCCGTCCGCACCGGCCGCGCCGCCGCCGAGGAGGCACTGCGCCGTGGGTGACAACGACCGTCTGAACCACATCGGCGGCAAGGAGGTACCGGCGGCCTCCGGCGCCACCCTGCGCCTGGTCGACCCGGCCACCGGACTCCCGCACGGCACGGCCCCGCTCTCCGGCCCCGAGGACGTGGACGCGGCCTGCCGGGCGGCCGAAGAGGCCTTCCCCGGCTGGTCGGTGACGACTCCGGCGCAGCGGCAGGCCGCGCTGCTGCGGATCGCCGACGCGCTGGAGCGGGACGCCGGTGCGGTGGCGAGCGCCGAGGTGGCCGACACGGGCAAGCCGCGCGCGCTGTTCCTGGGTGACGAACTGCCCGCGATCGTCGATGTGTTGCGGTACTTCGCGGGAGCCGCCCGCAATCTGCCGGGTGCGGCGGCCGCCGAGTACACCCCGGGCCGTACCTCCGTGCTGCGCCGCGAGCCGGTCGGCGTCTGTGCCCAGATCACCCCGTGGAACTATCCGCTGATGATGGCCGTGTGGAAGATCGCCCCGGCGCTGGCCGCCGGCAACACGGTCGTCCTGAAACCGTCCGACACCACCCCGTCTTCGGCCGTGTTCCTGGCCCGGCTGGCCGCCGAGCAGCTGCCGCCCGGCGTGCTCAACGTCGTGTGCGGCGACCGCGACACCGGGCGGTCCCTCGTCGGCCACCCCGACGTGCGGCTGGTGGCCGTCACCGGCAGCGTCCGCGCGGGGCAGGAGATCGCCGCCGCGGCGGCCGCCGATCTCAAGCGGCTCCACCTGGAACTCGGCGGCAACGCCCCGGTGCTGATCCACGCGGACGCCGATCTCGACGACGCGGTGGAGCAGTTGTCGTCGCTGTCCTTCTACAACGCGGGGCAGGACTGCACGGCCGCGACCAGGATCCTGGTCGACCGGCGCGTGCACGACCGATTCCTGGCCCGCTTCGCCGAACGGGCCGCCGGCCGACGGCCCGGAGCACCGGACGACGAGCGGGCCGCGTTCGGCCCGCTCGCCAACGCCGCCCAACTCGCCCATGTACGCGGCATGTTGGAACGGCTTCCGGGCCACACCGAGATCGTCACCGGCGGCTCGGCCCTGCCCCGCCCCGGCTACTTCCACCAGGCCACGGTGGTCGCCGGGGCGCGGCAGGAGGACGAGATCGTACGGAGCGAGGTGTTCGGCCCGGTCGTCACCGTCCAGCCCTTCACCGACGAGTCCGAGGCCTTCCGCCTGGCCAACGGCGTTCCCCAGGGGCTCGCGGCGAGCGTCTGGACCCGCGACCACGACCGGGCCATGCGGGCGAGCCGCGCGCTGCGGACCGGCATCGTCTGGGTCAACACCCATGGCACGACGGTGTCGGAGATGCCGCACGGGGGCGTAGGCCACTCCGGGTACGGCAGCGACCTCTCGCTCACCGGACTGCTCGACTACACGCAGGTCAAGCATGTGATGCTGTGACCGAGGAGAGATCGATCGCCCGGTCCACGTCCCCCGGCCGCAGGACCCGCAGAATGCCCTCCAGCAGGTAGTAGTCGGCGTACGGGAGAGAGATCTCGACGCCGTCCTCGTTCGGGCGGTGGCGGGTGCAGCGGGCCACCACCGCTTCCGCCCGTGCCGAGTTCCGCGTCAGGCAGGTCTCCGAGAGGGCGGTGAGCAGCCGTAACGCCACCTCGCGATAGGCCTGTTGGCCGGTGGCGGCGGACAGGTCGAGGAGGCCGCAGGCCGTGATCGCTCCGGCCGACGCGTCCTTGATGTCGTGGGGCTGCTGCGGCGCCCGGTAGTCCCACACCGGGACGTGGTCCGGGGTCAGTGCTCCGACCGCGAAGTCCGCCAGCTTGCGGGCGGTGGCCAGGAAGTCCCGGTTCCCGGTCCTCCGGTACATCGTGGTGAATCCGTACAGTCCCCACGCCTGCCCACGCGACCAGCACGACGTGGGGCTGTACCCCTGGACGGTGTTCGGGCCGACCGGGGCGCCGCTGTCGGGGTCGAAGTCGTAGACGTGCGGGGTCGATCCGTCCGGGCGGGGGAAGACCCGCCGGGTCGTCCTCGCGTGCTCCACGGCGATGTCCAGGTACTTCGCGTCGCCGGTGCGGCGGCTCGCGAACGCCAGCAGGTCGAGGTTCATCATCGTGTCGATGATCACCCGGCCGGCGTTCTTCTCGTCGTTCAGCGCTCCCCACGCTCTGATGAAGCACCCGCGCGGGTTGTACCGCTGGATCAGAGAGTCGGCCGCCCGCAAGGCACCCGCTTGCCAGACCTCGTCGCCCGTCAGCCGCCAGGCGGTGACCCAGGACGGGTAGAAGAGGAAACCGAGGTCGTGGGTGCCGGTGTCGTACTGCCGCGGGGCCAGCCTCCGCGCCGAGGCCAGTGCCAGGGTGCGGAAGGTCTCGTCCTTGCTGTGGAGCCATGCCATCCACAGCGTGCCCGGCCAGAACCCGCCGACCCAGTCGCCGTTCTGCGAGTAGACCCACTTCTCGAACTTCGTGCCGACGGGGAAGGCGGTCACGGTCGGTGCGACGACGCGGAGCTTCTCGACGGCGTAGTCGGCGGCCGCGCGGAGCTTCCGCAGGTTCGGTGCCGGGGATGTGCCGGCGGCCGCGGCCGGTGTCGGGGAAGCGCCGGTCGCCACGGCACCGGCCGCCGTGGCCAGCACCGTACGTCGGGAAACACTCATGCTGGTCCTCCAGGAATGCTCAGCGGTGACAACTGGTCAGGCCCGGGCGCCAGGCACAGGCGATGCCGGCGAAGCCCCCATTGGCCACGACGTCCACGGCGAGCGTGTCGCCGCCGCGCAGTACGTGACGCTTCTGGACGAGCCCCCCGGTACCGTCCTCGACCGTCTCGACCAGCCAGCGTCCCGGGCCGATGGTCAGCGGCACCTCGGCCCGGCGGGCGGCACCGGCGTACACCCCGCCGAGGAACCAGCGGTCGCCGCCGCGGCGGGCGAGCACGGCTTCCTGTCCGGGACGCCCGGCGAGCAGCCGGGTGTCGTCCCAGGCGGCGGGAACCTGGTCGAAGTAGTCCCGGGCGAGCGGCCGGGCGTCGTACGACTCGGGGGTGCCGGCGAACATCTGCAGCCCCGACTCGTAGGCGACGGTGAGGCCGACCTCGGCGGCGTCGGAGTTGGGGCGCAGGCCGACGCGCTGGAACGCGCCGGGGGTGAAGTCCATGGAGCCGGTGACGTTGCGGGTGAAGGGCAGGGTGGTGAGGTGGGCGGCGGTGTTGGTGCGCTTCTCCTCGCCGGCGACGCCCTCCAGGGTCATGACGTGCGGCCAGGTGCGCTGGATGCCCTTGGGGATCGTGGAGCCGTGGAAGTTGACCAGAAGGTGGTGGGCCGCGGTCTCCGGGAGGATGGCGTCGTACCAGCGGAGTGTGGACTGTGCCTCCGAGTCCATGAAGTCGATCTTGACGCCCTTGACGCCCCAGCGTTCCAGGGTGGGCAGCCATCGGGCGCGTTCCTCGGCCGTGTCGAGGTCGCGCTGGTGGATCCAGACGATGATGCCGACGCCCTTGGCACGCGCGTACGCGACGAGTTCGGGCATCCAGCTGTTGGTCTGCCAGTCCGGGTCGGTGGTGTCCCAGGCGCCGGCCTTGAAGTACCAGCCCGCGTCGACGGCCTCGTAGGGCCAGCCGCGTTCGGCGGCGTAGTCGACGTAGGCCTTCTGCGCGGCGAGGCTCTGCCCGGCCGGGCGGCCGCCGGCGAGCCAGGTCCACAGGGCGGTGCCGGGTTTGATCCAGGAGGTGTCGCCGGCCTTGGAGGCGGGGGCGAGGTCGTCCGTGAAGGTGGAGCGGGTGACGGTGGCGAGGTCACCGGTGACCATGGCCCGCCAGGGGGTGGCGAGGGGGCCGTCGGTGCGGACCCGGTCGTCGGCGAGCTCGACGCGGTAGGTGCCGGTGCCCTGGTCGTGCGCGAGCCGGGCGCCGGAGTAGGCGCCGGTGAGGTCGGATTCGGCGAGCAGGGTGTAGCCGCCGTCGGTCGCGAACAGCGCCTGGGCCGAGTACGCGCCGGTGGGCGCGGTGGCGGCCGTGTACTGCACGAACTGGCCCTCGTTGTCGGCCCGGTAGGTGCCCAGCCACGCGCTCGCGTCCGGCGGCACATGGAATGCGGAGGTCTCGCCGAGCACATCGCCGGACGCGGCGGGCAGGACGTACCGGTAGGCGACGCCGTCGGCGGAGGCGCGGACGACGAGGTCCAGCCGGGCGCCCGTCGGGGTGGCGAACGACAGCCGGGCCTCGTTCATGCGGACCCGGCGGTCCAGTCGTTTGCCGGACTTGGTGCGGTACCGCTCGTCGACCGTCCGGCTCTTCCGGTGCAGGAAGCGCAAGTCCTTGGAGAGATCGGCCTGTTCGGTGACGATGCCGACGGGCGACGGCTCGATGACCGTACGCCCGGTACGGGTCACGGACAGGCTCAGTGTGCCGGCGCTTTCGTCCAGGGATATCCGTGCGCGGGGTGCGTGCGCGGAGGCGGACACCGCCCAGGTGTGTTCCTGCTTCTCGGCCCGGGCGGGAGCGGTCGTGAGGAGTGTGGCCGCGAGGCCGGTGCACAGCGCGGCGACCGCGGTTCTGATCGGAACGGCCATGGAACCCTCCGAGGTGTGTGGGCTTTACGGCAGTCCCCAGGCGGGGCCCGGTTCGCCGGCGGTGACGGGCGCGATGACGAGGTCGGGGCGGGAGCCGGAGTGGACGAGCACCTCGCGGCCCTTGGGCAGCTCGATGGAGAGCACCCCGTCGCCGAGGTCGCGGGTGCGGGCGGGGCGGCCGTCGTCGAGGAGCACCGTGAGCCGGCCGCTGAGCCCGTGCTTCAGCTTGAGCGGCTCGCCCGCCAGGCTTCTGATCCGGATGAACCGGGTCTTGCCTGCCGCGCGGACGGCGCTGACCAGGAAGGCGCCCTGCGTGCGGAAGTCGTGCAGGGTGAGGTCCGCCCACGCGGTGGGGACGGCCGGGAAGACGCGGATCACCCCGCCCCAGCTCTGGCAGAACATGTCGTGCAGGGACTGTGAGGCGGACAGCGGCGTCTCGATGACCGGACCGGCCTCGGTGTAGTGGGTGTTGGCCTGGCAGGGGTAGCGGGTGGAGGTGTCGAAGAACTTCCGCAGATACGTGATCGCGGTGTCGCCGTCGCCGGTCATCGCGTACATCGAGGCGGCACCGGTGTAGCTGTAGCCGCGATGGGCGCCGGTCAGCGCGTGCCAGTGCTCGATCGACCTGGTGATCAGGTCGCGGTTCTCGGGCTGGTCCCAGTTGACGAGGTACAGCGGGTACACCATCAGCAGGTGCGAGTAGTGGCGGTGGGACTGGGCGTACGGGGTGCCGGCACCGATCATGTAGCCGTTGCCGTCGACCGGGTAGGGCGTGAGCTTGGCCAGCACCTCGTGCCAGCGCGGGGCCGACTCGTCGTCGATGCCGAGGAGTTCGGCGGACTCGATGAGGGTTTGGCAGGCCCAGCGGATCAGGGCCAGGTCGTAGGTGGTGTCCTGCGGCGGTACGACCGGGTATTCGGGCGAGAGTGTGCTCGGCAGGTGGAGCTTGCCGTCGCTGCCCGGCGTGAGGAAGTGCAGGTAGTAGGCGACGGCCCGGCGGAGCAACGGGAAGACGGTGTCGCGCAGCAGGGCCTCGTCCATGGAGTGCCGGTAGGACAGCCACACGTTGTGCAGCGCCCAGGTGAGGTTGCCGACCTCGGAGCCGGAGCCGGGCCTGCCCACCCCCCGGTTGGCGAACATGTCGGAGCTGCGTCCGACGCCGGAGCTGTCGGCGCGGTAGGCGGCGGGCACGTTGGCGATGAGCTGTTCCTGGTTGCGGCGCAGGGTGGTGGCGAGCGCGTCGAGTTCCAGGTGGTTGGAGCCGTGGACGAGCCAGTACTCCAGCTGGATGTTGAGGTTCCACCAGACCGCGGGCCAGGGGGTGGGCTCCAGCCACGGCCCGCAGGTGGCCATCACGGGTCCGTCGGCGCGGCTGGCGGAGGCGACCTTGTAGAGCTGGATCCAGTGGAAGCTCTGCAGCCGCTGGTCGGGGAACGAGACGAAGCTCTTCTTGTAGAAGGCGTGCCACCAGCGGGTGTGCCGTCGTCTGAGAGCGCCGTACGAGGTCGCTCGCCGCAGGTTGCGGAGCGAGTCGGCCTCGGCGGCGGTGGTGGAGGGGGCGCTGTGCCCGACGCTGAGCAGCATGTCGTCGCCGTCGCGCCGGTGGGCGGTGGCGGTCTGGCCGCCGGTGAGGGGCTGGAGCACCTGCTCGGTGCCGTCGGCGGCGGTCCGGGTGGTCCAGGGCGGGTTGGGGGTGTAGTCGGCGGGCGGGGCCTCCTGGATCTTGCGGGGGCTGATGGCCTCCTCGGGGTGGAAGGTCCAGACGGTGCGCTCGCCGCCGGCGGCCCGGGCCCGGACGGCGAGCACCTCGTCGTGGACGAGGGCGGAGAGGGTGAGCGTGCCGGCGGTGGTGGTGACGGTGCCGGTGAGTTCGGCGTTCCACAGGCTCAGCCGCCAGTCGACGGCGGTGATGGTGCCGACCGGGTCGAGGGTCAGGTGCCCCACGGGCAGACGGCAGGTGCCCCAGCCGCTGCCGAACTCGGGGCGGTGGTCCTGGACCCGGGCGTGCTGGACGGTGAAGCGGATGCGGTTGGCCCCGGGCTCCCGGTAGATCATGCTGCCGAGCAGCCCGTCGCCGAGGAACGGGCCCTCGTACCAGCGGGTGGGCAGCCTGGTCCACAGCAGGTCCTGGCCGCGCAGGAACGTCGCCCAGGCGCCGTCGGTCGTCATGGTGTCGCGGAGTCTCCAGGGTCGTCTGCCGCCCCCGTCAGCGGCGGACGGCACCGTCCGTTCTGGGTCCTCCGCGTGGGCCGTTCCGGGCAGGGCGGCTGCTGCCGCGCCCGAGATCGCGGTGCCGAGTACGGCTCTGCGGGCCACCTTCGAATGGTGCTCCGGCTGTGAGGTCATACGTCCTCCAGAGCTGACGGATCATCAATACATCGGGTGTATCGCGGAACCTAGCAGTACTCGTGGACCTGTCAATGACCCCAGTGACGTGACTCATCCGATGTATCGCCAGGGAGTGGGGCGTCAGACACGCAGCACGCAGTCACGGGACGAGCATCCCGGGCCAGTTCGTCGTGGGTGCACCGCGCGTCCTCGGCCAGGGTGTTCACCAACGGGCGGTCGTCCTGGCCCCTTTTGCGCATGTATCTCACGTCTGAAAACATCGGTATATATACGGCTTGCTGAGAAGCACGCGTCTCGGACACCACCGCCCCGATCACAGGCCAGGAGGCGGATCATGGCCACGGCGGAACTCGCTTCCGAACGAGAGTCGGACTATCTGTCGCAACTGACGATGGCCGCAGCCCGCTACGGGAACCGCACCGAGCAGCGTGAAAGAAACCGGTCCGTCCTCGAGACGCGTGGCGTGCTGTACGCGGATACGCCCGAGCGGATCGAGAAGCGGCTGGCACGTCTCGGCGCCGACTGGGCCATGGCGCGGGCGATCGAGCGGACACCGACGGAACCCGCCGGCGGCGCGGGGAGCACCCTGGGCCTGCCCCCGGAGAGCTTCACCAGTGACGCGCTGGGACTGGAGCGCCTCATCGGGCGCAACAACCTCACCCCGGTCGCGTTCCTGGAGGAGGGTGCCAAGGTCTCGCGCTCGGTCGGCCGGATCACCATCAGCGGGCCGGGCGGCGGACACGGCACCGGCTTCATGGTCTCCCCCTCCCTGCTGCTCACCAACAACCACGTCCTGGGCGACGCGCAGGAGGCCGGCCGCGGCAAGGTCGCCTTCGCCTTCCAGGACGGCACCGACGGCAACCCGCTCGTACCGGCGGTCTTCCCGCTGGAGCCGCTCCGGTGCTTCGTCACCGACCGGGCGCTGGACTACACCCTCGTCGCGGTTGCCCCACGCGGCGCGCAGGGCGAGGCGCTGTCGTCGTTCGGCCGGCTCATCCTCAGTGAGGCACAAGGCAAGGCCGTCATCGGGGAGTTCGTCAACATCATCCAGCACCCGCGCGGCGAGCCAAAGCAGATCGCGCTGCGCGAGAACCAGATCGTCGACGTACTGGAGCGGTTCCTGCACTACGAGTCCGACACCCGTGAGGGGTCCTCGGGCTCTCCGGTCTTCAACGACCAGTGGGAAGTCGTGGCGCTGCATCACTCGGCCGTTCCGAAGACCGATGCCGAGGGCAGGCCGCTGAGCGTCGACGGCACGGTGTGGCGGCCGGAGACGGGCGAGCAGCAACTGGCCTGGCGGGCCAACGAGGGGGTGCGGATCAGCCGCGTGCTGCGGTCCCTGCACGAGGCGCCCCTGACCGGCGAGGCGGCAGAGCTGCGGGACGAGGTGTCCACCACGGGGCTCGACCCGTCTCCCGAGGAGAACACGCCGTCGATGCCGTCCTCCGCCGGCAGGCCCACCCTGGCGGGCGCCAACGGTTCACAGGACGGGGCTCCGTCTCACGCGGCCGACGGTTCCGCTCAGCTCGTCCTCCCGCTGCGGATCACCCTCGACTTCGGCACCTCCTCCCCTTCGGCCGCCCTCGCGGCTCCGCTGCCCGCACGCGCACCGACACCACAGCCCTCTTCGGACGGGCAGCCGGACGTCGTCTCGGCGGTCGGGAAGGACATCGACGCGGCCCTGACGCATCACCGACTCTCCCGGGAACGTCCCTACTACGACCGGTCCGCGGACGCCGCCGCGCGCGCCGCGTACTACGCGGACGTCCGCACCGACGACGGCGACGCGCTGCGCCGCGCGCTGACGACGCTGCTGGCCGAGACCCATGCGCCCAAGCCCAGGTACAAGCCGATGCGGCTGGTCTACCCGTGGGTCGACCTGCACAAGGACGGACGGCTGCGCAGCATCTACTCCGGCCAGGGCTTCTCCGCCGAGGAGGTCATACGGGCCGACGCGGCCGTGGAGGAGACCCGGCTGGCCCGCGAGCGGGAGCTGCTGCTGCGGGAGCGGACGGCGGGGCCGGCCGAATTCGAGGCCGAGTTCCGCGCGCTGGAGGCGTCCATGCCGTTCAACTGCGAGCATGTGGTGCCGCAGTCGTGGTTCCACGCGAAGGAGCCCATGCGGGGCGACCTGCATCATCTGTTCACGTGCGAGGCCGGCTGCAACAGTTACCGCGGCAACTTCCCGTACTTCGACTTCCCCGACTACGAGGAAACCGTCCGGGACGCGTGCGGGAAGCGCGAGAGCGTGGGATTCGAACCGGAGAAGTGCAGGGGCGTGGTCGCCCGAGCCACCCTGTACTTCCTGCTGCGCTATCCGGGCCAGGTCGGCGATGTCGCGCAGGAGTTCCCCGAAGACCGGCTGCCCGTCCTGCTGCGGTGGCACGAGAGCGAGGCAGTCAGCGAGTACGAACTGCACCGCAACGCGGCCATCGCGGAGATACAGGGCAACCGGAATCCGCTGATAGACCATCCCGAGTGGGCCCGCGCGATCGACTTCTCCGGGGTCTGGCCCTGAGACCCGCGTCAACTCGCGCCGGACAGCGATCTACTCGGCATCGCCCTGGTGATCGGCCCAGACATAGCTCTCGGGGAGCAGGTCGGTGATACGGACGGTTCGGACGCGGTCGTCCTCGCCGACGATGACCTTGAGGGCTGGAAAGTAGTCGAGAAGCACCTGACGGCACCGTCCGCACGGAGGGACGACCCCCCGGTCGCGGTCTCCCACGGCGACGATCGTGTCCAGCTCGTAGACCCCCTGGGTGGCTGCCGCGCCGATGAGGGCCAGCTCGGCGCAGGGGCCTCCGGTGAAGTGGTAGACGTTCACCGCCGTGACGATCCGCCCGTCCTGGGCGCGGGCCGCGGCCGCCATGGTGTGCTGGTCGCCACGGCACCGAGTGCGGGCGATGTGAGCCGCCGCCTCGATGAGTTCGTCGTCGACGTGGTGCGTCTGCGTGGTCATCATCTCTGCTTTCGTGAGGTCCGCTTCCGCGAAGGATCCTCACGAGTGTCGGTGATAGGCCTTGTGGGCGAGCCCGCATCGACCTCGTCGCGGCCGATCTGCCCGGCAAGCTGGCCCTGGTCGCGACCGGTCACGCCATCGCGCTCATCCTCCCCCGGCCCGCGGCGTCTACACGATCACCCCGCGGCGCGACCCGCACCCCTGCGCGGCGCCCCTGCTCGACCACCTCGCCACGGCGTTCACCTCTCTCTGACGGTGAGGTCCCGGCGGCCTCGCTCCCCTCCGGAGACCGGAGAGTTGTCGGGTCGCTCGACAGCTCTTCACCTCGGTGCCCCCTCGGGTTCCGGTACCGGCGCGCACGATGTGGCGCCGCACCAACCAGCACAAAGAGAGAGAAACACTGTGAGCAGTGCAGATCCAGGCAAGCCGTCCAGAAGATCCGTCATCGCCGCAGGGGCGACGGCAGCGGCGGTCGCGCTGCCGTTCTCGGCGACGTCCGCGCAGGCGGCCGCCCCGGCCACAGGCTCGCAGGCCGGGAGCGGGAAGGTGAGCGTCACCTCGCAGGACGGCCGTGTCGAGCTCGCGCTGGTCCTGAACGCGGGGACGGCGACCTACGCGGTCGCGGTGGACGGAGTCGAGGTCGTCCCGCCCAGCCCGCTGGGACTCACCTTGGACGACGCCGACTTCGCCACGCGCCTCACCCTCACCGACCGGGGCCGTCCGAGGGCGGTCGTCGTCGACTACGAGCTGCTCCAGGGGAAGGTCTCCCGGGTCCGCAAGC
Organism: Streptomyces sp. NPDC041940; assembly: GCF_055589465.1. Lineage (NCBI taxonomy): Bacteria > Bacillati > Actinomycetota > Actinomycetes > Kitasatosporales > Streptomycetaceae > Streptomyces > Streptomyces sp. NPDC041940. The sequence continues at coordinate 102,906 of NZ_JBVJBP010000018.1, forward strand.
GGATGACCGAGCGGGTCGTGTCGCTGCGCAACGCCAAGGGCCTGCCGATGGACGTCGTGCTGCGCGCCGACGCCGAGGGCGTCGCCTTCCGGTACCGGTTCCCCGACCGCCACGACGGGGTCACCCACACCGTGGCCGCCGAGTCCACCGGTCTGACGCTGCGTGTTCCGGCCGACGGTGGTGCGCGGTTCACGCTGCCGTACACGGTCCAGAAGCCCAAGTACCAGGAGTGGTACATCCCCCGCGACCAGCACGCCGTTCCGGCGCTCGGTGCCGCGACCACCTCCCCGCGCGGCGCCTCCTTCCCGCTGCTGGCCCGCACGGCCGCGCGCCAAGGCCAGGAGTGGTGGGTGCTCGCGAGCGAGTCCGGCATGGACGGCACCTACCCGGCCTGCCACCTCTCGCAGCCCGCCCTCGACCCGGCCACCGGGCAGGTGACGTACACCGTCGCCTTCCCCTACGACGACGAGGCGCTCGGCACTCTCGGTCCCGGTACGCCGCAGGTGAGCGGGGCCTGGCAGACGCCCTGGCGCTTCGTCGCGGTGGCCCGGACGGCCGCGGCGGTCGCCGACACGACGCTCCCGACCGACCTCGGGGTGCCCTGCCGGCTGGACGACACATCCTGGGTCCGGCCCGGGGCCGCGACCTTCAGCTGGATGATGGCCCACGACAGTCCCAAGAGCCTGGAGCAGACGCTCCGTTGGTTCGATCTGGGCGAGGAGATGGGCTGGCCGTACGCGCTCGTCGACGCCCGCTGGGACCAGATGACCGACGCGGCCGGGAACCGGGTGCCTCTGGAGCGGATCGTCGCCGAGGCCGACCGGCGCGGGCTGAAGCTCTTCCTCTGGCACAACTCAGGGGGCGGGAACAACACCGGTACCGGCACTCCCCGCGATCTGCTCGTCGACGCGGCCACGCGACGCGCCCACTTCGGGAAGCTGCGCGACCTCGGCATCGCCGGCATCAAGGCCGACATGTGGGAGGCCGACAAGCAGCAGCTCATCGCCTGGCAGCGGGAGGTGATCGAGGACGCCGCCCGCTACCGGCTGCACATCGTGCTGCACAACACCACGATCCCCCGCGGCTGGGACCGCACCTACCCGCACCTGCTCGGCGTCGAGGCGGGCATGGCCAGCGAGAACTACTCCAACACCAAGCCGCTGGCCGACCAGATACCCGAGCAGACGACCATCGCCGCCGTCTCCCGGAACATCGTCGGCGGCTTCGACTACGGCACCACCCTGCTCTCCCCGTACGCCCTCCCGGAGAGTCCGCGCCACACCACCGACGCCCATGAGCTGGCCCTCACCGTCGTCTACCAGTCCGGGTTCAACGGCTTCGCCGACAGCCCCGAGGCCTACCTAGGTCAGCCGCCCGAGGTCCGCGCGCTGCTGAGCACCGTCCCGGTCGCCTGGGACGAGACGCGTTTCCTGGCCGCCGACCCCGGCAGCCATGTCGTCGTCGCCCGTCGCAAGGGCCGCACCTGGTATGTCGCCGGCGTCAACGGCAGGACCCTCAGCCTCTCCCCCGGCCTCGACTCCTCGGCCCCCGGCTACGCGCCGCCCACCGGCCAGGCGCAGCGGCTGGCCTTCGACCTCCGCGACCTCGGCTTGCGCCGCCCCGCGAAGGTCCGGCTGTTCGCCGACACCTCCGGCACCGACCGCACCCTGCGCCACAGCACGCCGAGAGGCGACCGGTTCAGCGTGGACACCGCCCCCTTCGGAGGGTTCATCGCCGTGATCTGAAGACGCCTGCCCGATGACGGCACCTGCCCGAGTCGGTCGATTCGGGCAGGCCTCCGGCCTCACCTCGTCGGATCCGCCACCGGATACGGCACGAAGGTGCTGCTGTTCTGGTCGATCCGCAGGGCACGGCCCAGGGGCGGCACCGCGCGTTGGGGGCATTCGAGTCGTTCGCAGACGCGGCAGCCCATGCCGATGGGGGTGGCGGCCGAGGCGTTGGCGAGGTCGAGGCCGTCTGAGTAGACGACCCGGTGGGCGTGGCGGATCTCGCAGCCGAGGCCGATGGCGAAGGTCTTGCCGGGTTCGCCCCAGCCGCCGCGGTGCCGGGTGACCGCCCGGGCCGTCCACAAGTACCTCTGCCCGTCGGGCATTTCGGCGATCTGGACGTGGATGCGGCCGGGGGCGGCGAACGCCTCGTAGACGTTCCACAGCGGGCAGGTGCCCCCGGCCCGGGAGAAGTGGAACCCCGTGGCCGACTGCCGCTTGGACATGTTCCCGGCCCGGTCCACGCGGACGAACGAGAAGGGCACACCGCGCAGCCGGGGCCGTTGCAGGGTGCTCAGCCGGTGGCAGACCGTCTCGTAGCCGAGGCCGTAGCGGTCGGTGAGGCGTTCGATGTCGTAGCGGAACTCCTCGGCCGCCGTGTGGAAGGCGGCGTACGGGAGGATCAGGGCGGCGGCGAAGTAGTTGGCGATGCCGATCCGGGCCAGGGCGTGGGTGGGGGAACCGGCCGGGAAGTCCTCGGCGGCCTGGCGGTCGAGTTCGTCGCCGTAGGCGAGCAGGGCCAGCTGGATGGCCATCCGGAACGCCCGCTGCCCCGGGCGGAGGCGGGCCGACAGGTGGAGGGTGCGGGCGGCTTCGTCGTAGTGGTGGAGCCGGTCGCCGGTGGCGGCGGCCAGGTGGACGCCGTGGCCGTCGGCGAGTCTGGCGGTCAGGGCGCGGACGACCTCCCCCGGCCGGATGCCGATCTCCCCGGCGAGCTGTTCGGCCGCGAGGTCGGTGTCGTGCAGGTAGTTCTGGCGGCGGTAGAAGAAGTCCCGGATCTCCTCGTGGGGTGAGGACGCCACGCCCTGCCCGCCGGCGCGGCCGTCCGCGGCTCCGGCGAGCCGCTCGGACAACCGCTGGTTGCGGCGGCCGAGGTTGAGCAGGACCTGGGCGACCTCGGGCATCCGGGAGGCCAGTTCGGCGAGGTCGTTCGGGGACACCCGGGCTTCGGCGATCTCGCCCGACAGCGTCTCGCGCAGATCCGCCAGCAGCCGGCTCGTGTCCCGCTCGGAGAAGAAACCCGGGTCGACGCCGAAGGCCTCGGTCAGCTTCAGCAGGACCGGGACGGTGAGCGGCCGGGAGTCGTGCTCCATCTGGTTCAGATAGCTGGGCGAGATCGCCAGCACGCGGGCCAGCTCCGCCTGGCTCATCCGGCGCTCCTCGCGCAGCCGCCGCAGCCGCGGGCCCGCGTAGATCTTGCTCACCCTGCTCCAACCTCCCCTGAGATGTCCGTCAGCGTACGCGACAGAGAGCCGTAGCGGCCCTTCGCAAACTTGGCAAATACAGCCGTGAAGATTCGCAGAAGTTGGCATCCGTCCACCCTTGATGGCACTGAGTGCCACTGCGAGAGTCTCAGTGCGGCCCGCCGGACCTCCGGCAGCGCAGGCCCTGCACCGGGCACGATTCATGCCCTGACGTCGGAGACCCCGGCAGCAGGCAGCACTTCCGGGCAAGCATTGCTCAGCTCCGCCCTACGGCAGGCAGGCGGGCCGCACTCCAGTAAGAGACACACAGTGCCAGTCCTTCGCAGCGACGAGGTGGGGATTGGCACCCCTTTACATACCGAGGAGACGGTGACAGTCATGGCAGAGGCTAGGACACAGGCAGCCGAGGAACTCGCGCGGCGCTGGGCCACCGATCCCCGGTGGCAGGGCATCGAGCGCACCTACACCGCCGAGGACGTGGTGCGGCTCTCCGGCAGTGTCCGTGAGCAGCAGACCCTGGCCCGGCGCGGCGCCGAGCGGCTGTGGCGCCAGCTGCACGAGCGGGACTACATCCACGCTCTCGGCGCCCTCACCGGCGGCCAGGCCGTGCAGCAGGTCAAGGCCGGGCTCCAGGCGATCTACCTCTCCGGCTGGCAGGTCGCGGCCGACGCCAACCAGGCCGGCCACACCTACCCCGACCAGAGCCTGTACCCAGCCAACTCCGTGCCCCAGGTGGTGCGCCGGATCAACAACGCGCTGCTGCGCGCCGACCAGATCGCCACCGCCGAGGGCGCCGGCGACACGACCGACTGGCTCGCCCCGATCGTCGCCGACGCGGAGGCCGGGTTCGGCGGCCCGCTGAACGCCTTCGAGCTGACCAAGGCGATGATCGCGGCCGGCGCGGCCGGCATCCACTACGAGGACCAGCTCGCCTCGGAGAAGAAGTGCGGTCACCTCGGCGGCAAGGTTCTCGTCCCGACCTCCCAGCACATCCGCACCCTGAACGCGGCCCGGCTCGCCGCCGACCTCGCCGACACTCCCACGGTGATCATCGCCCGCACCGACGCGCTCGCCGCGAACCTGCTCACCAGCGATGTCGACGAGCGCGACGCCGAGTTCGTGACGGGTGAGCGCACGGCGGAGGGCTTCTACCGGGTCCGGGGCGGCATGGCGCCGGTCATCTCCCGCGGCCTGGCCTACGCCCCCTACGCCGACCTCATCTGGGTCGAGACCGGCACCCCGGACCTCGCCCAGGCCCGCGAGTTCGCCGAGGCCATCCACGCTCAGTACCCGGACCAGATGCTCGCGTACAACTGCTCGCCGTCCTTCAACTGGAAGGCCGCGCTGGACGACGACCAGATCGCCAAGTTCCAGCGTGAACTGGGCGCCATGGGCTACAAGTTCCAGTTCATCACCCTGGCCGGCTTCCACTCCCTCAACCACGGCATGTTCGACCTCGCCCGCGGCTACGCCGAGCACGGCATGACCGCCTACGTCGACCTCCAGGAGCGGGAGTTCGCCGCGCAGGCGCAGGGCTTCACCGCCGTCAAGCACCAGCGCGAGGTCGGCACCGGCTACTTCGACCTGGTCTCCACCGCCGTCAACCCCACCTCCTCCACGACCGCGCTCTCCGGTTCCACGGAGGAGGAGCAGTTCCACTAGGCCGTCCTCGAGGACGCCGTCCGGTCCGCCCCGGCCGAGCGGGGGCCGTACCACCGTCCCGGTGCGGCCCTCGCTCTCCTCCCTCCCTCAGGAGCACCCATGTCCACCAGCGCACTGACCCACCACGTCCGCGTTCTCGCGGCTCCGGGCGACCGGCACGACGAGATCCTCACGCCCGCCGCCCTCGACTTCGTCGGCCACCTGGCCGCGGCCTTCGGCGAGCGCCGGCGGTCGCTGCTGAAGGAGCGCCGCCGGCAGGCCCTGCGCCTGGCGAGCGGCTCCCCGCTCGAATTCCCTCTGGTCACCTCCGCCGTCCGCGCGGACCCGTCCTGGCGCGTCGCGCCTCCGGCGCCCGGCCTGACCGACCGGCGGGTGGAGATCACCGGCCCGCCGGAGCGCCGTATGACCGTCAACGCCCTGAACTCGGGTGCCAAGGTCTGGCTGGCGGACTTCGAGGACGCCACCGCCCCCACGTGGGACAACATCGTCGGCGGCCAGCTCAATCTGCTCGACGCCATCGAGCGCCGGATCGACTTCACCACCCCCGAGGGCAGGGAGTACCGCCTCAAGGACCGCGAACAGCTCGCCACCATCGTCGTCCGCCCCCGTGGCTGGCACCTCGACGAGGAGCACCTGGAGTTCGACGGCCGGCCCGTGCCCGCCGCCCTCGTGGACTTCGGGCTGTACTTCTTCCACTGCGCCCAGCGGCAGATCGACGCCGGTCACGGCCCGTATTTCTACCTGCCGAAGCTGGAGAACCGCTACGAGGCCCGCCTCTGGAACGACGTCTTCGTCCTGGCCCAGGACCTGCTCGGCATCCCCCGGGGCACGGTCCGCGCCACCGTCCTCATCGAGACGATCACCGCCGCCTTCGAGATGGAGGAGATCCTCCACGAGCTGCGCGAGCACAGCGCGGGGCTGAACGCGGGCCGCTGGGACTACCTGTTCAGCCTGATCAAGACCTTCGGCCACCGCACCGACTTCCTGCTGCCCGACCGGGCCAAGGTCACCATGACCGCGCCCTTCATGCGCGCCTACACCGAGCTGCTCGTGCGTACCTGCCACCGGCGCGGGGCCCACGCGATCGGCGGCATGTCCGCCGAGATCCCCGGCAAGGACCCGGCCGCGCACGAGGCCGCCCTCGCCAAGGTCCGCCTCGACAAGGAACGCGAGGCGGAGGACGGCTTCGACGGCTCCTGGGTCGCCCATCCCGGGCTGATCCCCGTCTGCCGCGACGTCTTCGACGGCGTCCTCGGCGAACGCCCCCACCAGCTCGACCGCACGCGGGACGACGTGGAGGTCACTCCGGCGGACCTGCTTTCGGTGCGCCGGATCAGCGGGCCGCCGACCGCCGAGGGCGTCCGCACCAACATCGCCGTCGCACTGCGCTACTTCGCCGCCTGGCTGCGCGGACAGGGCGCCGTCGCGCTGTACGGCCTGATGGAGGACGCGGCGACCGCCGAGATCGCCCGGGTGCAGATCTGGCAGTGGCTGCGGCACCGCGTCATCGACCGGGAGACGGTGCTGCGCCTGCTCGACGACGAGGTGACCGCGCTGGGCGCCGAGTACCCGTGGGCACCCGTCGACGACATCCGCGCCCTCTTCGAACGGACCGCGATGACCGGCGAGTTGCCGCTGTTCTTCACCCCGGACGCGTACACGCGGCACCTGGTGAAGCGGACGGAGGCCGGGGCGTGAGCGGCGGGATCCGGCGCGTCGGAGTGGTGGGCGGCGGGCAGATGGGGGCGGGCATCGCCGAGGTGTGCGCCCGGGCCGGGCTCGACACCACGGTCTGCGAAGTGGACGCGATGGCGGCCCGGGCCGCCCGGGAACGGGTGACGGCGTCGCTCGACCGGGCGGTCCGGCGCGGCAAGCTGGAGGAGCCCGCCGCCCGGGACGCGCTCGCCCGTCTGTCGTTCACCGGCAGCCTGGAGGATCTCGCCGACCGGCAGCTGGTCGTCGAAGCCGTGGTGGAGAACCCCGACGCCAAGACGGAGATCTTCGGCGCCCTCGACAAGATCGTCGAGGATCCGGAGGCGGTGCTGGCCACCAACACCTCCTCCCTCCCGATCATGCGGCTCGGCAGGGCGACCGGCCGCGCGGACCGGGTCGTGGGCCTGCACTTCTTCAACCCGGTCCCCGTGCTGCCGCTGGTCGAGGTCGTGACCTCCCTGCACACCTCGCCCCGCACGGTGGCTGCCGTACAGGACTTCGCGACCGAGGCGCTCGGCAAGACGGTCATCCACTCCCGGGACCGGGCCGGGTTCGTCGTCAACGCCCTGCTGATCCCGTATCTGCTCTCGGCCGTCCGCATGGCGGAGTCCGGCTTCGCCACCGCCTCCGACATCGACACCGGCATGGAACTGGGCTGCGCCCACCCGATGGGCCCGCTGAGGCTCGCGGACCTGATCGGCCTCGACACGGTCGCGTCGATCGCCGAGTCGCTCTACGACGAGTTCAGGGATCCCCTCTACGCTCCTCCCCCGCTGCTCCAGCGGATGGTGGAGGCGGGGCTGCTCGGCCGGAAGACCGGGCGGGGGTTCCACACCTACGTCCAGGACTGAGGGCCTGGTACGACGCGGGCTGAGGGGCCCGCGGGGTGTCACAGGGGAGGGCGGGAAGCGCGAGTGCGGCGCTTCCCGCCCCGGCAGGTCGGCGTCGGATCAAGTCGCCGGTCCGGACGCCAGCAGTCCGTTGACCACCAGCGTCGCCAGTGCCTCCGCCGTGGCCGTGAGCTGTTCCGGCGAGGCGTCGTCGGGCCGGCCGAGGCGGCGCGCCAGCGGGACCTCCACCATTCCCGAGACGGGCGGGACGACCGCGAAGAACAGCACGTCCATCGGGACGGGCGCCATCCGCCCCGCGGCCACCAGCCGCTCGATGCCGGGCGCCATGAGTTGCAGGGTCGGCGCGATGTAGTGCTCGTACAGGTAGTCCAGCCGCTCGGTGTCCCGGGTGAACTCGCCGACGAAGAGCCGTCCGATCAACGGCTCGTCCACGGCGGTCCGGTAGAAGCCGGTGATGATCCGCCGCAGGGCCTCGGCGTCGTCGACCGTGTCGTCAACCTCCGGCAGACGCGCCAGCTGCGCTCCCAGCGCGTGGTCCACCACCGCACGCCAGAAGGCCGCCTTGGAGCCGTACCGGTCGTTGATGAAGTTGTGGCTGACGCCCAGGCGGCGGGCCAGCTCGCGCGCGGAGGCGTGGTCGTAGCCCAGTTCGGCGAAGGCCTCGAGCCCGCGCCGCAGGATGCTCTCCTCCGTGGGGACCGCGGGAGTGTCCGCGCCGGGGCGCCCCGGCCGTCGAGCGGATTCGGCTCTTGCTCCCACGACTGCCTCCATGCGTGCGTCCTGCGCTGCTTGCGCTCTGCGCTGCTTGTGCTCCGGGCCATCCTAGGGACCCTCCACCATTTTACTTGACGGCTGTCAGATTCAGACTAATCTGACAGGTGTCAGCCAGTCCGGCCACTTCTTCCGGAGTTCCGTCATGCCCAAGACCTCCACCCACACGGCCGGCGCGGCCACCGTGTCCTCACCACCGTCGGCCGAAGCGTCATCGCCGCATCGCTGGTGGATCCTCGCCGTCATAGGGCTGGCGCAGCTCATGGTGGTGCTGGACAGCACGATCGTGAACATCGCGCTTCCCTCGGCCCAGAAGGATCTGGGCTTCTCCGACGGGGACCGGCAGTGGGTCGTCACCGCCTACGCGCTCGCCTTCGGCAGCCTGCTGCTGCTCGGCGGACGCACAGCCGACCTGTTCGGCCGAAAGACGACCTTCCTGGTCGGCCTGGTCGGCTTCGCCGGGGCCTCCGCGCTGGGAGGTGCCGCCGGCAGCTTCGAGGTCCTCATCGTCGCGCGTGCCGCGCAGGGCCTGTTCGGTGCTCTGCTCGCCCCGGCCGCCCTGTCCCTGCTGACCACGACCTTCACCGACGCCAAGGAACGCGCCAAGGCCTTCGGCGTGTACGGCGCCATCGCCGGCGCGGGCGGCGCCATCGGCCTGCTCCTCGGCGGCTTCCTGACCGAGCACCTCGACTGGCGGTGGACCCTCTACGTCAATCTGGTCTTCGCCGCTGTCGCCTTCGTCGGCGGCATGCTCCTGCTCCAGCGCTCCACCCGAGACAAGAGCGCCACCATCGACATCCCCGGCGCCGTCCTCGTCTCCGGCGGCCTGTTCTGTCTGGTCTACGGCTTCTCCAACGCCGAGAGCCACGACTGGGGCTCCGTGCGGACCTGGGGCTTCCTGGTCGCCGGTGCCGTCCTGCTCGCCGCGTTCACCTGGTGGCAGACCCGCGCCACGCACCCCCTGCTGCCCCTGCGGGTCCTGCTCGACCGCAACCGCGGCGCCTCCTTCGTCTCCATCCTGATCACCGGCGCCGGCATGTTCGGTGTCTTCCTCTTCCTCACCTACTACCTGCAGCAGAGCCTGGGCTACACCCCCATCAGGACCGGACTGGCCTTCCTGCCGATGGTGGGCGCGCTCATGCTGTCCTCCACGCTCGCCTCCACCGTCCTGATCCCCCGCCTCGGCCCCAAGGCGGTCGTACCGCTGGGCATGGGCCTGGCCGCGGCCGGCATGGCGTGGCTGACCGGTCTCGGCCTCGGCAGCGGCTACGCCACCGACATCCTGCCCCCGCTGATCGTGGCGGGACTCGGCCTCGGCCTGGTGATGGCCCCGGCCATGAGCCTGGCCACGGCCGGGGTGAAGGCCGAGGACGCCGGTGTCGCCTCCGCCGCCGTGAACACCATGCAGCAGGTCGGCGGCTCCCTCGGTACGGCGCTGCTCAACACCCTCTCCACCAGCGCCGTCACCGACTACCTGGCAGGCCGCAACCCCAAGGACCCCGCCGTCCTGGCACAGGCCGGGCTGGAGGGCTACTCCACCGCCTACTGGTGGTCGGCCGCCTTCTTCGCCGCCGGTCTGGTCATCAGCGTCATCCTCTACCGGCGCGGCGCACCGGCCACCGACCCCGACGCGGCGCCCGTGGTGCACATGTGAGGCCCGCTCGGGGCGTCCGGCCCCGACCTGCCGGAGGGGCCGGCCGGCGAGAGCGGTGTTGCGTCAGGAGCCGTAATGGGGATTCACGGCGATGTACCCGGTCTCGCACTCGTCGGGCGTTCCGGGTGCGCTGCGGCACAGGGTCATCGTGAGGCTTCTGATGCCGCTCGGGTCGGTGGCGGCGATGTCGTGGAAGTCGGCGGTCGTGCCGCAGCCGTCGGTGTTGTGGTTGTCGCCCAGGGTGTGGGCGGCGCCGGAGCCGGTCTGGAGGGTGAGGGTGGCGTAGAGGGAGCGGTCGTCGCAGGTCTGGTCGGTGACGGCCAGGGCGCCGTGGTGGAAGGAGTTCCGGTCGACCCAGGTCACCTGGACGCGGGTCCGGTCCCCCCAACTGGTGGTGATGTCGCCACTGGTGGTGTCCGCCCAGCCCTGGCCGGCGGTCCCCAGCGTGAGCGCGGTCGTGGCGGCGACGACGAAACCTGCACGGCGCATGTACATGCCTCCTCCGGCGGAGCGGCCAGCTGTGCTGCCGCGTATGTCGTGTCCATCCTCGACCGCTCTGTGCAGTCCCTTCTCGCGAAGGGCCGCCAAATGTGTGAGCGGCTCGGGAGGAGAGCCGGCCGCCCGGCTCACGCCATGCCGCCGGGTGCCGGCCCGTGCCGTCCAGCGCCACGGCAAGTGCAGAGGGGAGGTGCGGACAAGGAGAGCACGGGGCCCGCCACGTTCCGGTATGGCGGGCCCCATGTCGTCGCAGATTAGGCGGGGTTGGGCGGACGAAGGTGGCGGGCGTATTGCGGTTCCATGAAAGAGTTCGGGCCCTGCCGAGCGGGCCCTTCCGCGATGTGGACGGCCCAGTCGAGGATCTGGACCGCCGCCCCCGCGGCCTCCAGCCCTTGGCAATGGGCGTGGTGCCTGCGGGCGATGCCGTCCAGGTCGAGATGGCGGCCGAAGGCGGGGTGGGCGGCAAGCCGTCGGGCGTAGGTCCACAGGTGCGGATGGTCGGCGACGCGGTGGACCGCGGCGGCGTCGAGATGCAGCCGGTGCACGGTGTCGAGCTGGACCAGGGCCACCCACAACCGCACGTCGGCGGCGGTCAGTTCGTCGCCGAGGACGAAGTCCTGGTCGGCGAGGCGCCACTCCAGTGAGCCCAGGACCCGGAGGAGGGAGCCGAGGGCGGTGTGGCGCGCCGTGGCGTCGGTGTCGGCCTGTCCGGCCTGCTGTGCGGCCTCGTTGATGTTGTGGTCACAGAGACCTTCGACGGCCTCTGTCTCCTCCTCCGCGCCGTGCGGGTAGAGGACGGGCCGGTCGGTGCCGTCGTCGCCGAAGCGCCGGGCCAGGTCCCTCAGGATGTGCGAGGGGTGCGTGGTGACGATCCGCCCGGTCCAGGTGTCGCTCAGCACCGGTGCGAGGGCTGGTCCGGGATGCCGGTGCGAGCTGGCCTCGTACAAGGGGCTCAGGGCAGAGTGTCCGCCGTCGGGCAGGTCGGGGAGGGCCGGCAGCAGCACGACCGGGAGGGTGTCCTCCAGGCCGAGCAGGCTGTGGGTGATGGCGATCCGCAGACAGTGGGGGCAGGACGGCGAGAGGTGGAGACGGTAGCGGCGCGGCGCGGGGTAGTAGCCGCTGTTGGCGTCACAGCCGATCCTGCCCCGGAACGGCGGCGGTGAGGGGAGGGACGGGACGGTGGTCAGGGGTGCGGCGGGCATGTGTCTCCCTGGGTCCGGGTCCGGCTTCTGGTGCGAGGAGGTGCGGCGGGCGGGCGGCGCACATGGGGACGGGTGCGCGGCGGCGTCGGCGCATACCCGTGCGCGGCGGGGGTGCGGTGCCGGTGGGCGCCGCCGGTTCAGCGGAGGGGGCTCGCCGCGCTGCAGACGCGCAGGAGATCGATGTGCCGGCGGGAGGTGAGGAGCAGGCACCACCGGCCCGCGCGCGACGCGCGGTCGGCGGGCGGCTCCAGTCGCTCCATCATTTCCTACCGATGCACTAGGGATCTCTGCTCTGGAGTGTCAGGCGGCTTTCCCGCCACGTCAAGAGGGCCTGCACGTGCCGCGGCTGCTCCCTTGAGCGGGACCGTCCCTCACGCGAACGGCCCGCCCTGTTCAGGCCCTCGTACGGCGAGAGGCCGAGCGACCTATCGTTGCGGTCATGGTCTTCCAGTCGACGACAGAACCCACCGTCTTCCACGCGGCGTTCCGCGATCAGTTCGAGATCTTCCTCGATGAGCATCGGTCCGCGCTGCACGACAGTCTGGACGGGCTGACCGAAGAGCAGGCGCGCCGCTCGCTGGTCCCGTCCAAGACCACGCTGCTCGGGCTGGTCAAGCACGCCACGTTCGTCGAGAAGGTCTGGTTCGACGAGGCGATCACCTGCCGGTCCCGCAGCGAGATCGGCATTCCCGACACACCCGATGAGTCGTTCGACCTCCACGACGACGACACTGTCGCCTCGGTCCAGGGCGCTCATCGGCAGGCGTGCGCGGAGTCCCGCCGAGCCACGGAGAAGCTGACGCTGGACGACCTCGTGCGAGGCAACCGCCGGGGCCCGCTGCCGCTGCGCTGGGTCTACCTCCACACGCTGCGTGAGCTGGCTCAGCACTGCGGCCACGCCGAGATCCTTCGGGAGCAGATCCTCGGCGACGCGACGCGCCACGGCTGATCCGGAGCGCCGACCCGGGCGCCGCCCCCGGGTCCCGTAGGGTCAACATCGTTGCACCGCGAGGGACTTGGAAGGCGGAGAGATGACGCGTGACGAGCTGATCCGGCCGCTGCCGGAGCTGTTGCGGCGGCACGCCGAGGTGGCCGGGCAGCGGGTCGCCTACGCCGACTCCTCGCGCGGCGTCACCTACGCCGAGCTGGAGCGCCGTACGCGGTCACTGGCCTCGTACCTCAAGACCCGGACGTCACTGGGCGGCGGCGACCGTGTCGCGATCTGCCTCGGCAACTGCGTGGAGACGGTGGAGAGTTGCCTCGGCGTGCTGCGCGCGGGGATGGTCGGCGTCCCGCTGAATCCGCGGTCCTCAGACGCCGAGCTGGTCCACTTCCTCCAGGACAGCGGTGCCGAGTTCGTCATCACCGACGCCGCGCGTCTCGCACGACTGCGGCGCCTGGGAACGCCGTACGACCGCCTGGGCGTCCTGGTCACCGGGAGCGGCCCGGCCCCGGACGGCGCCGAGCTGTTCCTGAGCGCGGTCGGGAGCGACGCGTCCGCGGAGATCGACCTGCTCGGGCTCGACGATCCGGCCTGGATGCTCTACACCTCGGGCACCACGCACCGGCCCAAGGGCGTGCTGTCCACGCAGCGGGCCGCGTTGTGGTCGGTGGCCGCCTGCTACGCCCCGGTCTTCGGCCTCTCGCCCGACGACCGGCTGCTCTGGCCGCTTCCGCTGTTCCACAGCTTCAGCCACTCGCTGGCCATCCTGGGCGTGACCGCTGTGGGCGCGAGTGCCCGGATCGCCGGTGAGCTGCTGCCGCCGGGCGGGCTGCGGCAGGAACTGCTCACGGCGCACGAGGGGCTCGGCGGGCCCTTCACCATGCTGGCCGGTGTGCCGACGACGTATCACCAACTGGTCGACTCGGCGGGTGAATTACCGCAGGCGCTGCGGATGTGCGTCGTGGCCGGTGCGCCGAGTGGTCCCGCTCTGCGCGCGGCCGTGGAGGAGACCCTCGGGGCGCAACTGCTCGACGCGTACGGCAGTACCGAGACCTGCGGCATGATCGCGGTGAACCGTCCCGACGAGCCCGGAGTCGAGGGTTCCTGTGGGAGGCCCGTCCCCGGCATGGACGTACGTCTGGTCGACCCGCGCGGCGGCGAGGACGTCCCGGACGGGGCCGAGGGCGAGGTCTGGGTGCGGGGGCCGAGCCTGATGGCCGGGTACCACGGGCAGCCCGAGGCGACGGCCGCCGCGCTGCGGGACGGCTGGTACCGCACAGGCGACCTGGGCCGCCGCGTCGAGCACGGTCATCTCCGGCTCACCGGCCGGGTCAGTGAGTTGATCATCCGCGGCGGTGAGAACATCCACCCGACGGAGATCGAACAGGTTCTGGCGCAGTGTCCGGGCGTGTCCGAGGCCGTCGTCGTGGGGGTGCCGCACGACGTGCTCGGCGAGGTGCCGGTCGCCTTCGTCGTACCGGGGCCGGACGGACTCGACGTGCGGCAGGTGCTCGCCGAGTGCCGGACCCTCCTGGCCGACTACAAGGTGCCGGCCGAGATCCACGAGATCGCCGCCGTCCCGCGCACCGCGTCCGGCAAGATCGCCCGGCACGCGCTGGCCGTCCCGGCTCCGGCCACGGCCGACACCGCTCATACCGCCCTGCGCGAGCGGCTCCTGGGCCTCTCGCCCGACGACCAGGAACGCGCGCTCCGCGAAACGGTGCTCACCGAAACGGCCGAGATCTGCCGGTGCGCGCCCGGCGATCTGCCCGACACGGCCGGCCCCTTCAGCGATCTCGGCATGACGTCCGTCGGCGTCGTCGAACTGGTCGACCGGCTCGGCGAGCTGACCGGCCTGAGCCTGCCGTCGACACTGGTCTTCGACCACCCGACACCGGCCGAGGTCGCCCGCCACCTGCGCGTGGCGCTCTTCGAGGCCGAGTCCGGAGCACGCCCCAAGTCGTACGGTGGTCAGGACCGGTCCCCCGACGACGACCCCGTCGTGATCGTCGCCATGGGCTGCCGCTATCCCGGTGACGTCAACTCACCGGAGGATCTTTGGGAGTTGGTGACGCGGGGGCGGGACGCCATCTCGGAGTTCCCGACCGACCGCGGCTGGGACCTGGAGGCCCTGTACGACCCCGATCCCGACCGGATCGGCACGTCGTACACGCGACACGGCGGATTCCTGCACCGGGCGGCGGAGTTCGACGCCGGGCTGTTCGGGATCTCGCCGCGCGAGGCGCTCGCGATGGATCCGCAGCAGCGGCTGCTGCTGGAGACGTCCTGGGAGGTGTGGGAGCGGGCCGGAATCGATCCGGCGTCGGTGCGTGAGAGCGACACCGGCGTGTTCGTGGGCGTGATGTACGGCGACTACTCCGCCCGCTTCGGCCGCTCCCACGAGTTGGAGGCCCATCTGGGGCTGGGCTCGGCGGGCAGCGTGGCCTCCGGGCGGATCTCGTACGTCTACGGTCTGCGCGGTCCCGCGATCACGGTCGACACCGCGTGCTCGTCCTCGCTGGTGGCGCTGCACTGGGCGGCGCGGGCGCTGCGCTCGGGCGAGTGCTCGCTGGCGCTGGCCGGCGGGGTCACGGTGATGGCGACGCCCAAGCCGTTCCTCGCGTTCAGCCGGCAGCGCGGGCTGTCGCCCGACGGGCGCTGCAAGTCGTTCTCGGCGGCGGCCGACGGCACGGCCTGGGGCGAGGGCGTGGGCCTCGTCCTGCTGGAGCGGTTGTCCGACGCCCGGCGGGGCGGCCATCCGGTCCTGGCCGTGCTCCGCGGCTCCGCCGTGAACTCCGACGGCGCGTCCAACGGGCTCGCCGCGCCCCACGGGCCGGCCCAGCGGCGGCTGATCACACGGGCGCTGGCGGACGCGGGCCTGCGCGCCGGTGACGTGGACGCGGTGGAGGCCCACGGCACCGGCACCAAGCTGGGCGACCCCATCGAGGCGCGGGCCCTGCTGGCCACGTACGGACAGGGCCGCGAGCAGCCGCTGTGGCTCGGGTCGGTCAAGTCCAACCTGGGGCACACTCAGGCGGCGGCCGGAGTCGCCGGCGTCATCAAGATGGTGCAGGCCCTGCGACACGGTGAACTGCCCCGGACGCTGCACGCCGACTCGCCCTCACCGCACGTCGACTGGTCCTCGGGCCGCGTGGAACTGCTGACCGACGCCCGGTCCTGGCCTGCCTCGGACCGGCCGCGGCGCGCGGGGGTGTCGGCGTTCGGGATCGGCGGGACCAACGCGCATGTGATTCTGGAGGAGGCGCCGGAGAGGGACACGGCGGTCTCCCGGGAGACGGTGGCGGCACCGCCCGTGCCGTGGCTGCTCTCGGCCGCCGACGAACCCGCCCTGCGCACCCAGGCCCGCCGGCTCGCGACCGAGGTGGCGAACCGGCCCGGCCTGTCGCCCGCCGACGTCGGCTACTCGCTGGCGGTAACGCGCTCCGCCCTCCCCCATCGCGCGATCGTGCCACTCGGTGACCGGACCCGCGCTCTTGACGCGCTGAGCGCGCTCGCGCAGGGCCGGGACGCACCAGGAGTCGTACGAGGACTGGCGGACCCGGAGATCCGTACGGCCTTCCTGCTCACCGGGCAAGGCGCCCAGCGTCCCCGGATGGGCGCCGAACTGCGCGCCGTCTTCCCGGTCTTCGCCGACGCCTTCGACGAGGTCTGCCGGTACCTGGACGACCGGCTCCCCCAGCCGCTCGGCGCGGTGCTGTCCGCGGAGCCGGGTTCGCCGGAGGCGGCGCTGGTGGACCGTACGGACTTCGCCCAGGCCGGACTGTTCGCCTTCGAGGTGGCGCTGTTCCGGCTGCTGGAGTCGTGGGGCGTGCGAGCCGACCGGCTGGTGGGCCACTCGGTCGGCGAACTGGCGGCCGCGCATGTCGCCGGCGTACTCGATCTGCCCGATGCGGCGAGGCTCGTCGCCGCTCGCGGCCGCCTGATGCAGGCACTGCCCGACGGCGGCGCGATGGTGGCGCTGGACGGGACCGAGGAGGAAGTCGTCGCCGCGCTCGCGGAGTTCGGGGCTCAGGCGGCCGTCGCTTCCGTCAACGGGCCCCGTTCCGTGGTGATCTCGGGCGCGCGGGAGGCGGTGCTCGCCGTCGCGGCCGGCTTCGAGGCGCGGGGCCGCAGAGCCGTACGGCTGCGGGTGAGTCATGCCTTCCACTCGCCCCTGGTCGAGCCGATGCTTGACGAATTCCTATTCATAGCAAGTGAGTTGACCTTCCGAGCCCCTCGCATCCCGATCGTCTCCACCGTGACGGGCCGACCCGCAGAGCCCGCGGAGCTGTCCTCGCCCGAGTACTGGGCGCGGCACGTCCGGCTGCCCGTGCGCTTCGCCGACGCCGTGCGCCGGCTCGCCGACGACGGCGTCTCCGCCTATCTGGAACTCGGTCCGGGTCCCGCCCTCACCGCGGCGGCCACCGACTGTCTGCCCGAGGCGCTCACGACCGGCTCCGTTCTCGCCGTGGCGACACGAAGCGGAGCGTACGAACCGGAGACGCTGCTGTCGGCCCTGGCGCGGCTGCACGTGTCCGGGGCCGCTGTCGACTGGGCGGCGGTGTACGCGGGTTCCGGCGCACGCCGCGTGGAGCTGCCGACGTACGCCTTCCAGCGGCAGCGGTACTGGTTGGACGCCACGTCCCCGGCAGTGGCCGACGGCGGGGCTCTGCTGAGCCCGGCGTTCCCGGTGCCGGAGACCGAGCGGACGGTGCTGACCGGGTTGTTGTCCCTCGCGGCCCACCCATGGCTCGCGGATCATGTCGTCGCCGGGAAGGTCGTCGTGCCGGCGACGGTGTTCGTGGAGATGGCCGTGCGGGCGGGTGACGAGGTGGGCTGCGGCACGGTCGAGGACCTCGTGCTGCTGGCGCCGCTCACCCTGCCCGGGGCCTCGGGGGTGCGGGTCCAGGTCGTGGTGGGTGCGCGGGACGACTCCGGCCGTCGAACGGTCGACGTCTACTCCCGGCCGGAGGATTCCACCGAGGACGCCTCATGGACCAGGAATGTCACGGGGCAGCTGGGCCGGGGTCGCCGTACGCGAGACGAGTTGACCGCGTGGCCGCCCCAGGGCGCCCAGGCGGTGGACCTCACCGACGCGTACACCGCTCTCGCCGACGCCGGACTGGCCTACGGGCCTGCCTTCCAGGGGGTCCGCACGGTCTGGCGGCACGGTGACGATGTCTTCGCCGAGGTCGGGCTGCCCGCGTCGCACGCGTCGGAAGCGGGCCGCTTCGGACTCCATCCGGCGCTGTTCGACGCCGCGTTGCACGCGCCGCTGCTGGCCGCGTCCGCCGGGACGAGCCCGGTGCGCGTGCCGTTCGCCTGGAACGGCGTGAGCCTGCATGCCTCGGGCGCCACCGAGTTGCGGGTCAGGGTGACGCCGACGAGCCCGGACACGGTGTCGCTGACCCTGGCCGACCCGTCCGGCCGGCTCGTGGCACGCGTGGACTCGCTGACCACGAGGGAACTCCCGGCCGACCGGGGCGACATGACGCACGCCGTGACGGACGACATCGTACGAAGGGCTCTGCTGCGCCCTGAGTGGTCCGGCCTCGACGTCTCCGGCGCCGCAGATGAGCGCGGCTGGGTGGTACGCGGGCCGGACGAGCTGAACCTCGCCGAGTTCCTGCCCGGCGCCGGGAACCCCGAAGTCGTCGCCGTCTCCGCCCTGGCCCGTGCGACCGGCACCGGTCAGCTCGCCGCCGTCCACGAGCTGACCGGCCGCGTGCTCAGGACGCTCCAGGACTGGCAGGGCGATCCGGGGTCGGCGGGCTCCCGGCTGGTGGTGGTGACGCGGGATGCCACCGGGCCGGTGCCGGACCTGGCCGGTGCGGCGGTCTGGGGGCTGGTGCGTGCGGCGCAGTCGGAGCTGCCCGGTCGTGTGGTCCTGGTGGATGTGGACGGACGGCCCGAGTCGCTGCGGATGCTGCCGTCGGCGATCGCCACCGGTGAGGTGCAACTCCGGGTGCGAGAGGGGCAGGTGACGGTTCCGCGACTGGTCGCGGCCGGTGATGTCTCCAGCGAAGCGGCTCCCTTCGACGCGAACGGCACGGTGCTGATCACCGGAGGCACCGGCGCCCTGGGCGCGGAGCTGGCACGCCATCTGGTCGCCGAGCACGGCGTACGGCATCTGCTGCTGACCGGACGCCGTGGGCCGCAGGCCCCCGGAGCCCGGGAACTGCGCGGCGCGCTGGAGGAGTCGGGAGCGCGGGTCACCCTCGTCGCCTGCGACGCGGCCGACCGTGCCGCCCTGGCCGAGGTGGTCAAGCGCTGCGAGACGCCGCTGACCGCGGTGGTGCACGCCGCCGGGGTCCTCGACGACGGCGTGCTGGACTCGCTGACCCCCGAGCGGATGGCGGCGGTACTGCGGCCGAAGGCCGACGCGGCCTGGCATCTGCACGAGCTGACCCGGGACATGGACCTTTCGGCGTTCGTCGTGTTCTCCTCGGTCTCCGGTCTGCTGGGCCGGGCGGGCCAGGGCA
The DNA here is from genome assembly GCF_055589465.1 of Streptomyces sp. NPDC041940. Taxonomy (NCBI): domain Bacteria; kingdom Bacillati; phylum Actinomycetota; class Actinomycetes; order Kitasatosporales; family Streptomycetaceae; genus Streptomyces; species Streptomyces sp. NPDC041940. Next base: position 121,893 of record NZ_JBVJBP010000018.1, read on the forward strand.
ACTACGCGGCAGCGAACGCGTTCCTCGACGCCCTCGTCCAGCGCCGTGCCGCCGAGGGGCTCCCGGCGGTGTCGCTGGCGTGGGGCCCGTGGGAACACACCGACGGCATGGCGGCGGGGCTGCCCTCACGGCACCCACAGCACCCACAGGCGAGTGACGTGCTCCTGCCGCTGTCGACGCAGCAGGGCTTGGCCCTGTTCGACGCCGCGCTGCGTGCGACGGAGCCGGTCCTGGCGCCGATCCTGCTGGACCGGGCGGCGCTCCGGTCCGGGACGGGGCACCTGCCACCGCCGTTGCGCGGGCTCGTCCGCCAGAACCGGCCGACCGTCGCGGGGACGCCCTCCGATTCCGCGGGGTCTTCCGGGCAGATGCTGGAGCCGGGATCCTGGCGGAAGCGGCTGGCCCCCGTGTCCCCCGGTGAGCGGGAGGCGGCGCTCGTGGAGCTGCTGCGGGCCGATGTCGCCGCGGTGCTCGGCTACCCGCACGCCGACGCCCTCCCGGCCGGCAAGAGCCTCGCCGACCTGGGGTTCGACTCCCTCACCGCCGTCCAGATCCGCAACCGGCTCAGCATCGCGCTGAAGCTCCGGCTGTCGGCCGCGGTGGTGTTCGAGCACCGCACGGCCGAGGAACTGGCACGCCATCTGCTCGGCCTGCTGGACGGCGAACCTGCCACCACGACGGCCCCCGAGGCCCACGAGGTCACCAAGACCACCGAGGCGGCCGGGTCCGCGGAGGCCGGGCGGCAGGCGTACACCCTGGCCTCCTTGTTCCGGGCGGTCAGTGCCGCCGGCCAACCGGTGGCGGCGATGCACCTGCTCGTCACCGCGTCCTGGGCGCTGCCCACGTTCCCGGCCGCCCGGGGTCGCGAACACGCGCTGCCCCCGATCCGCCGTTCCCACGGCCGCTCCGGCTCGCGAAAGCCGACGGTCGTCTACATCCCGGCCTACCATCCCTCGCTCGCGTCGGACGGCGGAGACTTCCCCCGCTTCCACCGCGCGTTCCAAGGCGCCCTGGACGTCCTGGAGTTCCCGCATCCCGGGATCGGCGCCGGTGCCGCCGTACCGGAGGACCGTGCCGCGCTGGCGCGTACGCAGGCCGATAACGTACTGCGGCACGTCGGGGACGGGCCCTTCGTGCTCGTAGGACGCTCGGCGGGCGGCAATGTGGCGCATCTGGTGGCCCAGCGGCTGGAGAACATGGGCCGCACACCGGCCGGTCTGGTGCTGCTGGACACCTACCACATCACTCCGGAGAACAGCGGCAAGGGCTGGCTGCTGTCCCTGGGCGCCCCGCCGCCGCAGGACACCGGACAGCCCCTCTTCACCGGGGACGACGACAGCGCCCTGGCGGCGATCGGTGCCTACAACCGGATCTTCCTCGACTGGGAGCCCGAGCCGGTCGCCACGCCCACGCTCCTGGTGCGCGCGCTGCGGCCCACGCCCGCCATGGCGGCCTCCGCCGACGCGGACCACTGGCGGACGTCCTGGCCCACGGCACACGAGATCGCGGACGTCCCCGGCGACCATCTGACGATGATGCGAGAACACGCGGAGACCACCGCGTCGGCGGTCCGCACCTGGATCGACGCGCGCACGACGAAGGGAGACCAGTGAGTCCGGCCCATCGCCCGCAGGACGTCGACGTCATCGTGGTCGGTGGCGGCCCGGCCGGGTCCACCGTCTCGGCGGCCGTCGCCCTGCACGGCCATCGCGTCCTCCTCGTCGAGAAGGAGACCTTCCCGAGGTACCAGATCGGCGAGTCCCTGCTCCCCTCCACCGTGCACGGGGTGTGCCGGATCCTCGGTGTCGAGGAGGAGATGGCGCGGGCCGGCTTCAAGACGAAGCGCGGCGGCACGTTCCGCTGGGGCCGCAACCGGGACCCCTGGCAGTTCTCCTTCGCGCTGTCGCCGCGGCTGGCCGACCCGACCTCGTTCGCCTACCAGGTCGAGCGGTCCCGGTTCGACGCGATCCTCCTGGACAACGCCCGCCGGGTCGGGGTCGACGTACGGGAGGGCTGCCGTGTGACCGGCGTACTCGCCGACGAGGAGCGGGTCCGCGGGGTGCGCTGGACCGGCCCCGACGGGGAGATCCGCGAGGCCCGCGCCCGGTACGTCGTGGACGCCTCCGGCAACGGCAGCAGGATCCACCCGCACGTCGGCGGAAAGCGGATCCACTCCGACTTCTTCCGCAACATCGCGGTGTTCGGCTACTTCGCCGGCGGCGCTCGGCTCCCGGCACCGAACGAGGGCAACATCTTCTGCGCCGCCTTCGACGAGGGCTGGATCTGGTACATCCCGCTCCGGGACGACCTGACCAGCGTCGGAGCCGTGGTCGCCCGCGAGAACGCCGAGGCCGTCCAGGGGGACCCGGCGACCGCCTGGCGCCGGCTGATCGACGCCTGCCCGGAGGTACGCGACCTCCTCGACGGCGTCCCGCGGGCCACGGAGGCGCCCTACGACCAGGTCCGTGTCCGCAAGGACTGGTCGTACTGGAAGTCGCGGCTGTGGCGGCCCGGCATGGCGCTCGTCGGAGACGCGGCGTGCTTCGTCGACCCGGTGCTGTCCAGCGGTGTGCACCTCGCGACGTACGGCGGACTGCTCGCCGCCCGGTCCCTCAACGGCTGCCTCGCCGGAACGCTGGACGAGGAACGGCTGTTCGCCGAGTTCGAGGCCCGCTACCGGCACGAGTACAGCCTGTTCCACGAGTTCCTGGTCTCCTTCTACGACATGCACCAGGACGAGCGGTCGTACTTCTGGAAGGCGCGCAAGGTCACCAGTGTCGGCACGACCGAACTGGAGGCGTTCGTCGAGCTGGTGGGCGGTCTGGCGTCCGGCGACGCGTCACTCACCGGGGCCGGACCGGCCGGCGAACGGCTGACCGCGGCCGCCGACGACTTCGAGCAAGCGGTGCGCCGCCTTCCGGACGCCGGCGATCTGCGCAACCCGCTCTACGAGTCGCAGACGTTCCGGCAAGTGTTCCAGGAAGGGACCGTGCTGCAGGAACGCGGGCTGTTCGGCGGCCCGCTGGAGGACGAGGCCCCGCTGCGGCCGGGCGGCCTGGTGGCGTCGGAGGACGGTCTGTCCTGGGTCGAACCTGAGCCGTAGGAATCACGTGGTCACCGCCGCGAGACACCCCTTGCCCGGATGCATAGCCTCATGCAGAGTTCTTTCTGCATGAATAGCGGTCAACTGCCTGGATCGAGGGGTGTTTGGGCTTGATCTCGTCTCATACTGTGGACACTCCGGACGCTCCTGGCACTCCGAGGGGTGTCGACCACAGCTCGGCTCTCGTCGCTCTCGACGGCACCGGTCTCGGTGTGGCGGACGTCGCGCGGCTCGCCTCCGGGACCGCGCGGCCGACTCCTCTGAGCAAGGCGATGCTGCGCATGGAGGAGTCCTGGAACGCCGCCCGGCAGATCGCCGCGACCGGCCGCGTCTACGGCCGTTCCACCGGCGTCGGCGCCAAACGGAACGAGGACGTACCCACCGGGGCGGACGCCGCGCACGGTCTGCGGCTGCTGCGCAGCCACGCCGGCGCCATCGGTGAGGAGCTCCCCGCCCGTCAGGTACGCGCGATGCTCGCCGTACGGGCCAACCAGCTGCTGGCCGGAGGCGCGGGGCTGCGGCCCACCGTCGTGACGGCGCTGTGCGAGGCACTGGAGAGCGGGGCGTACCCGGTCGTCAACGAGTTCGGCTCGGTCGGCACCGGCGACATCGCGGCCCTGGCGCAGGCGGGGCTGGCCCTGGCAGGGGAGCATCCCTGGCGCGGGGGCACCCCGCCGGAGCCGCTGCCGCTCGACAACAACGACGCGCTGGCCTCCATCAGCAGCAACGCCCTCACCCTCGGCCAGTCGGCCCTCGCCCTGCACGAGCTGCGCGGGCTGCTGGAGGCCACCCAGGTCGTCGCCGCGCTGTCGCTGCTGGCCACCGACGGCTCGCACGAGGCCTACGCCGCTCCCGTACACGCCGCCCGTCCGCATCGCGGCTGCGCCGACGTCGCCCGCCGTATGCGGGAGTTGATCGGCGCGGCCGATCGTCCGACCCCACCGCTGGACCGTCTCCAGGACCCGTACGGCTTCCGCTGTCTGCCCCAGATCCACGGACCGGCCCACGACGCGGCGGACGCCCTGGAAGAGGTCGTCGCCGTCGAGATCAACGCGGCCGCCGAGAACCCGCTGATCTTTCCCGAGGACATGGCCGCCTACCACCACGGCGGCTTCTACCAGGCCCAGCTCGGCCTCGCCCTGGACCACTTCCGGCTGTCGCTGGCGCAGGTGGCACGCCTGTCGACGTCCCGCCTCGCGACCCTCAACGAGCCCGCCTACACCCGGCTGCGCCCCTTCCTCTCCGACCAGGAGCCCGCCTCCTCCGGCGTGATGATCCTGGAGTACGCCGCCGGGGCCGCACTCGGCGATCTCCGGGCGTTCTCCGCGCCCGCGTCGCTCGGCCACGCCGTCCTCTCGCGCGGCGTCGAGGAACAGGCCAGCTTCGCCTCCCTGGCCGCACGCCAGACACTGCGCGCCTGCGGCGCGTACCGGCTCGTCGTCGGCTGCGAACTCGTCGCCGCCGTAAGGGCGTTGCGCCAGCGCGGCCTGAGGCCCGAGCCGGGCCTGCCGGTGGCCCACGCGCTGGAACTCGCCGGATCGGTGCTCGACGAGGACCATGCCGACCGGCCGCTCACGGACGATGTGACGGCGGCGGCCGCTCTGCTCGACCGGTTCACGGACATCTGGAGGAAAGGCGCGTGAGGTCACCCGTACGGATCGGCGCACTCGTTCCGCTGACTCGGCCCGGCTGGACCGAGGCGGGCCACCACCTGCTCGCGGGACTCGAGTTGGCCGTATCCGAAGTCAATGACGCCGGCGGGATCGCCGGGAGACCGCTCGAGCTGGTGGTCCGGGACACCGAGGCTGATCCGCGGAGGGCCGCGGCGGCCGTGGACGAGCTGGCCGGCCTGGGCGTGGCGGCCGTGGCAGGGGAATATCACAGCGTCGTCGCCCGCGCCGCTGCCACCAGGTCCGACGCCGTCGGCCTGCCGTTCCTCTGCGGAATGGGTAGCGCGCCTGTCCCCGCCGCAGTCACGTGGCTGGCAGGTCTACGCGGACTTCCTCCCGGGCGCGGGCCACACCCGCATCGCCGTGGCGACCCAGCCCAGTGTCTACTGGGCGTCCGGGACCCGCGTACTGCGGGACCGCCTCGCTCCACGCGGTAGCACCGTCATCGAACTCGACATGAGCGCGCTCACCCCCACGGCCGTGTGCGACGCACTCGTCGACCATCGCGCGACAGCCCTCCTGCTGCTGGTCGGTCACCGGAGCCGGCCGTGCCGATCGTCCGGTCCGTCCGCCGCGACCGGCGCCTCGCCGCAATCATGATCGGTGCTCCCGCCGGACAACCGGAATTCGCCGAATGGGCGACGCTGCTGGACGACGACGGCGCCGGGATCCCGTTCCTGCGACACGGTCGCCGTCCTCGCCGATGTCCTGCGTGCGCACGGCACGGACCGGCGGCGCATCGCCGCATCATGGCCGCGTGTCGCAGCCGAAGGCACCCGCGGTCAGATCCGGTTCACGCGCACGCCGGGCATCAGCGTCTGGCAATGGGCCGGGCCGCCCGTCCAGGTCGTTGATCGAGATCCGGCGGAATCCGATCGCTTTCGGATCCTTCACACCGGCTGAGCCGGGCCCTCGGTGAAGGTTGGATCCACGTCGGTGTGCAGCAGGTCGTGGTCCGAGTACGGGGTGGTCCGCACTCGGTGCTTGAGCGGGGCGATGCCCCGCAGGAAGACGTAGTCGAACTTGCTGTGCCAGTCGGTGGTCGTCTCGCAGGTGCCGGAGGACGAGGGACGGCACTCGGGGTCCGTATCGGCGGCCAGTGCCCAGATCGGGGCGAGTTCGGGAGCGTCCGGCACGGCGTTGAAGTCGCCGAGAACGATCGCGCGGTCGTGCCGGGCGACGTCCGCGGCGAGTACGCGGGCCTGGTCCGCCCGGACCGCTTCCTGACGTCGTTGTGCGAGGTGGGTGTTGAAGACCCGGACCGGCTGGCCACCCACCATGGTGGTGACGGCCATGTACCCACGGTCTTCGGATCCTCCGTCGGGGTATTCCACCTTGTCGGAGTCGGTCATCGGTGCGGCCGAGAGGAGCGCCTGGCCGAAGGCTCCCGGATTCCACGGCGCTCCCCCGCAGCGGCCCCAGTCCTGGAGAACCGTCCCGTACTCGACGTGGTACTCCAGCCCGTGCAGGCTCTTCAGGTACTCCCGAATCCTCTCGACGTCCCGCACGCACGCTTCCTGCAGGCCGATGACCTGAGGCGCATAGGTGGCGATCTCCGCGGCCCGGCCGACGTTGCTGGCGTCGCACGGGTTGCAGATGTTCCACGTCATGACCCGGTTCGGTACGACATCCCTGACAGCATCGACGGGCACCGACCTGCCGAAGAGGGCACCGCTCGGTGCGCTGGGTCCGACCAGCACCATGCAGGCCACGACCACGGCGCCCGCGAGCAACCGCGTACCCCTGACGAGCACCATCGCCTCCTCCACGCGGACACATGTGGCATCCGACGTCTCCACGCACGAGGTTATGGGACGGGGCTGTCGGCGACACAGACTTCTGATCCTTCAGTGGAGGGCATGGGGCGACCCGGCTCGGATGATGACCAGTAGTGCGCGAAGCGCGCGAGACCTCTTGCGCGATTCGCGCAGCCATGCGAGCGTTCCCCTGGCGTTGACACCTGCCACCCGCGGATGGCGACGCCACTTGCGCATTTCGCGCACCAGGCGCACTTCAGACGCGCATCCCGCCCACGTCCCGTCCCGGAAGGAAACGTCGTGACCGTCGGCATCGAACTCCCGCACGTCCCCGTCCCGTTGTCCCGTCTCGTTCTGGGCACGATGACCTTCGGCGACACCGTCGACCGCGCGTCGGCCGCGTCGATGCTGGACGCCGCGCTGGACGCGGGCGTCACGGGCGTGGACACCGCCAACGGCTACGCCGGTGGTGACAGCGAGCGACTGCTGGGAGAGCTGCTGCCGGGCCGCCGGGAGCGGATCGTGCTGGCCACCAAGGCGGGCATCCCGCACCCCGACCAGGGCGACCACGCGCCCCTGTCGCCCGCCGGACTGCGGGCCGCGCTGGAGGGCAGCCTCAAGCGGCTCGGGACCGACCACGTCGACCTGTTCTATCTGCACCAGCCGGACCGTGCGACCCCGCCGGCCGAAACCCTGGCGGCCGTCGCCGAGTTCGTGCGGGAGGGCAAGATCGGCGCGCTCGGCGTGTCCAACTTCGCGGCCTGGCAGATCGCCGAACTCACCCGCACGGCCGACGAGGTGGGAGCCCCGCGTCCGGTGATCGCCCAGCAGCTGCACAACCTCCTCGCGCGCCGTATCGAGGAGGAGTACGTCGAGTACGCCGCCGTGACCGGCCTCGCCACAATGGTCTACAACCCGCTCGGCGGCGGCCTGCTCACCGGCCGTCACACCTTCGAACAGGCCCCGGACAGCGGCCGTTTCGGCGACTCCAGGCTGGCCGCGATGTACCGGCAGCGCTACTGGAACGAGGACCTGTTCCGCGCCGTCACCGACCTGGCCCGGATCGCCTCCGAGGCGGGCCTGCCGCTGACCGATCTGGCCCTGCGCTGGCTGCTGGAGCGCCCCTCCACCGACGCCCTGCTCCTGGGCGGCTCCAGGACCGAGCACCTGCTCGCCAACATCGCCGCCGCTGCCGCGGGCCCGCTGCCCGCCGATGTCACCGCGGCCTGCGACGAGGTCGGCGCCCGCCTGCGCGGCCCGATGCCCGCCTACAACCGCTGACCCCCACCCTGACTGTTACGGAGATCCTCATGGCAACCGGCCGCACCCCAGCCGAGTTCACCACCGCCCTGCGCGCCCGCGAACAGCTCATCGGCTACTGGTCCCTGCTCGACTCACCCACCGCCGCCGAACGCCTGGCCCGCCTCCGGCAGATCGCCGCGTCCCACCTCGGCACCGCGCGCGGCGGAGCCCGCTGATGCCGACCACGCTGATCACGACGCCCACCTTCGCGCGGCACTCGGCGCGCCCCTGGCAGATCCTCGAGGAGAACGGGGCAGGACCGCTCCGCCCCTGCGCCGACGCGGCCCTGCCCACCGCCGGACTCCTCGCCCACGCCGCCGACGCGGACGCCCTGATCGTCGGCATGGACTCCATCACCGCCGAGGTACTGGACGCCGCACCCCGCCTCAAGGTGATCGCCAAACACGGCGTCGGCGTGGACACCATCGACGTGGCCGCCGCCCACGCCCGCGGCATCCCGGTGGTGTGCGCTCCGGGCAGCAACTCCCGTGCGGTGGCCGAGTACAGCTTCGGTCTGCTCCTGTCGGCGACGCGCTCCCTCACCGCCTCGCACACCGCGGTGGCGGCGGGTGGCTGGCCGAAGCTGTTCGGCCCCGAACTGCACGGCAGGACACTCGGCATCGTCGGCTTCGGCCGCATCGGCCGTCTGCTCGCCGGCTATGCCCACGCCTTCGGGATGCACGTGCTCGCGCACGACCCGTACGTCCCCGTCGACGACGTCCGCGCGCACGGCGCCGAACCGGCCGCCCTGGACGACCTGCTGGCCCGCGCCGACGCCGTCAGCCTGCACACCCCGCCCGACCCGTCCGGCACGCCGCTGCTGGACGCCGCCCGGCTCGCGGCGATGCGGCCGGGCGCGATCCTGGTCAACGCGGCGCGCGGCGGCCTCGTCGACGAGAGCGCGCTCGCCGCCCTGCTGCGCTCCGGGCACCTCGGTGCCGCGGCTCTCGACGCCTTCAGCACCGAGCCCCTGCCCGCCGACCACCCTCTGCGCGAGGCCCCCCGCGCCCTCCTCACCTCGCACATGGCTGCCTGCACCCCGGAGGCCAACCAGGCCATGGGCGCGATGGTGGCCGAGGACGTCGTCCGCGTACTGGCAGGCAAGGCGCCACACCACCAGGCCCGCTGAACCCCATCACCTCCAGGCCGGCCGGCCCCCACCACCCGCTCCCACGCCACGCACCACGACACACCTCTGTCCCCATACCGGATACCGGTGACGACGCCGGAAGATCCCTAGGACCTGACATGGCCATCACGTCGACCGACGGCGCCGCCCCGACGCCGCCCCCCGCGCAGCCCGACCCGTACGCGCTGCGCGCCGAAGACGCCCGCCCGGCCCCCGACACCTTCCGCGGCCGCCTGCGCCACCTCGGCCCCGGGCTCATCCTGTCCGCCGCGGTCGTCGGCTCCGGTGAACTGATCACCACCACCTCGCTCGGTGCGAAGGCGGGCTTCGCCCTGCTGTGGCTCGTGATCATCTCCACCGCGGTCAAGGTCTGGGTGCAGATGGAACTGGCCCGCTGGACCATCCTCAACGGCCGCCCCGCGCTGGACGGCTTCCGTGACGTCGGACCCCGCATCGGCCGCCTCAGCTGGATCAACTGGCTGTGGATCGGCATGGACTTCGCCAAGATGTTCCAGCGCGGCGGCATCATCGGCGGCACCGCGGCCGCCTGTTCCATCCTCTTCCCGATCCACGGCGGGTCGCTGAGCGGCACGTCCCTCACGATCTGGGCCGTGATCGTCACCACCGCCGCCATCCTCATCCTCCAGACGGGCAAGTACCACGTCGTCGAGCGGGCCGAGGTCATCGGCATCACGCTCAAGACGGTGATCACTGTCGGCCTGGCGCTCGCCCTGCCGCTGACCGCCTACGGGTACGGCACCGAGCAGCTCGCCGACGGGCTCAGCTTCCAGATCCCGGCCGGCACGGTCGGCATCGCCCTCGCGATGTTCGGCATCACCGGCGTCGGCGCCGACGAGATGACGACGTACACCTACTGGTGCCTCGAGAAGGGCTACGCCCGCTGGACCGGTCCCGACGACGGGACCGAGCAGCGCGCCCGGCGCGCCGAGGGCTGGCTCAAGGTCATGCGTCTCGATGTGGGCGTCGCCTGGTTCGTGTGCACCATCTGCACCTTGTCCTTCTACGTGATCGGCGCCTCCGTGCTGCATCCGCAGGGCCTGGTGCCCGAGGGCAACGACATGATCACCACGCTGTCGCACAGCTACACCGACACGCTCGGCCCCTGGGCCAAGTACCTCTTCCTGGCCGGCGCGATCTCCGTGCTCTTCTCGGTCACCGTCGCCTCGTCGGCCAGTGTCCCGCGCTTGTGGACCAACACCCTCGGTCTGCTCGGCGCGATCGACTGGAACGACATGCGCGTCCGCACCCGCACCATCCGGATCCTCACCTGGTGCCTGCCCCCGGTGTGGATGTGCTTCTTCCTGTGGGTCCAGTCCCCGGTCCTGATGGTGCAGATCGGCGGCATCGGCGGCGGCATCTTCCTCCTCGCCGTCGTGATCGCGGTCTGGCGCCTGCGCTACACCGGCGTCCCGCCCCGCTTCCGCGCCAACCCCTGGATGACCGCCGCCCTGGTCCTCAGCAGCGCGGCGATTCTCTTCCTCGGGGTGTACGGGGTGCTCGACACGCTGGGTCTCACACCGGGCGACTGAACCAGCGACGCCTCTCCTGGTGCGCTCAGCCGCGCACGGCGGCGTCGTAGGCGGCCCGCGCGGTCTTGTCGAACGTCGGCCCGTACATCGGGGTGTCCTTGTTGCCCTCGGCGTGGCTGTTGACCGAGACAACGGTGCCCTTGCCGGTGGCGGAGTCGAAGCCGGCGAGCCAGGGACCGCCGCTCGCGCCGCCGCCGAGGTCGCACGGGACGCGCTGCTCGCCCTCGGGGGCCTTCTGAGAGGTACCGGTGCAGTGCAGCAGCTCCTCGCCCCGCTGCGGAGTGGTCCCGGGATAGCCGAAGGCGGTGACCCGCTCACCGGCCGGACGGCCGAAGGCGACCTTCTGCGCCCCCACCGCGTCGGTGAGCCGCTTCCCCGAGGCCGGGGTGGCGACGACCATCGCCGCTACGTCATTGACCGTGTCCTCGGCCCAGGAACGCGGTGTCATGGTCGACTTGACGGCGTAACGGCCGTGCGGTGCCTTGCCCTTGGCGTAGCCGGGGACGAAGACGATGTCGCTGTAGGTGTTGACGGGCGAGGAGCCGAGGCGCGCGCAGTGGGCGGCAGTCATGATCACAGAGCGGTTGGCACTGGTGACAGCGCTCGCCGTGCACCAGGTGTCCTGCCCTCTGGAGTTGACGAAGAAGAGCCGGCCGATGCTGGGGATGCCCTTGCCGGTCCAGGGCTTGCTGAGCGGCCCGGTCGGCCCCAGGTCGACGGTACGGCCCACCTGCTTCATACGCGCGGGCGTCCAGTACGACAGCGCGGCGGCCTGCTCCCCCGCCGTGTAGGTGACCGTACTGACCTCCCCGCTCCCGGCCGCGGCCACCGCGGGTCCGGCCGGGGCCGCCAGGGGAGCGGCCAGGGCCAACAGGGCGGTGGCGAGACCGGAGACGGCGCGGCGCGCTCCTCGGGACGGGCTGTGCGACATGGGTGTCCTCTCGAATGACCGGGATCGGGCGACCACCCGGAAGGATGCGATTTCGGCGAGTGGGGTGCATCCGCCGACTGAAATCAGAGACCACTCTTGCGAAGCTGAAGCACGCCTCAAACGCCCTTCAGGACACGATCAAGTGCCGCCCGGCCTACAGGTCCCCAGTGCGGCTTGCCGCCGGGAAGACCCCGATCTCCGTTCTGTCCCATGAGCATCAGGAAGAGACTCTTCATCGCGGCCAGCCCGCGGGCGCGCCGGATCGCCGCCTCGTCCGCATGCGCGTACCTGTCGAAGAACCGTGAGGCCGTGCCCGCGGGTAGCAGCACCCACGCGGCGGCGAGGTCCCACGCCGGATCGCCGGCGAACATGTCACCGAAGTCGACGATGCCCGAGAGCGTTCCGTCCGTGACGACGACGTTCGCGGGATGGAGGTCGCCGTGCACCCACACCGGCTGGCCCTGCCACGCCTGGGCCGCGACCGCGTCGTCCCAGACGGCCCGTACGTCGGCAGCGATGTCGTCGGGGGCGACGGCCTGGAAGAAGTTCTCGAAGCCGTCCGTGCAGTTCCGGGGATGGGCACCGCGGTCCCTGCTGATCGGCGCCTCGGCGGGCGCCTCCACATGGAGCGCCCGGAGGAAGCCCGCCAGCGTGTCGGCCGCGTGGGCGCCGCGGCTGATCGAGCCGTGGTCCAGCGGCTCGCCGGGAACCCACGTCATCACGGTCCAGTGCTTGGGGAAGCGCTCGGACGGTTCGCCGGACCGCACCGGGGTCGGCACCGGGAGCGGAAGGCGCGGAGCCAGCACGGGCAGCCACCGCCGTTCCTTGAGCTGGAGCTCCGGGGTGGGGTCCATGCGCTGCATGCGCACGGCCAGATCGTCTCCGAGACGCCACATTTGGTTGCCCCAGCCGCCCGCCACCTCGCGGATGGCCAGCCCTGCGAGGTCTGGATGCTGCTCCTGCAGCAGGTCCTGAACCAGCTCTGCGGTGATCTCGATCTCGGTGTCGGTCATGCGAAGTCACAGTACTGCGGCAGCTCCAAAACCCTGGCGGACCGAGCGGAGCTTCAGGCAGGCTCTGGCACATGGTCTCGGTATTGCAGAATGTGGCGATCGACTGTGCGGATGCCTATGAACTGGCCCGGTTCTGGAGTGAGGTGCTCGGCAGTCCGCTGCATCCGGAGGACAACCCCGGTGATCCGGAGACTGCGGTGATGCTGCCGGAGGGCCCGCTGCTGTACTTCAACCAGGTGCCGGAACCGAAGACGACCATCAAGAACAGACTTCACCTGTGCCTGCGTCCCAAGACCACGCGCGAGGAAGAGGTCGAGCGTCTACTGAACCTCGGGGCCACCCTCGTCGACGACCGCCGGGAACCCGATGGCCCCGGCTGGGCCGTCCTCGCGGACCCCGAGGGCAATGAATTCTGCGTTCTCCGCAGTGAGTCCGACCGCGCGGCGACAACCACTTGAAGCCCACACACAGCTCAGCCGGAGGCTCCGACACTGCTGACCAACGACAAGGGGGCTGAGTCGTGCTGACCACTGCCCACCCTCCGTAGGTACCTCTGGAAAGCCCAGAGGGCCCGACGGAGGCTCTCGATGTCCCGAACCGTCCGCACAACTCCCAGGCGATTCCGCGTCCAAGGCGTCGCTTCGGAGTCCATGTCCCTGTACGACCTGCGCTACACGCTCGCTGAACTGGCCCAGGCGACCCGCGAAGGCCGTCGCCCTGCCCCTACGAAGACGCTGCACCGGATCACCTCCTGGCAGTGGATGGTGCTCTACTGCAGAAAGGGCTCGTTCTCCACCGAGATCGCTACGGCTGAAGGCCGGGCCCGGCTCCAGGTTCGACTCGAAGCCCAGCGGATCCGCGGACTGCACCACGCCGGCCACGACCTTGACGACGCGGATATCCCTCCGGTCCGCCACCGTCACGACGGGCTCTGGAACGCTTGGTAGAGACGACGCGCCGAGGACTGCCCCCTGGGGCTGCCTGACGCCCCCACTTGCCTGAGCGGTGAAGGCCGAGGTCCGGACCGCCTCGGCTCAGCCCGACGCGTCCATCAGGGCCGTGACATAGGAATCCAGCCGCTCCTCCACAACCCGCGTCGTCAGCTCCACCCTCCCCGCCTCCCGCCACGACCGCGACACCAACCGCACTTCTTCCGAGAACGCCAGCCCGTCCCGCACCCGCCAGTACAGCCGCTCGCTCGCGGTCGCGGCCAACACCCCGCCGGCCTTCTGATACGCCTCAGCGAACCGCAGACCCCACGCCGGGCCGTGCAGCAGCGCGAGATTGGTGGAGCAGTGCGCCACATCGAGATCCGCCGGGCCCCAGGAGGTGGCCGCCCAGTCGACGACGCCGGTGATCCCGGCATCCGCCGGACTTGAGGACAACGCGTCGAACAGCACGTTGCCGGGGTGGAAGTCCCGGTGCAGGAATCGCCCTTCACAGGGCGGCGCGGGCTTGCGGATCACGTCGATCGCAGCGGCCCATGCCGCCGAATCGGCGCCCTTCGGAGTCACGACGGTGTCGGCGGTCGTCAGCGCCACATACTCCCGGGGCCGCCACTCGGCGGGGCGCAACGCGTGGATCGCCACGAGTTGACGGGCCAAGGCGGGGACACGGCTCTCCAGACCCTCATCGTCGAGGACCGTCCGGCCCTCCAGATGTGTCATGAGGAGCGACGGATACTCGCACTGCGCGGCGACCGGATCAACCGCGACCAGCCCTGGAGCCGGCACGCCGGCCCCCGCGAGCAGGGTCAGAGCACCGGCCTCCCTGCTCAGCCGGTCCTCGGCGTGCTCCACGTTGACGAAGGTCCGCAGCACCAGATCACGGGTACCTCCGTCCCGCGTTCCGATGGTCAGCCTCCGCATGTCGGCGGTGATGCCGCCGCGCAGCGCCTCGGCCCTGACGACCCGTTCGCCGACCTCCAGATGCCGGCTCACCCAAGCCAGTGTCAACGGTCGGACAACCGCCGCCTCATCATGGTTGGTCACCGTGCCACCTCAGCCGCGGTCGGAGGCGTTGTCCAGCAGGTGGTCGATGTGGCGCTGGAGGATGGCCAGTGCCGTGGCCGGGGAGTGGTGGCCTGCCAGGACGTGGGTCGTGAGGCCGTCGGCCAGGGCGAGGAGCGTGTGTGCTTCGCGCTCGGGGTCGAGGTGCTGAGCAACCTCCCGGGTGTCCTGGCCGTAGCGGATGAGCCACGCGATGAGGCCGTGGAGCTTGGCATAGGTGTCGCGCAGGACGGCGGCCAGTTCCGCACTGGCGGGGGCATGGGCGACGAAGGCCAGCCAGACCTGGGCCTGTGTCTTCGATTCCTCGTCCAGCAGGGCGAGTTCGGCCAGAGTGTGGGACAGCAGGGTCGATGCGGCCTGGGGGGTGGCGGTAGCGGCGATGCGCTGGTTGGCGCGCTCGCCGACGTGTTGGGAGATGTGCTCCAGCGCGAAGAGCAGCATGTCCTGCTTGGTACGGAAGCACCGCTGGACAGCGCCCATGGACACGCCGGCTTCGGCGGCGACGTCGCGGAGGCTGACGGCCTCCATGCCGGAGCGCGCGATCAGGGTGCAGACCGCCTCGGCGATCCGTCGACGCCGGTCCTCGTAGTCGACCTGCCTGGGCACGGTTCACTCCTTCCCACGTTCTGATGCACTTGCATCGTATCCGGATTCCCTGCACGATGTGATGCGATCGCATCGGAACGATGCGCGGCCAACGGGAGGGAAGGCTCATCATGGACAAGCAGCTCAAGAGGAGGGACAGCGGCTCAGGGCAGGGGCTGCTGTGGCTCTTCGGCGCCATCCTCGCCATCCAGGGCTTCGGCTCCGCCATCACGGAAGCCGGGTGGGATACGAGCTTCGGTGTCTCCGGCCTCCTGCGGGCAGCCCAAATGCCGGAGTGGACAACGCTGTTGGTCGGCGTCGCGGGTCTGGCCCTGCTGGGAACGGCGGCGCGCCGCCACCACGCGAGGCGTGCGCACCGCCAGGCGTGAGAATCCGCAGGACGCCGGCGAGCGCTGGTGACGCGGTGGACCGGACCCCACCCCCACGCCTGTAAAGACCGGACTTTTCCTGATAAGAACTGACTGAAGCACGAAGCAGGACCGGCCAGGAATCACCCTCCGTCACGGATCATCCAGAAGACACTCCAGACGACACTGGGGAGGCAGCCGGTGGGAGACGTCGGGATCGACCGCAGGGCCTTCCTGAGTGGGGTCGGCGGAATCGCAGCCGGTGCGGCTGCCGTATCGCTCACCGCGTGCGACAGCCGCACCGACCGGAGTTCCGCCAAGAGCGACAAGTTGCTCGTGGTACGTGACTTCGGCGGCTCCTACGGCGAGGCGAACCGCAAAGCGATCTACGACCCGTTCACCAAGGAAACGGGCATCCGGATCAACGTGGTGAACTTCTCGAGCGCCCAGATCCTCGCCCAGATCAAGGAAGGCCGTCCGCGCTTCGACGTCATGGACATCGACATGTCCAATCTGGTGCGCTTCGAGCGCGAGGACGCCTCCGAGGAACTGGACTACGGCCGGCTGAAGAACACCAGGAACGCGGGAATCGCCGAGTCCCTGCTCACCCCCAACGGGGTGGGCAAGAGCTACTGGGCCAGCGTCCTGGCCTACGGCGCGGACGCCTTCGGCGGGAGAAAGCCCGCGTCGTGGTCGGACTTCTGGGACCTCGGCGCCTTCCCGGGGAGAAGGGCGCTTCAGGGCACGGTGGACTTGCCGGAACTGGAGTTCGCCCTGCTCGCCGACGGAGTGCCGCTCGACAGGCTCTACCCGCTCGACGTGAACCGTGCTTTCAAGGTCCTCGACGAGATCAAGGGCTCGGTGCGGGCGTTCTGGGAGTACGGCGCCGAACCGGGTGAGCTGCTGGATCGCAAGCGGGTCACGGCCTCCAGCACCTGGGCCGGCCGCGTCCAGAGCCTGATCAAGGGCGGCTCTCCGCTCGCGTACGAGTGGAACGGCGCCCGCAGACAGAGCAACGGCTACGGAATCCCCAAGGGCGCCGCCCATTCCGACGCCGCCTACCGGCTCATCGATTTCGCGCTGCGGCCCGAGGTGCAGGCCCGTATGGCCCGTATATACCTCGAGGGGCCTGTGGTGCCCGCTGCCTACGGATTTCTCACCGAAGCCACCGCCGTGAACCTGGCGAGCACGCCCGGACACCTGCTCTCGGGCTTCGACCTGGACATCCCGTGGTGGCTGGAGAACGAGGACTCCGTGACCAGGCGCTGGCAGGAGTGGGTGCGCAACTGACCGACTGAACCCAGCTATATGGCCGTATATGAACACGCATGGTAAAGAGTCCGTATGGCCAGGCACCTTGGTCGGCTCTCGGCCTTCCGGCCCCACGCGCACAGCGGAGGGCGCTCTCGGCGGGCCTCGCGACGGGTCGAGGAGCCCGAGCCGGAGCCCGGCGGCCTGCCCTCTGGGAGGCGCCGGCGGGTCCTGCCAAGGGTGCGCAGCGTCGCCGGCCAGGTGTTTCTGCTCCAGCTCGTGATCATGGTGCTGTTCGCCGCCGCCGCGGGAGGGGCTCTCGTGGTGCAGGCCCGGGACTCGAACATGCAGGAGGCGCGGCAGTTGTCGATGGGCGTCGCGCAGTCCTTCGCGCGCGCCCCGGGGACGCTGGCCGCCATGAAGTCCGGCAAGCCCACCGGGCTGATGCAGCCGCGCGCGGAGGACACCCGGAGGCACACCGGGGTCGACTACGTGGTCGCGTTCGACCCTCAGGGCTTTCGCTGGACCCACCCCGACCCGAAGCTGATCGGCAAGCACATCTTCGCCCTGCGCGAGGGCGGCGCCGCCGACCGGCCCTTCACCAAGACGTTCGAGGGCAGCCTGGGCCTTGCCGTGGACACGACCGTGCCCGTCTACGACACCGACGGGCCGACCATCGTCGGCTTCGTATCGGTCGGGGTCACCGTCGCCAGCGTGGACGACGTGGTGCAGGACCAGCTGCCGCAGCTGCTGGGGTTCGCGGGCGCGGCACTCGCGGTGGCCGCGGTCGGCACGGCGCTCGTCTCCTGGCGGCTGCGGCGGCAGACCCGCGCCCTGGACCCCTCCGAGATGACCCGGATGTACGAGCACCATGACGCGGTGCTGCACGCGGTGCGGGAAGGCGTACTGATCATCGGCGATGACGGACGGCTGCTGCTCGCCAACGACGAGGCGCGGCGACTGCTGGACCTGCCCGCGGACGCCGAGGAGCGCCGCGTCAGCGAGCTCGGCCTCGCGGCGGACACCACCCTGCTGCTCGGCTCGGCCCGAGTCGTCACCGACGTGGTGCACCTGGCGGGCGACCGGCTGCTGGCGGTCAACATCAGGCCGGTCGATCCCGGCAGCCGCCCCGCGGGCAGCGTCGTCACGCTGCGTGACTCGACAGAGCTGCGTGCGCTGGCGGGCCGGGCGGAGGTGGCCCGGGAGCGGCTGGGGCTGCTGTACGAGGCGGGGATCAGGATCGGCACCACGCTGGACGTGGTGCGCACCGCGCAGGAACTGGCCGAGGTGGCGGTCCCCCGGTTCGCCGACGCCGCGACGGTCGATCTGCTGGATCCGATCCTGCGGGGTGCGGAGTCGGCCGGCCCCGGCCCCGAGATGCGCCGGGTGGCCGTACACGGCGTCGACGGTGCCCGGTCCCTCTACCCGGTGGGGGAACTGATCCGCTTCGTCCCCACCTCGCCCGTGGCCGTCGGCGCCGAGCGCGGCCGTGCGGTCCTGGACGCCGACCTGACCGCGTCCAGTGAGTGGATGAATGCCCAGGACCCGGAACGCGCCCGGCACCTGCTGGACCTCGGCTTCCACTCCCTGATCACCGTGCCGCTGCAGGCCCGCGGTGTGGTGCTGGGCATGGCGAGTTTCTGGCGCTCGGACACGGACCCCTTCGGCGGGGAGGATCTGGCATTCGCCGAAGAACTGGCCGCCCGGGCCGCGGTCGCCGTCGACAACGCCCGCCGCTACACCCGCGAGCACACGCTGGCCGAGACACTCCAGCGGAGCCTGCTGCCCAGCTCCCTGCCCGACCACTCGGCCGTGGAAGTCGCCCACCGCTACCTGCCCGCCCTGGAAGGCGTGGGCGGCGACTGGTTCGACGTGATCCCCCTGCCCGGCGCCCGGGTCGCCCTGGTGGTCGGCGACGTGGTGGGGCACGGCCTGCACGCCGCGGCGACGATGGGCCAGCTGCGCACCGCGGTGCACAATTTCTCCGCCCTGGACCTGCCCCCGGACGAGCTCCTCGGGCATCTGGACGAGCTGGTCGCCCGGATCGACAGCGACGAGAACGCCGAGCGGGACAACGAGAGCGTCTCGGGAGCCACGTGTCTCTACGCGATCTACGACCCGGCGTCCGGGACGTGCGCACTGGCACGGTCCGGGCATCCCGAGCCGGCCCTGGTGCGCCCCGACGGCACGGTGGAGTTCCTGCGGGTGCCCGGTTCACCGCCGCTCGGTCTGGGCGGCGGCCTGCCCTTCGAGACCACCGAACTCGCCCTCCCCGAGGGCTCCCGCCTGGTCCTCTACACGGACGGCCTGATCGAGAACCGGGAACGGGGCCTCGACACCGGCCTCGAGGGACTGCGCCACGCCCTGGCGCGCCCGGACCGGACGCCGGAGGAGACCTGCCGGGACGTCCTCGACGCGGTGCTGCCCGCTCGGTCGAGCGACGACATCGCCCTGCTCGTGGCCCGCACTCGCCTGCTGGACCCCTCCCACGTGGGCGAATGGGATGTGCCCAACGATCCGGCGGTCGTCGCCGGCATCCGGTCCGACGTCACTCGCCGGCTGGAGACCTGGGGGCTGGAGGAGATGGCCTTCACCACCGAGCTGATCATCAGCGAGCTG
This sequence comes from Streptomyces sp. NPDC041940, assembly GCF_055589465.1. Classification (NCBI taxonomy): domain Bacteria; kingdom Bacillati; phylum Actinomycetota; class Actinomycetes; order Kitasatosporales; family Streptomycetaceae; genus Streptomyces; species Streptomyces sp. NPDC041940. The sequence continues at coordinate 141,180 of NZ_JBVJBP010000018.1, forward strand.
GTCACCAACGCCATTCGCTACGGCACTGAACCGATCCGGCTACGGCTGGTTCAGGACCGCGACAGCCTGATCTGCGAGGTCGCCGACGGCAGCAGCACCTCGCCACACCTGCGCCGGGCCGCGACCACCGACGAAGGCGGGCGAGGGCTGTTCCTCGTCGCCCAGTTCGCGGAGCGGTGGGGCACCCGCTACACGGCCCGGGGCAAGGTGATCTGGACGGAACAGTCCACCCAGAGCCCGGTGAACGATCCCGACGGGGTGTCGGCCGACGCCCTGCTGGACCAGTGGGAGGACGCGGCCTGGTGAGCCGACGGCACCGGGCCGCATGCCTCAGGGAGTGCGGAACCCGCGGAACGTCACATGCTTCCGGGTCTCGAACCCCAGCCGCTCGTAGAGCGCGATCGCGCCGGTGTTGGCCTCGGCCACGTGCAGGAAGGGACGATCGCCCCGGTCCACGATGCGCGCGACGAGCGCGCGCGTCAGACGGGCGGCATGACCCTGTCCGCGTGCCTCGGGAGCGGTGCAGACGGCGCTGATCTCGGTCCACCCAGGAGGCCGGAGCCGCTCCCCCACCATCGCCACCAACGTGTCGCCGTCGCGGATGCCGAGATAGGTGCCGAGTTCATGAGTACGGGGCCAGAACGGACCCGGCCGGGTCCGCTCGACGAGGTCGAGCATCCCGGGCACGCTCTCAGCGCCCAACTGGACCACATCGGGGTCGAGTTCGGCATGAGAGACATCCGTACGACTCTCACCTGCCCAGATCATCTGGCGACCCTCGAGGACGAAGACCGGCTCCCAGTCCGACGGCGGCGTCGCCGGGCAGCTGAACATGTCGGCGAACTCGCCGCGCCCCAGCAGCTGGGCGAGTTCGTCCCACTCCTGCGAGTCCGCCTCCGCGGAGACCGCGGAAAAGGTCGCGACTCCCGGCAGATAGGTGACGGCCCGGCCGAGTCGGCGAGCCAGATGCCCGTGGTGGCCGCGGAGCGACTCCCCCACCGGGTCGTCGAGTGCGACCACGTCGCGGAGACCTGTCATCGTGCTGAGCCGCTCCTGCCCTTTGTCGAAGCCGGTCGCCCCGTGACGGACACGGTGCCATCGGATGCCGGCGGACCATCGTAGTCAGCCCCGGTCGTCCCGTTGTCGCCCGCGGGCTTGCGCGGTTGTCCGCGTGAGCGGCGGTGGGCACGTGAGGGGGTGGTGAGGACGGCCAGGCACGCGATGACGAGGGCGATGCCCAGCCAGCCCGTGGCGGGGAGCCGCTCGCCGACGACGAGGACGGCCAGGACCGCCGCCACCGCCGGTTCGAGGAGGGACAGGGTGGTGGCGGTGCTGGCGGGCACGTGGGCCAGGCCCCAGCCGAAGAGGACGTAGCCGGCGAACATCGGCACGAGAGCCATGTAGGTGCCGACTGCCGCGTTGGACCAGGAGTTCACGAGCGGTCCGCCGGTGACTGCCAGGACGGGAAGGAGCAGCAGGCCGCCGATCCCGAAGACGGCGCCCATGGCCGCGCGGGAGGGGATCTCGCGGGTGATGAGCCGGTGCGCGGCCCAGGAGTAGAGGGCGTACGTCACTGCGGCGACGAGGCCGAGACCCACGCCGAGCAACGTGTCGGCCACGGAGGCCTGTCCCGTGTCGTCGGCGGCGTGCGCGGCTTCGGCCACGCACAGCAGGACGGTGCCGAGCAGGCCGAGGGCGGCCGCGAACATCCAACGCCCCGTGAGCCGGCGGCCGTCGACGGCGCGTTCGATCAGGGCCGAGGCGAGCGGGGCGGTGCCGATCGATACGACGGTGCCCACGGCGACTCCCGCCAGGTGCATGGAGCTGTAGAACGCCAGGGGATAGACCGCCACCGACGCGGCGCCGAGCAGGACCGTGCCCCGCTGGTCGCGCAGGCCCGCGATGCTGCGGGCGATCTGCCGCGTGGCGACGAGGGCTTGCAGCAGTCCGCCCAGGCCCATGGCGACGGCGCCGATGGCCAGCGGACCCACGTCCGGGGCGAAGGTGGCGGCCGTGCCCGTCGTCCCCCACAGCACGGAGGCGGCCAGCACGCACAGGGCCCCGATTCCCGCGGACCGGCCGCGGTCGACACCCCTCACAGCCGGTCCAGCAGGGCCGCCGCCATCGAGCGGGCATGCTGGACACGCTCACCGTCACCCTCCAGGCCGGCGCGTGCCATCGCGCCCTCCAGCAAGAAGGAGAGGTGCTCGGCCGTCGCGCCGGCCTCGTCGGGCCGGTCGGGCAACAGTTCCTCGACGTGGCCGGCGATCAGACGCTCCACCTCTTCCTTGTGAGCACGGACCACGGCCCGGCCCTCGTCCCCGGCCGGGAGCTCGGCGGCGGCGTTGAGCAGACCACACCCCCGGAAGCCGTGCTCGTACGCGTACGCCGCGTGATCGGCGTACGCGTCGAACACCGCCAGCACGCCCTCACGCGGGCCCTCGACCCGCTCCAGCCGGGCCCGGTACAGACCGAGCCACTCCTCGTGCCGGGCGTCGAGGTAGGCCCGGACCAGGTCGGCCTTGGAGGAGAAGTTGTTGTAGAGGCTCATCTTGGCCACGCCGGCCTCGGCGGTGATGGTGTCGATGCCGGTCGCGACCACGCCGTCGGCGTAGAAGCGACGAGCCGCCGCCTCCAGCAGCCGCTTCCGGGCCGGGCGCTGTCTCCCGCTTCCCGCCGCGCTCACGTGGGTCTCGCTCATCACTGTCCAACTAGGTAGGTAGGTCTACCTAGAGTAGAGGAGTAAACGGGATGAGGGAAGTGGCGCACGCCTTGCTATGGTGCGCCGATGTCATCGATCAAGCAGTTCCAAGTCACCTTCGACTGCGGCGAACCCGCACGCCTCGCCGGGTTCTGGTGCGAGGTGTTGGGGTACGTCGTACCGCCGGTCCCGAAGGGGTTTGCCACGTGGGAGGACTACCACCGCTCGCTGCCGTCTGAGGAAGAGGTCACCTACTTCGCCTGCAGCGATCCCTCGGGGGTGGGCCCGCGACTGCTCTTCCAGCGCGTTCCCGAAGGGAAGATCGTCAAGAACCGGGTGCATCTGTGCGTGCGGGCCGGCACTGGGCTCGTGGGTGAGGAGCGCCTCGCCACCCTGGAGGCCGAGTGCGCACGGCTGGTCTCCCTCGGTGCGGCACACGTGCGAACAATGCTTGCCGATGGCACCAACGAGTCGTGCATCGTGATGCAGGACATCGAGGGCAACGAGTTCTGTCTCGACTGAGCGTCCTCCGCGACGTCGGCCGGGCCGGAGCGGTGGCCGCCTCGGCCGTACCAGCCACCCCAGGAGCCCCGGTCACGGAAACGCCGTGACCGGAGCCCAAGGACCAGCTTCCGCGGAAGGCGCCGACCGCCGCTAGTTTCGGTACCGGAACACGATCCGGCCGCGCGTCAGGTCGTAGGGCGGAAGCTCCACCAGTACCCGGTCCGCCAGCATGATCTTGATGTAGTTCTTGCGGATCTTCCCGCTGATGTGCGCGAGCACCTGATGGCCGTTCTCGAGCTCCACGGTGAACATGGCGCTGCGCAGGCACTCGACGACCTTGCCCTCGACTTCGATGACGTTCTTGTTCTTCGTCATCGCACCAGCTCCAGGTTGCTGCTCATCGGCCGGGCGCCGATGCCCTCGAACAACGCCGAGGCCGCTTGGTTGGGCTCCTGGACTTCGGTCCAGGCCCCGGCGAACCCGGAGCGGTGCAACGTCCCCAGCGCGTGGGCCAGCAGCGCCCGCGCGATGCCCCGGCGCTGCTCGCCGGCCCGGACCGCGACCAGCCCGATGCGCGGCCGGATCGCCGTCACCACCCGGATCAGCCCCAGGTAGCGGTCCGGCGCCGCGGCCACCGCGTACTTCGACGGGTCGACGACGGTGTCGCCTTCGGCGCGGGGAATCACCTCCGCGGGCATCGACTGCCAGCCGACACTCGCCTCGACCTCGTCACGAATCGCACGGTCCACCGCCCGCAACAGATCCTCGTCCGCCTGACCGGCCGGCACGATCGTCACGCCCGAAGGCGGCAGGACCGCTTCGAGCCCGGTGACCCGCGGGTCGGTCGGCACGACGTACTCCCACTCGCGGCGCCGGATCGTGAACCCGGCCCGCCGCCAGCCCGCCGTCAGCCGGCCGTCGGCTTCGTCGACCACCGTGTACAGCGGCGCCGGCAGTTCCGCCAGCATCGCCTCGGCGAGCCGGTCGAAGGTGGCGTCGTGCCAGGCGTCGACGCTGATGAACAGGCGTCCGTCGGGCCGGTGTTGCGCATGCCCGCGACCGACCACCAGGTCGTCATCCAATGCGTGCCATTGCCTGTCCGCGACGCGCGTGATCACCACCGCGTTCCCGCTCAGGCCAGATGCGAAAGGCTTTGTGTCCATCGGAGTCTCCTTCAAGAGTGCCTCGACCTCAGGCGCTCCTGGCGACACCGAACGTCAGCCGCCGGACCGTGACGGGTTGAGGGAGCACCCACGGGTAACTGTGTTCACGGGGCTCACCTCCATACGACGACTTCACGGTCCACCGTGAAATTAACAGCGGGTCGTCGCCTCGCTCAATTCATTTACGGCGATGCCCATGGCGTGGGTCGGCTCACCCCTCGCCCGTATGCAGCCCGGCGTCGCGCGCGAGCAGCGCCGCCTGTACCCGGTTGTCGCACCCGAGCTTGCTGAGGATTCGGCTGACGTACGTCTTCACGGTGGCTTCGCTCATGTGCAGCCGCCTGCCCGTGTCCGCGTTGGACAGGCCCTCGCCGAGGAGGGCGAGCACGTCGCGCTCCCGGGCGGTCAGTCCGTCGAGGCGGCGTCTGGCCTCTTCCGCGCGGGCGGTGGCCATGGGGGAGGCGAGGGCGTCCGCCACGTGCCGGGTGGCCGCCGGTGAGAGATAGGCGTTGCCGGCGGCCGCCGCCCGCACGGCATGGATCAGCTCTTCGGGCGCGGTGTCCTTGAGGAGGAAGCCCGCGCCGCCGTGGCCGAGCGCGCGCAGTACGTTGTCGCGCTCGCCGAACGTGGTGAGGATCAGTACCCGTACCTGCGGCGCGGCGCGGCCCAGCTCGGCCAGGGCCGTCAGCCCGTCCATCACCGGCATCTGGATGTCCAGCAGGGCCACATCGACGGCGGTGCCGCGGGCGTTCTGCACCGCCTCTCGGCCGTCACCGGCCTCTGCGACCACGTCGATGTCGTCGGCCGAGTTGAGGATCATCCTGATGCCGGCCCGGATGAGCGGCTCGTCGTCGGCGACGAGGACCCGGATCACACGGCCTCCTGGGGCGGTGTCGGTCGGAAAGCGGATGGCATGGCCTCGCCATCATGCCTTGATCCGGTCGGGTGCATCGCACAGACGGCGCCACAGCGCGCGCCGGGTCATCTCTCGGACTTGCGGATCAGCTCTCGTCCTTGAAGGTCTGCTTGGCGACCAGCTCTCCGTCGCGGAAGCAGAACCGGAAGATGGTCGAGATGTCGTCGGGGTCGTCGGACCCGAAGTGGCGGCAGGTCGCGTCCTTGGGTATGCGCGGGCCCTTGTCCTCCAGATCCGCCGTCAGAAACGAGTCCTCGTCGGGCAGTTTGGCCTGCACGTCGGCTTCGGGATCGCCGGTCTTCACCGACTCGTACACGCGCACCGGGATCGTGGACTTGTCCAGCTCGTCCATCAGCGTGCTCACTCCCCAGACGCCCAGGGTGATCACGCTCACGACGAGGACGACGGCGGTGACGGCGCAGCCGATGGCCACGTTCTTCTTGCTGCTCATGAGGGCGGCGAACTCCTGCTGGTTGTCGGAACGGTTGACGGCCGTTCCACTGTTGCCCGCCGGTCCCGCCGCCGGCTGTCCCACAAAGTCGTCGTGCGGACCGACGGAGGTCGCATCTTCCGGACGGGCCCCGGGCTCGCCGTGTCCGGCGCCGTAGGGAAGCATCCCCGCGATGCGGAATCCGCCGTCCGCCGTGGGGCCGGTGTGCACCATGCCTCCGATGAGCCGGGCCCGCTCGCGCAGGCCTGCCAGTCCCTGACCGCCGCTGATCGCTGCCGGGGCGTCCGGCGGCCCGGCGGGCGCGGGTCCGTTGGCGACCTCCACCACCAGGCTGTCCGGCTCGTAGCGCAGGGCAAGGGTGATCGGGGCGCCCGGGGCGTGCTTGTGGGCGTTGGTCAGGCCCTCCTGGGCTATGCGGTATGCCGCGTGGTCGGCGGCGGGCGCCAGTGGCCGTGCGGTGCCGGACCGGTGCAGTTCCACGGTTGCGCCCGCAGCCCGGGACGTTGCGACCAGGCCGTCGATGGAGGCCACCGCCCGGGAGAGCGGACGCCCGCCGCCCGTGTCGGTGGCCCCGGCCGGAGAGTGCCTGACACGCTTCCCGGCATGCGCGGTGTGGTCGTCAGGCCCGTTCCGCTGGTCGTCCCGGTCCTCGTGGAGGATACCGACGGCCTCGCGCAGCTCCCCCATCGCGGCAACGGAGGCGTCACGCAGGATCCGGACCCCGTCCCGCTGGCGATCGGTCAGGTCCGGATCAACCTGCAGGGCGCCCGCGTGTACGGAGATCAGGGCGAGTTGGTGGCCGAGGCTGTCGTGCATGTCCTGGGCTATGCGACCGCGCTCCAGCAGACGCGCCTGCCGTGCCACCATCGCCTGCTCGCGCATGAGCTGGGCGTTGTTCCGCTGTAGTGCGTCCAGCAGCGAGCGGCGTTGCGCACGGTAGCGGGACACGAGCCCCGGCACGATCGCCAGGGTCAGAAAAGCTGCGGCGCTCAGCGCGCCCGTGATGGGCAGCGACAGACCGGAGCCGCTCATCTCGTGGTGGGCGGACGCCACGGTATGGAGGACGAGCGCGGCAGCGAAGGCGGCGACCACGCGCCAGGGCTTCATGATGCGGCTTCCCGCCGACCAGCTCGCATAGACCAGCAGCGGCACCGCGGACGGCAACACCGCTGCCGTGCAGGCGGAGACGACCAGCACCGTCGCCGGCAGCGCGCGCCTGGTCAGCGACAGCACGGCGATGCCGGCTACGACGGCGAAGGTTCGTACGCCGAACCCGGCCCTCACTGCTTCGAACAGCCCCGCGGACCCAGCGAGGGCGACGGTGAGCACGATCTCCCCGGCGATCCTTCTGCGGCTCCAAGGGGACGCGGCGGCAAGCCGGGCACGGAGCGTCCGTACGACGCGGGCGGTGTGTGCTTCGTCCAGTTCCACAGGCCGACGATATTCAGCGCGCAGGTGCACCGCATCATCCCCGCGTCGTGACGGCGAACGACGAAAGTCGACAACCACAGGCGCGGCAAACGCTGTTGGGCGTGCCCGGGCCGTCGCCATTGGTCGCTGCGCGCCACGACTTCCGGGGACTGCTCCGAGCCGCCCGTCGCGGTGACGATGGTTCAGCAGAGCAGAAGCGGTGCGGGCAGTGCACAACTGGGCCGCGCAAGAGACGAGAAGGCGGGAGCCGTCACGTGGACGACGCACAGCTACAGGCGCACGATCGGTTCAACGTCCTGCAGAAGATGACCGTCATGGCCAACCAGTACGTGGTGACCGTGGCCCGTCCCGACGGCTCGCAGGGCGAGGTCGTCGCCTTCGCACAGCAGAAACGGATGGCGCTCAAGGAACAGGTGACCCTCTACACCGACGAGTCCAAGGACCGCGTCCTGTGCACCTTCGAGGCCGACCAAGTCCTCGACATCGGCGCCGTCTACACCGTGCGGGACGAGGAGGGGAACCCCATCGGCTCGTTTCGCGAAAGGCCTGTCGCCTCATTGCTGCGCTCGACGTGGATCCTGGAGCAGCCAGGCACGCTGGAGCTCACCGGGCGCGAGCGCAACCTGTCGGTGGCCCTGCTGCGCCGAGTCTGGGAGTTTCTTCCGTTCACCGATTTCGTGCCGTTCGTATGGCCGTACCACTTCGATTTCACCGTGGGCGACAAGCGGTTGATGGCGTTCGACAAGAAGTTCGGGCTGCGCGACCGGTACGTGCTCGACATCGCGGCCCCCGACCTCGACCGCCGCCTCGCCATCGCACAGGCCGTTGCGCTGGACGCCCTGCAGTCACGATGACAGGGCCGACGCCGCAAGGACAGTGAAGACAGCGAGCCATTGAGCGGAATCGGAGACGAAGGCTGCATGGAAGCGATCAAGGAGCCCGACTGGAACGTCATCGGAATCCTGGGGGCCGCCCGCGGCGCCCGGGGGTCCGCCGAGGGCCCCATGGGTACCGGGCATCTACTGGCCGGCATCACCACGGCCAAGGGGCCAGCGCGCAAGGCGCTCGACGATGAAGGAGCGACCAGGACCGCGCTGATGGCGGTACTGCGGGACAGAATGGACCGGGACGGTGCGTGGAGCGCTGCCGACGACGCCGAGGCAAGCGTTGCCGCGCAGGACGTGCTGGGGGACGACGGCGGCCGGGACCACGTCACCGGCGCCGCCGTCAGGGCGCTGACCGCGGCGATGGGGCAGGCACAGCGGGAGGGCGCGGCGAAGTTCACCGCCGTTCATCTGCTGCGGGCGTTGCTGGAGGAGGACAACCGGGCGGTGGAACTGCTGGGCGCGTGCCGCGTCTCACCGCAGGCCGTACGCGCCCGGCTCGACGGCGGAACCGGAGGCCGGCAGGACGGCCTCGCCCCCTTGCTGCACTCCACTCGCGATGTTCTTCTCGGCCGGAGCCACTATCGGCACACGCCCTTCTGGCAGCGATGGGTTCTCAGGTTCTTCGGGATCAACTGGGCTTCGAGGCCTGCCTGGTGGGTCAGCGTGGAGACCTACGACCAGGCACGCCGTCTCGGCCATGGCGCGGTGGGCACCGAGCATGTCCTGCTGGCGGTTCTGGCCACGCACGAGGTCGCGCTCCAGTACCCGCATCTGGCGAAGGAGAGCAGCCCCACTCCCGGCACCCGGTACGCGGGCGGTGAGCGGCTGGCCCTCCTGGGCATCGACTACGCCGCGGTGCACAGTGCCCTGACCGATGACCGCGTCCGCTTGACGGCCGACGCCCGGCCCGTGGAGAAGTACCTCGATGAGGCCGCACGCCCGCGCCCGGTGCGGTCGGCCGACTCCGCGAGCGCGTCGGCAGACGACCCGGGCACCGGCCCCCTGGTCGAGACCCTCCTGAGGGAGGAAACACGCGCCCGGCAGCTGGTCGACGCACTGACCACCGCTCCCGGCGCCTGACCGTGCCGTCACCAGAAGATCGCGATCGCCTCCAGCGTCACCTCTCGGGTGTCCTCGCGCCAGCCGGTCATCTTGCCGAGGCAACGGGCCGTGAAAGTGCCGGCCGGTATCGAGCGGCGCGCGTTTCCGGAGGCTACGACGCGCATGTACACCGGGGGCCGCTCGGCGCCGTACTCGGCCCGCAGGACGAATCCCTCCGCGACATCGGGCACGCCGGTGAAGACACCTTTGACCGAGACGAATTCGCCGATGCGGCTCAGGGTCACCGCACGGCCCTCGGCCAGGTTGTCGGCGAGGTTGCGGTTCGGGACGACGGTCAGTGTGGTCAGGTCGGCGTGGACGATGGCGTCGGCCCGGTCGAAGGCCTCCATGACCACGCCGATCACGTTGATCGGTTTGTCCTTGCGCACGAACTTGCGGAACGTCTCCTGGCTGACGTCCCGCTTCAGCCGGAAGCGGAACAGCCACGTCAGCACCCGGCTCCAGAGGCCGACACTCGTGTCGACCTTCGTCCGCAGCTCGACGGCCTCCTCCAGCGCGGACCGGTAGTTGCCGATCTCGTACAGGTCCATCACCGCCTGCTCGTCCAGGTACAGGCAGATGCTGTACGCCGACTGCCAGCGCCGCAGGTGCCTGCGCCGCTCCCGGGAATGGCGCACCAGGACCACCGCGAGCACCACCGCGCCGGCGGCCGTCACCAGCCAGACCGTCATCCACGGCCACCAAAGGCTCCACCACAGTGCGTCAGTGACAGCCACGGATCTCCTTGAACGCCTCGGAAAGGGACGAGCCGGCGGCATCCACCATCCGTCCGCCCGTCCGCCCCGCCGCGCGCCGCAGTTCGCCTGGGTCGGCCTCGCCGAAGTGGACGGGGTAGGTGTGGACGGCGGTGCGCACGGCGGTGGGCAGCGCCTTGTGACGGCGGACGAACTCCGCGTAGGACAGGCCCGCGTTGTTCTCGCCGTCCGTCATCAGGACGAGGGAGACGGAGCGGTCCGGGTCGGCGGCCAGTTCGCGGGCGGCGGTGCGGTACCCGCGGTCGAGGGCGGACCATACGGCGGTGGCATCGCCGTAGCCGCCCCTGGCGACGGTGTCGGCGAGGGCCGTCAGGTCTTTCGGGCCGGTGACGGTGACGGTCTTCTCCTCCAGCACCCGGCCGCCGAACCGGAGGACGGTCAGCCGCTCGCCCCGGTAGAAGCGGGTGAACTTGCCGGAGGCGGAGGCGTCTGCTCCGCTGAGTCCGTCGAAGGCCTCGCGCAGGGCGGACATCCGGGCACCGCGCATCGAGCCGGAGAAGTCGAGCAGGAAGACCACCTGGCTTGTGGTGCGGCGGTCGGGGTCACCGTAGTCCGCCAACAGGGCTTCGACGACGGCGGGTTGGTCGGGGTAGAAGAGCGCGTTGCCGACCTGTTCGCGCAGTCGCGCGTCCCGGGTGACCGTCGTGTTCACGGGGCGGCGCAGGGTGTGCCGCATGATCTGCCGCTGTACCGAGTCGCGCCGCAGCCACTGCGTGACCTTGTCGTACGCGGTGCGGTGGGTCTGGTCGAGCAGGAGCAGCGGGAAGTCCGCGAGGACCATGCCGTCTTCGGGGCGGACGACCTCCAGGCGGTCGTCGAGGCGGTCGGTGGCGTTGAGGGCGAGCAGCTCGGACTCGTATGTGATGAGGGCGTTGGTCTCGTCCTGGTGGTCGGCGTAGGAGTCGACGAGGGCGGGACCGGTGTCGGCGGTGAGGGTCTGGCCGGAGCGGAAGCCGCGCAGCCGGTCGCAGGAGACGTCCTCGGGGCGCAGGGCGGCTCCGGTGCCGGCCGCGGCGGTGGCGACGCCGACGAGGGCGGCGAGCCCGCTGCCGGCGTGGCGGGGGTCGGCCATGCCGAAGCGGAGGGTGCCGGTGGCGGCGGCGTCCGCGATGTCCGCCCAGGTGAGCCGGCCGCCGGGCACCTGGGCGCGAAGCTTCCGTGCCACGTCCCGCTTCAGTCCGATGACGACGGGGGACGTCATGGTGGGGGTGCGCTGCACCCCGCGGGTCGCGCTCCTGTCGGTGAGACGCAGATAGCGGTCGGAGGACAGCCACGCGAGGTCGTACCTGTCGCGGTCCGGGGTCTTCGTCTCGGCGTCGGCCCGGTGGTCCAGGCGCAGATCGACGCCGGTCTCGTCCTTCAGATCGCCCAGCAGCGGCGCCAGTACGGCGAGATCGGGACTGGCGAGCACGCGCAGTCGGACTGTTTCGCCGCCGTCGTCGCCCGAGCAGGCGGTGAGCAAGGTGGCCACGAGCGCCAGGCAGAGCGCCAGCCGGCCCGCGCTGCGCCTCACCGGCTGCCCGTCCGGTCCGGGCAGTCGCCGACGATCTCGATCATCTTCTCCAGTAAGGGCAGGCTGGGCAGGACCGCCCGGGTGTCGTCGGAGGAGGTGGTGGGCACCGGGATCTGCCGGTCGGTGAGGAACCGGGTGAGCTCGTCGCTGGTCGCGCCGCTGGTTGTGTTGCGGGCCCGAAAGCCCAACTCCATGGCTCGGCGCTGGAGTTCGCGGTTCTCGCTGACCAGTTCACCGAGCCTGGCGCCGTCGCCGGTCAGCGCGACGAGCTGGGGTTCGGTGACGAAGCGGGTGGACGGGTAGAGCAGGACGCGCTCGTCGTCGGTCGCGCCCTTCTCGGCTGCGTACTCGATCTGATGGGCGAGGAACTGGTGCTCGTAGATCACTGAGACAGGGGCGATACTCTGCCCGTCCGGGGACAGATACGTCTCAGCCCGCTCGGAGGACGGCAATCCCTGTTCGACGAGGAGCGGCTTGATCTTCCGGGCGAGCCGTTCGGCCTCGGCCTCGCTGTCCGGTGCGTCGTTCCCGTGCTCGACGAAGGCCACGAGCCCGAGATAGGTACCGCCGGAGTTGGACTCGCAGATGTCCGAGGTCTGGGCAAGGATCTTGTTGCCGTTGCGGACGTGGTCGTCGCGGTCGATCTCGTCCCAGCGGTAGCCGTCCTCGGGATCGCGCTGGACGCCCTTCCTCTTGCCGCGCGCGAGATCGAGGAACTGCCGCATATCGAGGGTGTAGTACATCGGCCGGCCGCCCGAGCCCGGCAGGCGCTTCGCGACGCCTTCCGCCGTGAGCACCTCGGCGTAGTCCCGGTAGGTGGCCAGCACGATGGGGCTGACGAACGGACGGTACAGCAGCACCGGACGGTTCGCCCGGGCGCGCTCCCGGCTGATCAGGTCGGAGGCCGGCTGGCCGGAGGGGAAGACGACGTCGTATCCCTCGTAGTCCTGCTTGGCTATCTCACGCGAGCCCATGTTGGTGACGTGCACGCGGAAGCCGTGCTTCATCAGCAGCCGCTCGACCACGGGGTCCTGGAAGAAGTCCCTCTTCGAGGCCATCTTGGCCTCGATGGTGACCACCTGCCGCAACGGCAGCAGCAGGTTCCCGGAGGCCACGAGCAGGACCAGCCCGACGACCGGGACGGGCAGCGCCGACGCCAGCACTCTGCTCAGGCGTCGGCGCGGAGGTCTGGTGACGGTCAACCGCGGCTCTTCGGCATCCGGTCTGTTCGCGGGTCTGTTCGCGGGCACCTGCGTCTCCCCCCGTGACACCTGCGTTCTCCCCCCGTGGGTCCGGGCCTGGATCGTCGGTGTTGCCGATGTACCCCGAACGGCTCCTCCCGGAACGTCGGCTGTACGCAGGGAAAAACGCACGACACCCCAGACAGGTAGGACGAATGTTCGGACACGCGGCGAGGTGGGGTGCGAGCATGGGACACGTCGGTTCTGACCGGCGTGACGCTGTCGACGGGGATGAGTGGCATGAGCGAGCGCACTGGATCTTTGAGCGAGGCCATCGGTGGGATGGAGGTCCTGCGCCGGGTGAGCAACACCTTCTACGACCGGGTCCTGGCCGACCCGCTGCTGGCGCCCGTCTTCGCCGATTTCACCCGTACTCATATCGAGCACGTGGCCGTCTGGCTGGACGAGGTCTTCGGCGGCCCGGAGGCGTTCACCCAGGAACTGGGCGGCCATCAGGCCCTGCTCCGCTCCCACCTCGGACTGGCCATCACCGAGGAACAGCGCCTGCGCTGGATGGAGCTGATGACGGAGGCCGTCGACAAGGAACTCCCCGACGACGACCTGCTGCGGCAGCAAGTGATGGCCTACTTCGACTGGGGCACGAAGATCGCCCGATCCGTCTCGGCCGACCCCGACGACACCGACCTGGGTGACCCTGGCCCCACTCCCCGCTGGGGCTGGAAGGGACTGTCCTAGCAGCGCGACTCAGCGTCGGCTTGTGAGATGAACTCGGCGATGCGTGCCCACATCTGTGGTGGGTTGGAGTACATCGGGAAGTGGGCGCAGTGGTCGATCTCGGCGAGTTCGACGCCGCCGTCGGTCAGGGCGGGGAGGTAGGACAGGGAGTTGTTCTGTTCCCCGTACATGAACACCTTCGGGGCGGGGAGTCCGAGGAACCGGTCGAGGAGCTTGCCGTGGTCGGAGAGGTCGACCATGGACTCGAAGATGGCCCTGACCGCTCCGGCCCGGACTTTGTGGGGCAGGCTCGACGCGTAGAGGGCACCGCCGTGGAAGCGGGAGTCGCCGACGCGTTCGCCGAACCGGGCCAGGAACTCGTCGGGATCGTCATGGGCGTGGGTGACGATCTGTCGGCTGAGGAAGCAGTCCTCGGGTGCGACGTTGCCCTCGATGTTGGTGAAGCTCGCGACCCTGGCCGGGTCACCGTCGGCGAGCAGGAGGGCGGTCAGGCCGCCCATCGAGTGCCCGACGACGTGGAAGCGGTCGATCTGCCATGCCTGGAGGACCTGTTCGGCGACGGAGACGAGGAAGGGGATGGAGACGGCGCCGAGGTCCGTGCAGGTGCTGGCGCCGCAGCCTGGTGCGTCGTAGGCGAGGACGGGGCGGTCGGCGAGTCGTTCCTGCTGGACGACGTCCGCGTAGTCCTCCTTGGTCGAGCCGAAGCCGTGCAGGAACACCAGGGGCGTGCCGGTGCCGTCGCGGTGGAGGCCGGACACCTCGACGCGGGTGGTGCCGACGGTGAGGGGGAGTGTGAAGCGTTCGAGCTTCCTGACGGGGCTCATCGGGCCTCCTCCGGCTGTTGTCCGGCTGATTCGTGCTTCGTGGGTCCCAGGGCGGTCCGCAGTCGCTCGATCGCGGTGATCAGCGTGTCGTCGTCGACAGCGAAGCACACCCGGATGCGTCCGGGTGCGTTGAACGCCTCGCCGGGCACGACCGCGAGATGGGCGGTGTCGAGAAGCCACGCGGCGAGATCGGCGCTGCTGGTCCAGCCACGGTCGCGGAGGAGTCCACCGACGTCGGGGAAGGCGAACATGCCGCCGTCGGGCAGCGGGCAGTCGATGCCGTCGATCCCGTTCAGCGCCTCCGCCAGCAGGGCGCGTCGGCGCCGGTAGTCGCGGGCGGCGTCGACGGGCGTGCAGGTGTCGCCCAGGGCGGCGAGGGCGGCCCGCTGGTTGACGGTCGGGACGTGGGTGATGGTGCGGGACACATGAAGGCGCGCCGCGGCGACAATCTCCGGTGGCGCCGCGAGCCACCCGACGCGCCAGCCCGTCATGGCGTGCTCCTTGGACACTCCGCCCACGACGACGGTGCGACCGCGCAGCTGCGGAGCCACCCGCAGGATCGACCGGTAGGTCCCGGTGTAGTCGAACGCCCGGTAGATGTCGTCACTGATGACCCAGATGCCGTGCCGCTGCGCCCAGTCGGCGATCTGCCGCAGCAGAAACTCGGGATGGACGGCGCCGGTGGGGTTGCCGGGGCTGGAGAGGATCACCGCCCGGGTACGAGGGGTACGGCAGCGGTCGAGCGCCTCGGCCGGGATACGGAACTCCTGGTCGGTGGCGACCGGCACGGCGACGCCGCCGGCCGCGGTGACGACCTCGGCGTGCCCGGGCCAGCCGGGTGCGGCGACCAGGACCTCGTCGTCGGCGTCGATCAGGGCCTGGACGGCCAGGAAGAGGGCGTGCTTCGCGCCCAGGGCGATCTGGACGTCGTCCGCGCTCAAGGGGAGCCCGGTGTCTCTTGCGACGGCGGTGGCGACACGCGCGCGCAGGGCGGGGTCGCCCTGGGCTGTTCCGTAGTGGTGGGTGGCGGGGTCGCGGACGGCGGCGACGGCGGCCTCCACGACGATGGCGCTGGTGGCCGCTCGGGGCTCTCCGGCGGCGAGGGTGATGACGTCCGCGCCCTGGGCCCGCAGTGCTTCGGCCTGGGCGGCCACGGCGAAGATCGGGTTGTCCGTCATCGTCGTCACCGCCCGGCAGCTTCGAAGTTGTCGTAGAGGTCGAGGGTGCTGCGGCCTTCCCGTAGCCGCCTCATCAGCTCGTGCTCGTGGGCCACGCGCGCGTCGGCGCGGTCGAGGATGCGGTCGGTGTCGGACACGGGAAGTGCCACGACTCCGTCGACGTCACCGACGACGAGGTCACCGGTGTGGACCGTGATGCCTCCGACCTTGACGGGGCGCCCGAACACGCCGTGGAAGTCCTTGCGGGTGCCGAGGATCGCGTTGTTGCGCGAGAAGACCGGGAAGCCGAGCGCCTCGGTCTCCGCCGCGTCCCGGACGCCGCCGTCGATGAGCAGGCCGGCGATCCCCCGCTGCTGGGCGGCCACCGTGAGGATCTCGCCCCAGTGGCCGAAGCCGGCACCGCCGAGATCGGCGACCAGGACGGACCCGGGCGGGGCCTGCGGTACGGCATGGTGCAGGGCGAGGTTGTCGCCGCCGGCGCCCTGCACGGTGAACGCCGGGCCGCACACCCGGGCACCGGCCCACAGGGGCCGGATTTCCCTGGACAGTGCCACGGAGAGTCCGGATGCCTCGGACAGGGTCGCGCTGGAGTGGCGGCGGGCGAGGTCGTTCGGGCTCACGAGGGGTCCTTCCGGGTCTGGAGCGAGTGGTAGCCGTGCCGCGCACGCCCCTCGGCGAGCGTCGCGCCGCCCCGGACGGCCTCGACGATGGCCTCCTCCACGCGGTCGATACGGCGGGCGATGTCCGCGACCTCGTCCCAGCGGGCCGCAGGGACGACCACGGCTCCGTCGTCGTCGGCGACGAGGATGTCGCCGGGATGGACGAGGACGCCGTCGATGGTGACGGCAGTCTGGACCGCGGCCACTCGGACGCGGTCCTTGCCGGTGCGCATGAACCGGGAGACCGACCAGATCGGGTAGCCGGCGGCGGTCGCGACGGCGACGTCGCGGCAGGTGCCGTTGATGACGGTGCCCGCGATGCCACGCTCGTGGGCGGTCCGGCTCATGATGCCGCCCCACACCGTGCAGTCGGTGCGGCCGGCGTTGTCGATGAGAATCACCGCGCCGGCGGGGACGTCGTCGAGGAAGTCGCCCACCGTGCCGCCGGTCTCGTCGACCGGTTCGTAGGTGACGGTGAAGACCGGCCCGACGGTCCGCCGGCCCTGGCGCAGCGCGCCGATACCGTGGAGGGATCCGGGGAGGCCGAGCGAGTCGAGGGCGTCGGAGACCGATGCGGTGGACAGGCCGGTGGCGAGGTTCGGGGTGGCGGTGGGGTCACTCATCGGACCGGCTCCTTGTCTCCGGCGAGGCGGGCGTCGTGCATGGCCCGGGAGAGGTGCGCGCCGGCGCGCACCTCGTCCGCGATGGAGCGCTCCCGGGCGACGATCGCGGTGGCGGTCTCCGCCACTTCCTCGGCCCGGTTCCGCGGGACGACGGCGATTCCGGTCTCGTCGGCGAGGACGACGTCGCCCTGCTCGACCGTGAGTCCGGCGACGCTGACCGGCTCGCCGGTGGAGCGTTGCCGCAACCTGCCCCGCGCGGTGGCGGGGATCGAGCCCCGCGAGAACACCGGGAAACCCAGCTCGCGAGCCTCGGCCACGTCGCGGCACACACCGTCGGCGACGACACCTCGAACTCCGCGCTGGGCCGCGCCCAGGCTCAGGATGCCGCCCCAGCACGACACGTCGGTGCGGCCCTGGTTGTCGACGACGATCACGCTCAGGTCGTCCGAGTTCTCGACGGCCGTGGTGGCGATGTGGGCTCCGGCAGGTCCTTCGGTGCGCGGTTCGAGCCCCACGGTGACGGCGAATCCCACGACGGCCACCGGGCCCCACACCGGGCGGATGCCGCCGATTCCGGGGGGAAGCCCGAGCTGGTCGAGCGCGTCGCTGACCGCGGCGGAGTCGAACGCCGCGAAGCGGTCCAGGAGAGATGAGTTGCTCATGGCTTCCACTTCAACAGCCTCTGGATATATTCGGAAGGTCTGATTTCCTCTATCAGTAAGAGGATGTGCGAATCATGGTTGAGATCCGGCAGGCGCGGTATTTCGTCGCGGTCGCCGAAGAGCTCCATTTCGGCCGGGCGGCGCAACGGCTGCGGATGTCCCAGCCGCCGCTGTCCCAGGCGATCAAGCAGCTTGAGCAGCAGCTCGGCTGTGAACTGCTGCACCGCACCCAGCGGTCGGTCGCGCTCAGCCCCGCCGGAGCCGTGTTCCTGGACCACTGTCGCGCCCTGATCCGGCACGCCCAGGAAGCCGAAGCCGCCGCCCGGCAGGCGGCCACCGGCCGCGGCGGCCGACTGAGCCTGGGCGCCGTCGCCTCGGCCTTCTCCTGGCCCCTGCCGCTCGTGCTGGAGCGGTTCCACGAGGCCCTGCCTGACGTCGAGATCCGCACCCAGGAGGTCGACACCCACGAGGCCGCGGCAGGGCTGCTCGACCGCTCGCTCGACTGGGCGATCGTGCGCCAGACCGCGCCCGTACGCGGCACCACGGCGACCTCACTCTTCGTGGACCGGTTCGTCGCCGCCCTGCCGCTCCGGCACCCGGCCGCCGAAGCCACCGGCCCGCTGGACCTGGCGGACCTCGCCGGCGCTCCATGGGTATGGCTGCACCGCCATATCTCGCCCGACTATCACGACGCCATGGCGACCCTGTGCCGAGCCGCGGGCTTCAGCCCGGTCCCGACCCACTGGGCACGGTCGGTGACCTCCCAGATCGCCATGGTCGAGTGCGGCCTCGGCGTCACCGTCGTGCCCGCCGCGGCGTCCGCGTCACACCCCGCCGTCCGGTTCAGAGCGCTCCGGCAGGCGACGGCGACCATCGGACTCACCGCCATGACGCGAGCCGACCCCGGTGCGCTGGCCGAACGCCTCACCGCCTTGGCGACACAGCTGGCCGCAGCGCAGGCACCGCCACCGCACAACTGACTGCGCACGGGCCTTCGGGAGCGACCTGCGGATCCCTACGGTAGGGCGACACACAACCGTCCCCGCCGAGCTCGAGGACATCGTCACGGGTCAGCCCTCGGCTCCGACGGCTCCCCGATCCTGCGCGGTGACGCGCCTCAGCGCGAGGGCCGCGATGTCGTCACCGAGCCTTCCGCCGCTGTGCCGGAGCAGATCCCCGTGCAGCCGGTCGAGCAGCTCGCGGGGGTGCTCCGTGTCCTGCCGCCGCATCCAGTCCGGCAACGGGAAGAACCGGCCGGTGTGGTCCCGGGCCTCGGATACGCCATCCGTGTAGAGCAGCAACTGCTCGCCCGGGGCGAAGGCGACGATGTCGACCCAGTAGCGGTCACCGATGAGCGCTGCGAGGTTGAGGGGCGGGGAGGGGAGGGTGGGCTCCAGGACCCGGACGTTCCCGCAGTACTCGATCAGCGGTGGGGGATGTCCGCAGTTGAGAAGTCGTAGCCGGTCGCCACTGTGCGGGATCTCGGCGAGGAGAGCGGTGGCGAAGTGCTCGGGCTGGTCCTGGACGGGAAATGCGGCGCTGTGGCGCGTGACGGTGGTCTCCAGACGGTGGACGATGCCCCGCAGGTCGGGCTCGTCGTAGGCGGCCTCCCTGAAGCAGCTGATCACCGCCGAGGCCGCCCCCACCGCGGACAGGCCCTTGCCTCGGACGTCACCTATGAGCAGCCGGACCCCGTACGGCGTACCGATCGCCTCGTAGAAGTCGCCGCCGATCCGGGCCTGTTCCTGGGCTGCCAGATACAGCGATTCGATCTCGACGCCCTCGATGCGGCGCGGCAGGGGGCGCAGCAGTACCTTCTGGGCCGCGTCGGCGACGAGGCGGACCTGGAAGAGCACCTCCTCCCGCTGAAGTCGGACATGACTGCCGTAGGCGGCCGCCAAGGTGACCGCGATGATCGCGGCCGACGTGTACTGCGTCCCCAGATCGGTATGGAAGAAGCTGAGGACGATCATGAGCAGGAAGCAGAACGCCCCCAGCGCCATCGTGGGGAGCACGGGCCACATCGCGGCCGCAAGGGCGGGCGCTGCGGGCAGAAGGCGGCTGAAGGCGATCTCCCTGGGTGTGGAGAACGCGAGGGCGGCGATGAGAACGGTCAGGACCAGGGGCGACAGCCTGGCAGCTTCCCATCGGCCGCTGTAGGCGGGGCGACGGCGCCACAGCCGTGCAGGCGTGATCACAAAAGCATCATATCGACCTCATTAGACACAAGGCGCGGATGGATCACGCATCGCACGCGAGGTTTTGCGGCGGACCGTCACGCCCGGAGGAGTGGAGGCCACGCCGCACATGGCAGCACACATGTTCGAGATCAGCCGGACAAGGATCAGGCGCGCCCTGGCCACTTGGGATCACCGGTGTTAAAAAGGTCGCATGGCGAGTCTTTTCGCCCGTTTTCAAGGCCTATCGGTGAAGCGTCTGATCAGCAAGAGCACGCGGAGCGTAGCCGGGCAGGTGTTGGTTTTCCAGGTGGCTCTGGTGGTGCTGCTCGTGGCCTGCGGTGTCTTCGCTCTCATTCTGCAGTCGGAGCGGGACACCAGCGCCGAGGCAAGGCGCCGTGCCACGGCCGTGGCACAGACCTTCGCGCACTCGCCGGGTGTCCTGGCGGCATTGCAGACCCCGGACCCCAGCAAGATCCTCCAGCCGCTCACCGAAGCGGCACGCCGGGCCGCCGACGTCGACTTCATCGTGGTCATGGACACCGAGGGCATCCGGTACACACACCCCTTGCCGGACCGCATCGGAAAGCGGTTCGTCGGTGAGATCCGACCGTCGCTGGCGGGGAAGCTCTACGTGGAGAGCGTCGACGGCCCGCTCGGTCGCGAGGTACAGGCCACGGTGCCGATCAAGGACGCCGAGAGCGAGGTCGTGGGGCTCGTCTCGGCCGGGATGAAGGTCAAGAACGTCGAGAGTCAGTTGACCCGGCAACTACCGATCATCCTGGGCGCGGGGGCCGGAGCGCTCTTGTTGTCCATCGGCGTGACGGCACTGCTGGGCAGGCGGCTGCGGCGGCAGACACACAGCCTGGCCCCGGACGAGATGTCCCTGATGTACGAGCACCACGACACAGTGCTCCACTCCGTTCGGGAAGGGGTGCTGATCGTGGCCGCCGACGGGCAGCTGATACTGGCGAACGACGAGGCCAGACGACTGCTGGAGCTGCCCCTGGACATCGAGGGCCGGTTCGTCTCGGAACTGCCGGGACTCGATCCCGAGACGAAGGCGCTGCTCACCTCCGGGCGCGAGGCCACCGACGAGGTGCACCTCGCGGGAGAGCGGCTGATCGCGGTCAACCAGCGGCCCACGGGTCGCGAGGGCGGCCCCAGGGAAACGGTGGTGACACTGCGCGACTCCACCGAGCTGCAGGCGGTGACGGGCAGGGCGGAGGTGGCACGGGAGCGGCTCAGGCTGCTGTACGACGCCGGACTCCACATCGGTACCACCCTGGACGTGCTGCGCACCGCCGACGAGTTGGCGCGGGTCCCCATTCCCCGCTTCGCGGACTTCGTCACCGTGGACCTGGCCGACGCGGTGCTGCACGGCGAGGAGCCGGCCCCCACGGGGACGGACATGCGACGCGCGGCCGTGTCCGGCATCGTGGACGACCATCCGCTCACCGAACAGGGCCGGCTCTTCGACTATCTCCCCTCCACACCGCAGGCACGCGGCTACGGCAGCGGCCGCTCCCAGTTGGTGAGCGATCTGCCGACCGCCACGGGCTGGCGCGTGCAGGACCCGGAGCGGGCCAAGGCGATCATCGACTACGGCATCCACTCCCTCATCACCGCCCCCATCCAGGCCCGCGGCGTCGTGCTGGGCATGGCCACCTTCTGGCGCACGCGGCAGCACGAGCGCTTCAACGAAGAGGACGTGTCGCTGGCGGAGGAGTTGGTGGCCCGTGCCGCGATAAGCATCGACAACGCCCGCCGCTACACCCGCGAGCACGCCCTGGCCGTCACCCTCCAGCGCAGCCTGCTGCCGCAGGCCATGCCCGAGCAGAACGCCCTCGACATCGCCTATCGCTACCTCCCCGCCCAGTCGGGCGTGGGCGGAGACTGGTTCGACGTGATTCCCATGCCGGGCAGCCGGGTGGCACTGGCCGTCGGCGATGTGGTCGGCCACGGCCTCCACGCCGCCGCCACGATGGGACGGCTGCGTACCGCGGTGCACAACTTCTCCGCCCTCGATCTGCCACCGGACGAGTTGCTGAGCCATCTGGACGACCTGGTCGGAAGCATCGACCAGAACGAGACGGCTCAGAGCGCGGCGGGCGTCGTGGGCGCCACCTGCCTGTACGGGATCTACGACCCCGTGACGCGCCGCTACGTCATGGCGCGGGCGGGGCATCTGGCGCCCGCGCTGGTCCGGCCCGATGGGACCGTCACGTTCCCGGACGTGCCCGCCGGGCCACCCCTGGGCCTCGGTGGCATGCCGTTCCAGACCGCGGAGCTGTGCCTCGCCGAGGGGACCCAGCTCGTCCTGTACACCGACGGCCTCATCGAGGATCGCAGGCGCGACCTGGACGTGGGAATGGGGCTGCTGCGCGATGCGCTCACCGGCCACCCCGGCCGCCCGCCCGAGGAGACCTGCCAGCACGTGCTGGACAGGGTGCTCCCCGGGCGGCCCAAGGACGACGTCGCCCTGCTCGTCGCCCGCACGCGGCGACTGCCGCCCGACCGGATCGCCGACTGGGACGTACCACCGGATCCCGCCGCCGTCGCGGGTATGCGCGACGCCGTGTCCCGAAGGCTCGAAGCGTGGGGCCTCTCGGAGTTCGGCTTCACCATGGAGCTCATCCTGAGCGAGCTCATCACCAACGCCATCCGCTACGGCTCCGGGCCGATCCACGTGCGGCTGATCCGCGACCGTGCGCTGATCTGCGAAGTGGCCGACGGCAGCAGCACCTCACCGCATCTGCGGTACGCCGCGTCGACGGACGAGGGTGGCCGGGGCCTGTTCCTGGTGTCGCAGATGGCTGAGCGTTGGGGCACCCGGTACACCCCGCAGGGCAAGGTGATCTGGGCCGAGCAGGCCCTGCCCGAGGCCATGCAGCGGCCCGCCCCGGGGCCGGCCGACGCGGACACACCCCTGGACGACGAGGCAGCCGACGCGTGATTCAGGTCGTTGCGCAGGACCGCACAGCGGTCCGAGACCCGTGGACCGTCACCGGTCCGGCGCGCCCGACGCGTTTCAGCGCCATGCTCCCGACAGGTGCCGGGTGACCACGGCACTGAGGGTGCGCACGCCTCGTGTCGATCCGGGGTCGATGCCCGTGAGCTCACGGACCCGGCGCAGGCGGTAGTCCAGGGTGCGGGTGTGGACGTTGAGCGCGGTCGCCGTGGCACCGCGGTGCATGTCGTGTCGGTAGTACGCGTCGAGGGTGGTGAGGAGGTCGGGGCCGGTCTCCAGGCCGCGGGCCAGTGTGCGGAGCCAGTCGTCGACGAGTGGCACGTCTGCGACGGCGAGTTCGACGAAGACATCGGCCAGGGTGTGCGGCCGCAGCCGGGCGGATGCCCGGCGCGGCGGGGCTGCCCGGCTGATCCGGCGGGCGCGGTCCAGAGCATCGGCCAGCTCCGGCAGTGGTGCGACGGACATTCCGACGGCGCAGGGGCGGCCGAGAGCCTGGGCGACGTCCTGAACGAGGTCCGGCAGGTGGCCGGGGGTGAGGTCGGGCAAGAGGTCGGGAACAGCGTGCGGCGGTGCGCTTCCGGCTGCCTCGGGGCCGGAGAACAGCGGAAGCAGGGCGATCAGCTCACCGCTTCCGTCGCCGCCCTCCGGTCCCCACATGACCGGCGCTCGGTGGCTCTTCACGAGCGCCCCGATCTCGCTTTCCAGGAAACGATCGATGGCGGGCCGGTCCGGAATCCGAAAAACCGTCACCGCGTAGCGGTCCGGCAGTTCCATCTCGACGGCCGCGGCGAGTTCCGCCGAAATCGGATCTCCCTTCAGCAATGACCGGGTCAGCAGGGCCACCTGCTCGGTGTACGGCATTCGGCGGCGCAGTACGCGCACGAATCCCTGGCGGTAGGAGGCGATGCCTCGTTCGCCCTGGGGGGCGAACCAGGTCATCATGCGCATGAGTTCGTCGACGCCGCCGCCACGCTGGGCCTCGGTCGCCTCGTTGATCTCACGCAGCATGAGGGCGGTGTGCACGCGGAGCACCCGCTGCCGCGCGTCGAGGGACATCCCGGCACCTGCCCGCAGCTCCCCCATCGACGCGATGTAGCCGAGATCGCCTCCGCTCAACTCGCTGTTGTCAGGCGAGAGTTCGACGGTACGACGCCGGAACCACATCGAGTGTTCCAGCGTCTCGGCCCGCGCCCGGGAGTCCTTGTCCAGGAACCCGAACTCCGGGATCTCACGTGTGTACACCTCGACCTCACGACGGGCGTTGGTCGACGCCTGCCGGGCCAGCTCGGCGAAGAGGCTCCCCATGAACGCGAGCATGCCATTCAGGACAAGCGGGCCGACAGGGGAGATCCGGACGGCGTTCATCACTCCGCACAAAACGGTGGCAGGTGTATCGACAAGGCTTTTATCACAGTGCGCAAAATTCCCGGATCAGGGTGTTTCCGTCAGCCCTTCTGCTTGTGGAGGAACTGTGAAACGGCCTTAATGAGAACCGCCTTCGGCATGACTGCCTCGAATGGCGCTCACCCAAACGGGAGGAAAACTCCGATGACAGCAGACACGAGAAAGAGAATCATGGCGGCGGTCGCGGTCATGGTCACATCGACGGCGCTCATGCTCGGCGCACCCGGCACCGGCTCGGCCGCCCCCGCCGCCACGCCCAGCCTGCGCGCCTTCGGCATCAGCGGCGACGGCACCCTGATGGCCACGTTCACGACCGACCGGCCGCAGATCCTCGACTGGGTCAGGGCCGTCACCGGCCTCAGCGGCGACACCGGCCTGATCGGGATCGACTTCCGGGTGCAGAACGGTCTGATGTACGGCGTCGGCAACAAGGGCGGCATCTACACGATCAAGACCCCGTCGGGCACCGGGGACGTCCTGGTCACCAAGGTCTCCCAGCTCCAGTACGCGCTGAACGGCGCGAACTTCGGCGTCGACTTCAACCCGGCGGCCGACCGCCTGCGTGTGATCAGTGACAACGGCCAGAACCTGCGGCACAACCTCAACGACCACAGCACCATCCAGGACCTGAACCTCACCACCCCGCCGATCGAGGGCACGACCAAGGGCGTCTCGGCCGCCGCCTACACGAACAACGACCTCAACGCGGCCACCGCGACCACGCTCGTCGACATCAACACGACCACGGACCAGGTCGTCCTCCAGTCCCCGGCGAACAACGGCACGCTCGCCCCGACCGGCAGCCTCGGCATCGATGCCGGAATCAACGCCGGCATGGACATCTACAGCACCCTGTCCGGCGGGAAGACGGTCGACAACGCCGCGTTCGCCTCCCTCACCCCGTACGGCGCCGGCACCCCCTCGCTGTACGGCATCAACGTCTTCACCGGCCAGGCCACCTCCATCGGCCAGTTCCCGCTGAACATCACGGACCTGGCCATCTCCCTCACGGGATCCTGATCGCCGGCCCGCGCCGCGGCCCGGCCACCGCCGGTCCGCGGCGAACCGGCGCCACCATCGAGGACGCAGGGTTTCGGGTCGACAACGGCTGCTGGCCGGAATTCAGTTCAGCCATCCCGTGCGAGACCGTGCCCTCCCGGACCCCGGCTGGAGCGGCGACGAGCCTGATGCCCCATGGCCCAACGACCTTGCTTCCGCCCCGATGCCCAGGCGACGCCGACGCTCGTCCAGATGCGGCGACAACACCTGGAATTTCGCCGCCAGGACGGCCTCGATCCCCTCCGGATGCGGGGCATTGTCGCGCGGCGGACAATGAAAAGGCACAGGGGATCGACGTCAGGAGCACCGGACATGGGCCGGGAGCGCGACGAACGGCAGAAGCGCGACCAGCGGGCGCGCCACGACCTCCGTCTCCCCGGGTTCGTCCGAGAGGACGAGATCGGCCTCGGCGACCTGGTGGGCAGGGCGACGAACGCCGTGGGCGTAGGCCCGTGCGACAACTGTGCCCGCCGGGCCCGGCGGATGAACGAATGGGTCACCTTCTCCAAGCGGCGCCGCTGACGCACGCGGCCGGCCGACGGGACACCGGGAGCCACCATGAGCGACGACACCGTGACGCCGGAGGCGGCGGCTCCGCCACCGGCCGCAGGAATGGCCCACGGCCACCAGCATCCCTACGTATTCGCCATCGGGCAGATCGGCGCCCGGTTCCGCGACCCCGGGGTCGAGAAGGAGTTCACCCAGGTCGTGGGAGTGACGAACACCAAAGGGCTGACGACGGACGAGGTTCTGCATGAGGTGCTCGCCCGGCCCGAAAACCGTTACCTGGCCCGGCAGATGCGGTACGTCCTCACGATCCAGGGAGTGGACACGTATGACGTCGTGCCACGCTACTCGGACGACTACGACAAGCTGATCGCGGCCGTCCGGCCCGCTCCCACCCCGCTCGATCTCGATGTGATGGTCGGAGTGCGCGATCCCCTCGCTGCGGCCGACTCCTGCTCCGGGCCCGATCTGCCGGTCCTGGAGTTCCACCAGCTCTACTCCTTCGACCGCCCCGCACTGTTCAAGGCGATCGAGAAGCCGGACGGCATGCCGGCAAAACGCTTCCGGGCCACCGCCGACGAAGTGCTGACCAAAATCCTCCAGATCACGGAGAACGCGGGTGCCACGCCCGAGGACCGCGCCGCGAACTTCGTGGCCTGCCGGTACGAGGCCGTGTATCTGAAGACCTTCGAGGCGTTCGCGGACGACTACGCGCTGACCTCGATCACGGTCCGCCCATCGACGGTCGGAGGCGACCAGGGTGTCATGAGCTTCACCTTGTCCTACACGAGCCGCACCACCGACCTCACGGAGAGGTACTCCGTACTGGTCTCCACCCGTTATATGAACCCCTACCTGCTGACCCGTCTCGGGCCGAGCCTCTGAGCTGAGGTGATCGCGGTGACCATTCCCGGATTCACCGCCGAATCGAGTGTGCGCGGCGCCTACGGCGTTTTCCCCGCTCAGGTCGACTACGCCACTTGCTCGTTCGAGTGCAAACACGAGTGCGCCAGTGCGTGCAAGAACTCCTGGACCCAGCCCCAGTGCCAGAAGTGCCGGAGCCGCTGCATGACCAGATGCCTCTGCGTTCCGCATTGCACCACGAAACGATACTGCGACGACTTCGGAACGACCGTGGAGGTCGAGACCTGTCTGGACTGCGAGGGGAACGAGACGTCATCGCATCCGGTGAGGGTCAAGCCCACGTGCGACTGACCGGGCCCCCGGGACCGGCCCATCTGTCCGCCCTCACGGAACACACCTCCGGACGTCCCGATGTCGTGGTCGGGGTGGTCGACGGAGCCGTCGACCCCGGCCACCCGGATCTGGCGCTGCAGCCCGTACGGTTCGTCGGTGCCCCGGCCCCCGCCCGGGACACGGGCGCTCCCCCGGGCCATGGGACGCTCGTCCTCTCGGCACTCGCAGCCCGGCCCACCGCCCCCACGCCCGGTATCTGTCCGGGCTGTTCCTTCGTCGTACGTCCTGTCCCCGGAGTCGACGTCCCGCCCGCCACGCCGCCCGACCTGGCCGACGCGCTGGCCGATGTCGTCGCCGCCGGTGCCCGGGTGGTCAATCTGAGTCTGGCGCTCGTACGCCTCCCGTCCGCGGGCCACGCGGACGCCTCCGGTGTCCGGATGCTGCTCGACGCCGTCGAACTGGCCCGCCGTCGCGGGGTTCTCGTCATCGCCGCGGCGGGCAACGACGGCGAGCTCGGCGGCCCCCCGCTCGTCCGCCACCCCTGGGTGATCCCGGTGGTCGCGTGTGACGACGGCGGCCGACTGCTGCGCACATCGACGCTGGGCCGGGCGATCGGCCGCCATGGTCTGACAGCACCAGCACTCGCCCGCGGTCTGTCCGGTACCAGTGCCGCCGCGCCCGTCGTCACCGGCGCCGTGGCGCTGCTCTGGTCCCTCTTCCCGGGCGCCCCGGCCGAAGCAGTACGGAACGCGGTCACCCGGCCTCGGCCCCCGGCACGCCGTACGTCCGTGGTCCCCCCGCTGCTCGACGCGGCGTACGCGTTCGACGTGCTGCGCGACCTGTCGGCGTGACCTCTCGGCGTGACCTCGGGGAGCAGGGTCAGATGGGGATCGTGTCGAGGTAGGAGATGCGGCGCGTCGTCCGGCCCGGCTCCGGGCTTTCGGGGAGGACGTCGTACTCCCGTACCACCACGCGCATCGGCCGGGATCCCACGGCCGCGGGAAGCTTGACCTCTCTGGTCCACACCCCGACCGGCCCGAACCCCGGCTCGCGGTTCATCCGCACGGGCGGCGCGGTGTCGATGTCCATCCAGCCGGCGTCGTCGGGCAGCAGCGGACTGCGGAACTGCACGCCCACGGTGAACTCGGACGTCAGGCCGTCCCGTCCGGGCGGCGGCTCCGGTGCCACGACCGACACCTTCACCGGCGAACCCGCCGCCGTTCCACCGACGACGATCTTGGCGCGCCGGTAGGCGGGGAGCTGGACCCAGCCGGCGTCGACCACGGGGGACGCCCGCAGGTCTTCGGGGACCGTCAGCGAGTCGGGCTGGAGCCGGACCACCATCAGATGGACGAAGGGCTGGTAGAGGGTGTCCCCCTTGAACCGTACGTCCGCGTACCACAGGTGCCGCTGCTGGTCGTAGTCGACGGGGAAGCCGAGTGCGTGACCCTGGTCGAGGCGTACGTCGACCGCGCGCTCGTCCACGTTCGCCGGGGTGGGGTACGCCATGACGGGCGCGTCGCCCTTGTCCCGGATCGGGTCACGGCCCCAGGCGGTGGCCCATTTCTGTACGGACGGGTCGATCGAGGTCGTGGCGTCGACGACCCGGACCCCGAGGAGTTCGCCCTCCCCGGTGAGATACCAGGGCCGCTTGAGATGGACCCGGACCGTGCCCTCCTTGCGAATGCTGGTGGTGGCGTTGCCCGCGGTGGTCCGCTGCCAGGCGAAGGCGGGCACCACCGAGTGCACCACGGGCGCCGGAGGCCGTACGGTCGACGGCACGTGGAGTGTGACCGACGGTCCGGTGCGGGTGACGGGTGGCACGACGTACGACACGTCCACCGAAGCGCCGTTCGTGATCGCCCCGTTGGCGATCCTGGCCACCTCGCCCTTGTCGTCGTTCACGGTCACATCCGTACCGACGCGATACGTCACCCCGGGGCCGGCCGGCGTGCCGTCGGCGTTGAGCGCCGGGACGGCGGCCCGTACGACGGCAGTGCCCGGGACGAAGGCCCGGGCGATCTGCGCGGGCGTGGTGCCGTTGAGGACGACCGTACGACGCTGGGTGAAGTACGGCACGAAGCGCGACGCGCCGACGGGGGTGTAGGTGATGAGCCTGTGGCGGGTGTCCCCCGGGTCGTGACGGCTCCGGAACGGCATCTTGGTCAGCGCCGGGCCGCCGGGGGCGCCGAGGGAGTCGGTCTCCGGGCGGAGCACGGCCGATGCCGCGGACTTCACCAGTCCGTCGCCGGTCAGGTCGGAGTACTCGGTCCACGACGCCTGGGTGTGCACGGTGAGGGTGGAGGCGCCGTGGACGGCCATCGTGGTCTCGTCGAGGGCGTACACGGTCTGTGCGGGCTCCCGCAGGACGCGCGGGCCCACGAAGGCCGGCGGGGTGATGGGGCAGCGGACCGCGTGGACCATCGTCAGCCCGGTCGTCGGGGTGAGCTGTCCGATCCGGCCCGCGAGGACGGCCCGGAGGGCGGCTTCGCGGTCGGCGGCGGACAGAGCGGAGATGCTGTCGTCCCGCTCGCTGCTCCCGGCGGGCCCGAACCGCTCGGGTGTGGTGTTCGCGGCGTCCGCGAGGAGTTCGTGGACGTCGGATTCGGCGCCTTCGAAGCCGGCGGCACTGGTGGCCGGTCCGGTCCGGGCGTCGTAACCGGTGCCCGTGCCGGTGTCCGGGCCCGCGCCCGGGTCGCCGTCGGTCTCCTCGGCCGCCCTCACCCGCTCGGTGAACCACCGCCACTGACCCAGCAGGTCCTCGTCGCCCGGCGCCAGCATCGAGCTGAGTACGGCGGGGAAGGACGCGGCCGGACGCAGCTTCACGCGGATCGTCCTGGTGCCGGCGTCGGCGACCGCCGTGGACTGGGTGCTCCCGATCGGCCCGGCCTCGATGATCAGCCGCATCGGCAGCCGCTGGTACCAGCCGGCGCCCCCGGCGGGCCAGGTGGTGAGCAGTTCGGGGGTGCCCGGTACGCCGCGCAGGGCGGCGCCCCGGCACAACGGGTCGGGCAGCCATGGGAGTTCGATCGTGTCGGTGTCCTTGTAGGGGCTGCCGCCCGCACCCGGGTCGGGGGTGCCGGTGACCTTCCCGCCGTCGTACTTCGTCAGCAGGGTGTGGACGGCCGGGTCGGGCCGGTGTCCCGCGGCGAGGTCGAGCACCCCGTGCCGTTCCGCCATTTCCACGGAGACCTTCGGCGCGAGCAGATGCCGCTCGCAGGTGGGCCCGGCGGCGGGGGCGACGGGGTCGGCGTTGTCGGTCCGGACGACCAGGTCGACCGGGGACTCACCCGCGGTGACAGGACGGCGGAGCACCATGACGGGCGCGGGCACCGGATCGTAGCGGGAGAACCGAAGGGGAACGGTGGCCGGTTCGCCCGATACGGGGGCGGGGGTACAGGGAGCGCTGCGGCCCGCGAGGTCGACCAGCCGGGCGCGGAAACGGTAGGTGCGGCCGAAGCGGAGTGCCGGCAGGGTGTTGTCGGGGCAGCTGATGGCGGCCGCGAAGGGCAGGGCGGGGTTCGTCTCCGGCCCTGGGTCGGTCACTTGGCCGTCGACGCCGATGGTCCTGCCGTGGGGGGCGGTGACCAGGCTCCAGTTGTTCCAGCGGAAGATGGCCTGGGTGAGGCGCCCCGTGTCGTTGCCGTCCTCGTCGGCGCCGCGGGCGATGGCGTCGGTGACACAGCCCTCGTCCTTGATGGGCAGGGTGCCGTAGTCGTCGACGGTGTACTTCCCCTCACGGCGGCAGAGGGGGTACCAGCGGTTCGAGCCGGCGTCGTGGACGTCCACCCGGATCCCCTGCTGGACGGTGGACGCGTCCAGGGTCTTCGCGTCGCCCTCGCCGCCGTTCTTGAGGTCCTCGTCGATGGCGGCGACGACGTCGAGGATCTTCTGAAAGGTGACCTGGCGGTTCGCCTCGGCGACGAAGATGCCCGCGGAGCGCAGCGAGGGTGGCTTGATCTCGGGTGGGGGTTCGTCGCGGGGCAGGGACGTCAGGGCCTGGGCGTAGTTCTGGAGGGCGAGTCCGCCCGCGTCGAGGTCGACGTCGATCGGGGTGTAGACGCTGCTGTCGTTCAGCGGCAGGAAGAGGGAGCCCGAGGTGCCGTCGGGGCGGGCGAGGGTGAGTTTCCCGTTGCGGGTGAAGCAGCGGGTCCGTGGCCGGTAGCTCTGGATGAACTGGAGCGAGTGCGGTACGGCCTGGATGGTGACGGGCTCGTTCAGGTCCGTGGGGAGCGAGAGGGTGAAGCGGCGGACCAGCCCGAGGGGGACCATCAGTGTCGGGTGGTCGGCGAGTGCGGCGAGCAGGGCGTGGAATTCGTGCGGGCTCGGCGTGCCGGGGCCCATGCGGGTGAGTTCGCGGGCCGTGGGCGCCATGGGGCGGTGGAACTCCGCGAGCCGGGCCCAGCCTTCACCGTCGCGTGCGTCGTCGTCCTCAACGGCTCCCGTACGCAGCAGTTCGTGGCGGAGCGCCTCGATGTCGGGGTCCGAGCTTTCGGGGGCGCCGACGCGCCGGACCAGCCGTTCGACCGTCTCCCAGTCCGGGCCGTCCCGGGGTCCGTCGGCGGAGCCGTACTGATCCTCGTCGGAATCCCGGGCGGCGGCGTCGACGACACCGGCGAGGAGGCGGGTGTAGACGTCGGCCAGGGCCGCTTCCACCCTCGCGGCGGGATAGGACTGGACGAGGGCCGTCGTCGCGTGCTGGGCGAAGACGAAGGGCTCGACGAGCAGCGACCCGGGGAAGAGCGCCTGCCAGAGCGCGGGGTCCGGCGGGTCGTCGACGAAGGTGGCAACGGGGGTGATGGAGGTGTTGTTCGCCTTCTTGACGATCACCGTCAGCGGTTGGAAGTTCAGGGTGGGGAAGGCGGCGATCTGGGTGTAGCGGGAGAGAGGGAGGACGGCGGTGCCGGGTGGGCTGCCCTCGTCGTTCGAGAGCCGGATGCTGAGGACGAGGGACAGCTGGGTCGTCCCGGCGGCGGTCAGGGAGGCCGCCGGGTCGGGCAGCAGGGTCCACACCAGGGTCTGCTTGATCATGACGCGTCCTCCAGGGCGGCGAAGGCGGCGCACCTCTTGCTCCACGCGTTCTGGGTGGGAAAGGCATCGCTGTACGAGGGGTCTCCCCCGCCGCCGAACCGGCGCTCCATCGGCAGGCTGACGGACTGGGAGAAGAAGGCGACGCGTACGCGGACCGTCACCACGGCGTAGCCGATGATCTCCTTGCGTTTCGGGCCGCTCGGATTCGCCGGGTTCTTGGGGACTTCGGTCGTCCTCAGGGAAAGGTAGAACTCGACGGAGACACTGATGATGCCGAGGACGTCGAGGGCTCCGACGGCCCGCAGGAAGCCCTCCAGCAGGCTCGCGCCGTGGTCCAGTTTGAGGTACACCCCGGCGGTGATGGAGACCGAGCCGCTGGCGACGCCCAGGTCGAGGGCGGCGGCCGCGCCGAACTCCAGTTGGGCTTCCAGGGCGGTGACCTTGCCGGATTCGACGGTGAGGGAGAAGAATCCGCCGCCGCCGAGGAGGGAGACGGTGACGAGGAAGGGGTGGTCACGGGAGGAGACGCCGAAGGTGGTGCGCACGGCCGTGCCGTCGAACGGGAGCCGAACCCTGATGGACAGGGCCAGGTTCTGGAGCAGGAACACCCCGGCGCCCACGGTCGGTACGGCGAGTCCGTAGCCGACCTCGACTCCCTTGAGGTCCACGTTGACGCGGGGTCCGCCGACGGGCGACGGCAGGTATTCGCGGAGCTTGTCGAGGAAGCGGAGGTCTCCGTCGAAACCGACGCTGCCGATCTTGACGTCGAGGTCGGGGGTGGTGCCCGGCTTACCGGTGAAGGCCATCCGCCGGAAATCGATGGAGAGGATGCCGGCGAAGCTGAGCCTGAAATCCCGCAGTTCGCCGCGGACCTCGGCGGTCGACGCGGAGCCGCCGAACCCGGAGACGCTGGTGGACCTGATGTCGAGGCTGTCGGACCGGGTCGTCGTCAGCGGCCCGATGGTGGTGACCCTGATCCTGGGGCGCCAGGTCATCTCGGTCCGGACGGCGGTCGGCGGCTTGCCGGCCCCCTGCCCGTGTTCGACGGTGGTGACGATCTTCGGGGTGCTGGTGCCGTCGCCCGCCCCGACGGGTCCCGGCTCGACCAGCTTCGTCAGGTCGATCACCCCGAGCAGCCGGGTGGGCAGATCGCCGACGCCCGCGGGCGGTTTGAAGTACGTGCCCGGGTCGAACTGTCCGGCGGCGACGGTGTCCAGTTTCCCGCCGACAAGCCCGGTGGTGGTGGAGAGTCCGGTCACCGGCAGACCGAGTGCGGCCACGGCGCCGGAGGCGGCGGGTGGTGGTGCGAAGTCGGCGGCCTTCGGCAGGCTCGCGTAGACCTGGCGGGTGGCGGCGAGGCCGCCGGTCACGTACTTGTCGTACAGCTTCAGCTGGTGGACGGTGCCGGTGACGGCGGGGGGCGCTGCGGCGCTGACCGCGGTTCCGGCGGGCGGGGGCGCGAGGGCGTCCAGGGCCGGGATCCGGGCGCCGACGGAGAGCAGCCGAGGGTGTGCGGCCAGCCGTCCGGCGGCCATGAGCTGGGCGGAGGTGGCCTGGGCCGGTTCGGCTCCGACCCGCAGTTCGGCGATGTCGACCGTGGACTTCTCGTCAGTCGTGACGCTGTCGGGGGCGAGTGCGAGGCGGCCGGTGGCAGGCAGCGGAAGGTTCTTGGCGATGTTTTCGTACGAGGCGAGCGGGCCGCTCAGGCCGCCGTAGGCGAAGTCCCCCCGGATGAAGACGAGTGGGGCGGTGAAGTGGACACGGTGGCCGAGCCGGTCGTCTGCGCTGAGGGCGAAGGGCAGCGCCGTGGCGGGCGCGTCGGCCCGATGCACCCAGTAGCCGACCCGTTCGAGCGGAGTCCCGATGGAGATCTCGGTGTCGATCGGCTGGTCGACCCGGACCCGGGCAAAGGGGAAGGCCCGGCCGCCGTTGGGAAGGGCGGCGATGCCCTCGTAGGTGATCTCGGGCTTCAGCACGGTCAGCCGGATCGACTGGACGAGTCCGTAGTCGAGCCGTCGCTCGGTGCGGGTGGTGACCTGGACGGGGAATCCGAACGGCAGCAGGAAGCCGCGTTCGTCGACCTGGACCACGATGTCCCGGCCGCCCGCCGAACGGTGGCGGTAGCCGGTGATGCCGAACACCGGGAAGTCCTTCCAGTCCCCGGACAGGTCGACGTTGGCGCCGAGCGCGGAGAGCACGACGCCGTTGGCTGTCACCGGCCGGGCGCCGGCGGCGTTGTGGATCTGTGTTCGGTGGGGTGCGGAGAGCGAGCTGGTGAAAGGTTGCCCGCCCCGGGGCGACGCGACTCCCACCAGGCCCACCGGGCCACCCTCGTACTGCGGCGCGGACGCGGGGGCGATCCGGGTGTGCCAGATGCCGGTGGCCCCGGAGCTGCCCGTGACAGGGGCGGTCACGTGCCGCCACACGAGGTCGGCGGAGGCGGGACCGAAGAAGAGACCCCAGACGCATTCGAGTACGGTGCCCGCCTGGACGGGCTGGAGCGCGGCCCAGGACAGCAGCCCCTCCGCGGTGAACGGCACGGACGTGCCCGGAGGTACGCGCAGGGCGACGGTGCTCTCGCCGGAGTACCGCACCCGTTTGGTGTCGGTGGACGCCACCGCCAGGAGCGTGGCCTCCTCCAGGGCGGCCTGCGGCGGGAAGCGGGCGGTGATCGTTCCTGCGGTGCCGGGCGTCGTGGGGCCGAGGAGGACAGCGCCCGCAGTACCCGATCGGGAGATGTTGGAGAAGGTGAAGTCCAGGACGAGCATGTCCTCACGGCGGAGGAAGGTGACGGTGGTCCCGTCCATGGGCGTCCCTGAGGCGGCGGCGCACATCGGCACCAGCTCCCGTGATCTATGGAACCCAACCGGGCAGTACATACCCCTTTGTCAGTATTTCACCGTCATCACGGGCCTGCCAGTAGACAATTGACCGACCGGTATGTGCCCCATCAACCACTGGCGGCCGGGGTCGGCCCGGGTCAACCTCGACACCACGTCTCGTAGTTGGTCAGCTGTCGGCCCGGGCGCGACAACAGGCCTGCCCCGGCGAGCCGACTTATGATGAGTGCGGCGGTGAAACACAGGCCCTCGGCCTCGCGACACAGCCCGCAGGGACAGCGAATGAATCCCTCCCCCTCACCTCCACAGCACACCGACCTCCGGCTCCTGGGCCAGTTCCGCCTGGAGCTTCACGGCGAGCCCGTGCCACTGTGCGGCAACGCCCAGCGTCTCCTGGCTCTCGTCGGACTCCGCCGGCGGGTCTGCCGCTCTGTGATCGCGCAGACCCTCTGGCCGGACGCGACCGAAACACACGCCCGCGGAAGCCTACGGACAGCCCTGTGGCGCCTGAGTGGCGACGGCCACGAGGCCGAACTCGTCCACTGCACGCAGGAGTCGCTCATCCTCGGCCACGGCGTGAGAGTGGACACCCGCACCCTCGCCCGGACCGCACTCGCCATCATCCAGGGCCGCGATCCCCTTCATGCCGATCCTCCGCTGACCGGGTTTCTCGACCGGGGCGATCTGCTGCCCGACTGGGACGACGACTGGGTCGTGCTGGAACGGGAATGGCTGCGTCGGCTGCGCCTGCAAGCACTCGACACCCGGGCGGAGAGGCTTGCCCGGCACGACATGCCCGCCCTGGCCTTGGAAGCCGCGCTGGCCAGCATCCGCGTCGAACCGCTCCGCGAGGCCCCGCATCGGGCGGTGGTCTCGGCACATCTCACCGAGGGCAACCTGATCGAAGCGCTCCGGCACTACGAGGCGTTCCGGCACCTGCTGCGCACGGAGCTCGGGAGTGAGCCGTCCCCCCGGTTCACGCGGATGATCCCTCTCGGACGGAGCCGAGAACAACGGCGATGACGATGGGATGACGGCACGGACCGACGATCGAGGACGGGGCAACCCGTCCGGAAGGAGGCCGACGGTGAACGCTGTTCAGTATGCCCAAAGCAGCCTGATCGTCGATTTGATGCGGCAGCCCGCGGAACAGCGGGACACCAACTGGCTGCACAAGGCATTGCAACAGGCGATCCTCCTGGAGCTCGCCACCCTTCCCCCGTATCTGTGCGGCTGGTGGTCGATCAAGGTCCCCGGCGGCGGCAACCAGGTCTTCGGCACCCTGCGCACGATCGTCTTCGACGAGATGTCGCATCTCGGTATCGCGTGCAATCTGCTCACCACGATCGGCGGTACCCCCCGCCTCGCCGACGAGGCGCTGGTGCCGGTGTACCCGGGCCCGCTGCCCGGCGGGGTACGCCCCGAGCTCACGGTCTACCTGAGCGGCCTGACGACGGCATCGGCCAAGATGTACGCGAGTGTCGAGGAGCCCGAAGCCCCGGTCACGCAGGCGGACTCCGCGGCCTTCCCCTCGATCGGCGCCTTCTACACCGCGATCCTGGACGCTCTGCGCGCGAACCCCCGGCTCATCACCGGCGACCGGCAAGTGACCAGGGACATGACGCACCACGGTTCGGGAAACAGCCTCGAGGCACTCAGGACGCTCGGTGACGTCGAGTCGGCCATCACGGTCATCAAGGAGCAGGGAGAGGGCACATCCGCGTCGCCCGAGAACCCGTACCCGTTGGCAAGGGGCGAGCTCGCCCACTACTACGCCTTCATGGAGATCGCGCAAGGACACAAATGGGGAGACTCGACGACGGTGGTCCCGTTGCCGGAGCGTCTGCCCATGGGCGTCGTCCCTCAGGGAGGCTGGCCACGGACGGGACCTGACGTGCCCGCTGCCGATGTGACGGCCCTCCTCGACAAGTTCAACCGTGCCTACAGCGCCTTGCTGGGCATTCTCGAGGAGACCTGGAGGCAAGGCGATCCGGACCTGCTCGGCGAGGCTGAGACAAAGATGTTCACGTTGCGGGCACCCGCTCGCGAGCTGATGAAACGCGCGCTTC
The DNA here is from genome assembly GCF_055589465.1 of Streptomyces sp. NPDC041940. Classification (NCBI taxonomy): domain Bacteria; kingdom Bacillati; phylum Actinomycetota; class Actinomycetes; order Kitasatosporales; family Streptomycetaceae; genus Streptomyces; species Streptomyces sp. NPDC041940. Next base: position 177,761 of record NZ_JBVJBP010000018.1, read on the forward strand.
CCGACGACAGCGGCAAGACCTACGGACCGGAGTTTCGCTACGTGGCGCCGTGAAGCTCCCTGCCTCATCCTCTGAGAGGGACGATGGCTTGCTCGGAATCACCTTCCTCCCCCCGCCTCCGGCTGCTCGGTCAGTTCCGGCTGGTGAACGGCGGCCAGGCGGTGAATCTGTGCGGGAACGCGCAACGTCTGCTGGCCTTCCTGGGACTGCGCTCCTGCGTCAGCCGGACGCTCCTCGCGGGGACACTGTGGCCGGAGGCGACCGAGGCGCACGCCCGGGGCAGCCTGCGCAGCACCCTGTGCAAACTGCCACATGGCGACCGGGCGCTTGTCACCTGCAGCGGAAACACCGTGTCGATCGTCGACTCCGTGACCGTGGACGCCCATGAGCTCGCCGAGACGGCGCTGCGCCTGGTGCGCTCGTCCGGGGAGCCGCGCGACGAGCCGGTGCCGACGGTCTTGTTCGGTGAGGGAGAACTACTGCCCGGCTGGGACGACGACTGGGCCCTGTTCGAACGGGAACGGCTGCGGCAGTTGCGCCTGCACGCTCTCGACGCGCTGGCCCACCACCTGGCACAGGAGGGGCGGCACGCGCTCGCCCTGGAGACCGCGCTGATGAGCGTACGAAGCGAACCGATGCGGGAGAGCGCGCACCGGGCGGTAGTCGCCGCGCATCTCGCCGAGGGCAACGTGAACGAGGCGGTGCGGCACTACCGCGCCTTCTGCCGGGTACTGCGCGAGGAACTCGGCGTCCCGCCCTCACCGCTGTTCACCCGGATGCTCCCGCCGGCCGTCGGCGTGGGTCCGCCGCCCCGGGACCGCCCGGTGGACGGATGGCGGTGTGATGACGCTGGAGTGACGCGCGCCCCCTATCGTCGGTGAGTGGGACGGAACCGCCCCGCACCTACGGCCGGGTGGTCTGCCCCGCACTCCATAGTCATCCATGTCAATGGCCCCAGGGCAGGTGAACCTCCCATGACCACTACGTATGTCGACGCCTCCGCACCGTTCCGCATCATCGGACCGGACATGCCGGGCGAGCCGGGGGACGAGCGCGAGAGGTTCGCGCACCTCAGCAGGGAATATCCCAACGAGAACGCGGAAGCCCTCCAGCGGGGGTTTCTGCAGAGCAGGCTCCACATGGCGAGGACCGACCCGGACATGGATCTCGAAGAGCGCGACCACATGGCGTCCGCCCTGGCCGAGCAGTTCGAGAAGCACTTCGGCGTCACGGAACAGCCGGTGCCGACCCGTCTCGGCTACGGCTTCCTCTACTACCAAACGTTCAAGCGGGCCTTCGCGACAGGCACCTCGCTGGGCTGGGACATCATCTGCCCCGACACCCCGGGAGGCAACGTCAACAACTTCCTGTACCTGACAGCCATGAACCGCGCGGTCAAGGGGCTGGAAGTGTTCGTCGCCTACTACGCGCAGACCACGCCGACCCTCTGCGTGTGGGACTGGGCGCAGAACGCTCCAGTCCAACCGCAGCTGGAGGTGCCCTGGTCGTACTTGGGCGAGTACCGCAGGACTGTGAATTCGCATGGTCTGCCCCGACAGGTCATCGGTGTCACGATCACGACTGCGGAGTCGTCGCCCGGGAGGTGGACCAACATCGCGCAGCTCTACAACCATGTCCATAACCGCCACGACGTCATCTACCAGTTCGACTACGCGGCGACGCTGGCCCAGCAGACAGCGAAGAGCACGTTCGGGAACTGGGGGCCCATCGTGGAGACCTTCCAGCCCTTCTACTCGGGCACCCGGCCCATGGGGACCCTCGGTGCCTCCATCTGCACGCGGGACGTCAGCGGCAACTGGGGCCCCTGGGGGCTGCTCACGCCCAACCAGAGCTTCGTTCACAACGGCAACGTCGGCTTCCGCGTCGAATTCCTCGACCCCAACTACAACTTCGCGGTCAGGAGCTGATCCCGCGGGAGTCGACCGACATGTCCGAACCTCCGCCGCGCACTCCGCCGGACGCTGACGGGCCCGCGGGACCGCCCGGGGACCGGCGCGAGGAGTTCGCCCGTAAGTCCCGTCGGACTCCCCGGGATCTCGCCGCCGAGCGGGCCTTCGTGCAGGGCAGGATCGACATGATCCGCACGGATCCTCGCCTGACGGACGCGGAGAAGGAGCGGGCCGTCGCCGAACTCCAGCGGACCCTGCGGGCGCTCGATGGGCCCACCTCCGATGGCCCGACGTCCGACGCACACCCCTCGACACCGGACGAGCGCTGAGGAGCGTTGCTCTGACCCAGACCAGTCGTGGCCGAGCCCCTCCCACGCCGGCGGGAGGGGCTCGGCACAGGCACGCTGATCACTTCAGCGCGGCTGCTTCTTCGCGATGTTTCCGATGAACAGGTAGAGGGCTCCGAAGATGCAAACGGTCATGCCAAGAACGACCCAGCCTCCGGAGTTACCCGCCGCGATCAGGAATATCGAGAGAATCACTCCGGCGACAGCGAACACAGAGGCAAAGAGCATCCACCTCTTCACAGCCGCGCGTTGCTCCAACGACCATCCGACATTCGGCATCTGCATATCCTTCCTGTGGCCCTGTGGCGGGGCAATGGACACCCCGCAGAAGAATTACGTCTCTAGCCCCCGCTCACAGCGTTGCCGGCGATCTGCCCGGCGCTCCAGGAGATCGCGTAGCATCCGGCGGCGGCGCCCAAGGAGCCTCCCAGGGTCGCCGGCGCCGAGGCGGCGACCGCCGTTCCGCACGCGGCTCCCGCAAGCCCTCCGACCACTACTCCGGCGACGTCGCCCCACAGCGCTCGGGTGTCGCCTTGAGCAAGATGCGCGAGACCTGTGAGGCCGTCTCCGACGACGCCCAGTGCATCCACCAGCCCGAGGCCGCTGGGGTCGGCCTGATTGACGGGGTCGCCGCCCGCGTACAGGTAGGGATTCGCCTCCTGGCCGGAGGGGTCAGGCTGGGTGAAGCGGCCGAGGGACGGGTCGTAGTAGCGGTGCCCCATCTTGTACAGCCCCGTCGGGTCGAGGTAGGCACCGGTGTAGCGGTGGGGCTGGGGGACTGCCTCGGTGGTCGTGCCGCGGGGCAGGCCCGTGGGGCCGTAGGCATAGGTGTGGCTGCGCTTGCCCGCGTCGTCGACCAGGCCGAGGACGTTGCCCGTGGCGTCGGTGAGGTAGTAGTAGGACTTCCCCCCAGTCGTCATGGAGTTCAAGGTGCCCGCAGGTTCGCGGATGAATCCGGTGTCGACGCCGTTGGCGGTCGTGGAGGCCAGACCGAGCGCGGTGTGGTGGAACCAGGTCGAACCCAGCTTGGTGCGCTCGGAGTTGGTCGTGCCCGCGTGGACCAGGTCGTAGGACTTGCCGCCCGCGGTGCTGGAGGAGAGCTGGCTGTAGTCCGTCCAGGTCTCGTTCGTTCGGGCGGTGGCGCTCGCGCCGGAGGTCTCGTTGCCGAGCTTGTCGTGGGACCAGCCTGCGGTGGAGCCGTTCTTGCCGGTCAACTGGGAGGCGTCGTTGTGGGTGTAGGTGGTGCCGCCGGGACAGGCGCTCTTGGTGCCGTCCTGGCTGGTGAGGTTGCCGGCCTTGTCCCAGCAGTAGAGCCACGACGCCTTGCGGGCGCCTGCGGAGTCGGCTTCCAGGGCGTAGCGCAGGCGGTCCTGGGAGTCGTAGTCGTAGGTGGTCTTGTACTTGGTGAGGTTGTCGGTGCGGGTGCGGATCTTGGTGGTGTCCTTGCCCGCGGTGTTCTTGTAGCCGTACGCCAGGTCGACCAGCGTGGTCGAGCCCGAGGTGGTCTTGATGGCCTCGGGGCGGCCGTTCTTGTCGATCGTCGTCGACTGGGTGGTGCCGCCGGGGTAGACGGTCTTGGTGCGCTTGTCGTTGTTGTTGTGGTCGAAGTCGGTCTTCTTGCCGTCCGGGGCGGTCAGGTAGTCCAGGCGGCCGGCCTTGTCCCACGTGTAGTCGGTCTTGCCCGTCGGGTCGGTGTAGTGGTCGACCTCGCCGCCCGGGGTGTAGGCCAGCGCCGTCTGGGCGCCGTTCTGCAGGGTGCGGACGCTTTCGCGGTTGAGCTTGTCGTAGGTCCAGCCCGTGGAGCCTGAGGCGTCGGTGCGGGAGGTGACGTTGCCGTCGCCGTCGTAGGAGTAGGTGACCGTGGCGTTGGTGGAGGACACCTTCGTCACGCGGTCGCGGTTGTCGTAGACGTAGACGGTCTTGATACCGCGCCCGTCCGTGACGGTCTCCACCCGGCCCAGCGGGTCGTAGGTGTACTCCATCTTGCCCAGCGGCGCCGGCGGGGTGACGGTCTTGAGGTTGCCCTTGTCGTCGTACGCGAACGAGGTGACCTTGCTGTTGCCGTCCTTCGCCGTGCAGCGCTGGCCCTCGAAGCCGCCACAGGTCGGGGTGTCCTTGTTGTACGTGTACTCGCGGCTTCCGCCGGCGGTGCCCGAGGTGGTCACCGACATGGTGTTGCCGTTGGTGTCGTACTTGAAGGTGTCCTTGCGGCCGTCCGCGGTGGTGAAGTCGTTCGGCAGGTCGGTGCCGGCGATCGTCTGGTACGCCGTCACGGAAGCCGTCGCCCCGAGCGGGAGCTTCTGGGAGATGGTGTTGTTGCGGCCGTCCCAGCCGTAGGTGGTGGTGTTGCCGCCCGTGCCGTCCGCGCCCGTGCCCATGGCGTCGATCGCGCTCTGCACCAGGTGGTTGGTGTACTTGGAGTGGCGCGAGTGATCGAGGGGGTCGGTGACCTTGGTGACCTCTCCGTCCGCGTTGTGCAGGTACTTGGTGGTGTCGCCGTCGGGGTCGGTCACTGTCGTGGTTCCCGCGTCGGCCGGGGTGGCTGCCGTGTAGTCGTAGCGCCAGGTCGGACCTGTGTGACCGCCGCCGGAGAACTCGGTGGCGCGCTGCATGGAGGTGACGCGGTTGTGGTCGTCGTAGGTGAACAGGGTGACGGTGCCCTCGGGGGTGGTCACCTTGGTCAGGCGCCGTGAGGAGTCGTACGCGTAGGCAGTGGCCTTGCCGTCGGTGTCGGTGACCTTCGCCAGGTTGCCGGCCGGGTCCAGGTCGAACACGGCCGTGCGGCCCGTGTGGTCCTTGGCCTGCCACTGGCTGGCGTCCGTCTTCACCAGGTCGATCCACCGGCCCGAGCGGGTCTCGGTGAGTTTGAAGCCCTTGTGCTCGCTGCCCTCGTCGTGCTGGTCGATGGTGATCGTGCCGTCGTTCTTGTCCGTGACCTTCGTCAGGGTGCCGTGCGCGTTGTAGGTGTCTTTCGTGCCCGACTTGCGGTCGGTGAGGGTGTAGGTGCCGTCCGCGTTCTTCTTCAGGTCCTTGGAGTAGCCCGTCGGCGTGGTGTAGCCGCCGGTGGACGTCTCCTTGAAGCGCAGGGCGTCGCCGGTGGCGTCGTAGACGACCACCTCGCCGTCGCCGGCGTGGAGGTAGCGCTCGTACGCCTGCCACCAGCGCTGCGACAGCTTCCCCCACGGCGCTTCCAGGGAGTTGTAGGTGCGGGTGAGCTGGAGCTTCTGACCGACGCCGGCGATGTCGAAATCGGTCGCGGCGAGCATGAGGTTGCCGTCGGAGACATTCACCCTCGCCACCAGCGCATCGTTCAGACGCGTGTCAATGATGCGGTGCCAGGGCACCTCGCCCTGCCCCTCGGGAACGAACGGCACCGCCTCGGCAGCGGCCCCTGCACGCTCGGCGCCGGCCTTGCCGCCCGTACGGGCCTGCTGCGCCGCCCGCCACGCGGCGACCTCCGCCGACGGGTCGGCCTCCGCCTGGGACTCCGGTGCCTTGACCGATCCGGCCGGCGTCGCGGGAGCTTCTACCTTGGTCGGCTTCGTCCACGGACTCTCCGGCTCCGGCAGCTCCGGCTTCGGTGTGGCCGCCAGACCGGGTGCCGGGGGGGGGGGGGGGGGGGGGGGGGGGGGGGGGGGGGGGGGGGGGGGGGGGGGGGGGGGGGGGGGGGGGGGGGGAGGGGGGGGGGGGGGGGGGGG
>NZ_JBVJBP010000019.1:0-182255 GCF_055589465.1 Streptomyces sp. NPDC041940
CCCCCCCCCCCCCCCCCCCCCCCCCCCCCCCCCCCCCCCCCCCCCCCCCCCCCCCCCCCCCCCCCCCCCCCCCCCCCCCCCCCCCCCCCCCGGGGCCGTACAGCTGTGGCTGCGTACATCCTCCGACGCGTCATGGGCGCGGTGCTGTTGCTGCTGGTGGTCAGCGCAGTCACCTTCGCCATCTTCTTCCTGGTGCCCCGCCTCGGGGGCCAGACGGCCGACCAGTTGGCCACCCAGTACGTCGGCAAGGACGCGAACCCCGAGTCCGTCGCCGCGATCAAGCAGAACCTCGGCCTGGACCAGCCGGTCTACGTCCAGTACTGGGACTTCATCAAGGGCATCGTGATCGGCGCCGACTACAAGTTCGGTCCCGACGCGACGCACTGCAGCGCACCCTGCTTCGGGTACTCGTTCAAGAACCACGTCGAGGTGTGGCCCGAGCTCCAGGAACGGATCCCGGTCTCCTTCTCGCTGGCCGTCGGTGCCGCGGTGATCTGGCTGATCTTCGGTGTGACGACCGGTGTGATCTCCGCGCTGCGCAAGGGCAAGCCGATCGACCGCACCGTCATGTTCATCGCCCTCTCCGGCGTCTCGCTGCCGATCTTCTTCACCGGCCAGATCCTGCTCGCGCTCTTCGTCTACGAGATCCCCGTCTGGGACAGCGTCGAGTACTTCCCCTTCACCGAGAACCCCGCGGAATGGGCCTGGCACCTGATCCTGCCCTGGGTCAGTCTCGCCTTCCTCTTCTCCGCTCTGTACGCCCGGCTCACCCGGGCGGGCATGCTGGAGACGATGAGCGAGGACTACATCAGAACGGCCAGGGCCAAGGGACTGAAGGAGAGCACGGTCGTCGCCAAGCACGGCCTGCGCTCCGCGCTGACCCCGATCGTCACGATCTTCGGTATGGACTTCGGTCTGCTGGTCGGCAGCGCGGTGCTCACCGAGACGGTCTTCTCGCTGCCGGGCATCGGCGCCTACGCCATCCAGTCCATCCAGCAGAACGACCTGCCCATCATCATGGGTGTCACCATGGTCGCCGCGTTCTTCATCGTCTTCTGCAATCTGATCGTCGACCTGGTGAACGCCGCCATCGACCCCCGGGTGAGGTACTCGTGAGCAAGCTCGACAAAGCCGCGCTCGGCGAACCGGACCCCGTCGCCCCGTCCACCGCGGACGACGTGTTCCTGTCCGTACGGGATCTGCGCGTCCACTTCGACACGGACGACGGTCTGGTCAGGTCGGTGGACGGCGTCAGCTTCGATGTCCGCAAGGGCAAGACCCTGGGCATCGTGGGCGAGTCCGGCTCCGGCAAGTCCGTCACCTCCCTCGGGCTGATGGGCCTGCACCGCTCGGCGCGAGCCAAGGTCTCCGGCGAGGTGTGGCTGGACGGCAAGGAGCTGATCGCGGCCGACCCCGACGAGGTGCGGCGGCTGCGCGGCCGGAAGATGGCCATGATCTTCCAGGACCCGCTGTCGGCGATGCACCCCTACTACTCGGTCGGGCAGCAGATCGTCGAGGCGTACCGGGTCCACCACGACGTCAGCAAGAAGGCCGCCAAGCAGCGGGCGATCGACATGCTCGACCGGGTCGGCATCCCCGAGCCCGCCAAGCGCGTGGACGGCTACCCGCACGAGTTCTCCGGCGGTATGCGCCAGCGCGCGATGATCGCCATGGCGCTGGTGAACAACCCCGAGCTGCTCATCGCCGACGAGCCGACCACCGCCCTGGACGTCACCGTGCAGGCGCAGATCCTCGATCTGATCCATGATCTGCAGAAGGAGTTCGGCTCGGCGGTCATCATGATCACCCACGACCTGGGTGTGGTCGCCGAGATGGCCGACGACCTGCTGGTCATGTACGGCGGCCGGTGCGTGGAGCGCGGTTCCGCCGAGGACGTGTTCTCCGAGCCCCGGCACCCCTACACCTGGGGTCTGCTCGGCTCGATGCCGCGTATGGACCGGGAGGAGACGGACCGGCTCATCCCGATCAAGGGCGCGCCGCCCTCCCTCATCAACCTCCCGTCCGGCTGCGCCTTCAACCCGCGCTGCCCGTACGCGGACCTCCCGAAGGACAACGTCACCCGCACGGTCCGCCCCGAGCTGACCGAGGTCGGCGGCGGGCACTGGGCCGCCTGCCACATGACCCAGGAGCAGCGGGAGCGGATCTGGACCGAAGAGATTGCGCCGAAGCTGTGAGCGACGACAAAACGGTGAGCAAAGACAGCGAACCGGTGAAGAAACCGGACACCAGCGGGGCCACCCTCACCAAGGACTCCGCCGCCGACGGCGAGATCCTGCTGAAGGTGACCGGCCTGCAGAAGCACTTCCCGATCCGCAAGGGCCTGCTCCAGCGGCAGACCGGCGCGGTGCGCGCCGTCGACGGCATCGACTTCGAGGTCCGCAAGGGCGAGACGCTCGGTGTCGTGGGCGAGTCGGGCTGCGGCAAGTCCACCATGGGCCGGCTGATCACCCGGCTGCTCGAACCGACCGGCGGCTCGGTCGAGTTCGAGGGCAAGGACATCACGCACCTCGGCACGGGCGATCTGCGCCCGATGCGCCGTGACGTACAGATGATCTTCCAGGACCCGTACTCCTCGCTGAACCCCCGGCACACGATCGGCACGATCGTCGGCGCTCCCTTCAAGCTCCAGGGCGTCGAGCCCGAGGGCGGGGTGAAGAAGGAGGTCCAGCGGCTGCTGTCGGTGGTCGGCCTCAACCCCGAGCACTACAACCGCTATCCGCACGAGTTCTCCGGCGGCCAGCGCCAGCGCATCGGCATCGCCCGCGCGCTCGCCCTCAACCCCAAGCTCGTCGTGGCGGACGAGCCGGTCTCCGCGCTGGACGTGTCGATCCAGGCGCAGGTGGTGAACCTGCTGGACGACCTCCAGGAGGAACTGGGCCTGACGTATGTGATCATCGCGCACGACCTGTCCGTCGTCCGGCACGTCTCGGACCGGATCGCGGTGATGTACCTCGGCAAGATCGTCGAGCTGGCCGAGCGCGACCAGCTGTACAAGTCGCCTATGCACCCCTACTCCAAGGCGCTGCTGTCGGCCGTGCCGGTACCGGATCCCAAGCGCCGGGGCGCCAAGAGCGGGCGCATCCTGCTGCGGGGCGACGTGCCCTCGCCGATCGCCCCGCCGAGCGGCTGCCGCTTCCACACCCGGTGCTGGAAGGCGACCGAGATCTGCAAGACGACCGAGCCGCCGCTCAAGGAGCTGCGGGCCGGGCAGCGCGTCGCCTGCCACCATCCGGAGAACTTCGAGGACCAGCAGCCGCAGGACACCAAGCTGCTGACCTCGGCCCACGAGGCCGCGGAGAACAACGCCTCACCTGTGGAGAAGTGACTCCGCCCGAGCCCCCGCCCCCGCACCTGGGGGCGGGGGCTCGGCCGTGGGTAAAAATGTTCGGGTGCTCCAGGAACTCTTCACCCCGTCCGTCCAGCACTCGCTCGAGCTGATCGGCATCTTCGTCTTCGCGATCTCCGGCGCCCTGCTGGCCGTCCGGAAGAACTTCGACGTGTTCGGCATGGCCGTCCTCGCCGAGGTCACCGCGCTGGGCGGCGGTCTCTTCCGTGACCTGGTCATCGGGGCCGTACCGCCCGCCGCCTTCTCGGACCTGGGGTACTTCCTCACCCCGCTGCTCGCCACCCTCCTCGTCTTCTTCCTGCACCCCCATGTGGAGCGCATCCAGGTCGCCGTGAACGTCTTCGACGCGGCCGGCCTCGGACTGTTCTGCGTCGCCGGGACGACGAAGGCGTACGAGTACGGTCTCGGCCTGACCGCCTCGGCCTGTCTGGGGATGGCGACCGCGGTGGGCGGGGGCGTGCTGCGGGACGTGCTCGCCAACGAGGTGCCCTCGCTGCTGCGCTGGGACCGCGACCTCTACGCGGTCCCGGCGATCGTCGGCGCCACGATGATCGTGCTGTGCATCCACTACGACGTCCTGTCCCCGCTGACCAGCGCACTCGCGGTGATCACCGCCTTCGTCCTGCGGCTGCTCGCGATGCGATACCACTGGCGAGCTCCGCGGGCGTGGCACCGGCGGTCGACGGTGAGCGAGGAGGAGCAGCCCCTCCTGCCGTGAGAAGAAAGCTACCGCTTAGTAGCTGGTTCTTGTACTGTTCAGCCATGCCAGAAGCAGCCACCGCCCCGGACGTCCGGGCCATGATCGGCGACAGTGAGTTCGACCGCGACACCGCGCTCACCCCCCGCGCGCCCGGCGTCTACGACATCGACCTCTCCGCCGGCTGGACGATCATCAGCGCCGTCAACGGCGGCTACCTGCTGGCCGTCCTGGGCCGCGCGCTCGCGGACGCTCTGCCGCATGCCGACCCGTTCACCGTCTCGGCGCACTACCTGACCGCGTCCCAGCCGGGACCGGCGGTCGTCCGTACGGACGTCGTCCGCACCGGCCGCACCCTGTCGACCGGCCAGGCCTCCCTCTTCCAGTACGACGACGAGGGCCGCGAGGTCGAACGCATCCGCGTCCTCGCCTCCTACGGCGACCTGGACGCCCTGCCCGACGACGTCCGTACGACGGCCGAGCCGCCCGCGATCCCGCCGATGGAGCACTGCTTCGGCCCGGAGGACGGCCCCGCCCCGGTCGACGGCAGCTCGGCCATCGCCGACCGGCTGATGCTCAAGCTGGACCCGTCGACGCTGGGCTGGGCCCTCGGGCAGCCGTCCGGCAAGGGCGAGATGCGTGCCTGGTTCGGGCTCGCGGACGGCCGCGACCACGATCCGCTCTCCCTGCTGCTCGCGGTGGACGCCCTGCCGCCCACCGCCTTCGAGATCGGGCTCAAGGGCTGGGTCCCCACCGTCGAGCTGACCGTGCACGTCCGCTGCCGCCCGGCACCGGGCCCCCTGCGCGTCTCGATCACCACGCGCAACCTCGCCGGCGGTTTCCTGGAGGAGGACGCCGAGGTCTGGGACAGCGCCGGTCGCCTGGTCGCCCAGTCCCGGCAGCTGGCCCGGGTCCGGCTCGGCTGAACTTTGCCTCACTGACAGGCGGCTCACAGGGCGTCCCGAGGAGAGTCCTGAGCGGCGTTGGTTGAGTGCTGGCCTCAGGACTTCCTCACCTTTCCCTGGAGCTGTCTCTCATGAAGCGTGCTCGTCTTCTCCCTGCCGTGGCCCTGCTGGCGTTTTCGCCCCTCGCCCTGGTGGCCTGCGGCTCGGGTGACTCCTCGTCGTCCTCGAACAGTGGCGGCTCGGGACAGCAGCAGGCCTGCCAGGCGCCGTCGGGGGCTCCCTCCGGGGCTCCGTCGGGCGCCCCTTCCGGTGCGCCGTCGGGCGCTCCTTCCGCTGGCGCGAAGCCGTCGGGTGTGCCTTCGGGCGCGCCGTCCGGGGCGCCTTCGGGTGCGCCCAGTGGCGCGCCGGGCGGTGCTCAGGGTGGCGGCCAGGGCGGCGGCTGTGGCGGGCCGGGCGGTGGTGGTCAGGCCTCGGGAGGGCAGGGGCAGACCCCGCAGGCGCAGAAGGAGCAGGAGCAGTAGGCGTAGAGGCTGCGTAGGCAGAGACGGCGGAGGGCCCCGGCCGGGGCCCTCCGGAATGCGGCAGGGGCGGCGTGCTCGGTGAACGGGCGTGCCGCCCCGGCGCGTTGTGCGCGGGGTGTCAGTCCAGCCAGTGGTGGCGGCCCAGGCCGATCAGCCGCATCTGGCGGGTCGCCACCTGCGTGACGTGCCGGGTCCGCTGCGCACGCTCCTTCTCCGGGCCCTCCAGTGCCTCCAGGAAGAGCGACGCCGTGATCAGCATCTGGTCGACGTAGAGGTGTGCGAGCATCAGCAGGTCGTCCTCGGTCCAGCCCTCGGCGACCGCGTCCTTGGCCAGCTCGTCCTTGACCTCCTGGGCGAAACGGGCCAGTTGCTCCCGTATCGCCTCCCGTACCGGCTGCACTCCGCCATGCCGTTCACGGGCGATGAACCGGACATGCGCGGGGTACGCGTCGACGTGACGGGCGATCAGCTCGATGGCGCGCGTGACGCGCTCCTCGTGGTCGCCGGTCGCGGACACCGTCGTCCGGATCATCGGGTGCAGGCTTCCGAGCGCCTCCTCGACCAGGGCCACGCCCAGATCCGCCGTGGAACGGAAGTGCCGGTAGAAGGCCGTCGGGGCGACGCCGACGGCGCGTGTGACCTCGCGCAGCCCCAGGCTGCTCAGGCTCTGCTCCTCCAGCAGTCCCAGGGCGGCGTCCAGGAGTGCCTGCCGGGTCTTCTGTTTCTGGGCCTGCCGGATGCCGAGAGTGTGACTCATACCATGCAGTTAACAACTGTTCTCTGGAATTGGAAAGTCATGAGAGACGCTAGACTGGGAAGTCAGTGAACAACTGTAACCACAACCGTTCACCGAAACCCTGGGGGCTTTTCCCATGCTGTTCATCGTTGCCGCACTCCTGCTGCTGGGAGTCGTGCTGGGCACCGTGGCCCACGCGCCGCTCACCTTCTCCGTCGCTGCCGGCGTGGTCATCGCCGCCTGGCTCGGCATCTTCGCGATCCGCGAGCGCCACAGCCGCCGGCGCCACACGCAGGCCCACTGACCACCGTCCCGCCGATCCGACAGGGAGTCGATCATCATGCAGCTCACCGCTCCGGCCACGCGCCGCACCGGTATCCGCGACACCGACGGTATGGCCGTCGCGTCCTTCATCCTCGGCCTCCTCGGCCTGCTCGTCCTCAACCTCTTCCTCGGCCCGATCGCCATCGTGCTCGCGAGCATCGCCCTGTGGCGCGGCACCAAGCGCCCCGGCCGTGCCTACCTGGGTCTGGGTCTGGGCATCGCCGACCTGCTGGTCCTGGCGGCGTTCATGGAGTTCGACAGCACGGTCTCCTGGAGCTTCTGAGCCGCCGTCGGACGTCCGTGCGCCGGCACGGCGCGGCCGGGCCCGTGGACGACGGGCGGCAGCCGCGCGGGAAAGCGGTTCACGTTCGGCCAACCTTGCTCTGAGGCCCGTGGAAGCAGAGCCGTAGAATCGGGCTCACCATGGCTTACCTCGACCACGCCGCGACCACCCCGATGCTTCCGGAGGCGGCAGAGGCGCTCACCGCGCACCTGGGTGCCACCGGCAACGCCTCCTCCCTCCACGCATCCGGCAGGCAGGCCCGCCGTACCGTCGAGGAGGCTCGCGAGACCCTCGCCGAAGCCCTCGGCGCCCGCCCCAGCGAGGTCGTCTTCACCTCGGGCGGCACGGAGGCCGACAACCTCGCAGTCAAGGGTCTGTACTGGTCGCGCCGCGACGCCGACCCGGCCCGCACCCGCGTCCTCGCCAGCCCCGTCGAGCACCATGCCGTCCTCGACGCCGTCCACTGGCTCGGCGAACACGAGGGCGCCACAGTCGAGTATCTGCCGGTCGACGCGCACGGCCGCGTCCACCCGGACGCCCTGCGCGAGGCGATCGCCCGCGACCCCGACGACGTGGCCCTCGCCACCGTCATGTGGGCGAACAACGAGATCGGGACCATCCTGCCGATCCGCGAACTCGCCGATGTGGCCGCCGAGTTCGGTGTCCCCCTGCACTCGGACGCCGTCCAGGCCTTCGGCCAGATCCCCGTGGACTTCGCCTCCTCCGGCCTCGCCGCGATGACGGTGTCCGGCCACAAGATCGGCGGCCCCTACGGCATCGGCGCGCTGCTCCTCGGCCGCGAGTACGCCCCCGTGCCGGTCCTGCACGGCGGCGGCCAGGAACGCCATGTGCGCTCCGGCACCCTCGACGTGCCCGCCATCGCCTCCTTCGCGGTCGCCGGGCGGCTGGCCGCCGAGCAGCGCGAGTGCTTCGCCCGCGAGGTCGGCGCCCTGCGCGACGCCCTGGTCACCGCGGTCCGCTCGGCCGTGCCGGACGCGATCCTCGGCGGCGACCCGGCGCCGGAGGGCCGCCTCCCCGCCAACGCGCACTTCACCTTCCCCGGCTGCGAGGGCGACTCCCTCCTCCTCCTGCTCGACGCCCAGGGCATCGAATGCTCCACGGGCTCCGCCTGCACCGCCGGTGTCGCCCAGCCCAGCCACGTCCTCCTCGCCACCGGCACCGACCCCGACCTCGCCCGCGGCACCCTCCGCTTCTCCCTCGGCCACACCTCCACCGAGTCCGACATCAAGGCCCTCGCGAAGGCCATCGGCCCGGCGGTGGAACGGGCGCGGGCGGCGGGGCTGACGTAGGACGGGTCAGTCGGACGCGGTCCGCGGTGGCTTGTGCGCGCTCCCCGGTGCCGAGGGTGCGGTGGGGGCCGGAGCCGTGATGGCGCGGAGCACGGACTGCTGGGGCGCGATGCTCTGCGGCGGCGGGAACTTGGCCGCGAGGCCTTTCAGCAGCCGGATGTACGCGGCCCGTTGAGGCGGGCGGGGATCTGAGCGGCCCGCCTCCCACGCGCTCACGGCCTCCCTGCGGACCCCCAGCGCGTCGGCCACGCGCTCCTGACTGAGACTGCCGGCCTCACGCAGACGCTTGCGCTCGGCGGGCTCGGGCAGCCCGTCCGACGGCGAGGCCTCTGCCAGCAGGGCGTCGACCGCGTCGAACAACGCGTTCCCCTGATCCTCGGACACGCTGGTCACCTACCGTTTCCGTTTCTCGGAGCATACCGAAACGCACGTTGAATCGCTTGACGAATCACATGGCTGGAACGCCTGTGTTTCGCACGCGGAACGCTTGCCCCCGCTTTTCGCGAGCGACCTCGCAGGCGAGAACCCCGAAGGGCTGATGACCTGGGCTTCAGCGCGATACGTCCGATCTGCGCCACCGAACCGGCTCCCAAGAGTGCGTCAGAGGCTTCTGTGCGACCGGCATAGTTTTCCGGGTCGCAGATTGTGCACTTCTGCCGACGAGGTCTCGGTGTTCGCGACGTTAACGTGAGCTTTGCGCGCACGTTTCTCACGGGTCGCGCACAGTCCCCCGCTGCGGGACATCGCCTGCCCTTGGGAACGGAACCTGCCATGCCTTCGCACGCGCTGACCGAAGCCGCTGCCGCTGCCGCGCCCGTGTATCTCACCGCCGTCGTCACGGCGGGCCTCGGGCTTCTCGCTCTGGTGGTCAATCTCGTCCTGCGCAAGCTCAAGCAGCGCCGTCAGGACCTCGCAGGTCCGCTGGCGGCGCTGACCGAGCTCTTCACCCGGCTCCGTCAGCTGGACGCCCGGCCCACGACCGCCAAGGACCTGGAGTTCGTCCAGGAGAAGGTCGATGTGTTCGAAGGGGCGGTGCTCAGGCGGAAGAGGCTGGGCAAGGTGCTCGGCGACGTCATCCGTCTCGCCGGTGAGTACCGTGACATCGAATTACCCGAGGTCGGCGAGCTCCTTCCGGCAGGACTGAGCGCCAGTGCCCTGTACGAGCGCTCGCGCAGGCAGGGGTCCGTCGCGCGGGAACTCCAGGACGCCGTCGCCGTCGCGACGGAGCGGCTCGAACGGATGCACCGCCGCTGACCGCCGCTCGCCCGTCAGGCCCTCCCCGTACGGGCCTCCCGCACCAGCCGCATGTACTTGTCCCAGTCCCAGTGCGGCCCCGGATCCGTGTGGTCCGTGCCCGGGACCTCCACGTGGCCGATGATGTGCTCGCGGTCGACGGGTAGGTCGTAGCGCGCGCAGATGCGGGCCGTGAGGCGGGCGGAGGCCTCGTACATCTCGTCCGTGAGGTCCTGTGGGCGGTCCACGAAGCCCTCGTGCTCGATGCCGACACTGCGTTCGTTGTAGTCGCGGTTGCCCGCGTGGTACGCGACGTCCAGCTCGCGGATCATCTGCGTGACGTGCCCGTCCTGGCGGACGATGTAGTGCGTGGCCGCCTTGTGTCCCGGGTCCTGGAAGGCCTTCACCGCGCTGTCGAAGCTGCCTTGCGTGACATGGACGATCACCATGTCTATGCCGAAGTCGTCGGGGCGGTCCGCCCGGCGCCAGTTCGACTCCGACGCCGCCACCCAGCGGGCACCCGTGTAGTCGACCTCGCCCGCCTTGCGCGGCTTCTCGACGCCGGGAGTCCGCCACCACAGGCGCGCGAGCTCGTCCCGGGCCAGCACGGCCGTGCCCGCCGCTGCTGCCGCCCCGCCGATCAGCAGCGCGCGACGCCCGACCTTCCGGTCGCCGTCCTTCGAAGCCTTCCGCTGTCCCATGTGATCGTCAACGGATACTCGTGAGCCCTGGTTCCCGCAGCCCCGTACCCTGGAGGGGCTATGACTGAAATCCCGCAGCGCTCCCGTCCCCTCCGCGTCCTGGCCGCCATGTCCGGCGGAGTCGACTCCGCCGTCGCCGCCGCCCGCGCGGCCGAGGCGGGCCACGATGTGACCGGCGTCCACCTCGCGCTCTCCGCCAACCCCCAATCCTTCCGGACGGGCGCGCGAGGCTGCTGCACCATCGAGGACTCGCGCGACGCCCGCCGCGCCGCGGACGTCATCGGGATCCCCTTCTACGTGTGGGACCTCGCCGACCGCTTCCGCGAGGACGTGGTCGAGGACTTCGTCGCCGAGTACGAGGCCGGCCGCACCCCCAACCCCTGCCTGCGCTGCAACGAGAAGATCAAGTTCGCCGCCCTCCTCGACAAGGCGCTCGCGCTGGGCTTCGACGCGGTGTGCACCGGCCACTACGCCAAGGTCGTCACGCTCGCCGACGGCACCCGTGAGCTGCACCGCGCCTCCGACATGGCCAAGGACCAGTCGTACGTCCTGGGCGTGCTGGACGACCGGCAGCTCGCCCACGCCCTCTTCCCGCTCGGCGACACCGTCACCACGAAGGACGAGATCCGCGCGGAGGCCGAGCGCCGGGACCTGGCGGTGGCCAAGAAGCCCGACTCGCACGACATCTGCTTCATCGCCGACGGCGACACCCAGGGCTTCCTGGCGGACCGGCTCGGCAGGTCCGAGGGCGACATCGTCGACGAGTCCGGCAACCGGATCGGCTCGCACGAGGGCGCGTACGGCTTCACCATCGGCCAGCGCAAGGGCCTGCGCATCGGCACCCCGGCCCCCGACGGCAAGCCGCGCTACGTCCTCGACATCTCCCCGGTGGACAACACCGTCACGGTCGGCCCGGCCGCCGCGCTGGACGTCAGCGCCCTGACCGCGATCAAGCCCCGCTGGTGCGGCGCCGCCCCCACCTGCCCCGGCACCTACACGGCCCAGCTCCGCGCCCACGGTGGCGAGACCGAGGTGCGCGCCGAACTCGTCGACGGCTCCTTGGAGGTCACCTTCACCGAGCCGGTCCGCGGCGTCGCCCCCGGCCAGGCGATCGTGCTGTACGACGGCACGCGCGTGGTGGGCTCGGCGACGATCGCCTCGACGACCCGGGCGACGGCGGGCGTGGCCTGACGCCGGGCCCGTCAGCCCTGCAGGAAGAAGTCCGTCAGCACCGGCGCCAGCACATTCGGCTCGACCATGTGCGTCTGGCCCTGGAGCGTGCGGTACGTGCCCGTGGGGACCGAGTCCGCGATCGCCCGGGCCGCCTCACGCAGCCAGGCGGGGCTCGCGTCGCCCGCGACCGCCAGCACGGGAACGCCGACCGCGGCCAGCCGGTTGCGGGGGACCCGGCCGTCGCGCATGACGGCGTCGTCGTAGGCGAGGCTCGCGGCGATCGCCTCCATGCCGGCCCACATGGGGGACTGGCGGGCGCCCTGGATCATCCCCTCGGCCAGGCCGGCCAGCCGCAGGAACAGCTCGACCGCGTCCCCGCGCCGTCCCTCGGCGAGCGCCTCCGTCAGCCGCCCGGTGTACTCCGCGCGCTCCTCGGCGCCCTCCTCGGTCATCGCGAACGGCGTCTCGTACACCGCGACGCGCCGCACCGGCAGTCCGCTCGCCGCCGCCTCCAGGGCCAGCGCCCCGCCCGACGAGATGCCGTACAGGAGCGCCTCGCCGCCCACCGCCTCGATCACCGCCGCCAGGTCCTCGAGCTCACGCTCCACGGCGTACGGCGCGGTGTCCCCGCTGGCACCGCGGCCCCGGCGGTCGTACACGACGGCCTGGAAACGCTCCGACAGCGACACGGCCAGCGGCGCCAGGGTGCCGCCCGTCGACATCGCGCCGCTCACCAGAACGACCGCGGGACCCTGTCCGGTGCTCTCGTAGGCGATGCGGGTGCCGTCGCGCGAAAGGATCTTCTTGTCCATGCTCACGCAGACTGCCGCACGGCAGGGTGTTCATCGGTGAGGCGGGCCGTGCGTCAACCGATCACATCACTTCCGCCTCGTAGAAGCACAGGTGGTCCTTGATCTCCGCGACATCCGGCTTGGGATCCGGATACGCCCACACGAGGTCCGCCGCGTCCGGCAGCGACCAGTAGGAGGCGGTGCCCTTGAACGGGCAGTACGTCCGGGAGCCGGACGGCGTCAGCAGGTCAAGGCGTACGTCCTCGGCCGGGATGTAGAACCGCTCGGGACAGCCCGTCTCCCGCAGGACCAGCGCCCGGTCGCTCTCCGCCAGGACCTGTTCGCCGCGCACCACGCGCACGTGCCGTCCGCTCCGCTCGATGGTGATGCGATGCCCTGTGGTCACGATCGCCCTCCTTGGGTAGCCGAGTCCCTCGTTACAGCGCACGCTGTAGCGGAGTTCTTCCCTCGCCGCAGGAGGCCCCCATGCGAGCAACGGAACCGGCCGGAAACCGCAGCACCCTCGCCCATCAGGTCAGGTACGCCCTGCGCCACCCGGGGCGCGTGCCCGCGCACGCCCGGCGCACGGTGCGGGACGCCTGGCTGCGGCTGCGCTATCGCGACCACATCTCCTACTACCGTGCCGTCATGGCCTCCGACGCGGCACGCAGCGCGGAGGCGGCGGTGGGGCACAACCCCTCGCGCGAGGCGTGGACGCGGATCGGGCGCATGCAGTTCGACTATCTGGTGGGGCACGGACTCCGGCCGGAGCACCGGATGCTGGAGATCGGCTGCGGCAACCTGCGCGCCGGACGCCTGTTCATCGACCACCTCGACGCCGGCCACTACTACGGCATCGACATCTCGCCGCACATCCTGCTCGCCGCCCAGGACACCCTCGTGTCCGAGGGCCTCCAGCCCAAACTGCCCTACCTCGCGCTCGCCGACGACCTCACCTTCGCCTTCCTGCCCGACGCGCACTTCGACGTCGTGCACGCGCACAGCGTCTTCTCGCACTCGCCGCTGCACGTCATAGAGGAGTGCTTCGCCCACGTCGGCCGGATCCTCGCACCCGGAGGCTTCTTCGACTTCACGTTCGACCGCACCGAGGGCGAGGAGCACCAGGTACTGCACGAGGATTTCTACTACCGGACCCGGACGCTGACCGAACTCGCCGCGCGGCACGGCCTGGAGGCCCGGTTCATGGACGACTGGGAGGAACTCCCGCACCGGCAGTCCAAAATGCGGGTCACCGCGGCCCCCGACCGTGCCCGTACGGTGGGCTCATGAACATCTGTGTCTTCCTCTCCGCCGCCGAACTCGACGAGCGCTACACCCGCCCCGCACGTGAATTCGCGACCCTGCTGGGCAAGGGCGGTCACACCCTGGTGTGGGGCGGCTCGGACGTCGGCCTCATGAAGGTGGTCGCCGACGGGGTCCAGGAGGCGGGCGGCCGGCTCGCCGGCGTCTCCGTGCAGTTCCTCTCGGCGAAGGCCCGCCCGGGCGTCGACGAGATGGTCGTCGCCAAGGACCTCGCCGAGCGCAAGAGGCTCCTCCTGGAGAAGGCCGACGCCGTGGTCGTCATGGTCGGCGGCACGGGCACGCTCGACGAGGCGACCGAGATCCTGGAACTGAAGAAGCACGGCCACACGGACAAGCCGGTCGTCCTGCTCAACACCGCGGGCTTCTACGACGGCCTGAAGGAGCAGTTCCGCCGCATGGAGGCCGAGGGCTTCCTGCCCCGCCCGCTCACCGACCTGGTCTTCTTCGCGGAGGAGCCGGTGGGCGCCCTGGCGTACCTGGAGGAGAGCCGCGGCATCGCGTGACCCAGGGGCCTTGCGCTGATGCGAGCATGGCGGACATGGCTACTCATGTGATCACCGGAGCGGGCTCCGGCATCGGCGCGGCCGTGGCCCGCCGTCTGCACGCGCGCGGGGACGACCTCGTGCTGCACGCGCGCGACGCGGGCCGGGCGAAGGAACTGGCGGCCGAGTTCCCCGGGGCGAAGACCCTCGTCGGCGACCTGGCCGACCCCGACAAGCTCTCCTGGGCCTTCTCCCACCAGTCGCTGCCCGAGCGCGTGGACTCGCTGCTGCACATCGCCGGGGTCGTCGACCTCGGGCCGGTCGGCGACCTCACCCCGAAGACCTGGCGGCACCAGCTCAACGTCAACCTCGTCGCCCCCGCCGAGCTGACCCGGCACTTCCTGCCCCAGCTGCGCGCCGCCCGGGGCCACGTGGTTTTCGTCAACTCCGGCGCCGGCCTCAACGCCCACGCCGGCTGGTCCGCGTACGCCGCCTCCAAGCACGGTCTGAAGGCCCTCGCCGACTCTCTGCGCCACGAGGAGCACGCGGGCGGCGTCCGTGTCACCTCGGTCTACCCCGGCCGCACGGCCAGCCCCATGCAGGCCAAGGTCCACCAGCAGGAGGGCAAGGAGTACGACGCCGCCAAGTGGATCGACCCGGAGTCCGTCGCCACGACGATCCTGACGGCCCTGGACCTGCCGAGGGACGCCGAGGTCAACGACCTGACGGTGCGACCGGGGAACTGACCCCGCAGCGTTCGCTGCGTAGGCTTCTCCGGTGAGTGAAAACAGCCAGTTCAGGTTCGGTGCCGCCACAGGCGTGGGGTCCATGCCCGGCGGCGACGCCCGCGAGGCCGCCAAGACCGCCACCGGAACCTTCGAGGACTTCCCCTACCTGCCCGAACTGCCCGCCCGGGGACCGGGAGCGGACATGATCGGGCGGACCGCAGGCCTGCTCGTCGAGCTGTACGCGCGCGTGGAGCCCAGCGGCTGGCGGCTCGGTGACCGGCCGGGGCGGGACACCAAACGGGCCCGCTCCTGGCTCGGCGAGGACCTCGATGCGCTGGAGGAGTTCACACAGGAGTACGAGGGCCCGCTGAAGGTCCAGGCCGTCGGGCCCTGGACCCTCGCCGCCAACCTGGAGCTGCGGGGCGGCGAGGTCGCCCTCTCCGACCCCGGAGCCTGCCGCGACCTCGCCGCCTCCCTCGGCGAGGGACTGCGCCTGCATCTCGCGGAGGTACAGCGGCGGATCCCCGGCGCGCGGATCGTCCTCCAGCTCGACGAGCCCTCCCTCACGGCCGTGCTCCGCGGCCAGGTGAAGTCCGCCAGCGGCTACCGCACCCACCGGGCCGTCGACCGGCAGATCGTCGAGGCCACGCTCCGCGACGCCATGGGGGTGCACGACGGCCCGGTCGTCGTCCACTCCTGCGCACCGGACGTCCCGTTCGCCCTGCTCCGCCGGGCGGGCGCGGCGGCCGTCTCCTTCGACTTCTCCCTGCTCACCGAGCGTGACGACGACACGATCGGCGAGGCGGTGGAGGCCGGGACCCGGCTCTTCGCCGGTGTCGTCCCGGGCACGGAGGGTCCATTGTCAGACCCTGCCGGTAGCGTCATGGGTGTCAGGACGCTGTGGCGCAGGCTGGGGCTGTCACCGGGGCTTCTCGCGGAGGCGGTCACGGTCACCCCGGCGTGCGGACTCGCGGGGGCCTCCCCGGGTTACGCGCGCACGGCTCTTGCCCACTGCGTCCGGGCGGCGAGATCTCTCGCGGACAACCCAGAGTAACGGGAGGACGACACGGTGGCCGGGGACAAGCAAGCGGAGACGACGACGGTGCCCGCCGAGGCACGGGAGAAGCACGCGCGCCTCGCTGAGCAGATCGAGGAGCACCGCTTCCGGTACTACGTGAAGGACGCTCCCGTCGTCAGCGACGCGGAGTTCGACGAACTGCTGCGTTCCCTGGAGGCGCTGGAGGAGCGGCATCCGGAGCTGCGCACGCCGGACTCGCCGACCCAGAAGGTCTCCGGGTCGTACGAGACGGAGTTCACGGCGGTCGAGCACCGCCAGCGCATGCTCTCCCTCGACAACACGTTCAACGACGAGGAGATGGCCGCCTGGACGGAGCGCATCGCCCGCGAACTGGGCGAGCAGGACTACCACTTCCTGTGCGAGACGAAGGTCGACGGCCTCGCCGTGAACCTCACCTACGAGCACGGCCGCCTCACCCGCGCGGCGACCCGCGGCGACGGCCGCACCGGCGAGGACATCACGCCGAACGTCCGGACGATCGCGGAGATCCCGGAGCGCCTCAAGGGCGACTCCGTCCCCGACCTCGTGGAGATCCGCGGCGAGGTCTACTTCCCGATGGAGAAGTTCCAGGAACTCAACGCCCGGCTGGTCGAGGCCGGCGACAAGCCCTTCGCCAACCCGCGCAACGCGGCCGCCGGTTCACTGCGCCAGAAGGACCCGCGCGTCACCGCCACCCGCCCCCTGCACATGGTGGTCCACGGCATCGGCGCCCTGGAGGGCTTCACCGGCCTGACCCGTCTCTCCCAGGCCTACGACCTTCTGAAGACCTGGGGCCTGCCCGTTTCCGGCCACAACCGCGTGGTCGACGGCCTCGACGGCATCCGGGAGTTCATCGCGTACTTCGGCGAGAACCGCCACTCCGTGGAGTGGGAGATCGACGGCGTCGTCGTCAAGCTCGACCAGATCCCCCTCCAGGGCCGCCTCGGCTCCACCTCGCGCGCGCCGCGCTGGGCCATCGCGTACAAGTACGCGCCGGAGGAGGTCAACACCAAGCTCATCAACATCCGCGTGGGCGTGGGCCGCACGGGCCGGGTCACGCCGTACGCCCAGGTCGAGCCGGTGACGGTCGCGGGATCCGAGGTCGAGTTCGCCACGCTGCACAACCAGGACGTCGTCAAGGCCAAGGGCGTCCTCATCGGCGACACCGTGGTGCTGCGCAAGGCCGGTGACGTCATCCCCGAGATCCTCGGGCCGGTCGCCGACCTGCGCGACGGCAGCGAACAGGAGTTCGTGATGCCGGGCGAGTGCCCCGAGTGCGGTACGGCGCTGCGGCCGATGAAGGAGGGCGACGTCGACCTGCGCTGCCCGAACGCCCGCACCTGCCCGGCCCAGTTGCGCGAGCGCCTGTTCTACCTCGCGGGCCGCAAGTCACTGGACATCGAGCACTTCGGCTATGTGGCGGCGGCGGCCCTCACCGCGCCGCTGGAGCCGAAGGCCCCGCCGCTGGCCGACGAGGGCGACTTGTTCGACCTCACCATCGACCGGCTGCTGCCCATCAAGGCGTACGTCCTCGACTCGGACAGCGGCCTGCCCAAGCGCGACCCGAAGACCGGCGAGGAGAAGGTCGCCACGATCTTCGCCAACCAGGAGGGCAACCCCCGCAAGAACGCGCTCGCCATGCTGGAGAACATCGCGGCGGCCAAGCAGCGCCCGCTCGCCCGCATCCTCACCGGCCTGTCGATCCGTCACGTCGGACCGGTCGCGGCCGAGGCGCTGGCCAGGGAGTTCCGCTCGATCGAGCGCATCGACCAGGCCTCGGAGGAGGAGCTGAAGAACACGGACGGCGTCGGCCCGATCGTCGCCGCCGCAGTCAAGGAGTGGTTCGCCGAGGACTGGCACCGCGAAATCATCCGTAAGTGGGCGGCCTCCGGTGTCCGCATGGAGGAGGAGAGCACGGGCGAGGACGAGGGGCCGCGTCCGCTCGAAGGACTCACCGTCGTCGTGACCGGCACCCTCGAACACTTCACGCGGGACGGCGCCAAGGAGGCGCTGCAGACCCGCGGTGCGAAGGTGACCGGATCGGTTTCGAAGAAGACGTCATTCGTCGTTGTGGGTGACAGCCCAGGATCGAAGTACGACAAGGCGATGCAGATGAAGGTGCCGGTCCTGAACGAGGAGGGTTTCGGAGTCCTGCTGGAGCAGGGACCCGACGCCGCGGCCGAAGTCGCGCTTTCGGCCGAGGAGTAGCGGTTGAAGGCCACCCGTTCGGCGCATACCAGATGCATACGGGTGGCCGGGGCGCATTCGGGCAACCGTCCGCGACCGCTGCCCGTAAAAGCCTTCTGCGGCCTACTGTTGAGATGTGCGCCTGCCGTGCCCAGCTGCGGTCGGGGCATCTTCGTGCTCGCACAGAGCGCGGGGAAGGGTTTCCAACGCGGGCCGTCGAGGGTTGTCGGGCACCGGGCCGCGGGGCGTGGGCACCGCCGGCTGTGAGAGGGACGGGAATGGAACCGACCGAGAGCGCCGTGCCGGGCTCACGGCTGCGCCTCAGCCGCCTGGCGGTCGTATGGCGCGCAGTGCGTGGGGCCGGACGGCCGGCGGGGCGTCCGGGTGTGGAGGTGCGCGCCGTCGGACAGTACACCGCGGACGGGCGTGCCGTCGGGGGGCGCGCCGCGGCGGACGGCCGCGGCGCCGCACAGCCGGTCACCGAGCACACCCCCGGACTGACCGGCGAGGACACGGACGGCGAACGGCACCAGTCCTGGCCCGCGCTGCCCGCGGCGGTCGTCGCGGCGGCCGGGTTCGTCCTGGGCGCCGGCTTCTACCGCGCCTTCACCGGCGGCCACGCGCTGTTCCCGTCCGGCACGGCCGGCTGGGCGCTGGCCGTGCTGACCGGCATCATCGTCGGCCACCTCGTCATGCTCGGCCGCTCCCGCTGGTGGGGCGGCACCGGCTCGGGCGCCGCCCTCACCCTCGCCGTGCTGCTGCTCTACGGCTGGGTACCGGCCGGCATGGTCAGCCTCACGGTCGTCGTGCTGGTCGGCGTGGCCCGCCGCAACCGCTGGCGCCAGGGCGTGCTGCACGGGGCGGTCGACCTCCTCGGCATCGGCGCCGGCGCCCTGGTGCTCGCCGTGTTCGGGACCGTGCCGTCCGTCGAGTCGCCCGCGCGGCCCGACGCCTGGACGCTCGCCACCGCACCCCAGGTGGCCCTGGTCGCCGCCGCCTACCTGATGGTCACCCGCGTCCTGCTCTGGTATCTGCACGCCCCGCGCCCAGGGCTGCCCACGGTCGCCCGTACCGCCCTGGTCAGACAAGGCCTGGTCGCGGTCGCACTGCTGGGGATCGCGCCGCTGGTCTGCGTGGTGGCCGTGGCCAAGCCGATCCTGCTGCCCCTGTTCTCCATCCCCCTCATCGCCCTGGACTCCACCCTGTGGATAGCCCGGGCCCGCGCCGAGGAGCAGCTGCGCGACCCGCTCACCGGGCTGCCCAACCGCCAGTGGCTGCTGGAGCGCATCTGGACCGCGCTGGACGACGCCGAACGGATCGACGCCCGCGCCGCCCTGATGCTGATCGACCTCGACCGCTTCCGGTCGGTCAACGACACGCTGGGTCATCTCGCCGGTGACCGGCTGCTGCTGCAGATCGCCGACCGGCTGCGGGTGGCGCTGCCGCGCGGGGCCGAGGCCGCCCGGCTCGGCGGGGACGAATTCGCCGTCTTACTGCCCGTCGCCGACTCCACGACGTCCGCGACCCGGGTCGCCCGGAGCCTGGTCGCCGCGCTCAGCTCCCCCCTCGACCTGGACGGCCTCACCCTCGTCCTGGAGGCGAGCGCCGGAGTCGCCGTCTTCCCCGACCACGCCCTGGACGCCGAAGGACTGCTGCGGCGGGCCGACGTGGCGATGTACCAGGCGAAGCGGGACCGTACGGGCGTGGAGGTCTACGAGTCCAAGCGCGACTCGAACACCCCCGACCGGCTCGGCCTGCTTGGCGATCTGCGCCGCGCCCTCGAAGCGGGCGAGGTGCATCTGCACTACCAGCCGAAGGTCCGCTTCGACGGACAGGTCGTGGGCCTGGAGGCCCTGGTCCGCTGGGTGCACCCCGAGCGGGGCAAGGTGCCGCCGGACGAGTTCATAGCGATCGCCGAGTCCTCGGGCCTGATGCCCCACCTCACCGAGTACGTCCTGGAGGCCGCGCTCGGCCAGGTCGCGCGCTGGCGCTCCCAGGGCCTGTTCGTCCCGGTCGCGGTGAACGTCTCCCCGCGTGATGTGCACAGCGCCGGCTTCGCTGGCTCCGTCGCCGCCCGGCTGGCCCGGCACGGAGTGCCCGCGGGAGCGCTCCAACTGGAGATCACGGAACACGTCCTCCTGGAGGACCCGCAGCGCGCGGCCGACACCCTCAACGCTCTGACCGGGCACGGCGTGAAGATGTCCCTGGACGACTTCGGCACGGGCTACTCCTCGCTCGTGCACCTGCGCCGGCTCCCGGTCAGCGAACTGAAGATCGACCGCTCGTTCGTGGCGCGGCTCGCGGTCGACACCGAGGACGCGGAGATCGTGCGCTGCACCGTCGACCTCGCGCACTCCCTCGGCCTGCTCGTCGTCGCCGAGGGCGTCGAGGACGACGAGACCTGGGAGCGGCTGCGCGACCTCGGCTGCGACGCCGTCCAGGGCTGGCTGGTCGCCGCCGCGATGCCCCCCGACGAGACGACGGCCTGGCTCCGCGCCCGGGGCTCCCGCGGCTGGCAGCGGCCCCGCGCCGCCCTTCCGGCGGCGACGGCGGACGACTCGGGCCGGGTCGGCTAGGTTCCGTACCTGAAGCGCCCTGGCGAGGCCGGGGCGCGGCTGCCCGCGAAACCGTTTCACGGGCATGGCCCCCCGACCCATAGGATTGGGCCACACCACACTCACTCACCACCCCAGAGGATCGCTGCATGCCTGGCATCACGCGCGAGGAGGTCGCCCACCTCGCCCGGCTGGCGCGTCTGGAGCTGAAGCCCGAAGAGCTCGACCACTTCGCGGGACAGCTGGACGACATCATCGGCGCGGTCGCCCGCGTCAGCGAGGTCGCCGACCAAGACGTACCGCCGACCTCGCACCCGCTCCCGCTGACGAACGTCATGCGCGTGGACGAGGTCCGTCCGTCGCTCACCCCCGAGCAGGCGCTCTCCGGCGCCCCGGCCCAGGAGCAGCAGCGTTTCAAGGTGCCGCAGATCCTGGGGGAGGACTAAGAAGTCATGACGGACATCATCAAGCTCACGGCCGCCGAGACCGCCGCGAAGATCGCCTCCGGCGAGCTCACGGCCGTCCAGGTCACCGAGGCCCACCTCGCCCGCATCGAGGCCGTCGACGAGAAGGTGCACGCCTTCCTGCACGTCGACCGCGAGGGCGCCCTTGCCCAGGCCCGTGCCGTCGACGAGAAGCGCGCCAAGGGGGAGAAGCTCGGCCCGCTGGCCGGCGTTCCCCTGGCGCTCAAGGACATCTTCACCACCGAGGGGATCCCGACCACCGTCGGTTCGAAGATCCTCGAGGGCTGGATCCCGCCGTACGACGCGACGCTCACCCAGCGTCTGAAGGCCGCCGACGTCGTCATCCTCGGCAAGACCAACATGGACGAGTTCGCCATGGGGTCCTCCACCGAGAACAGCGCCTACGGCCCGACCGGCAACCCCTGGGACCTCACCAAGATCCCCGGCGGCTCCGGTGGCGGTTCCTCCGCCGCGCTCGCCTCCTTCCAGGCCCCGCTCGCCATCGGCACCGACACCGGCGGCTCCATCCGCCAGCCGGCCTCCGTCACCGGCACGGTCGGTGTGAAGCCGACGTACGGCGCGGTGTCCCGCTACGGCATGGTCGCCTTCTCCTCCTCCCTCGACCAGGGCGGGCCCTGCGCCCGCACGGTCCTGGACGCGGCCCTGCTGCACGAGGTCATCGCCGGGCACGACCCGCTCGACTCGACCTCCATCGACGAGCCCGTCCCGGCGGTCGTCGAGGCCGCCCGCAACGGCAGCGTCGACGGCATGCGCGTCGGCGTCGTCAAGCAGTTCCGCGGCGAGGGCTACCAGGCCGGCGTCATCCAGCGGTTCGACGAGTCCGTCGCGCTGCTGAAGGAACTGGGCGCCGAGATCGTCGAGCTGGACTGCCCGTCCTTCGACCTCGCGCTGTCGGCGTACTACCTGATCGCGCCGTCCGAGTGCTCCTCCAACCTCGCCCGCTTCGACGGCCTGCGCTACGGCCGGCGGACCGGCGACGACGGCACGCACTCCGCCGAGGAGGTCACCTCCCTCACCCGTGAGGCCGGCTTCGGCCCCGAGGTCAAGCGCCGCATCATGCTCGGCACGTACGCCCTGTCGAGCGGCTACTACGACGCGTACTACGGCAGCGCCCAGAAGGTCCGCACACTCATCAAGCAGGACTTCGACAAGGCGTTCGAGCAGGTCGACGTCATCGTCTCCCCGACGACCCCGACCACCGCCTTCGCGATCGGCGAGCGCGCCGACGACCCGATGGCGATGTACCTCGCCGACCTGTGCACCATCCCGACCAACCTGGCGGGCAACGCGGCCATGTCGCTGCCGTGCGGTCTCGCCCCGGAGGACAACCTCCCGGTCGGCCTGCAGATCATCGCCCCCGTCATGAAGGACGACCGCCTGTACAAGGTGGGAGCCGCCGTCGAGGCCGCCTTCGTGGAAAAGTGGGGCCATCCGCTGATCGAGGAGGCTCCGTCGCTGTGAGTGCACTGACCAAGGCCAAGGGCTTCAAGAAGTCCAAGTCCGGCACGTACCTGTCCATGGCCGGGACCGCGTTCGGCGCGATCGGCGTCGCCAAGCGGCTGAAGAAGGCCCGCGCCGAGCAGGACACGCTGGTCCTGATCGACGCCACCGTGTCCGCCGTCGCCATCGTCACCGGCCTCGCCATCCTCTACCGCGAGCTGAAGCGGCTGGGCGACGACGACGTCCTGCTGGGCTGAGAGGGAAGTTTCACCGTGACCACCACGACCGACCTGGCGTCGTACGAGGAAGCACTCGCGTCGTACGACCCCGTCATGGGCCTCGAGGTCCATGTCGAACTCGGCACCAAGACCAAGATGTTCTGCGGCTGTTCGACCGAGCTCGGCCAGGACGCCAACACGCAGACCTGCCCGGTCTGTCTCGGCATGCCCGGCGCGCTCCCGGTCGTCAACGCGACCGGCGTCGAGTCCGCGATCAAGATCGGCCTCGCGCTGAACTGCGAGATCGCCGAGTGGTGCCGCTTCGCCCGGAAGAACTACTTCTATCCGGACATGCCGAAGAACTTCCAGACCTCCCAGTACGACGAGCCGATCGCCTTCAACGGCTACCTCGACGTACAGCTGGAGGACGGCGAGACCTTCCGCGTGGACATCGAGCGCGCCCACATGGAGGAGGACACCGGCAAGTCGACGCACGTCGGCGGCGCCACCGGCCGTATCCACGGCGCGTCCCACTCCCTGCTCGACTACAACCGCGCCGGCATCCCGCTCATCGAGATCGTCACCAAGCCGATCGAGGGCGCGGGCGAGCGTGCCCCCGAGGTCGCGCGGGCCTACGTCCGTGAGCTGCGCGAGCTCATCAAGGCGCTCGGCGTCTCCGAGGCCCGGATGGAGATGGGCCAGATGCGCTGCGACGTGAACCTGTCGCTGCGCCCGCACGGCCGGGAGAAGTTCGGCACCCGCTCGGAGACGAAGAACGTCAACTCCCTGCGGTCCGTGGAGCGCGCGGCCCGCTTCGAGATCCAGCGGCACGCGGCCGTGCTCTCCTCCGGCGGCACGATCATCCAGGAGACGCGGCACTTCCACGAGGACACGGGGTCGACGACCTCGGGCCGCGTGAAGGAGGAGGCCGAGGACTACCGGTACTTCCCGGAGCCCGACCTGGTGCCCGTGGCCCCGTCGCGCGAGTGGGTCGAGGAGCTGCGGGGCGCCCTGCCCGAGCTGCCGCTGGTCCGCCGCAGCCGGCTCCGTGAGGAGTGGGGCGTCTCGGCCGTCGACATGCAGGCGATCCTCAACGCCGGTGCGCTGGAGCCCATCGTCGCCACCATCGAGGCCGGGGCCGACGCCGCCTCCGCCCGTAAGTGGTGGATGGGCGAGCTGGCCCGCAGCGCCAACGAGTCGGGCAAGTCGCTCGACGAACTGGCGATCACGCCGCAGCAGGTCGCCCGGGTCACCGAGCTGGTGACGAAGGGCGACCTCAACGACAAGCTGGCCCGGCAGGTCATCGAGGGCGTCCTCGCGGGCGAGGGCACCCCGGACGAGGTCGTCGACAAGCGCGGTCTGAAGGTCGTCTCCGACGAGGGCGCGCTGACGGCGGCCGTCGAGGAGGCCATCGCCGGCAACCCGGGCGTCGCGGACAAGATCCGCGGCGGCAAGGTGGCCGCGGCCGGCGCCCTGGTCGGCGCGGTCATGAAGGCGACCCGGGGCCAGGCCGACGCGGCTCGCGTCAAGGAGCTGATCCTGGAGAAGCTGGGCGTCAGCGAGGGCTGACCTCCGCGGACCCGACAGGGGGGATGCACCGGAGGACCCGGTGCATCCCCCCTGTGCGTGTGTTCTACAGCTTGCGCCCGACGACCCGGACGAAGCCCAGATTCGCCCCCTGGTCGAGGCGCAGCATCTCGGCGCACTGGCCGGCCATCCGGATGTGCCACTCGTCGGTGTGCTCGTCGGCGATGACCTCGCACCAGCGCAGCCAGTCGCGCCAGCCGTCCTCGAGCCAGTCGGCCGTCTCCACCTCCACGGCCCCGCTGCGGGTCCAGTGGCGCCGCCACCAGGCGGCGGTGTGGAAGCACCAGAAGCCGGGCTCCCAGTACGGCTTGAGGTGCTCCGGCGGCTCGACGCCGTCGATCTCCGCGCGCAGCGCCGGTACGACGACACCGATCCGCCCGCCGGGCTTCAGCAGCCGCGTCAGCTCGGGCAGGTACAGGTCGTTCGTGCCGAAGTACTGGTAGGCGTCGACGGAGACGATCGCGTCGAAGCCGCCCTCGCCGAACGGCAGGTCGTGCGCCTCGGCGTGCACGGGCAGCACACGGTCGGCCACGCCGGCCTCGGTGATGCGCCCGGCATTCTCGTCGGGCTTGATCCACAGGTCGGCGGCGGTGACCTGAACGTCGTACTCCTTGGCGAGGAAGATCGACGTCATGGCGCGTCCGCAGCCCAGGTCGAGCACGCGGGAGCCGGGGCTCAGGGTGTCGAGCCCCAGGGCCGGGGCCAGCCACTCCAGCAGCCAGAGCGCGTGCGGGCCCATCTGGTTGTCGATGGTCCAGCGGGCGTCGTAGCGGTTGCTGCGCGGGTAGCGGGGGTGGTCGGTGCGGTCAGAGAGGGGGTCGTTCGGGGTCCGCGAGATGTTGTCCGACATCGGTGAACGGGCTCCTTGAGTCCTTGAGGAGGAAAAGGGATGCGTAGGAGCTCGGTCGGACCGTCAAACAATGCACCTGCTTCGGCCGGGCGGCGGGCTGCCGCGGGCGTTTCCTCGGACCGGCGGACGCTAACAGGGGGCCGCACGACCCCGCACCCGGTTTTCGTTCACGACGCGCTAACGTCTCGGCCATGAGTGGACGCGCTGATTCCGACACCGACCCAGAGATAGCGGACTCGGAGACGGCCGCCGTTCAGGAAGCCGACCAGAAGGCCGACCACGACGAGGAGCCCGACGACGATCCGGACGACGACGCGGACGATCCGGCCGACGCAGCCGACGCCGCCGATGATCCGGACGACGACGATCCGGTAGACGATGACGATGACGATGACGATGACGATGACGATGACGATGACGATGACGACGACGTCGACGACGCGCGGCGGGCCCGCTGGACCGCGGCCGGGACCGGGGCCCTGCTGACCCTCGCGGGCCTGGCCGCGGCGCTGCTCCGGCTCACCCGCCCCGCCGCCCCGGCGCTCGTCCCGGTCGCGTACGCCTGCGGGGCGCTCGTGTGCGCCGGCGCCGCCGTGCTGGGCTCCCGGGGACGCACCCGGCGGGCGCTGTGGCTGCTGATCGCGGGGACGATGGTGATGGCGCTGGGGGACCAGTTCGACTGATCACGGCCATTGTGAATAAGCCCACGAAAGCGACAAACGATCTCGTGCGCCTGTAAGAGTGGCTCCGCATTGCTCATGCGTTCTTTGCTGGATGTTCAGGTCATGGACGACCGCTCCCGGTCAAAGATCCACAAAAAGTCATCCTGGGAGCACGTTTCGTGGCAGCCCTAGCACGCTGGTGTGTCCAACGCCGTCTGGTCACCGTTCTGCTCTGGCTCCTCGCCTGCGCGGGGGTCGCCACGGGCGCCGCCGTCGCCGGCTCCGCGTACTCGAACGACTACCAGGTCCCCGGCACCGAGTCGGGCCGCGCCACCGAACTGCTCCACGAGGGCTTCCCGCAACTCGGCGGCGACAGCGACACCGTCGTCTGGCACACCACCTCCGGCACCGTCCGCGCCACCGACGTCGAGCAGACCATGACCCGCACCCTGGACCGGGTCGAGAACCTGCCCGGCGTGGCCTCCGTGACCAGCCCCTACGACGGGCCGGGCACGGGCCGGATCAGCGAGGACGCCCGTACGGCGTACGCCACGGTCACCTTCGTCGACCGGGCCGAGGACATCGACCAGGGCGAGGCCGAGGCCGTCGTCGACACCGCGAAGAGCGCGGAGACCGACGGGCTCCAGGTGGAGCTGGGCGGCAGCGCCGTCGCGCTCACCCAGTCCTCCGGCGGGCACGTCGCCGAGATCGTCGGCGTGGTCGTCGCCGCGGTCGTGCTGTTCCTGGCCTTCGGTTCGCTCGCCGCCTCCCTGCTGCCCATCGCCACCGCACTGGTCGGCGTCGGCACCGCCTACGCCGGGATCGTGCTGCTCGGGCACGCCATGACCGTCGCCGACTTCGCCCCCATGCTCGGCATGCTGATCGGGCTCGGCGTCGGCATCGACTACGCGCTGTTCATCGTGACGCGCCACCGGCGCGGGCTGAAACGCGGTCTCCCGGTCGCCGAGGCGGCCACGAACGCCGTCGCCACCACGGGACGGGCGGTGGTCTTCGCGGGTGCCACCGTTTGCATCGCCCTGCTCGGCATGCTGATCCTGCGGCTCAGCTTCCTCAACGGCGTCGCCATAGCGGCCAGCCTGACCGTGGTCCTCACCGTCGCGGCCTCCGTGACCCTGCTGCCCGCCCTGCTGTCTCTCATCGGCATGCGCGCGCTCAGCCGCCGCGAACGCCGCCGCCTGGCGGAACACGGTCCCGAACCGGAGCTGCCCACCGGCTTCGCCGCCCGCTGGTCGGCGTTCGTGGAACGCCACCCCAAGGTGCTCGGCGCGATCGCCCTCGTCGTCATGGCCGTCCTCGCGCTGCCCACGTTCTCGCTGCACCTGGGCACCTCCGACCAGGGCAACGACCCGAAGACGGCCACCACCCGCCAGGCCTACGACTTGCTCGGCGACAGCTTCGGCCCCGGCGTGAACGGCCCGCTCACCCTCGTCACGAAGGTCGACGGAGCCGACGACAAGCTCGCCCTGGACAACCTCGACGGCACACTCCGCGCCACCGACGGCGTCGCCTCGGTCACCCCGGTGACCTACGACTCCGGCGGTCACACCGCGTACCTGACCGTCGTACCGGAGTCCTCGCCGCAGTCGCAGCAGACCAGCGACCTCGTCGACCGGCTGCGCGGCGAGGTGCTGCCGCGCGCCGAGGCGGGCACCTCGCTCGATGTGCAGGTCGGCGGCATGACGGCCGGCTACGACGATTTCGCCGACGTCATCGTCTCCAAGCTGCCCGTCTTCGTAGGGGTCGTGATCGGCCTGGGCTGTCTGCTGCTCCTGCTCGCCTTCCGGTCCATCGGCATCCCGCTGAAGGCCGCCGCGATGAACGTCGCCGCCGTGGCCTCCGCCTTCGGGGTGGTGGTCGCGATGTTCCAGTGGGGCTGGGGCAGCGAACTCCTCGGCCTCGGCAGCGCCGGCCCCATCGAGCCCTTCCTGCCCGTGATCATGGTGTCGGTGCTCTTCGGCCTCTCGATGGACTACCAGGTGTTCCTGGTCAGCCGGATGTACGAGGAATGGCTGGAGACCGGCGACAACCGGCGAGCCGTGCGCGTCGGCCTCGCCGAGACCAGCCGGGTGATCAACTCGGCGGCGGTCATCATGATCTCCGTCTTCCTGGCCTTCGTCCTCAGCGGCGACCGGGTGATCGCCATGTTCGGCATCGCCCTGGCCGCCGCCGTCGCCCTGGACGCCTTCGTCCTGCGGACGCTCCTCGTCCCCGCCCTCATGCACATGCTCGGCGGCGCCAACTGGTGGCTGCCCCGCTGGCTCGACAGGCGCCTGCCACGGATCAGCATCGAACCGCCCGAGGCCCGGGCCGCCCATGAGAGGCTGGCCGCCGCGACGGACGCCGAGGTGGCGGACGTCCTGGCGGAGGAGGAGCGGCGGCGGGATGTACGCGATATCCCTGGGTGACGACGCCGAGCTGAGGCCCCTCGAGCCCTGGCATGCCGAAGAGTTCTTCGCGCACCTGGAGCGGGGCAGGGACTTCATCGGGCAGTTCATCAGCTTCGGTTCGCAGGAGACGGACGTGGAGTCCGCGCGGGCCATGCTCCAGCGGTACGCCGACATGCGCGCGGCCGACACGCGCTCGCTGCACGGCCTGTGGCTGAACGGCAAGCTCGTGGGCGGTGTGCTGTTCCTGAACTTCGACGCGGCCGCCGGCAACTGCGAGGTGGGCTGCTGGCTGGAGCCCGCCGGGACGGGTCGCGGCCTGGTCACCCGGGCGATGCGCGTCCTCATCGACTGGGCGGTCGACGACCGCGGCATTCACCGGATCGAGTGGGTCGCCGCCTCGGGCAATCAGCCGAGTCTGAACGTCGCCCGGCGCCTCGGCATGACCCGCGACGGTGTGCGACGCGAGGCGCACCCCTATGGTGGCGTACGGCACGATCTCGAAGTCTGGTCGGTGCTGGCGCCCGAGTGGCGCGCCGCACGCGCGGGTGCCGCTCACAAGGATCATTAAGAGACTTCTCAGACAGCGACTTTACGGTGCGAGACATGGCAACGAACGCAGTGGACGAGACCAAGGCCACCGAGGCCACGACCGAGAAGGCGGTGGACACCACCGAGTCCGACGAGGCGACCCGCACCGAGGCCCCGGCCGAGGCCGAGGTCGTCGAGACAGAGGTCACCGAGACAGAGGTCGCGGAGACCAAGGAGGAGGCCCCCACCGGCGCCGGCCAGGGTGCCGCCGCCGTGGTCTCCGCCGCGCTGGGCCTCGTCTCGCTCACCGGCAGCTGGGTCGGCACGATCGCCGCGGCGCGCCAGAACCTGGTCGGCCAGCTGGAGACCGCGCAGAACGCGGGCGTGGCCCAGCAGATCCAGGCCGTGTACGGCGACGCCTGGCAGGCCACCGCCCTGTGGGGCGGACTGTTCGCGGTCGTCGCGCTGGTCGTCGGCGTCGTGACGCTGGCCCGGCCCGCGTTCGGCACGCCCGGCAGGATCCAGGCCACCTGGATCAAGTCCGTCGCCTGGGCGGGCGTCTCGCTCGGTGTCATCGGCCTGTTCCTGGCCGTCCTCAAGTACACCGGCATCCTGCTCGGACTGCCGTCCGCGAGCTGAGTCACCGCAGGTCCTGAGGGGTCTTAGGAGTTCCGTAAGCACCTTACGGAGCCCCTGAGGCCCCTCAGTCATGTCCTAAGGCCCCGGCCGCCGCCGAAGATGCGGAACTCTCCCGATGTGGCCGGCCCGCCTGGGAGACGAGAGTGAGGTCATCACGGAGAGACGCTCCGTGACCGGCTCTCACCAAGGACACTCCATGTACGAGTACGAGCTCCAGCAGCTGCGCACCGCCGACCTCATCCGCCGGGCCGACCACCGGCGCCTGGTCCGCGAGGCCACCCGCGCCCGCCGTGCCGCCCGCCGCGCGGCGGCCGAGAACTCCGCCGAGCACGAAAGCCATACCCGGGGCTTGCGCCGAACCCGGTCGGCACCTGCCGCGTGAACGGCGGGGCGGCACCGCTCGGAGCGGCGGCCGTCGGTGTCCCGTCTGCTCAGCGGAAAACCGGTGCCGTCGTGTCAGAAGCGCATGCGATGCTCGGGGCCGTGGAGACCAGGTCCGTCAGCCCCGTGTTCGTCGGCCGTGCCGAGGAGTTGGGCACGCTGCACGAAGCCCTCGCCCGCTCCCGCGAGGGCGAGCCGCAGGCCCTGCTCATCGCCGGGGAGGCCGGGGTCGGCAAGACCCGCCTGGTCGAGGAGTTCGCCGCCGCCGCCCGCCGCCGGGGGGCGGTGGTCGCACTCGGCGGCTGTGTGGAGATCGGCGCCGACGGACTGCCCTTCGCGCCGTTCTCCACCGCGCTGCGCGCCCTGCGCCGCGAACTCCCCGGCGAGCTGGCCGCCGCGGCCGCCGGACAGGAGGAGGAGCTGGCCCGGCTGCTGCCCGAGCTCGGCGAGTCGGGCACCGGGCGGCACGACGAGGACGGCATGGCCCGCCTCTTCGAACTCACCGCACGCCTGCTGGAGCGCGTCGCCGCCGACCACACGGTCGTCCTCGCCCTGGAGGACCTGCACTGGGCCGACGCCTCCACCCGCCACCTGCTCGCCTATCTCCTGCGCACCCTGCGCACCGGCCGCCTCGTCGTCCTCGCCACCTACCGCTCCGACGACATCCACCGCCGCCACCCGCTCAGGCCCCTGCTCGCCGAACTCGACCGGCTCCGCACCGTCCGACGCCTCGAACTCGCCCGCTTCAACCGCGAGGAGGTGTGCCGCCAGGTCGCCGGCATCCTCGCCCACGCACCCGACCCGGACCGGATCGACGCGATCTTCGAACGCTCCGACGGCAACGCCTTCTTCGTCGAGGAACTCGCCGTGGCCGGCCACGAGGGCTGCCGCACGGGCCTGACCGACTCCCTGCGCGACCTGCTGCTCGTCCGCGTGGAAGGGCTCCCCGAGACCGCCCAGCAGGTCGCCCGGATCGTCGCCGAGGGCGGCTCCACCGTCGAGTACCGGCTGCTGGCCGCCGTCGCCCGGCTCGCCGAGGACGACCTCATCGAGGCGCTGCGGGCCGCCGTGAACGCCAGCATCCTCGCCCCCGCACCCGGCGGCGACGGCTACCGCTTCCGCCACTCCCTGGTCCGCGAGGCCGTCAGCGACGACCTCCTTCCCGGCGAACGCTCCCGCCTCAACCGCCGCTACGCCGAAGCCCTGGAGAGCGACCCGACCCTCGTCCCCGCCGACCAGCGCGCGGCCCGCCTGGCCAGCTACTGGTACCACGCCCACGACCCGGCCAAGGCCCTGCCCGCAGTCCTCGGCGCCTCCGTCGAGGCCCGCCACCGCCATGCCTACGCCGAGCAACTGCGGCTGCTGGAACGGGCCATGGAACTGTGGGACGCCGCCCCCGACGCCGTACGCCGCACCCTGCGCCCCGTCGACTACGCCGAGGTCTACCCTCCCTGCGGCTGCGACCCGGCCACCACCGCGCTGCGCCATCTCGACCTGCTGGCCGAGGCGGCCGTGGCCGGACGGCTCTGCGGGGAACGCGAACGCGCCCTGAAGATCACCAAGCGGGCGCTGCGCCTGCTGGACGACGAGGACGACCCCCTGCGCGCCGCCTGGTTCTGGATCCAGCGCTCCCGGCTGGTGCAGAGCCTGGCCCGCGGCGACGGCTGGAAGGAGATCGCCACCGCGCAGGAACTGGTCCGGGGCCTGCCGCCGTCCGAGGTGCACGCCGAGGTGCTCGCCACGGCCGCCCACTGGTCCATGCTCCACGAGCCGGGCCCGGAGACCCTGACGGCCGCCGAGCGGGCCGTCGAGTACGCGCGCATGGTGAGCGCCGACGACATCGAGTCCAACGCCCGGCTCACCCTCGGCGGCCTCATGGTCGACGCCGGGCAGATCGAGGCCGGGCTCACGCACATGTACGAGGTCAGGGACGAGGTGGTCGCCCGGAGTCTCGCGGCGGTCGTGGGCCGCAGCCATGTGAACCTGCCCTCCGTCCTCGAAGGCGTCGGCCGCTCCGAGGAGTCCGTCGACATACTGCGCGAGGGCCTGCGGCTCACCGGCGAGATGGGCCTGCGGGTCGCCGAGGCCTGGATCTGGAGCAATCTCGCGGAGTCGCTCATCTCGCTGGGCCGCTGGGAAGAGGCCGCCGAGGCCGCGGGCAACGCCCAGCGGCGCGGGCAGACGGCCGGGCCGCACGGCTCCGGCGCCAACAGCCTGGCGTTCCTCGCGCTCGCCCGCGGCGATGTCCCCGAGGCCGCCCGCCACCTGGCCGAGGGCCGCGCTGCCTACGGTCCGCTCGACCCCATGCCGCAGCACGACCTCCCCGTCTCCTGCCTCACCATCGCCGTGGCCGTCGCGGAGGGCCGCCTCCCCGACGCCCGCGCCGAACTGGCCCGCACCCTGGAGTCCGGCTTCCCGCTCGGCACCCAGCGCTACGCCTGGCCGCTGCTGCTCGCGTCGGCCACCGCGGAGGCCGACGCCCGCGCCCTGCCCGCCGCGCGGGACGGCCGCGCGGCGGCCCTGGACGGCATCTTCAAGGCCGCCAAGCGCCTCACCACCAACGCCCCCGTCTGGCTCGCCCACGAGCGGTGGGTCCGCGCCGAACTCCACCGCGCCGAGGGCCGGAGCACCCCCGACACCTGGTCGCAGGTGGTCACCGCCTTCGAACCCCTGGAGCGGCCCTACGACCTCGCCCGCGTCCGGTACCGCCTGGCCGAGTCCCTGCTGACGGGCGGCGGCGAGGACGAGCGCGACCGCGCCACGGAGCTGCTGCGCCTCGCCCACGCCGTCGCCCGCCACCTCGCCGCCCGGCCCCTGGCCGAGTCCGCCGGCGCGCTCGCCCAGCGCGCCCGCCTCCCGCTGACGCCGGCCTCCAAACCGGCCCTCGCCCCCGCCGACCCCGCCGAGGCCCTCGGCCTCACCAGCAGGGAACGGGACGTCCTGCGCCTGGTCGCCGTCGGCCACACCAACCGCCGGATAGCCGAGGAACTGTTCATCTCCCCGAAGACCGCGAGCGTCCACGTCTCCAACATCCTGGCGAAGCTCGGCGTCTCCGGGCGCGGCGAGGCGGCGGCGGTGGCGCACCGGCTGGGGCTGTTTCCGGCCGAATCCGTCATGCCCGGTTCAGCGGGCTGAGGCATACGCTGTAAGGGACGTCGGGGGAGTCGCGGCCCAGGGAGGCCTTGTGTTCAACGTGTTCGAGGAACTGTTCTCACCCGGCCGCAAACACACCCGGGACGAGCAGAACCGCCTGGAGCTGACCCGGGAGGATGCCGGTGACGGCGATCCCGGACGCGGCCCGATAGACCTGAAGTCCGGGAAGGTCGTCGTACGCCCGCAGCGGGAGCCGGAGAACCGCGAGGACTAGGGCCTGTCGTTTGTCAGGTCGCAGGGAATCGGCCGCTACGACACCCGCACCTCGAGGATCCGGTCGTCCCCGTCCTCGGGGCTGCCCCGGCCGTCCGTGTTGCTGGTCACGAGCCACAACCGGTCGCCGCCCGCCGGGACCACCGTGCGCAGCCGGCCGTACTCGCCGTCCAGGAAGGCCTGCGGGTCCGCCGAGGCCTCCGTGCCGTTGAGCGGGACGCGCCACAGCCGCTTGCCGCGCAGGCCCGCCATCCAGATCGACCCCTCGGCGTAGGCGATGCCGCTGGGGGACGCCTCGGCCGTGGTCCACTGGTCGATCGGGTTGTGGAAGTCCCCGTCGCCCGACCTGCCCTCGGCCTCCGGCCAGCCGTAGTTGTCGCCCGGCTTGATCGCGTTGAGCTCGTCCCAGGTGTCCTGGCCGAACTCCGAGGCGAAGAGCCGCTGCCTGGTGTCCCACGCGAGGCCCTGCACATTGCGGTGGCCGTACGAGTACACCGGCGAGCCGGGGAACGGGTTGCCCGGCGCGGGCTCGCCCTCCGGGGTCAGGCGCAGGATCTTGCCGCCCAAGGAGTCCTTGTCCTGGGACAGGCCGGTGTCGCCGCTCTCGCCGGTGCCGGCGTAGAGCATCTTGTCCGGGCCGAACTCGATCCGGCCGCCGTTGTGGATGAAGCCCTTGGGGATGCCCCTGAACACCGTGTCGGGAGCGCCGAGCTGTTCACCGGCGGGCTTCTTGTCGTCGTAGAGCATGCGGACGATGCGGTTGTCGCCGGCGGAGGTGAAGTACGCGTAGACCATGCGGTCCGAGGCGTAGTCGGGTGACAGGGCGATGCCCAGCAGGCCGCCCTCGCCGGCGGCCGAGACGCCCGGCACCTCGCCCAGCTCGGTCTTCTTCCCGGTCTTCTCGTCGACCCGGACGATCGTCCCGTCGTCCCGGGAGGAGACGAGCAGCCCGCCGCCCGGCAGGGGAGCGAGGCCCCAGGGGGAGTCCAGGCCCTCGGCCACGGTGCGCACCACCGTCACCGAGCCCTTGGCGGGAGGTGTCTCCTCGGCGGCCTGCCGGGGCGGCGCGGAGGACTGCGGTGCCGTACGGCCGGGAGAGGCGCCCTCGTCCGAGCCGGACGATCCTCCGCCGTCGGAGGAGCAGCCGGCCGTCAGCAGGAGCGCGGCGGCGGCCAACACGGCCGGCACGGCTCGACGTTGCACGATCATGGTCCCTTCGACGCGGCGGGTTCTCCTTGTCATACACCGCTCGCGCCTCACAAGTTCCCGATCGCCGAACCCCGAACCGAGAACAGGGGGCCCTGGGCGGGTTTGTGCCGTAGCTCCGGGGTCCGGACCGGGCTCAGTCCCACGACCCCTGGGCCCGGGGCAGCACCGCGACTTCCCGCAGATTGTCCGGCGTCAGACGCAGGGTCGTCGCGGCCGCGTTCTCGGTGACCCAGCGCTCCTGCTTCGCGCCCGGGACCGGGACGACGTGCGGGCCCTGGGCGAGGACCCAGGCGAGGGCGACCTGGGCGGGGGTGACGTGCTCGCCGTGGCGGCGGGCCACGCGGCGCAGGCCCGCGACGATCGGCTGGTTCGCGGCCATCATCTCGCCCGTGAAGCGCGGGTGCCGGGCGCGCAGGTCGTCCGCCTCGAAGCCGGCGCCGGTCCGCAGCCTGCCGGTCAGATAGCCGTTGCCGAGCGGCATCGCGGCGAGGAAGCCGACGCCCCGCGTCTGGCACCACGGCAGCAGGGTCTCCAGCGCCTCGGGCGACCACACCGACAGTTCGGCCTCCACCGCGCTTACCGGGAAGACCTGCTGCACCCGCTCCAGCTGCCGTATCGTCGCGTCGTGCAGCCGGGCCCCACCACGCCGGCCGGCCCGCGCCCCCACGGCGCACAGGCCCAGCGCCCGTACCTTCCCGGCCTGGACGAGCTCCGCCATCGCGCCCCACGTCTCCTCGACGGGCACCTCCGGGTCGGCCCGGTGCAGCTGGTAGAGGTCTATGACGTCCGTCTGGAGGCGCCGCAGCGAGGCGTCGCAGGCACGTTTCACATACCCCGGGCGGCCGTTGGCGACGATGTGCTGGTCGCCCACGAGCAGTCCGACCTTGGTCGACACGAACGCGTCGGACCGGCGCTCCCTCAACGCCCGCCCCACCAGCAGTTCGTTGGTGAAGGGGCCGTACATGTCGGCCGTGTCCAGCAGGGAGGCACCCAGGTCGAGCGCCCGGTGCACCGCCCTGAGCGACTCGTCGCCACGCTGTCGCGAGGTGCTGTAGGCCCAGCTCATCGGCATGCACCCGAGTCCGACGGCCCCCACCGCGAGCGCCGCCGCGCCGATCGTCCTGCGCTCCACCTGGTCGTGACCCTCCCTGTTCCGGCCACCCAACCTAACCTCTGCCGTCGCACGCTCCTGACATAGCCTCCAGAGCATGACTGCTGACGTGTGGCTGCCCATCCCGCCGGAAGAGATCGAGGGGCTCCCCGAGGGTCCCGGGTACCGCTACTGGAACGGCGGGGAGGACTTCCCCGCGGACCCGGCGGACTGCGCCTTCTACGTCGTCCCCTACATGAAGCCCAGCCCGCTGTGCGTGCGCCCCATGCCGGAGATGAGCCGTGTGGAGGTCGTGCAGACCCTCTCGGCCGGGATCGACCACGTGCAGCCGGGGCTGCGGCACCTGCGTCCGGGGGTGCGGCTGTGCAACGCGCGCGGGGTGCACGAGGCCAGCACCGGAGAGCTCACTCTCGCGTTGATCCTGGCCTCGCTGCGCGGGATCCCCGACTTCGTCCGCGCGCAGGACCGGGGGGAGTGGCTCGGCGGGTTCCGGCCCGCGCTCGCCGACAAGAACGTCCTCATCGTGGGCTACGGATCGATCGGCGCGGCCATCGAGGACCGGCTCGTTCCGTTCGAGGTGGCGCGGGTGGCGCGCGTCGCGCGCTCCGAGCGCACCACGGCGCGCGGTCCGGTGCACCCGCTCACCGAACTCGCCTCCCTGCTCCCGGAAGCGGACATCGTCATCCTGGCCACGCCGCTCACCGAGACCACCCGCGGCCTGGCCGGGGCCGAGTTCCTGTCCCGGATGAAGGACGGCGCGCTCCTGGTCAACGTGGCCCGCGGCCCCGTCGTCGACACCAAGGCCCTGCTCGCCGAGGTGGAGACCGGCCGCATCACCGCGGCCCTCGACGTCACCGACCCCGAGCCCCTGCCGCGCGAACACCGGCTGTGGCGTGCGCCGGGGGTACTCATCAGCCCTCACGTCGGCGGACCCACCTCCGCGTTCCTTCCGCGCGCCGAGCGGCTCCTGGTGGACCAGTTGAACCGTTATGTGAACCGGGAGCCGCTCCGCAACGTGATCCTCACGACGGGTGCATCAACAGACTGATCCGACTTCGGGTACCGTCCGCAATCCTTCGGGTGCGGTGGGTACTCATATATCTGTTGATCGTCACGGAGAGTAGAGAACCTATGTCCCTGAGTGACGAGACTGGTGTATCGTCCCGACAGGGGCAGCGCCGGGGGTATTCGGCGCCGGGGACGGACACTTCGGACTGTGAGGGGGGCGACAGGCGAT
The DNA here is from genome assembly GCF_055589465.1 of Streptomyces sp. NPDC041940. Taxonomy (NCBI): domain Bacteria; kingdom Bacillati; phylum Actinomycetota; class Actinomycetes; order Kitasatosporales; family Streptomycetaceae; genus Streptomyces; species Streptomyces sp. NPDC041940. The sequence goes on from NZ_JBVJBP010000019.1 coordinate 36,495, forward strand.
GCACGGCCTATGGACGAGCGATCCGACCGGGCGGAGCGGCCGGCGGCGACCCTGGCGGACGGCCGCGTTCAGACGCGGTCACCACGCCGATCACGGCGGCCACCACACCCACCACAGTGATCACCATCGAGGCGTACGGACCGGGAGGGTCCGGTGACCGCGCCGCCGACCCCCATGCTGGACGGAGCGCTGCGGGCACAGCCTTCGTCGCCAGGGGTGCTGCTGCCCCGTACGCCGGCCCGCGGCCATCGGCCGGGCCTGGCCCTCCAACTCGTCCTGGCCCTGGTCTGCGCGGCATACGCCGTCGGTTCCGCGCTCGGCTGGGGCTCGTACGAAGTGGCGCTCATCATGGGCGACTTCGGGCTGAGCGCCGCGGCGGCCACCGCCTCCGTGTCGTGCTTCCTCTACGCCCGCAGCCGTCGCACCCGCTTTCGACCCGCCTGGCTGCTGTTCGGCCTCTCCTCGGCCATGGCATCCCTCGGCAACCTGGTCTGGGGGTGGTACGAGGTGGTCCTCGGACTGCCCGTCCCCAGTCCCAGCTACGCCGACCTGTTCTTCCTGTGCTTCGCGCCGCCCGCGATCGTCGGGCTGCTCGTGCTCGCCAAACGCCCGGCGAGCAAGGCCGGCTGGGTCTGTCTCGGGCTGGACGCCTGGCTGATCGGCGGCTCGCTGCTCACCCTGGCCTGGAGCCTCGCCCTCGCCCAGGCCGCGAAGTCGGAAGGGCCCGGCGTGGCGCACACCGCGCTGTCGCTGGCCTACCCGCTGCTCGACATCGCGCTGGTCAGCATGGTGCTCGCGCTGCACTTCAGGCGCTCCGCGGTGAACCGCTCCGCGGTCAACACCGCCATCGGCGCGCTCGCGCTGACCGTGATGTGCGACGCCCTGTTCACCTCGCCGCTGATGCACTACGACTACCGCTCCGGCCAGCTGCTCGACGCGGGCTGGTTCGCCGGCTCGCTGCTCCTGGCGTACGCCCCGTGGGCCGCGCCCCGCACGCCCGACACGGACCGGCACGGCCTCGACCGGCAGGGCGCGGCCGGGCACACACGCGTGGTGCACGAGCACGTGCCGGGGCAGCGCGGCGGCCCGCACCACCAGCCGCCCACACCCGGAGGCGAGCTCGGCCGGTATCCGGCCGCCCGGCCCATCTCCGGCTCCCTCGCCGCCCTCACGCCGTATCTCGCGGCCGCCGTGTGCACGCTGGGGATCCTCTACAACGTCCTCAACGGCCGCAGCGTCGACCGCGTGGTCCTGCTGACCGGTGGCACGGTCGTGCTCGCGCTCGTCGTGCGCCAGGGCATCATGCTGCTCGACAACATCACCCTCACCCAGGAGCTGGCGCAGAAGGAGAACCACTTCCGCTCCCTGGTTCAGGGCTCCAGCGACGTGATCATGATCGCCGCCCCCAGCGGTGTCCTGAGGTACGTCTCCCCGGCCGCCGCCGGGGTGTACGGCCGCTCGGCGGAGGACCTGGTGGGTACGGAACTGGCCAACCTCATCCACCCGGAGGACCTGGGCTGTGTCGTGCACGAGGCGCGCAGGTTCCTCGCCGCCAACCCGGTCGAGGAAGCCACCACGCGCATCGAGTGCCGTTTCCGGTCGGGTGACGGAGGCTGGCTCAACGTCGAGTCGACCGTCAACCGCCATCACGGCGGCCTCATCTTCAACAGCAGGGACGTGACCGAAAGGGTCCGGCTCCAGGCCCAGTTGCAGCACAACGCCGAGCACGACCCGCTCACGGACCTGCCCAACCGCGCGCTGTTCACCAAGCGCGTCCAGCACGCCCTCTCGGGCCGCCGGGCCTCCGACCGGGGCCTGGCCCTGCGGAACACGGCGGTGCTGTTCATCGACCTCGACGGCTTCAAGGCCGTCAACGACACGATCGGGCACCAGGCGGGGGACGAGCTGCTCGTCCAGGCCGCCCGCAGACTCCAGGACTCGGTCCGGCAGGGCGACACCGCCTCCCGGCTGGGCGGCGACGAGTTCGCGGCCCTGATCGTCGGCGACAACACCCGCGACCGGGCCGCCCGGGAACGGCACATAGTGGAACTCGCCGACCGCCTCAGGGCGACGCTGTCCCAGCCGTACCTCATCGACGGCAACGATGTCCGAGTCAACGCCTCCATCGGCGTGGCCTTCGCGGAAGCGGGCCTCGGCGCGGGCGAGCTGCTGCGCAACGCCGACCTGGCCATGTACCGCGCCAAGGCCGGCGGCAAGGGCCGCGTCGAGCTGTACAAGCCGCAGATGCAGCAGGACGTCGTACGCAAGGCGGAGCTGGCCACGCGCCTGCGGGCCGCGCTGCACGACGGCGAGTTCGCCCTGCTGCACCAGCCGGTGGTCTGCCTGGAGGACGGCCGGATCGCGTCGGTGTCCGCACAGGCGCGCTGGCGCTCCTCACAAGGGGTGCTGTTCACCCCGGCGGAGTTCCTGCGCGTGGCCGAGGACAGTGACAAGACCGCCGAGCTGGGCCGGTGGGTGATCGAGGAGGCCGTCGAGCAGGCCGCCGAGCGGCAGGCGACCGGGCTGTCCGTGCCGGTCGTCGTCCGGATGAGCGCCCGCAGGCTGCTGGACCGGTCGATGCCGCTCGGCTCGATCGAGGCGCTGCTCACCCGGCACGGGCTGCCGTCCGGGTCGCTGATCATCGAGCTGTCCGACGCCGATCCGAGGGTCTCGCAGGACGAGCTGGAGCGGCGTCTCGGAGCCCTGCGCCGGGTCGGCGTCCGGATCGCGCTCGACGGTTTCGGCGGCGACTGCGCGGCGATCACGGCCCTCAGGCGGCTCCCCGTCGACATCCTGAAACTCGACCGCGGTCTGGTCGAGGGCGTCGTCGAGTCCGCCCGGCTGTACAAGATCACCAGCGGGCTGCTGCGCATCGCCGCCGATCTCGGGCTGAAGTCCGTGGCCGAGGGGGTGGACCTGCCCGAGCAGGTCGTCGCCCTGCGCGCGATGGGCTGTACGCACGGGCAGGGCATGGCGTTCTCCGGACCGCTCGACGAGTACCGGCTGCGCCGGGCCCTGGCAGGCGGCCACTATCCGGTGCCGAACGGACCGGCCGAGCCGGCGTTCGCGGGCGGTGCCCCGCGGGTGTACAGCTCGGGAGTGTCCGCCGTCATCGGAGGCGGTACGGCCCTACGCTCACATAATGAGACTCCCGTCCCACCCACTTGACAGTGGGTGTGCGCCGGGGAGAGGGTCTGTGCCATGCGCACCCGAATTCTCGTACTTGGAAAGCGCGTCGGCTGACGCTGAGCCTCGACCGCTCAGCGACTCCACCCGGCGCGCTCCCCTCGCTTGCCTTATGGCACGAGGGGTTTTTTGTTGCACAGGCGCCTGATGTGCAGCAGATGAAAACCGCACGAACCTCGCAAAAAACCCTCAGCATCTGAGAAGAGAATGCCGATGACCGAGCAGGCCACCGGGGCCCATCACCCGCAGCCCCGGCCCCGATCCGGAGGACACTCCGCCCCCGAGCAGGTGACGGGCGCGCAGTCCCTCATCCGCTCTCTCGAGGAGGTCGGCGCCGACACGGTATTCGGCATTCCCGGCGGTGCGATCCTTCCCGCCTACGACCCGCTGATGGACTCCACCCGGGTGCGCCACGTCCTGGTCCGGCACGAGCAGGGCGCCGGTCACGCCGCCACCGGCTACGCGCAGGCCACCGGCAAGGTCGGCGTCTGCATGGCCACCTCGGGCCCCGGCGCGACCAACCTGGTCACCCCGATCGCCGACGCGCACATGGACTCCGTGCCGCTGGTGGCGATCACCGGCCAGGTGGCGTCCAAGGCGATCGGCACGGACGCCTTCCAGGAGGCGGACATCGTCGGCATCACCATGCCGATCACCAAGCACAACTTCCTCGTCACCAAGGCCGAGGACATCCCGCAGATCATCGCGCAGGCCTTCCACATCGCCTCCACCGGCCGCCCCGGCCCGGTCCTGGTCGACATCGCCAAGGACGCCCTCCAGGCGAAGACCACCTTCTCCTGGCCGCCCGCCATGGACCTGCCCGGCTACCGCCCGGTGACCAAGCCGCACGCCAAGCAGATCCGCGAGGCCGCCAAGCTGATCACCCAGGCCAGGCGGCCCGTGCTGTACGTCGGTGGCGGCGTGCTCAAGGCCAAGGCCACCGCCGAGCTGAAGGTGCTCGCCGAGCTGACCGGCGCGCCCGTCACCACCACCCTGATGGCGCTCGGCGCGTTCCCCGACGACCACCCGCAGCACCTGGGCATGCCCGGCATGCACGGCTCCGTGGCCGCCGTCACCGGTCTGCAGAAGGCCGACCTGATCGTCGCCCTCGGCGCCCGCTTCGACGACCGCGTCACCGGCAAGCTGGACAGCTTCGCCCCCTTCGCCAAGATCGTCCACGCGGACATCGACCCGGCCGAGATCGGCAAGAACCGTGCCGCCGACGTGCCGATCGTCGGAGACGCCCGCGAGGTCATCGCCGACCTGATCCAGGCCGTCCAGAAGGAGCACAGCGAGGGCCACCAGGGCGACTACAGCTCGTGGTGGAAGGACCTGAGCCGCTGGCGCGACACCTACCCGCTCGGCTACGACCAGCCCGAGGACGGCTCGCTCTCCCCGCAGCAGGTCATCCAGCGCATCGGCCGGCTCGCGCCCGAGGGCACGATCTTCGCGGCGGGCGTCGGCCAGCACCAGATGTGGGCCGCCCACTTCATCGAGTACGACAAGCCGGGCACCTGGCTGAACTCCGGCGGTGCCGGAACCATGGGCTACGCCGTCCCGGCCGCCATGGGCGCCAAGGCCGGCGCGCCCGAGCGGGCCGTCTGGGCCATCGACGGCGACGGCTGCTTCCAGATGACCAACCAGGAGCTCACCACCTGCGCCCTGAACAACATCCCGATCAAGGTCGCCGTCATCAACAACGGCGCCCTCGGGATGGTCCGCCAGTGGCAGACCCTCTTCTACAACCAGCGGTACTCCAACACCGTCCTGCACTCCGGCCCGGACGACGTCAACCCGCAGGCCCGCGGCACCCGCGTCCCCGACTTCGTGAAGCTGTCGGAGGCCATGGGCTGCTACGCCATCCGCTGCGAGTCCCCGGACGACCTCGACAAGGTGATCGAGGAGGCGAACTCCATCAACGACCGCCCGGTCGTCGTCGACTTCATCGTCCACGAGGACGCGATGGTGTGGCCGATGGTCGCCGCCGGCACCTCCAACGACGAGATCATGGCCGCCCGGGACGTCCGCCCCGACTTCGGCGACAACGAAGACGACTGAGCGAGAGAGACGTAAAAGATCATGTCCAAGCACACGCTCTCCGTCCTGGTGGAGAACACGCCCGGCATCCTCGCCCGGATCGCCGCCCTGTTCTCCCGCCGCGGCTTCAACATCGACTCACTCGCCGTCGGTGTCACCGAGCACCCCGACATCTCCCGCATCACCATCGTCGTGGGGGTGGAGGACCTGCCGCTGGAGCAGGTGACCAAGCAGCTCAACAAGCTCGTCAACGTGCTCAAGATCGTCGAGCTGGAGCCGTCGCAGGCGGTGCAGCGCGAACTCGTCCTGGTGAAGGTGCGCGCCGACAACGAGACGCGCTCCCAGATCGTCGAGATCGTCCAGCTGTTCCGCGCCAAGACCGTCGACGTCTCCCCGGAGGCCGTCACCATCGAGGCCACCGGATCCGGCGAGAAGCTGTCCGCCATGCTCAAGATGCTGGAGCCGTACGGCATCAAGGAGCTGGTCCAGTCCGGCACGATCGCGATCGGCCGCGGCGCCCGCTCCATCACGGACCGGTCGCTGCGCGCCCTGGACCGGTCGGCCTAAGGCCTGGAACGGGCGGTCGGCGCGCCGTCGGCCGCCCGTATTCCGAGACCCTCAGACTTCCCTTCCGCCCCCCGTCATACGGTGGGACGCAACACCTGCACTCCCGAGGAGAGAACCCAAAGTGGCCGAGCTGTTCTACGACGCCGACGCCGACCTGTCCATCATCCAGGGCCGCAAGGTCGCGGTCATCGGGTACGGCAGCCAGGGCCACGCCCACGCGCTGTCGCTCCGTGACTCGGGAGTCGACGTCCGCGTCGGTCTGCACGAGGGCTCCAAGTCCAAGGCCAAGGCCGAGGAGCAGGGCCTGCGCGTGGTGAGCCCGTCCGAGGCCGCCGCCGAGGCCGACGTCATCATGATCCTGGTCCCGGACCCGATCCAGGCCCAGGTCTACGAGGACCACATCAAGGACAACCTGAAGGACGGCGACGCGCTGTTCTTCGGCCACGGTCTGAACATCCGCTTCGACTTCATCAAGCCCCCGGCCGGCGTGGACGTCTGCATGGTCGCCCCGAAGGGCCCGGGCCACCTGGTCCGCCGCCAGTACGAGGAGGGCCGCGGCGTTCCGTGCATCGCCGCCGTCGAGCAGGACGCCACGGGCAACGGCTTCGAGCTGGCCCTGTCGTACGCCAAGGGCATCGGCGGCACCCGCGCCGGCGTCATCAAGACGACCTTCACCGAGGAGACCGAGACCGACCTCTTCGGCGAGCAGGCCGTTCTCTGCGGTGGTACCGCCGCGCTGGTCAAGGCGGGCTTCGAGACCCTGACCGAGGCCGGCTACCAGCCGGAGATCGCCTACTTCGAGTGCCTGCACGAGCTGAAGCTGATCGTGGACCTCATGTACGAGGGCGGCCTGGAGAAGATGCGCTGGTCGATCTCCGAGACCGCCGAGTGGGGCGACTACGTCACCGGCCCGCGCATCATCACGGACGCCACCAAGGCCGAGATGAAGAAGGTCCTCGCCGAGATCCAGGACGGCACCTTCGCCCAGCAGTGGATGGACGAGTACCACGGCGGTCTGAAGAAGTACAACGAGTACAAGACCCAGGACTCCGAGCACCTGCTGGAGACCACCGGCAAGGAGCTGCGCAAGCTCATGAGCTGGGTCGACGAGGAGGCGTAAGCCTCAAGGCCGAGGGGCCGGAGCATCCCCGCTCCGGCCCCTTCGGCGAACCCGGGGTAACGTCGGTGCTACGGCGTTGCCCATCCCGTCCGGCCACGGACGGGTGATCCTTCCGCAGCGGCACAGGACGACGCCAGGCGCGCCACTAGACTGCTGCACACATGCATCGCGTCAGGCCCACAGCGTCGTGCGTCTCCAACGCGGCAAGCACCCCTCCACCGCCTGCGGCCGTCGGGACGGCCGTCCGCAGCATTGGACTTGTGAGGACTCACGTGAGCTCGAAACCCGTCGTACTCATCGCTGAAGAGCTGTCGCCCGCCACCGTCGACGCGCTTGGTCCGGACTTCGAGATCCGGCAGTGCAACGGAGCGGACCGGGCCGAGCTGCTCCCGGCCATCGCCGATGTGGACGCGATCCTGGTCCGTTCGGCCACCAAGGTCGACGCCGAGGCGATCGCCGCCGCGAGCAAGCTCAAGGTCGTCGCGCGAGCCGGCGTCGGCCTGGACAACGTCGACGTCTCCGCCGCCACCAAGGCCGGCGTGATGGTCGTCAACGCCCCCACCTCGAACATCGTGACCGCCGCCGAGCTGGCCTGCGGTCTGCTCGTCGCCACCGCCCGTAACATCCCGCAGGCCAACGCCGCTCTGAAGAACGGCGAGTGGAAGCGCAGCAAGTACACGGGCGTCGAGCTGGCCGAGAAGACCCTCGGTGTCGTCGGCCTCGGCCGCATCGGCGCGCTGGTCGCGCAGCGCATGTCGGCCTTCGGCATGAAGGTCGTCGCCTACGACCCCTATGTGCAGCCGGCCCGCGCCGCGCAGATGGGCGTCAAGGTGCTGTCGCTGGACGAGCTGCTCGAGGTCTCCGACTTCATCACCGTCCACCTCCCCAAGACGCCCGAGACCCTCGGTCTGATCGGCGACGAGGCGCTGCGCAAGGTCAAGCCGAGCGTGCGCATCGTCAACGCCGCGCGCGGCGGGATCGTCGACGAGGAGGCGCTGTACTCCGCCCTCAAGGAGGGCCGGGTCGCCGGTGCCGGTCTCGACGTGTACGCGAAGGAGCCCTGCACGGACTCCCCGCTCTTCGAGTTCGACCAGGTCGTCGCCACCCCGCACCTCGGTGCCTCCACCGACGAGGCGCAGGAGAAGGCCGGTATCGCCGTCGCCCGCTCGGTGCGTCTCGCCCTCGCCGGTGAGCTCGTGCCGGACGCGGTGAACGTGCAGGGCGGTGTCATCGCCGAGGACGTCAAGCCGGGCCTGCCGCTCGCCGAGCGTCTCGGCCGGATCTTCACCGCGCTCGCCGGTGAGGTCGCGGTCCGCCTCGACGTCGAGGTGTACGGCGAGATCACCCAGCACGATGTGAAGGTGCTGGAGCTGTCCGCCCTCAAGGGTGTCTTCGAGGACGTCGTCGACGAGACGGTGTCCTACGTGAACGCCCCGCTGTTCGCGCAGGAGCGCGGGGTCGAGGTGCGTCTGACCACCAGCTCCGAGGCGTCCGAGCACCGCAATGTCGTCACCGTGCGCGGCACCCTCGCCGACGGCGAGGAGGTGTCGGTCTCCGGCACGCTGGCCGGCCCGAAGCACCTCCAGAAGATCGTCGCGGTCGGGGAGTACGACGTCGACCTCGCGCTCGCCGAGCACATGGTCGTGCTGCGGTACGAGGACCGTCCGGGTGTCGTCGGCACCGTGGGCCGCATCCTCGGCGAGGCGGGCATCAACATCGCCGGCATGCAGGTGTCGCGGGCCGCGGTCGGCGGCGAGGCGCTGGCGGTGCTGACCGTGGACGACACGGTGACCGCCGGGGTGCTGGCCGAGGTGGCGGAGGAGATCGGTACGACCTCCGCGCGTTCCGTGAACCTGGTCTGACCTTCCCGGGGCTTTCGCCCTCAGACGCCGGACGGGCTGAGCTGATCAGCCCGTCCGGCGTTCTGCCGTACGGGGATCCGCCGCAGGGTCACCGTGGCGGCCACCGCCGCTCCGGCCAGCAGCACCGCGCCCGTGATCGCCGCCGCGTGCATACCGCTGGTGAAGGCCTCCCGTGCCGCCGTCGCCAGGGCGTCTCCCGCGCGCCCCGGCAGCCGGTCGGCGACGGCCAGGGCGCCGCCCAGCGTCTCGTGGGCCGGGGCGGGCGCCGATGCCGGGATCTCGTGGCGGTAGACGGCCGTACCGATGGAGCCCAGGAACGCCATGCTCAGCGCGCCGCCGAACTCCGTGCCCGTCTCCAGCAGGGACGACGCCGTACCCGCCTTCTCCACCGGGGCCGCGCTCAGGGCCAGGTCCGCCACCTGGGACATGACGGCGACGACCCCGCAGGCCAGGACGGCGCAGGCGGCCAGCAGCAGCCAGAGCGAGTCCGTACCGGCCAGGGCCAGCAGCACATAGCCGCACGCGGTGACCGCGAAGCCCCCGCCGACGACATACGCGCGGGGAACGCCCCGCTGTACCAGCTGTGCGCCGGCCACGGCCGCCAGTCCGATGGGCACCGACGGCAGCAGGCTCCACAGCGCCGCCTCCAGGGGGCCCATGTCCAGGACCGACTGGATGTACTGCGTCGTGAAGTACGCCGAGCCCATCATGCCGAAGGCGGCGACGAGGTTGAGGACGACGGCCGGGCCGAAGCCGCGGGCCCGGAACAGCTCCGGTGAGATCAGCGGGGACACCGCCGTGCGCTGGCGGTGGACGAAGAGCGCGGCGAAGAGCAGACCGAAGGTCACCGACAGCGCGTACCGCACGTCCCAGCCCTGCGACGCGAGTTCCTTGAGGCCGTAGATCACGGGGAGCACCGCCGCCATCGACAGCGGAACGCTCAGCAGGTCGAAGCGGCCGGGGCGCGGGTTCCTCGACTCGGGCAGCAGGAAGGGCCCGAGGATCAGGAGCAGTGCCATCGCGGGCAGATTGACCAGGAAGACCGAGCCCCACCAGAAGTGCTCGACGAGTACGCCGCTCATCACCGAGCCGAGCGCGATGCCGGCGGTCATCACACCCGACCACACGCCGATCGCCTTGGTGCGCTGCGCGGGGTCGGTGAACATCGTGCGCACCAGCGCCATCGTCGACGGCATCAGTGTCGCGCCGCCGATGCCGAGGACGGCGCGGGCGGCGATCAGGGTCTCGGCGCTGTTCGCGTAGGCCGCCACCAGGGAGGCCGTGCCGAAGGCGGCGGCGCCGAACAGCAGGAGCCGGCGGCGGCCGATGCGGTCGCCCAGCGAGCCCATGGTCATCAGCAGGCCGGCCAGGACGAAGCCGTAGCTGTCGAAGATCCAGAGCTGTTGGGTGGCGCTCGGCTCCAGGTCGGCGCTGATCGCGGGGATCGCGAAGTAGAGGACGGAGACGTCCATCGAGACCAGCAGCAGCGGCAGCATCAGCACGCCGAGGGCCGTCCATTCGCGGCGCCCGGCGAGGGCGGGAGAGTGCGGTTCTGTCGTCATGGGCAGGACTGTACGACCGTATTAAACGCTTGTCTAGTACGACTGTGTAATACGCTCGTCTGGTACGAGTGTATGGATTCGGGGGTAGGGTGAGGTGCCATGGGACACCGTGAGGATCTGCTCGAGGGCACCAAGCGCTGCCTGCTGGCGAAGGGGTTCGTGCGCACGACCGCGCGCGACATCGTCAAGGAGTCGGGGACCAACCTGGCGTCGATCGGCTACCACTACGGCTCGAAGGACGCGCTGCTCGCAGAGGCGTACCTGTCGCTGGTCGGCGAATTGTCCGACGCCTTCGAGGGCGAGGAGCCCGGGGCGAGCGAGGCTGAGCCCGGCTCGCTGGAGCGGTTCCAGGAGGTGTGGTCCAACATCATCGGAACCATGCGGGGGCCCGGTTCGATGTGGCGCCTCAGCATGGAGATCGTGGCCATGGGTGACCAGTTGCCCGTGGTGCGCGACCACCTGGCGCAACAGCAGCGGGATGCCGAGCGCGCCCTGGTCGCGCTCTTCATGGGTGTCCGTGAGGAGGACGTCCAGGACAAGACCCTGGACACGCTCGGCAGGTTCTACACGACGCTGATGACGGGGCTCATCGCACAGTGGAACTTCGATCCCGAGCGTGCTCCCGACGCCGAGGCGCTCACCGCAGGGCTGCGCCAGGTGATCGCGGCCGCCGACCGGACGTGACGCGGCCCTCGCGCATCTCGATCACCCGGTCCGCGAAGTGCCGTACGACCGCCCGGTCGTGGCAGATGAACAGGTAGCCGAGGCCGAGGTCCTCCTGGAGTCCGGCGAGCAGATTCAGTACGCCCGCCCGTACCGACGGGTCCAGCGACGACACCGGCTCGTCCAGGACCAGCAGGCGTGGGTCGCAGGCCAGGGCGCGGGCGATGCCGGCGCGCTGGCACTGGCCGCCGGAGAGTTCGTGCGGCCGGCGGTCGCCGTACGCGGGGTCGAGGCCGACCCGGTCGAGGAGTTCGGCGACACGGGCGGGCCCGTCGGCGGGGTGCCAGCGGCCCTGGACCTTCAGCGGTTCGGCGACGGCGTCCCGGATGCGGTGGCGGGGGCTCAGCGAGCCGTACGGGTCCTGGAAGACAGGCTGCATGCGGGGGCGCAGCGGACGCAGCTCGCGTTCCGGTAGGGACGTCAACTCCCGTCCCTCGAAATGAACTTGACCACCGGCCGGGCGGTGCAGCTGGAGCACCGCCAGGGCTGTGGAGGACTTGCCGCAGCCGGACGGGCCGTTCAGAGCGAGGGTCTCGCCGGCGGCCAGGGAGAAGGAGATGCCGTCCACGGCGGTGAGCCGGCCGTAGCGGACGACGAGGTCGCGGACGTCGAGCAGCGGGTCGGTCATGCCTGCTGTCCCTCCTTCAGGAACAACTCGGTCGCGGGGTGGGGGAGTTCCTCATGGCGGTGGCAGGCGACCAGGCGTCCGGCCGCCTGCCGGGGCTCCGGTTCCGTCGTGTGGCAGGGTTCCGCCGCGAGCGGGCAGCGCGGGGCGAAGGCGCAGCCCGGCGGGAGTGTGCCCGGGGCGGGCGGGGTGCCGCGCAGGGTGGGGAGCCTGCGGCCCGGGGGAGCGTGCTGGGGGAGCGACGCCAGCAGCCCGGCCGTGTAGGGGGCGCGGGGGCGGGCCAGCACCTCGTCCGCGGGGCCGAGTTCGGTGAGTCGTCCGGCGTACATGACCAGCATCCGGTCCGCGTGGCCCGCCACGGCGTCCATGTCGTGGGTGACCAGGACCAGCGCGGCGCCGACCGCCTCCCGCTGCTCGGCGAGCAGCCTCAGCACCTGGTCGCGGCGTTCCTCGTCGAGGGCGGTGGTGGGCTCGTCGGCGACCACGAGATCGGGCTCGTTGATCGTGGCCATGGCGATCACGGCGCGCTGCCGCATGCCGCCGGAGTACTCGTGCGGATACGCCCGCGCCTTGTGGACCGCGTCCGGGATGCCGACGCGGTCCAGGGCCGCGACCGCCCGGGCCCGCGCCTCCTTGCGGGAGACCCCGGACACCGACCGGACGGCGGCGGCGAGTTGGTCGCCGACCGGGTGCACGGGGGAGAGGGCGGACAGGGCGTCCTGCGGGACGAGGGTGATGCGGCTGCCGCGGTGGGCCGAGAGGTCCGGGGCGATCGTCCCGCCGGTGCTCGCGCCGCGCGGCGTCATGCCGAGGAGCGCGCGGGCCGTGAGGGACTTGCCCGCCCCCGACTCGCCGACGATCGCCAGGACCTCACGCGGCAGCACGTCGAAGGACAGGCCGCGCACGGCCTCGACTCCGTCGAACGAGATACGGAGGTCGCTGACGGAGATCAGTGCCTCAGACTTCAACGACGGTCTCCTTCTTGGCGGGGGCAGGGGTGGCTCGGCGTACCCTCCGGCCTTGGGTGAGCGCCGCGCCCGACACCGCGAGACCCGCCAGCAGGGCCAGGGCCACCGCCGGGGCGAGGGCCGCCCACGGAGCGCGTTCCACATAGGCCCGGGACTCCTCCAGCAGCAGACCCCACTCGGGGGCGGGCGGCTGGGCGCCCAGGCCCAGGAAGCCGAGGGACGCCAGGGCCAGGGCGATGCCCGGCAGCCGCAGCAGGGCATGGCGGGCGACCGGGCCGGCCACGGACGGCAGGACATGCCGGGTGAGGATCCAGAACGGGCTCGCCCCGATGGCCCGTTGGGCGGTGAGGAACGCCGAGGCCCGCACCTCCTGCACCAGGGCCGCCGCGTGTGCGGACAGGGCCGGCCAGGAGATCAGCGCGACCGCCAGGGCCGCCCCGCCGGTGCCCGGTCCTACGGCCGCCGCGACCAGGATGCCGACGATCACCGGGGGCAGGGCGTTGGCGATGTCCGACGCGCCCGCCGCGACGCCCGGCGCGAAGCCCAGCACGAGCGCGATCAGCAGGCCCAGCAGGCAGACCGCCGTCGCGGTGCCGACCGTCGAGGCGGCACCGTGGCCGAGCCGGGCGAGCACGTCACGGCCGAGCCCGTCGGTGCCGAGTGGATGCCCCCAGGAGGGCGCGGCGAGACGGACGGTCGTGTCCACGGCGTACGGGTCGCGCAGCACGCCCCAGCCGATGGTGAGCAGCAGGACGGCGGCCAGTACCAGCGGGACCGCCGGGTGCGCGCGGACCGGGCGGGCCGGCGGCAGCGTCAGCCCGGCGTCCCGCAGCGCGGGCCCCAGCAGCCGGCGCCGTACGCCCGCCGCCATCGCGCCCGCGACCAGCCCGAGCAGCAGCAGCGCGAGGACCGCGCCCTGGAGCAGCGGAAGGTCCTGCGACCTGGCGGCGCCGAGGGCCGTACGGCCGATGCCCGGAACCGCGAACACCGTCTCCACGGCCACCGCACCGCCCGTCAGGCCGACAGCGACCATCCCGAACTGCGGGACCAGCGGCGGCAGGACGCGCCGCAGCGCCGCCCCCGCGATCCGCGCCCGGCTCACCCCGGCGCTCCGCCACAGCTCCGCCCACCGCTCGTCGAGCACGGCGGGCAGCGCGTCCGCCACCAGCCGCCCGAGCAGCCCGCCCGCCGGGACGCCCAGGGCGAGCGCGGGCAGCACCAGATACTCGACGCTCTGCCAGCCCGACGTCGGCAGCCAACCGAGCCACACCCCGAACACCAGCAGCACGACGGTGGCCAGCAGAAACTCGGGTACGGCGGCCAGCATCGCCGCGCACGCCCCGGCCGAGCCGCGCCCGCGCACCAGCACCGGCGCCACCAGCGCGGCGGCCAGCAGCACCGCCACGCCGAGCGCCGCGCCCATCAGCCCCAGCGACACCTGGAGCCCGGCGACCACGGAGGGCAGTACGTCGTGGCCCGACACCCAGGAGGTGCCGAAGTCGCCGTGCAGCAGGTCGGCGGCCCACCTCCCCAGCAGGGACAGCGGACCGGCGTCCAGGCCGAGGTCCCGGCGGATCGCGGCCAGGGCCTCCTCGGTCGCCTCCTGCTCGGCCGACCGGGCACGCAGCACGGTGAGCGCCGGGTCGCGGTGGGAGAGCCAGGGCAGGAGTCCGACGACGGCCAGGACGGCGAGGAGACCGAGGCAGCGGGTCAGCCCGGCCGTGTTCTTCCGGACGGACCTCACTTGACGTAGGTGTCCGCGGTGACGAGTTCCCGCTCACGCGGGTCGTGCGCGGCGTTCACGACCCCGGCGGCATCGCCCTGGATCACGCGCTCGTGGAGCATCGGCACGGCCGCGTCCGTCGCCAGGACGGCGGCCTCGGCCTCGACGACCGCCTTGCGGCGGGCGTCGCCGACCGGGGTGTCGGTGGCCTTTTTCAGGGCCTTGTCGACCTCGGGGTCCTTCAGGTGCGAGAGGTTGAAGGTGCCCTGGGAGGCGAAGTCGCTGTAGAGATACGCGGCCGGGTCGCCGGAGTCGAGGACGGTGGCGCGGGAGAGGACGAACGCGTCGAAGCGGCCCGCGAGCGCGTCGGACTCGATGTTCGCGTACTCGCGCACGTCCAGCTTCACCTTGAACCCGGCCTTCTGGAGCCGCTGTTGCAGCGCGGCGGCGACCTCGGGCATCTCGGAGCGGTCGGTGTACGTGCCGATGGTGACGGTCTTGCCCGCCGGGTCGCCGGGCTCGGCCCGCTTGACTGGTGTGCGCAGGTCGGCCGCCCAGGGGAGGGCGGGTCCGAGCAGGCCCCTGGCGACGTCGGCGCGGCCCTCGTACACACCCTTCACGACCGACTCGGCGTCGATCGCCTCACGGGCCGCTGCCCGGATCGCGGGATCCTCGAAGGCGCCCTTCTCCGTGTTGAGGTAGAGGGTGTTGGTGCGCGGCATCGGGACCTCGGTGACCAGGTCCTGGTCGAGGACGGCGGCCTGCGAGACGGGGATCGCCTCGACGATGTCGGCCTCGCCGCTGCGCAGTGCCGCCGCGCGGGCGGTGCCGTCCGGGACGAACTTCACGTCGATGCCGGGGGCTTCGGCCTTCCCGCCCCAGTAGCCGTCGTAGCGGTCGAGGGTGGCGGAGGAGGTGCCGTCGACCTTCGTCAGCTCGAAGGGTCCGGTGCCGGCGCCGACGGGGTCGACCGTCTTCCCCCGATAGGCCTTCGCCGCCAGGATCGCCAGCTGCGGGGAGCTGAGACGCTGCGGGACCAGGGGGTCCTCGGTGGCGGTGGTGACGGTGACCTTGTCGCCGTCGGCCTTCGCGGTCAGGTCCACGCCGTCGAGGATGCGGGGCTTGGGGGAGGCGGTGGCGGCCTTCGTGAGGGCGCGGACGACGGATTCGGGGGTGAGCTCGGTGCCGTCGTGGAAGGTGACGCCGTCGCGGAGGGTGAAGGTCCAGGTCCGGCCGGACTGCTTCCACTCGGTGGCGAGCGCGGGCCGGGCGTCGCCCTCCGCGTCCAGCTTCACGAGTGTCTCGGCGGTCGACCAGCGCGACAGTTTGAACGCGTCGTCGGAGAGCGGCGAGAGAGCGGAGCGGGGTGGCTGGAGCATGGCGACGCGTATGCGTTTCCCGCCGGGCCCGGAGTCGTCCGTGGCCTGCTGGGTGCCGGTGAAGCAGCCCGTGAGCAGGACGGAAGCGGCCGTGAGGGCGGCGGCGGGGAGCAGGCGGCGAGCGGGCAGGCGCACGGGGCCCTCCGGGTAAAGGGGTGGTCAAGAGAGCGGTTGCGCCGACCTTAGCATTGACAATCGTTTTCAACAATTGACGGTTGGATCACATGAGGGTGCGAACGACCGAGTCGATGGCGGAGGCGGCGTCGGAGGAGGTCCGGGTGGGACGCATGACCGTCTCGGGCCAGCGGCGGCCCGCCGACACCCAGACACTCGGGACGCCGATGGCCGCCGCTCCGGCGATGTCGGCGTGCGCGGAGTCGCCGATCACCCAGGCGCCGTCGAGGGACGCGCCGACCGTGGCGGCAGCGGCGTGGAAGATCTCCGGCGCGGGCTTCTTGTGGCCGACGGCCTCGGAGACGACCCAGCCGTGCGTCAGCGCGTCGAGGCCGGTGTTCCGGATCTTCGCTTCCTGCTGTGCGGTACGGCCGTTGGTGACGATGACCAGGGTCCAGCCGGCGGTGATCGCCCGGTCGAGGGCGGTGCGGGTGGGGGCGTTCAGGACGACGCGGTCGGCCGCGCCCCGGTCGAGCAGTGCGCGGACGGCGTCCTGGCCGATGCCGTACCGGTCGTGCAGGGCCCGGGCGACCTCCTGGCGGGGCGTATAGCCGCTGGCGTCGAGGGTCATGACCCACTCGATGTCGTGCGGGGGCAGTCCGTACTCGGCGAGAAACGCCGTCACCGCGCCGCGGAACGCCGCGTCCCGGTCGATGAGGGTGTTGTCGAGGTCGAGCAGCAGTAGGGGCACCGGGCCGGTCCTCACAGTCGGTGTGCCTTCAGGGCCATGTGCAGCAGCAGCCGGTCCTCGCCGTCGTCCAGGTCCAGGCCGGTCAGCTTCTCGATCCGGGACAGGCGGTAGTACAGGGTCTGGCGGTGGATGCCCAGTTCGGCGGCGGCCCGGGCGGCCTGGCCGGCGCAGTCGAGGTAGACCTCGGCGGTACGGGCGAGTTCCCGGTGTGCCGGGAAGAGCAGGGTGTGTACGGCGGGGTCGCGGGCCACGTCCGGCGGCAGCGCGGTGAGCAGCCGGAACGGCCCGATCTCCGACCATTGCACGACCGGCCCCAGCCGGGCCTCGGCCAGCGCCGCACGGGCCGCGGCGGACGCTTCCCACCAGGCGGTGCCCAGCTCTGCGAGGCCGGAGCGGGGGGTGGCGAGGCCGGCGGCGGTGCCGGCCGGACCGTGGGCGGAGGCACCCGCGTGACCGGACCCGGACCCGGACGCGGATCCGGGCCCGGCGGAGGAAGCCCTGCCGCCCGCCCGCTCCAGCAGTCGCGCCGCCGCCGTGGTCGCCGGAGTCAGTACGTCCGTCGAGCGCAGGCGGATCAGCAGGGCCACGCACTGGGCCGACGCCCCCCACGGCAGCGTGCACAGGGCCGTCGCGCCCGGCATCGTGCGGACCGAGGGGGCGTCGTCGGGGTCGGCCGAGGGCCAGGGGGCCACGCAGACCACCGTGTGCAGACCGTCCGCGCGGGGGCCGAGGGCGGTGCGGAGTTCCGCGATGGCCATGTCGCGCTGCCAGTCGCGTTCCGCCGTGAGGACGGCGCGCAGTTCACGGCTGAGGTCGGCACCGTGCTGGGCCTCGTCCGCGAGCAGCGCCCCGATCCGGGTCGTGACCCGCATGGCGGCGGAGAGCTGGCGTTCGCTCGGGCCGGGATCGTCGTCCAGGAGCCAGACATAGCCGTGGACCACGCCCCGGTGGCGGACCGGGAGGCAGATCCGCCCCCGGTTCACCCCCGCCTCCGGCGTCGGCGGGATCCGCACCGGGCCGGTCGCGCGCGTGATGCCGAAGCCCTCGAACCACGCCCGGACGGCCGCGGTCGAACGGCGGGTGAGGATCGAACGGGTGCGCACCGGATCCAGGGCCGATGGATCGAGGTCGCCCTCACTGTCGTACGCCCCGAAGGTGATCAGCTCGAAGTCGCGGTTCTCCAGCGTCGCGGGCGCGCCGAGCAGCTCCGAGATCTCGTCGACCAGCTCCTCGTAGTCGCCCCGGTGTTCCGACGTCATGCGGGCATTGTCCCCCACCGGCCACCACCCTTCATACATCTGTCTGAGATCTGCGGCACGGATGCGTGACAGCTGTCGATGGCCGACGATCGAAGGGATCCCTAGGTTTCACGGTGGTTCTCCGCGCCGTACCCGAAGCGTCATCCGCACGAGGTCCGGCCATCCGTTTGGTTGTGCTCTGGAGGTGCCCCGTGCTGGGTCCCGTGATTCTCGCCGCGTCTCGCAGCGACCGGATGCGACGTCTGATCTCGGCGGCCCCGGTGACCAAGCAGGTCGTCGACCGCTTCATCCCGGGCGAAGGCGTCGACGACATCGTCCCGGTGGTCCGGGACCTCGCCGACCGGGGTCTGGAGCTGACGATGGACGTCGTCGGCGAGGACATCACCAACCCCGTGCAGGCCGCCGCCGCCCGGGACGCCTACCTGGAGCTGATCGACCGGCTGAAACCGCTGGAACTCGGCACCCGCGCCGAGATGTCGGTGAAGCTGTCGATGTTCGGGCAGGCGCTTGAGGACGGCCACGAGCTGGCCCTGAAGAACGTGCGCCCGGTCGTCGAGGCCGCCGCCGAGATCGGCACCACGGTCACCCTCGACGCCGAGGACCACACCACCCTGGACTCGATGTTCGCCATCCACGAGGAGCTGCGGAAGGACTTCCCGCAGACCGGCTGCGTCATCCAGGCCTATCTCTTCCGCACCGAGGCCGATGCCCGCCGCCTCGCCGCGAACGGCAGCCGGGTGCGCCTGGTCAAGGGCGCGTACAAGGAGCCCGCCTCGGTCGCGTACCAGGACAAGCACGAGATCGATCGGGCGTACGTACGGATTCTCGGTACGTTGATGGAGGGGACGGGGTACCCGATGATCGGGTCCCACGACCCGCGCCTGATCGCGATCGGCCAGGAGCTCGCCCACCGCGCCGGGCGCAAACTGGACGAGTACGAGTTCCAGATGCTCTACGGCATCCGCGGCGACGAGCAGACCCGCCTCGCCGCCGAGGGCCACCGCATGCGCGTGTACACCGCCTACGGCACCGACTGGTACGGCTACTTCATGCGCCGGCTCGCCGAGAAACCGGCCAACCTGCGGTTCTTCGCACGATCGATGCTCACCAAGGGCTGACAGCCCTTCAAGGGCTGAGACCGAACCACCGCTCAGTAAGGAGTTAGGGAAAACATGGACGCTGTGACCCAGGTCCCCACCCCCGTCAACGAGCCGGTGCACGGCTACGCCCCCGGCTCGCCCGAGCGTGCCCGGCTGGAGGCCAGGCTGAAGGAGCTGGCCGACAACCCCGTCGACCTGCCCTGCACCATCGGCGGCGAGAAGCGGATGGGCGGCGGCGAGGCCTTCAAGGTCGTCCAGCCGCACAACCACCAGGCCGTGCTGGGCACGTACCGCAACGCCACCCAGCAGGACGCCCAGGACGCCATCGACGCGGCCCTGGCCGCCGCGCCCGCCTGGCGTGCCCTGTCCTTCGACGACCGCGCGGCGATCATCCTGCGCGCCGCCGAGCTGCTGTCCGGCCCCTGGCGCGAGACGCTCGCCGCCTCCACCATGCTGGGCCAGTCCAAGACCGCGCAGCAGGCCGAGATCGACACGCCCTGTGAGCTGATCGACTTCTGGCGCTTCAACGTCTCCTACGCCCGCGACCTGCTCGCCGAGCAGCCCCCGGCGAACTCCCAGGGCGTGTGGAACCGTCTGGACCACCGCCCGCTGGAGGGCTTCGTCTACGCGGTCACGCCCTTCAACTTCACCGCCATCGCGGGCAACCTCCCGACGGCCCCCGCCCTGATGGGCAACGTCGTCGTCTGGAAGCCGTCGCCGACGCAGACCCACGCCGCCGTGCTGCTCATGCAGCTGCTGGAGGAGGCCGGTCTGCCCAAGGGCGTCATCAACCTCGTCACCGGCGACGGCATCGAGGTCTCCAAGGTCGCCCTGGAGCACCGCGACCTCGCCGGGATCCACTTCACCGGCTCGACCCCCACCTTCCAGTACCTGTGGAAGACGGTCGGCAACAACATCGAGAAGTACCGCACCTACCCGCGCCTCGTCGGCGAGACCGGTGGCAAGGACTTCCTCGTCGCCCACCCCTCGGCCGACCCGGCGATCCTGAAGACGGCGTTCACCCGGGGTGCCTTCGAGTTCCAGGGCCAGAAGTGCAGCGCCACCTCCCGCGCGTACATCCCCGCCTCGATCTGGAACTCCGGCTTCAAGGAGGAGCTGGCCGCCGAGGTCGACGGCATCAAGATGGGTGATGTCACCGACCTGTCGAACTTCATCGGCGCCGTCATCGACGAGCGTGCCTTCGCCAAGAACAAGGCCGCCATCGACCGCGCCAAGGAGGACGCCTCCTGCACGATCGTCGCGGGCGGCAGCTACGACGACTCCGAGGGCTACTTCGTCCGGCCGACCGTCATCGAGTGCAGCGACCCGGAGAACGAGGTCTTCCGCACCGAGTACTTCGGCCCGATCATCGCCGTGCACGTCTACGAGGACGACAAGTACGACGAGATGCTGACCCAGATGGAGTCCGTCTCCGACTACGCCCTGACCGGCTCGGTCATCGCGAACGACCGCGCGGCGGCGGCCTACACGGCGGACAAGCTCCGCTACGCGGCCGGCAACTTCTACATCAACGACAAGTCGACCGGTGCCGTGGTCGGCCAGCAGCCCTTCGGCGGCGGCCGTGCCTCCGGCACCAACGACAAGGCCGGCGCCCCGCAGAACCTGATGCGCTGGACCCTGACCCGCGCCATCAAGGAGACGCTGGTCCCGCCGACCGACTACACGTACCCGCACATGGGCTGACCCCAGCCGCCGCACCGACGGGCCAGGTCGCAAAGACCTGGCCCGTCGGCATGTCCGGGGGAAAGACTGGTCCGATGACCACCCGAGTGCGTACCGCCCACACCGCCGATATGACCCCCGCCGAACTCGACGCCGTACGGGCCCTCCTGGACGCCGCCTTCGAGGGCGACTTCGGCGACGACGACTGGGACCACGGCCTCGGCGGCATGCACGCCCTCGTGCACGACGGAACGGGCCTCGCCGCGCACGGGGCGGTCGTGATGCGCCGGGTGCGGCACCGCGGACGGTGGCTGCGCGCCGGGTACGTCGAGAACGTCGCCGTCCGCGCCGACGCCCGCCGCAGCGGCCTCGGCGGGCGGATCATGGGCGAGCTGGAACGCGTCGTCGAGCGGGCCTACGACCTCGGCGCCCTGTCCGCCAGCGACGACGGCGCCCGGCCCTACACCTCCCGCGGCTGGCGGCTGTGGCGCGGTGAGGTGCACGCCCTCAGCCCGGCGGAGGGCGAGATCCGCCTGCCGGACGAAGAGGACAGCACGTATGTCCGGCCGGCCCTCGCCGGTGCGCTCGACCCCGCGCACCCCCTGCTCTTCGACTGGCGCGACGGAGACGTGCTCTAGAAATCACCGCAGCTCAGCGCGGTGTGACGTAGTCCACCGTCTCAGATAGTAGGAAGTCCGAGTAATTGTGGAGACAGACGCTCCGGCCTCCCTTAGTTTTGTAGGAGCCGAACGTCTCGCTCGACCAAGCGAATGGCGGTCGTGAGCCGGGCCCCGTGCAGGCAACCCCTGCGGCCGTCGCTCCCCGCCCCACCCGGCGTCTCGTAACCCTCCCTTGCACTCCGTGCTGTCGAAGGAGTCGATTTCCCATGGCCGAGACGACCGTCCGCCGCCGAGTCCGTCACGCTTCCCGGACGACCGAGTCCGACCGCAAGAACGCCGCCGCCGCGCTCCAGCGCGCCCTCGACCGCAGGGACAACGGCGGATCCACCGGCCACTGAGCCGCCCCTGGACCGGGAGCCGCCCGACGAGGCGCGGTGCGGGGCCTCACGCCCCGCGCCGCACCTCGAAATGGTCGATCCGCTCCCCGCTCGACGCCAGCGCCGACACCCTCAGCTTCGGCGCGGCGCCGCTCTCCGCCTCCACGGAGAGGAACGAGAACCCGCGGTAGCGCACCCGCGACCATTCCACCGACTCCGCCTTCGTGTCCTGGGACTTCGTCCACCGGAACGTCGCGACCGACTCACGGTCGGCGGTGTTCCCCTCGTAGCTCTCCTTCACGCCGTCGGGGAAGCCGTACAGCTCCTTGCCGCCGCCGCCCGCGGTGACGTAGACGATCCCGTCCCGCCTGGGGTCCGTCGTCCCGCCGACCGGCACCGGCCTGCCCACCTCGCCGTTCTTGACGGCGTCGGTCCGCTCGTAGACGTGGTTGTGCCCGTTGATCACCAGGTCCACCTCGTGCTGGGCGAACAGCGGCAGCCACTCGGCGCGCACCCCGCCGTCGGAGGCGTGCGTGGACGTCGAGTACGCGCAGTGGTGGAAGTAGACGACGATGAAGTCGACGTCCTTCGCGGCCCTCAGCTCGCCGAGCTTCTTGTCCAGCCACTTCGTCTGCCTCCCCTCCGTGTAGCCGAAGTTGGCGGGGATCTCGTACGACACGTCGTTCGCGTCCAGCGCGACCACGCCGACGTTGCCGTAGGTGAAGGCGTACACGCCCGGTGCGGTACGCGCGTCGAAACCGCTGTCCGGCAGGGAGAAGCGGGCGAGCTGGCCGCCGTACCCGTCCGGCGAGTACCAGGCCTCCATGTCGTGGTTGCCGGTCGTCACCATCCACGGCACCGACCTGGCGACCGGCTCGGTCTGCTTGAGGAACCGGTCCCACTGCCCGGCGTCGAAGACGTCCGACTCCTTGCCCTTGCCGGTCGGATCGGCGTAGCAGATGTCACCGGCGTGGAGGTGGAAGGCGGGCTTCTGGCGCAGCAGCAGACGGTCGTTGAGGGCCGCCTCCTCGCCGACGCCCTGGTCGCCGAACGCGGTGAACACGAACCGCTCGGGCGGGCTCGCGGGTGCCGTGCGGAAGGACGTGATGGTGGACCGGTGGTCCGGGGAGGCAGGGTCGAAGCCCTCGTGGCCGACGCCGTAGTAGTACGTCGTGTCCGGGCGCAGGCCGTCCAGCGCCGCGTGCAGGTAGTACTGGTCGACCGCCGCCCGTACGCCCTTCAGCTCCGGGGTGTGCAGATCGCGCAGCTCCGCCTCCACCTTGCGGCCGAGGTCGTCGGGGCGCGTGCCGACCCGGACGTACGGCTTCCTCACCGCGAGCGGCACCTGCCAGGAGATCCGCATCTGCGTCTTCGGGTCGGAGCCGAAGGCGAGATGGCGGCCGAAGGGGGTGATGAGGGATCCGGGCGCCTTCGACGTGCTCGGCGACGGGTCTCTCGTCGCCGTGGCGCTCCCGGTGCCGGAGCCCGAGCAGCCGGTCAGCAGCCCGCTCGCCACCGCGCCCGCCGTCACCAGCGTGCGCCGCCGCGACAGCCGCGTCCGCAGATACTCGTGCTGTTCCGCCATGCTCATCCGGTCCGCGAGCCGCCGCGGAATGCCGAAGTCGGGAGTCTCCATGCCAGTCAACTTCCCAGCAAGGCCCAACACCGGTCTGACATACGGGTGAACGAGGGGCGACGTGTCCGTATCGCGGACACTGCGTGTCATCCCATGGGACGAGGAGTAGGGTGCCCGCATGTCTCGCAGCATCAATCTCGCAGTGATCCCCGGTGACGGAATCGGCCAGGAGGTCGTGACCGAAGGGCTGAAGGTCCTCTCCGCCGTCCTTCCGCAGGATGTGAAGCTGGAGACCAAGGAGTACGACTTCGGCGCCCGGCGCTACCACGCCACCGGTGAGACCCTCACCGACGCCGACCTCGACGCCCTGAAGAAGCACGACGCCATCCTGCTCGGCGCGATCGGCGACCCGAGCGTGCCGTCCGGCGTCCTGGAGCGCGGCTTCCTGCTCAAGCTCCGCTTCGCCTTCGACCACCACGTCAACCTGCGCCCGTCGAAGCTGCTCCCGGGTGTCGCCACCCCGCTGGCCGGCGAGCCGGAGATCGACTTCGTCGTGGTCCGCGAGGGCACCGAGGGCCCGTACACCGGCAACGGCGGCACGATCCGCAAGGGCACCGAGCACGAGGTCGCCACCGAGGTCTCCGTGAACACGGCCTTCGGTGTCGAGCGCGTGGTCCGCGACGCCTTCGCGCGTGCTCAGGCCCGCCCGCGCAAGAAGCTGGCGCTGATCCACAAGAACAACGTGCTGACCTTCGCGGGTCACCTGTGGACGAACATCTTCAACAAGGTGGCCGAGGAGTTCCCCGAGGTCACCACCGAGTACATGCACGTGGACGCGGCGACGATCTACCTCGTCACGCAGCCCGAGCGCTTCGACGTCATCGTCACGGACAACCTCTTCGGCGACATCGTCACCGACCTCGCCGCTGCCGTCTCCGGCGGCATCGGCGTGGCCGCCTCCGGCAACATCAACCCGTCCGGAGACTTCCCGTCCATGTTCGAGCCCGTGCACGGCTCGGCCCCGGACATCGCCGGCCAGGGCAAGGCCGACCCGACCGCCACCGTGCTGTCCGTCGCCCTGCTGCTGCGCCACCTCGGCCACGAGGCCGAGGCCGACCGTATCGACGAGGCGGTCGCCGCCGACCTCTCGGAGCGCACGGGCAAGCCCGCCCGCTCCACCACGGAGATCGGCGACGCGCTCGCCGTACGAGTAGCCGGCTGACCCGCCGCTGCTTTTCGCAGAGCCGCCGGGTCGCATCCGCACCCGGCGGCTTTCGCATGTTCCCCGCCGGGTGCCACCATCGACCACCGGGTCGCATTCACCCCGTTCCTTCCTCCGCCGCCCACGGGCGATAATCGAACGCGAGGCCGCGGAATGAGGGAATGCTCGGACGTCCTAGCACTGGTCACATTCAGAGCAGTACCGAGCGCGGCCCGTCACTACAACCGGTGAAGGACATCAACCCATGACGACGCCCACGATCGAGCTCAAGCCCTCCGCCAACCCGCTCTCCGCCGCAGAACGCGAGGCGATCCTGGCCAACCCCGGGTTCGGCCGCCACTTCACCGACCACATGGTGACGATCAAGTGGACGGAAGGCCGAGGCTGGCACGACGGACAGCTCGTGCCGTACGCGCCGATCGCCCTCGACCCCGCCACCACGGTCCTGCACTACGCGCAGGAGATCTTCGAGGGGCTGAAGGCCTACCGCCGCCCCGACGGGTCGGTCGCCACGTTCCGTCCGGAGAAGAACGCCGAGCGCTTCCAGCGTTCCGCGCGCCGGCTGGCGATGCCCGAGCTGCCGGTCGAGACGTTCATCGAGGCGTGCGACGCGCTGGTGAGGCAGGACAAGGGGTGGGTCCCGGCGCACGGCGGTGAGGAGTCCCTCTACCTGCGCCCGTTCATGATCGCGACCGAGGTCGGGCTGGGCGTGAAGCCGGCCAACGAGTACCTGTTCCTGGTCATCGCCTCCCCGGCCGGGGCGTACTTCCCGGGCGGCGTGAAGCCGGTCTCCATCTGGGTTTCCGAGGACCGGGTGCGTGCCGTCCCCGGCGGCATGGGCGACGCGAAGACGGGCGGCAACTACGCGGCGTCCCTGCTCGCGCAGGCCGAGGCCGCGACGAAGGGGTGCGACCAGGTCTGCTACCTCGACGCCGTCGAGCACACGTGGGTCGAGGAGCTGGGCGGGATGAACCTGTACTTCGTGTACGGGGACAGGATCGTCACGCCGTCGCTGACCGGGTCGATCCTGGAGGGCGTCACCCGGGACTCCCTGCTCGCCGTCGCCCGTGACCTCGGGTACGAGGCCGAGGAGGGCCGGGTCTCGGTCGACCAGTGGCAGCGGGACTCGGAGAACGGGTCGCTGACCGAGGTGTTCGCCTGCGGCACGGCGGCTGTGATCACGCCGGTCGGTACGGTGAAGAGGGCCGGGGTGGAGTGGAAGCAGAGTGGGGGAGAGCCGGGGGAGGTCACGCTGAAGCTCCGTCAGGCGCTGCTGGACATCCAGCGGGGTACGGCTTCGGACAAGCACGGCTGGATGCACCAGCTGGGCTGAGCGGCCCGGCTCTCCGGGGGCTCCGCCCCCGGACCGTACGACGCGCGCGTACGTCCGTGACCTGCGCACCGGGCGCACCGTCCTGGCCAGCCCGGACGCCGACGGCGGGCCGAACGACCAGGGCGTGTCCGCCCCGGTGATCGACCGGCACGGCCGCGAGGTCGCCTTCAGCAGTTCCTCACCCGACCTCGTGCCCGGCGACACGTACGACACCTCCCACGTCTACGTGCGCCGTATCAGGTGACCGACCGCATCCTGAGACAACCGTGAGCGAGGCACGGGGGCTGTGCCAAACTTCCCCTGTGCTCTCGTTCGCCATGATTATTGGCAGCAGGCGCGCCGGTCCGCAGTGACCGCCACGTACGACCAGGTACGGGCGGACACCGTCGTCCTCGACCCGCGCGCAGACCTCTCGCACCCGCGAGAGGTTTTTCGCTTTTCTGGCCCACCCGCAGCCAGGAGCGAGAGCGCGAGGGAGTATGTGGGGGCGGTGGAGCCGGTCATTCCGGTACGACCGAGATCCAATCCTCAGGAGCCTTGAGACCATGACCGCAACCAGCGAACTCGACGATTCGTTCCACGTCTTCGACACCACCCTCCGCGACGGCGCCCAGCGTGAGGGCATCAACCTCACCGTCGCCGACAAGCTGGCCATCGCACGGCACCTGGACGACTTCGGCGTGGGCTTCATCGAGGGCGGCTGGCCGGGCGCGAACCCCCGGGACACCGAGTTCTTCGCCCGCGCCCAGCAGGAGATCGACTTCCGGCACGCCCAGCTGGTCGCGTTCGGCGCGACCCGTCGCGCGGGAGCGAAGGCCGCGGAGGATCCGCAGGTCAAGGCGCTGCTGGAGTCGGGTGCCGAGGTCATCACACTGGTCGCGAAGTCCCACGACCGCCATGTCGAACTCGCCCTGCGCACCACCCTGGACGAGAACCTGGAGATGATCCGCGACACGGTGTCGTTCCTGACGGAGCAGGGCCGCCGGGTCTTCGTCGACTGCGAGCACTTCTTCGACGGCTACCGGGCGAACCCGGAGTACGCCAAGGCGGTCGTCCGTACGGCCTCGGAGGCCGGCGCGGACGTGGTGATCCTCTGCGACACCAACGGCGGCATGCTCCCGGCGCAGATCCAGGCGGTCGTCTCCACGGTCCTGGCCGACACGGGTGCCCGGCTCGGCATCCACACCCAGGACGACACGGGCTGCGCGGTGGCGAACACGCTGGCCGCCGTCGACGCGGGTGCGACGCATGTGCAGTGCACGGCCAACGGCTACGGCGAGCGGGTGGGCAACGCGAACCTCTTCCCGGTCGTGGCGGCGCTGGAACTGAAGTACGGCAAGAAGGTCCTGCCCGACGGCCATCTGCGCGAGATGACCCGTATCTCGCACGCGATCGCCGAGGTCGTCAACCTCACGCCCTCCACGCACCAGCCTTACGTGGGCCTCTCCGCCTTCGCCCACAAGGCCGGGCTGCACGCCTCGGCCATCAAGGTCGACCCGGACCTGTACCAGCACATCGACCCCGAGCTGGTCGGCAACACCATGCGGATGCTGGTCTCCGACATGGCTGGCCGCGCGTCCATCGAGCTCAAGGGCAAGGAACTCGGCATCGACCTCGGCGGCGACCGGGAGCTGGTCGGCCGGGTCGTGGAGCGGGTGAAGGAACGCGAACTCCAGGGCTACACGTACGAGGCGGCCGACGCGAGCTTCGAACTCCTGCTGCGCACCGAGGTCCAGGGCAAGCCGCTGCGCTACTTCGAGGTCGAGTCCTGGCGTGCCATCGTCGAGGACCGGCCCGACGGGTCCCACGCCAACGAGGCCACGGTCAAGCTGTGGGCCAAGGGCGAGCGCACCGTCGCCACGGCGGAGGGCAACGGCCCGGTCAACGCCCTCGACCGGGCGCTGCGGGTGGGTCTGGAGAAGATCTACCCCCAGCTCGCCAAGCTGGAGCTGGTGGACTACAAGGTCCGCATCCTCGAAGGCAAGCACGGCACCCAGTCCACGACCCGCGTTCTGATCTCCACGTCCGACGGCGCGGGCGAGTGGTCCACGGTGGGCGTCGCCGAGAACGTCATCGCGGCGAGCTGGCAGTCCCTGGAGGACGCGTACACCTACGGCTTGCTGCGGGCGGGGGTGGCTCCGGCGGAGTAGCGCCTGCGCGGTGGGTGGTGGGTCGGCACGGGTGGGCGCGGCGGCACCCCGCTACGCCGGGCTGCGCACACACCCCGCCCCAGCACCCACGCCGGACACGTGAACGTCACATGGCCGAGTCGCGGGCGCGCGGTACCTGCGCGTCGCCCGGCCGCTCGCGCCCGGGCATGCGGTCCAGCCGGAAGAGCCCTGCCCCGCTCGACCGCTGCCCGGGCGCGTGGACGGTGGCGCGGGTCAGTTCCTCCACCCCGTCGGCCAGGTACCCGACCCAGGCCGAGCCCTCGTCCTCGATGATCCGCTGCGCGTCCGTCCGCAGCCGCTCGATCACCCCGAGCAGCGCGGCCTGCTCCTTGTCGCTGGGGGAGTCGGTGGCCCGCAGATATGTCTGCGCCCACTCGGACTGCGCCCTCTTGAGGATCTGCTGCAGCGCCTGCTGCGTACGGATGTAACGCGTCCAGGACGCCGAGAACCCGAAGATCCGGTCGAACAGGACACAGCCCGCCCCACCGGCCAGGAACACGAAGCCCCACTCGGGCTGCACGGTCGTGGGCGCGGCCGCGTGCACCAGCGGAGTGAGCGTGCCGACGATGCCCAGCAGCGCCGCCAGCGCCCGCAGCGACCGCGACCACAGCGACGGCCCCCGGCGCCGCGCCAGGTACCAGCCGATCGCCGTCGTCACCTCCGCCTCGGCATGCCGGAACAGTTCCCACAACAGGTCCGCCCGAGAACGCGAACGGTCCAGCTCGGTGAGTGCGGACACCGTCATGTCCACGGCCCTGCGTCTTGCGAACATGCCCCTGATCCGCCCTTCTGCTGTGACCGGTGGACCGGCCCGGCCCACGGCAGTAAGCCAGAAGGCATCGTAGGCGCAGCCGCGTCCCGAAATCCCCGTGCTTATCGATATCCCTTTCTGTACCGATTCAGGTAGCTTCGAACGTATGAAGGCCGCACTGGTGCGTACCGTCGTACGACTGCTGATCGCGCCGGTCGCCGCCCTGGTGGCGGTGCTGGTGGTGATGACGGCCGGTGCGCCGGGTGCGCACGCGGCCACCGACCTCTCGAAAGTCGCCGAGGAACTGCGCGAGAGCCCCGTCTACGTCGACCCGGCCGCCTCCGACCAGCTGGCGGCGTCGGACGCCGAGGCGCTCGCCGACAAGATCAAGGACGCGGACAAGCCCGTCTTCGTGGCGGTCCTCCCGGCCGGCACCCCCACGCAGGACCTCTTCCGGAACCTCCGCACCGAGACCGGCGTCACCGGCCTGTACGGCGTCCGCGTCGGCGAGCAGTTCGACGCCCGTGCCGACAGCTCGGTGATGAGCCGCCAGGCGGTGTCCAACCTGGTCACGGCCGTGCGGGACGCGGGCGACACCAAGGCCCAGCTCAACGACTTCGTCGACGGCGCCCTGCGCGGCGTGGGCGGTACGGCGCCGAGCAGCTGGAGCGACGGCTCGGAAACCGGCGTACCGGTCGGCGGCCTGATCACCTTCGGCGCCCTGGTCGCGGCCGGCGGCGCGGGCACCTACGCGGTGGTCCGGCGCAACCGGCGCCGCCACGAGGAGGAGCAGCGGGCCGCGCTGGAGAAGCTGCGGGTGGTCGTCGACGAGGACATCACCGCCTTCGGCGAGGAGCTCGACCGCCTCGACTTCCACCCCGGGGAACCCGGCGCCGACGACGCGATGCGTGCCGACTACGAGCGGGCCCTGGACGCTTACGAGCAGGCGAAGTCCCTGATGGCGGCCGCGACGAAACCGGAGGACGTCCGGCCCGTCACCCAGACCGTGGAGGACGGCCGGTTCTCCCTGGCCCGACTCGCGGCCCGGCGCGAGGGCGGCCGGCTGCCGGAGCGCCGCCCGCCCTGCTTCTTCGACCCGCGCCACGGCCCGGCGGTCGCCGACGCGAGCTGGACGCCCTCGGGCGGCACCACGCGCGACGTCCCCGTCTGCGCGGCCGACCAGACCCGGCTCGCCGAGGGCCGCGACCCGGAGATCCGCGAGGTCGACACCGACTACGGCCGCCGCCCGTACTGGGAGGCCGGCCCGGCGTACGGCCCCTGGGCCGGCGGCTACTTCGCCGGCGGCATCCTGCCCGGCCTCCTCGTCGGCACCATGCTCGGCAGCATGATGGCCGCCCCCGCCTACGCGGCCGACTACGGCTCCGGCTACGGCGACTTCGGCGGGTACGAGGGCGGTGACGTCTCCGGCGCCAACTTCGACACCGGCGACTTCGGGGGCGGCTTCGGCGGAGGGGACTTCGGCGGCGGAGGCTTCGGCGGTGGCGGGGACTTCGGGGGCGGCTTCTGACCGCCCCGGGGCGGTCAGAACGCCTACGGCTCAGTGTCGTAGCGCCTCTCGGTCCGCGAGCCGCCCACGCTGTCGCCACACCACCCCGGCCACGGCGCCCGCGAGC
This sequence comes from Streptomyces sp. NPDC041940, assembly GCF_055589465.1. Lineage (NCBI taxonomy): Bacteria > Bacillati > Actinomycetota > Actinomycetes > Kitasatosporales > Streptomycetaceae > Streptomyces > Streptomyces sp. NPDC041940. The sequence goes on from NZ_JBVJBP010000019.1 coordinate 66,838, forward strand.
GCGACCAGACCCGCGCTCACCCACACCGGCGACCGGTACCCGAACCCCGCGCCGATCGCCGCGCCACCGGCCCAAGGGCCCAGCGCGGCGCCCACGTTGAACGCGGCCGTGGCGAAACCCCCGGCCAGCGTGGGCGCGCCCGGGGCCGCGTACAGCACCTGGGCGATCAGCGTGGAACCGACGCCGAAGGACAGCGCCCCCTGGGCGAAGACCAGCCCGAGGGCCAGGACCGGGTACCCGGCCCCGATCGCCAGCAGGCACCAGCCCACGCAGACCGCGACGCCCCCGCCGACCAGGACCGGCACGGGGCTCCGGTCGGCGAACCGCCCCGCGACGGTCACCCCCACGAACGACCCGGCCCCGAACAGCGCGAGCACCCCCGGCACCCACGCCCTGCCCAGCCCCGTCACCTCGGTGACCAGCGGCGCGAGATAGGTGAAGGTGCAGAACGTCGCGCCGTTCACGAGGGCGCCCAGCAGCAGGGTGACGATCAGCCGAGGGCTGCGCAGCGACCGCAGCTCACCGCGCAGCGCGGGCGGCGCGCCCTCGGCCGCACCGCCCGGCACGGACCACGCCACCGCCACCAGGGCCGGCAGCGACACCAGCGCCACGGCCCAGAACGCCGTACGCCAGCCCCACAGTCCGCCCAGCACGGCCCCGGCGGGCACCCCGGCCGCACACGCCAGCGTCACCCCGCCCAGCAGCATGGACGTCGCCCGGCCCTTGGCGTCCGCCGGGACCATGCCCACGGCGGCCACGAGGGCGACGGCGAGGAACCCGGCGTTGGCGAGCGCCCCCACGACCCGAGTGGCGAGCAGCACCTCGAAACTGCCGGTGAGAGCACCGACGACATGGACGGCGAGAAAGACGACGAGGAACGCCAGCAGCGCACCCCGCCGCGACCAGCGCCGCGCGAGACCCCCCACGAGCGGCGCGCCCACGACCATTCCCGCCGCGAAGGCGGAGGTCAGCGCGCCCGCGGCGGGGACCGACACCCCCAGATCCCGCGCGATGTCCGGCACCAGCCCGGACAGCATGAACTCGGACGTCCCTTGCGCGAACACGGCAAGGCCCAGCAGAAGAAGAGCGAACGGCATGAGGAAACTCCGCACCCGGAAGTCGACGACGAACACGACACGTCGGTCGGCGATCCGGCGGCGGAGCGAGGAAGGGGCCTGCCTCAGCGGCCCGGCATCACAAGCAGCCACCGGAGAGCCGGTGGCCGCACTCTGGACGCCTCGGGGCTGGACACGACAGGCACGTTAGGCGGATTCGGAGGACCGGGTCCACCGGTTTTCCTCCCGCTCTCCCCGCGCGGCGGTCACGGCCGCGTCCCCCCGGCCCCCACCGCGGCGGACGATCACGACGGCCGCGAGGCAGACGGCCAGCCCGAGGGCGGTCCGCACGCCGAACGGCTCACCGAACATGAGCGCGCCCCAGACGGCCGTGACCGGGGCCATGAGGAACATCAGGGTGTTGACCTCGGTGACGCCGGAGCGCTTCAGGATGATCCAGTACAGCCCGTACCCGCCGAACGTGGACAGCCCCACGAGCCAGGCGACCGCCACCCAGAACGCGCCCTCGGCCGGCGGTTCGGCCGCTCCGGCGCCCAGGGCCAGGACGGTGAAGAGCACGGCGCTGGTGGCGCAGTGGACGGTCAGCGCCACCGAGGGGGCGACCCGCGAGCGGGACCGGCTCTCCAGGAACGTCGCCGCGACCAGGGACAGCATGCCGAGCAGCGGGATGGCGTACGCCCACCAGGCCACGTCGGTCCCGGCGGCGGCGTCGGCCAGGGTCACCACGGCGACGCCGCTCAGTCCGAGGCCCAGTCCGATCCACTGCCGGCCCGAGACGTGGCTCCCGAGCAGCGGTCCCGCGAGGGCTCCGGCGACGAGGGGCTGGACGCCGTCGATCAGGGCCGTCGTGCCGCTGGAGACACCGAGCTGGATGGCGTAGTAGACGCTCAGCAGATAGCCGCTCTGCGACAGCACGCCGATCACGGCCTGCCGGGTCACGTCCCGGGCGGTGAGTCCCCGCCACGCCGATCGCGTGAGGACGGCGACGGCGATCAGGACCACGGCCAGCGGCAGGAACCGCCACATCAGGACCGTGAGCGCGGACGCGCTGCCCGCACCGAGCTTGGCTCCGATGAACCCGGAGCTCCAGCACAGGACGAAGGCGAGGGAGAGCAGGATGTTCACGACATCACAACCACTAGACAGATCGGTTTACCCGTTCCCGGTCGACTATACAGAACGGTATACTCGGGTGCCATGGGTACCACCGCCGAGAACCCCCGCCGGATCGCGATGACGCCGGCTGCCCGCCGCGCCCTGGAGGCCGCCGCGCGGCTGTTCTACGAGCGCGGCATCCACGCCGTCGGGGTCGACCTCATCGCCGCGGAGGCCGGGGTCACGAAGAAGACCCTGTACGACCGCTTCGGCTCCAAGGAGCAGATCGTCGTGGAGTACCTCGCCGACCGCGACGAGCGCTGGCGCGCCTTCCTCGGCGAGCACCTGGACGCGGCCGGACCGGACCCGAGGGAGCGTGTCCTGGCGGTCTTCGACGCCTCACACGCCTGGGCGCGGGACAGCAGTCCCAAGGGATGCAGCATGGTCAACGCCCACGCGGAGATCAGCGACCCCGCCCACCCGGCCCACCCGATCATCATCGGCCAGAAGCAGTGGACGCTCGCCCTGTTCACCGGCCTCGCCGCGGACCTCGCCCCGGACGAACCGGCCCGTCTGGCCCGGGCGTTGATGCTGCTGCACGAGGGCGCGCTCGTTGCCCACGGCCTCGGCGTCTTCCCGGACGCCATCGAGCACGCCCGCGAACAGGCACGCGCACTGCTCGCGTAGCGGACGGCACCTGTCCTACTCGGTCCCTACGGTGGCGACATGACCACCTCCGACGGCACGGGCCCGCTCACCTTCGCCACCGTGGCCGACCTGGACTCCTGGCTGACCGCCCACCCCGCCCCGCACCCCGGCCTCTGGGTCAAGGTCGCCAAGAAGGGTTCGGGCATCCCCTCCGTCAGCGCCGCCGATGTCAACGACGTGGCGCTCTGCCACGGGTGGATCACCGGGCAGCGCAAGGCCCTCGACGGGTCGTACTACCTCCAGCGGATCACCCCCCGGCGCCCCGGCAGCCTATGGTCCATGGTCAACGTCCGGCGGGTCGAGGAACTCACCGCCGCCGGCCGGATGCGCCCCGGCGGCCGCGACGAGGTGGCGTCCGCACGGACGGACGGCCGCTGGGACGCGGCCTACGCGTCCCAACAGGAGGCCGAGGTCCCGGAGGACCTCGCGGCAGCCCTGGAACGCAGCCCACGTGCTGCGGCGGCCTTCGAGAAACTCGGCCGAACGGACCGCTACCTCACCATGCTCGGCGTCCTCCGCGCCCGGACACCACGGAGCCGGGCAGCGCAGGTGGCAGCGGCGGTCACGAAGCTGGAGGGCGACGGGCGGGGTCGATGAGCCGGACGGTGGCCGGGCCGAAGGGAGTTGCTCTGGCGCTCGGGCGGGGGCTCGGCATCGCGGGGTGGGTCGCCTCGGGGTGGCCCCGCCGTTCGGGACCGGGCCGGACTCGGCGTGATGCGCCGCATCGCGCGGGCGCGGGTTGGTCGGCGGCCGGGTCCGGGTTGACCGGGGTGGCCCTGTCGCCCGGGCGTGCCTGGCCGCGCTGCCGCCGCCGGAGGGCCGGGTGAGCCGGGGGCCCGCTGCTCGGGTGCGGGCTCGGTGCTGAACGGGCTGGGTGCTGAACGGGCCGGCTCGAAGGGAGGCCGCCCCACCCTCGTTCGAGTGGGTTGGTGCCGTGCCGGACGGGTCGGCTTGATCGAGGGCCGCTCCACTGATCGGCCACGGGCCCGGTGCAGGACGGGCCGACTCGACGAGAGACGCCCCATCGTCCGGGCGGGCGCTCGGTGTTGGACGGTTGCGGGGCGAGGGAGGCTCGTTTCATGGCTCGGGCTGGGGGGCGGTGTCGGAGGGGCCGGGTGGACCCGGGGCCTCACCGTCCGGGTGGGGAGGGCTCGGAGTTGGACGGGCGGGGCGACGGAGGCTCGTCTCCTGGTTCGGGCTGGGGACGGTGTCGGAGCGGTCGGGCAGACCGGGGGCCTCACCGCCCGGGCGCGGACTCGGCGCCGATCCGCCCGGCCTGGTCGGGGCGGTCACCGCACGGGCGCCGGGACGCCGCCGGACGCTTCGGCCCGGCCAGGAGGTCACCCCGCCGCCGCACGACCACGGGCCCGGTGCCGAACCGCACCGGACCCGTGAGCCGTTCCGCTGTTGCCGAGGGGCGGGTCAGAGTGTGGACGCCGCCGAGGCTATGGCGGAGGCGAAGGTGGAGACCTCCGTGTAGACGCCGGGGGCGTCGGGCCGGGCACAGCCCTCGCCCCAGCTGACGATGCCGACCTGGATGAAGGCGCCGGCGTTGTCCTTGCGGAACATGGGGCCGCCGGAGTCGCCCTGGCAGGTGTCGACGCCGCCCGCGTCGAACCCGGCGCAGATCTCCTCGTTCGCGACGAGGCCGCTGTACAGACCGCCGTAGGCCTTGCACGCGGCGTCGCTGACGAACGGCACGGTCGCCTTCAGGAGGTAGCGCTGCTGGGAGCCGCCCTCACGGTTCGCGCCCCACCCGGCGACGGTGAAGTCACCGGTGTTGTACTGCGCGGTCGTGGCGATCTTCAGGGTCGGCAGGTTGATCGGCTGGGCGAGCTTGATGAGGGCCCAGTCCTTGCCGGTGCCGTTGTAGCCGGGCGCACGGAGCACCTTGGTGGAGCGGACCTGGACCCGGCCGCTCGTGGACTGCAGGTCGACTACCCCCGCGGTGGCGGTGATGCTCGTGTTGTTGCCCGAACTGCCCACGCAGTGCGCGGCCGTGAGCACGATCTGCTGGGTGTAGAGCGCGCCGCCGCAGCCCATGGACAGCCTGACCATGAACGGGAACTCACCCTGCGCGGCCCGTGTCCCGCCGACGACGGGCGACGGCGCGGCCTGCGCGGCGGTGACGGGCTGAAGGCTGGCGATCGCGAGCGCGGCGGCGCCGACGACCGCGCATCTCTTGAGAGCAGTGAGAAGTCTCTTCAACGTGATGCCTTCCGTGGGGGGTTGACCTGGGGAGATGTACAACCGAAGCATCCGTTTGACGAGCGCATGTCAGCAGCAGGGCCAAAAAAACGTCCATGTGCTGGCATGGACCGGTCAAAATTCTGCTGCTGGATTATGAGAACGCCGCGAGTCCTCGCACAAGAGGCCCGATTCGGCCACGCCGCACGGAGTCGTCCCGTGCGGCGTGGCCGGAGGTGCGGGCGGTTCAGGAGGTGCAGGCGGTTCAGGCGTTCCTGATCGCCGAGATGTCGAAGTTGAGCTTGATCTTGTCGGAGACGAGGACACCGCCGGTCTCCAGGGCGGCGTTCCAGGTCAGGCCCCACTCGGAGCGCAGGATCTCCGCCTTGCCCTCGAAGCCGACGCGCTCGTTGCCGAAGGGGTCCTTCGCGGCGCCGTTGAACTCCAGGTCGATGGCGAGGGGGCGGGTCGTGCCGAGGATCGTCAGGTCACCGGTGATGCGGTAGTCGTCGCCGCCGAGGGACTCCGCCTTGGTGGAACGGAACGTCATGGCCGGGAACTCGTCCGCCTTGAAGAAGTCCGCGCTCTTGAGGTGGCCGTCCCGGTCGGCGTTGCCCGTGTCGATGCTGTCCATCACGACGTCGAGGGAGGCCGAGGACCGCGAGGGGTCGTTGCCGTCGAGGTGCAGCGTGCCCGTGAAGTCCTGGAAGCCGCCCTTGACGTTGGTGACCATGGCGTGGCGGGCGACGAAGCCGATCGTCGAGTGCGCGGGGTCGATCGTGTAGTCGCCGGTCAGGGCGGCCAGCTCCGGCCGTACGGCGCCGGACGTGGCGGTGGCGGTCTCGGTGTCCTTGCTGCTGAAGATGCTCATGGGTACGCCTCCTGCGCGTGATGTGATGCCGACTCTTGATGTTGAATCTTGAACTACATCAACGCGCACCACCGTAGACCTATTCCGGTTCAATGTTCAACATCATTGGGGGCTGTGTCGCGATACCGCCGCCTGGCGGCACCGAGCGGCCCGCAGGGGTGGTCCTGCCGTGGCCGTCACGGACGGGCCCGGCCCGTGGACCGCCAACGGAAACGGGCACGTCGGACCGGGTGAGCCGGGCCCGTGAGAGGGCTCCAGCACTGGCGCGGTGCACCGAAAGGGCGGTGTCCTGGAAGAGGAGGTTCCGTGTGGCGGGACCCGCAGGGAGACACCCGAGACCACGGCGGACGTACAGCGCAGGGAGACCGACCGATGACACTCACCGGCTCCGGCTCGGCCTACGACCCACCGGGCCCCGCGGCCCCTTCCAAGGTGCGCGAGCACGGCCCGGCCCGGCGTCTGGACCGGCGCGTGGCCCTCGTCACCGGGGCCTCCTCGGGCATCGGGGCGGCCACGGCACGGCGATTCGCCATGGACGGCTGGCAACTGCTCCTCAACGGGCGCGACCGGCGTTGCCTGGAGCAGACGGCGTCCGGCACCTCGGCCCTCGTCCTGCCCGCCGACCTCGCCTCCCCGGGCGGTCCGCGCCTGCTGGCCCAGTCCGCGCTGCACGCGACCGGCCGGATCGACGTCCTGTTCGCCGGGGCGGACATCGGCTGGACGGGCCCGTTCGCCGCCATGCCGCACACCGACATCGACCGGGTGCTCGCCCTGGACCTCAACGCCACGCTCCACCTCGTGCGGGAGGTGCTGCCGTCCATGATCGCGGCCGGCCGGGGCCGGGTGGTGCTGCTCGGCTCGGTCGCGGGCCGCGTGGGCGTACGGGAGGAAGCGGTGCACTCCGCAGCCAAGGCGGGCCTCGCCGCCTTCGCCGACGCGGTGCGCCAGGAACTGCGCGGCACGGGCGTGGGCGTGACCTTCGTCGTGCCCGGCCGCGCCGGCCCCACCGGCAGGGACAGCCCCCGGCCCGTCTCGCCCGGCAGCGTCGCCCACGAGGTCTGGGAGGCCGTACGCCAGGACCGCGACGAGGCCTGCACCCCCACCTGGCGAACCCTCCCGCCCCGCATCCGGACCCTGGCCCCGACGCTGTACCGCCGCCTGCTGAGGCCCTTCGGCTGACGAACGGTACCCAACGCGCTCCGTGCTCCCAGGGAGCCAGGGCGGCCCCGCAGCGGGCCCGCTAGCCCCTCCGCGCGCTCCACATCCCCTCGTTCCCCCATCCCGGTCGTCCCGGTCACCACGGCCGGATCCTCCGTTCAGGTGAGCGACTCCCCGTGGTAGGGCATGGGCATGACTCCCCAGCGTCGTGGATTCCCTCGCCGTACGGCCAAGGCCGCCACCACCCTGTTCCGCCCCAGCCGCCGGGCCCTGCTGCTCGCGGCCGCGGCGCTGGCGGCGACCGGCGCCACGACGCCCACGCCCCGCGGCACGGAGGCATCCGAAGCCGAGGACCCTTACGAAACCCTGCGCCGCCGCTGGCTCGGCATCGCCCTCGGCGACGGCTACGACCCGGCCGCGGAGCCGTACGCATCCCGGCTCGCCGAGACCGGTGAACTCGCCCGCGGCCTGCGCGCCTCCATGGCCCCGGCGGCGAACTCCCTCTGGCCCGGGCACCCCTTCGACCCGCCGGCCGGCATCACCCTCAGCTACGGCCGCCTGTGGACCATGACCCAGGCCTACGTCCAGCAGGGCACCGGCTCGACCGCCGACCCGGACCTCCTCGCCGACGTCCTGCGCGGCCTCGACCACCTCTCCGCGACCGTCTACAACCCCGCCACCACCCGCTACGGCAACTGGTGGGAATGGCAGATCGGCAGCCCCCGCCTGCTCACCGACATCACCGCCGCCCTGTACGACGAGCTGGGCGACGCCCGCGTCCAGGCCGCCTGCGCCGCCGTCGACCACTTCGTCCCCGCCTCGGCCCTCGGCGACTACACCGGCACCTCCACCGGCGCCAACCGCGTCGACCTGTGCCGCTCCGTCGTCCTGCGCGGCATCCTCGGCCGCGACCCGGCCAGGATCTCCCTCGCCCGGGACGCGCTCTCCCCGGTCTTCCCGTACGTCACCCGGGGCGACGGCCTCTACGCCGACGGCTCCTTCGTCCAGCACACCTGGGTCGCCTACTCGGGCACCTACGGACAGGTCATGCTCGACGGCCTCGGCCGGCTTTTCGCCCTGCTCGCCGGATCCGACTGGGCGGTCACCGACCCGAACCGGCAGATCATCCTCGACAGCGTCGAGCACGCCTACGCCCCGCTCATCCACGACGGACTCGTCATGGACAGCGTCAACGGCCGGGCCATCAGCCGCGGCTACCTCACCACCGACGACCGCAAGGTCATGCGGAGCGACCACTTCCACGGACAGCAGCTCATCGCGGCCATCGCCCTCCTCGCGGGCGCCGCCACCCCCGCGGAACGCGACCGCTGGCACGCCCGCGTCAAGGGCTGGATCGAACGGGACACGGTCACCCCGATCCTGACGGCACCCCAGTTCGGCGTCGCCGACCTGGCCCGGCTGCACGCCATCGCCGCCTCACCCGCCCCGGCCGCACCCGAACCCACCGGACACCACCTCTTCGCGGCCATGGACCGTGCCGTCCACCGCCGCCCCGGATTCACCGTGAACATCGCCATGGCCAGCGACCGCGTCGCCCACTACGAGTGCGGCAACGGCGAGAACCCACGCGGCTGGCACACCGGCGCGGGGATGGTCAGCTGGTGGTCCGGCGCGAGCGACCAGTACACGGACTGGTTCTGGCCGACGGTGGACTGGTACCGCCTGCCCGGCACCACCGTCTCCACCAAGCGCCTCGCCGACCGGGAAGGCGGCGAGTGGGGCACCGCCCGCCCGGACGCACGCTGGGCCGGCGGCACCACCGACGGCGAGTACGCCGCGCTCGGCCAGCACCTCAAGGGCCTCGGCTCCACCCTCCAGGCCCGCAAGTCCTGGTTCTGCGTCGCGGACGCGGTGATCTGCCTGGGCGCCGGGATCAGCTGCGCCGACGGCGTCCCGGTGGAGACGATCGTCGACAACCGCAACCTCGGCGAGTCCGGCACCCAGCGCTTCACCAAGGGCCCGAACTGGGCCCACCTGGAGGACCACGGCGGCTGGATCCTGCTCGACGGCGAGCCGAAGGCCGTGCGCGAGGACCGCACCGGCGCCTGGGCCGACATCAACACCGGCAGCACCCCGGAGCGGCGCACCCGCCGCTGGCAGACCCTCTGGCTCGACCACGGCACCGACCCGCAGGACGCCGCGTACGCCTACGTCCTCATGCCCGGGGCGTCCCGCCGCGCGGTCGCACACCGCGCGGCCCACCTCGACCGGCTGTCGATCCTCGCCAACGACGCCACCTGCCAGGCGGTCACCGTGCACTCCCTGGGCTGCACGGCCGCGAACTTCTGGCAGGCCGGCACCGCGGGCCCGCTCACCGCCTCCGCCGGCGCGAGCGTGCTGACCGTCCGCCGGGGCCGTACCGCTACCCTCTGTGCGAGCGAGCCGCCCCGCTCGGGCCGGCCGCTGGAGATCACCTGGGACCGCCCGGTCCGCCGGGTCGTCCGCGCGGACGAGACCGTCGAGGTGCTCTCGACCGGCCCTCGACTGAGGCTGCGCGTCACCCCGGGGGAGGTATGCGCGACGCACCGATGTGAGGTGACTCTCGGTTGAGGTCTTTGTGCGACCCCTACAAGCCGCACACCCTCTGAGCAGTCGGATTGGCTGCACCGCACCATGGTTCTGTTCAGGGGTACCAGGAAAACACGCCGGAGACTGTGAGGAGTCGACGGCCCGCTTTCCTGGGTTCGCTTCGTAAGGTCGCTACATGACCGTTTTGGATGAGGCGCCGGGTGAGCCGACCGACGCGCGCGGACGCGTGGCCGAACTGCACGAGATCCGTGCGCAGGCGGTGGCCGGACCGAGCGAGAAGGCGACCAAGGCGCAGCACGCCAAGGGCAAGCTGACCGCGCGGGAGCGCATCGAACTGCTCCTCGACCCGGATTCCTTCCGCGAGGTCGAGCAGCTCCGCCGGCACCGGGCCACGGGCTTCGGCCTGGAGGCCAAGAAGCCGTACACCGACGGTGTGATCACCGGCTGGGGGACGGTGGAGGGCCGGACGGTCTTCGTCTACGCCCATGACTTCCGGGTCTTCGGCGGCGCGCTGGGCGAGGCCCACGCCACGAAGATCCACAAGATCATGGACATGGCCATCGCGGCCGGGGCTCCTCTGGTCTCCCTGAACGACGGCGCCGGCGCCCGTATCCAGGAGGGCGTCTCCGCCCTCGCCGGCTACGGCGGCATCTTCCAGCGCAACACCAAGGCCTCGGGCGTGATCCCGCAGATCTCGGTGATGCTCGGCCCGTGCGCGGGCGGCGCGGCGTACAGCCCCGCCCTGACGGACTTCGTGTTCATGGTCCGCGAGACCTCGCAGATGTTCATCACCGGCCCGGACGTCGTCAAGGCGGTCACCGGCGAGGAGATCACCCAGAACGGCCTCGGCGGCGCCGACGTCCACGCCGAGACCAGCGGTGTCTGCCACTTCGCGTACGACGACGAGGAGACCTGCATCGCGGAGGTCCGCTACCTCCTCTCGCTCCTCCCGCAGAACAACCGCGAGAACCCGCCGCGCGCGGAGGCCACGGACGCCGTCGACCGCCGCTCGGACGTCCTGCTGGACCTGGTCCCGGCGGACGGCAACCGGCCGTACGACATGGCCAAGGTCATCGAGGAGATCGTCGACGACGGCGACTACCTGGAGGTCCACGAGCGCTGGGCGCGGAACATCATCTGCGCGCTGGGCCGGATGGACGGCCAGGTCGTCGGCATCGTCGCCAACCAGCCGCAGGCACTCGCCGGTGTCCTGGACATCGAGGCCTCCGAGAAGGCGGCCCGCTTCGTCCAGATGTGCGACGCCTTCAACATCCCGATCATCACTCTTCTGGACGTACCCGGGTTTCTGCCCGGCGTCGACCAGGAGCACGGTGGAATCATCCGCCACGGCGCGAAGCTGCTCTACGCCTACTGCAACGCGACCGTGCCGAGGATCTCGCTGATCCTGCGCAAGGCCTACGGAGGTGCGTACATCGTCATGGACAGCCAGTCCATCGGTGCGGACCTCACCTACGCCTGGCCGACGAACGAGATCGCCGTCATGGGCGCGGAGGGTGCGGCCAACGTCATCTTCCGCCGCCAGATCGCCGAGGCCGAGGACCCCGAGGCCATGCGGGCCCGCATGGTCAAGGAGTACAAGTCCGAGCTGATGCACCCGTACTACGCGGCGGAGCGTGGCCTGGTCGACGACGTCATCGACCCCGCCGAGACCCGCGAGGTCCTGATCAAGTCCCTCGCGATGCTCCAGACCAAGCACGCGGACCTGCCGTCCCGCAAGCACGGCAACCCGCCGCAGTAACCCTGCGGACATCTTCCTCACGGAGACTGACACCCATGGACTTGCCTGACATCCGCGTCGAGAAGGGCCACGCCGAGCCCGAGGAAGTCGCCGCCATCACGGCGATCCTCCTGGCCCGCGCCGCCGCCCGCCCCACCGACCCCACCCCGACGCACCGCGGCCGCGTCAAGGCCGGCTGGCGCCGCCTGGAACGCGAGCCGGGCTTCCGAGCCCCCCACAGCTGGCGCTGACCCCAGCACCTCAAAGAGGCCCCTCCACACGGAGGGGCCTCTGCTTTGTGCTTTTGGCCTTTAGGGGCGCGGGAAACTGCGCGACAAGCCACAGACAACCCGCACCCGGCAACACAACAGCCCCCGGCAACCCAGAGGCCGCCAGGGGCTGTCCCACAGCAAGTGATTACCGAAGCCGCGCCATCAGCGCGTGCTCAACCAGCGTGATCAACGCCGACTTCGCATCGGCCCGATGCCGAGCGTCCGTCGTGATGATCGGCGTGTCCGGCCCGATCTGCAGAGCCTCCCGCACCTCGTCCGGGTTGTACGGCTGCTGCCCGTCGAACCCGTTCAGCGCGATCACGAACGGCAGACCCGAGTTCTCGAAGTAGTCGACGGCCGGGAAGCAGTCGGCCAGACGCCGCGTGTCCACCAGGACGATCGCGCCGATGGCGCCGCGCACCAGGTCGTCCCACATGAACCAGAAGCGGTCCTGGCCGGGCGTACCGAAGAGGTACAGGATCAGGTCCTGGTCCAGGGTGATACGGCCGAAGTCCATGGCGACCGTGGTGGTCGTCTTGTCCCCGGTGTGGGTGAGATCGTCGATGCCCGCCGAAGCGGACGTCATGACGGCCTCGGTACGCAGCGGGTTGATCTCCGAGACGGCCCCGACGAACGTGGTCTTGCCCACGCCGAAGCCACCCGCCACCACGATCTTCGCTGAGGTGGTGGAGCGGGAAGGACCGCCGCTAGAGCTTGCGAAGTCCACTGAGCACCCTTTCGAGCAGTGTCACGTCTGGCTGGCCGCCGGCGTTCTCGTCGCCGCCGGGCTGATGGATGGCGACCAGTCCCGCCTCCGCCAAGTCGGCGACGAGGATCCTGGCCACGCCGAGAGGGATCGTGAGGAGCGCCGAGATCTCGGCGACCGACTTGATTTCCCGGCAGAGGTTGCAGATCCGCTGATGCTCGGGCAACTGGCCCTGCATCTGGTGCGGCTGCGCAGTGGTGTGCACCAGCGCCTCGATGGCGAGCTGGTAACGCGGGCGGGTCCGGCCACCGGTCATGGCGTACGGACGCACCAGCGGGTTGTTCGACGCCCCGGCGGGCGCCGGCTCGGGGGTGCGGCGCTGCGGCTGCACAGGCTGGATACGCGGGGCCGGCGGCTGGTCGTACGGCGACGGGCCGGGGCCCTGCGGCGCGTACGGCTGCCGGTGGCTCGGTGTGGAGGGGAAGTTGTAACGGTTCGGGTTCTGCGCACCGTCGTTCTGGCCCTGGCCAGGGCCGTACGACCAGTTGCCCGAAGCCGAACCGCCTGGGGGTGTTGCCACTTTCTCCTCCTCCGACTGTGCCTGGCACCCATCGCTGTGGAGCCGCGTTCCGAAACTTTACGGCCACGGGGCGCCAAAACGCACCGTCCGTCCGTTAGTTGAGCAGGCTCCCCTGGAGCTCCGCACGAAGGTCCGGTGTCAGGACCGTACCGGCTCGGTCCACCAGCAGCGCCATCTCGTACCCGATGAGACCGATGTCCGCCTCGGGATGTGCGAGAACCGCGAGCGAGGAACCGTCGGATACGGACATGATGAAGAGGAATCCCCGCTCCATCTCCACAACCGTCTGGTTCACAGGGCCTCCCTCGAAGATCCGGGAAGCGCCGGCCGTCAGTGACGTCAGACCGGAAGCGACGGCCGCGAGCTGATCGGCGCGGTCGCGGGGGAAGCCTTCGGACATCGCCAGAAGGAGTCCGTCGGCGGAGACCACCACCGTGTGGGACACCCCCGGGGTGTTGTCCACGAAGTTGGTGATCAACCAGTTCAGGTTCTGTGCCGCCTGGCTCATCGGGCTCACACTAACGCTCCTGGTTGTAGGTGCTGTCAGGACCACTGTGCTGATTCCACGTGGCCTGGCCGTTCGTTTCAGTGCCTGCGTTGCGTCCGCGTTCCACGCCGCGGCGCAGGTTGCTCAGCCTGCCCCGGACGTCCTCCGGGGCGCGGGAGACCTGGGGGCCTCCCTGGGGGGTGCTCTCGGCGGCACCCTCGATCAGGTTGGCCTTGGGTACCCGCCTCGGCAGGCCGGAGGAGGTGACCCCGCCCGCCCTGGGCTTCTTGAGCTGCGAAGCCTGCTGCCACCGCGCGTCGTTCGCCGAGCGCCAGTCGCTGTCGCCGTTGCTCTCCGGGGTGGAGGCCGGAGGCTCCTGGCTCACGTGCCGCGCGCCGCCCGTGCCGTTCGCACCACTCGCGGTCGATCCGCGGCGGGGAAGCCCCGCGTCGGTCGTCGAGTGGGCGGCGGAGTGAGCCGGTCCCGGACGGTCGAAGCCTACGCGGTCCTGCTCACTTGCGTCAGCGGCCTGCGCAGATTCCGTTTCCTGGGCCTGAGAAGGGTACTGGCTCGGGTAGCCGTTCCGGTAACCGTCCTGCTGCGGCCAGTCGTCCTGGTGACGACGCTGCTCGAAGGCGGGGAAGCTCTCGGGCACGCCCGCACCCTGCGCCGGGGGCTCCTGCTGGGCCGGCTCCGCATAGGAGGGGTCCGGGTAGCCGCCGTTCGGCGAGAAGGTGTCGTTCTGCGGCATGCCGCCGTTCGGCGCGTAGTACTGCTCGTCGTACGCGGGGCGCTGCGGCTCCTCGTACGCCGTGTGCCGCTGCTCCTCGTACTGCGCCTGCTGGTCCCCGTACGTCGCCTGACGGTCGTACGCGGAGGGCTGCTGCTGAGGGTAGCCGGTCCCGCCCGTGTCGTAGGCCTGGCCGGTGTCGTAGCCCTGCTGCCCGTTGAACTCCTCGGGGTACGCATGCCCCTCGTCGGGGTCCTGCGGGTTCCGCCCGGGCAGGGCGGGCTGCTCGTGCGACTGGGACTCCAGGGCAGCCCTGCGCTCGTCGCGCATCAGGGAGCGGCCGACGGGGTCCAGCTCACGTATGTCGTCGGGGACCTCGGAGTAGCGGCTGTCGTCGAAGCCGAGTTCCGCGGCCGTGCGCATGGGCTGGTGCTGCTGGTGGTTGAAGTTCTCGCCGCCGAAGTTCTGCTCCGGGATGATCTGCGAGACGGTGAACTCGTCGCGGTCCACGTGCTGCTCGCCGCCACCACCGTGGGTGATCGCGTCGGGCAGCATGACCAGCGAGGTCGTACCGGCCTGCTCGCCCGAGGGGCGCAGCTGGACGCGGATGCCGTGCCGGTCGGACAGCCGGCCGACCACGAAGAGGCCCATGCGCTGCGAGATCGCGGCGTCCACGGTCGGCGGGTTGGCCAGCTTGTGGTTGATGTCCGCGAAGTCCTCGGCGGTGAGGCCGATGCCCTTGTCGTGGATCTCGATCATGACCCGACCGTCGGGGAGACGGGTTGCGGTCACGCGAACCTTGGTCTGCGGGGAGGAGAACGTCGTGGCGTTCTCCAGCAGCTCGGCGAGCAGGTGCACGAGGTCGGTCACGGCACGGCCGTGGATCTCGGCCTCCGGGACACCGGACAGCTCGATGCGCTCGTACTGCTCCACCTCGGAGGAGGCGGCGCGCAGCACGTCGACCAGCGGCACCGGCTGGTCCCAGCGGCGGCCGGGCTCCTCGCCGGCGAGGACCAGGAGGTTCTCGCCGTTGCGGCGCATACGGGTCGCGAGGTGGTCCAGGCGGAAGAGGTTCTCCAGCTGGTCCGGGTCGGCCTCGTTGTTCTCCAGGTCGGTGATCAGGGTCAGCTGGCCCTCGATCAGCGACTGGTTGCGGCGC
Source organism: Streptomyces sp. NPDC041940 (assembly GCF_055589465.1). NCBI lineage: Bacteria > Bacillati > Actinomycetota > Actinomycetes > Kitasatosporales > Streptomycetaceae > Streptomyces > Streptomyces sp. NPDC041940. The sequence continues at coordinate 82,155 of NZ_JBVJBP010000019.1, forward strand.
GACAGGTTGGTGAAGATCGCGTTGATGTTGCCCCGCAGCAGGGCCTGCTCGGCGGCGAGCCGGACGGCCTCGCGGTGGACCTGGTCGAAGGCGCGGGCGACTTCGCCGATCTCGTCCGTGGTGGTGATCGGGATGGCCTGGACGCGGGTGTCGACGCGGCCGGGGTCGGTGCGCGAGAGCTGGTCGACCAGCATCGGCAGACGCTGCTCGGCGATACCGAAGGCGGCGTTGCGCAGCTGGCGCATCGAGCGGCTCATCTGGCGGGCCACCGCGCCGGCCAGGATGAAGGCGAGGAGCAGGGCGACCACGACGGCGGCACCGGTGATGTAGGCGTCACGCTGGGCGTCGTCGGCGATGTCGGAGGCTTCGCTCACGGCCTTGTCGGCCATGTCCGCCTCGATCTTCTCGTACGCGTTGAACTTGAGCGTGTTGACCGCCCACCAGTTCTCGGCGGTGACGCCCTTCGTGCCGAGGGCGGCGCGGGCGCTCGGGTCGGTGCTCGGCAGCGTCGCGATGGCCGAGACCATCGTCGTCGTCTTGGCCGGCGGGGGGACGTAGTCCGGGTTCTTGGCCTTGGCCTCCCGGGCCATCGCGGCGCCGTCGACCTTGATCTTCGCCTCGGCCGCCTTGAGCTTGTCCGCGTCCTGCTCGGTACCGCCGCCTATGTACTCCTCGACGGCGATGCGCTCGAGGTAGGCGTACGAGGACAGGGCGATGCGCTGGCTGGCCAGGTTGCCGTCGTCCGGGCCCGGCTTGATCAGGATGTGCATGCCGATCGAGCGCTGCAGCGACAGGGCCGCCTTGGTGAGCTCGATGGCGTACACCGTCCGGCCGTAGCTGGTGATGTTTCCGGTGCCCAGGCCCAGCTCGTTGGCGAACTCCGTCAGCGGGTGGGCGACCTCGACGTAGCCCTCCTCGGTCTGCACACCCTTGAGCTTGGAGGTGTAGGCGACCTGGCGCAGGGTCTGCAGCTTCGGCTCCGCCTCGCGGAACAGCTTCAGACGGCGCTCGAGGCCGGGCTTGGCCGGCATGCTCTGTGCCGCGGTGTCGAAGGCGTCGGCGGCCTCGTCGGTGTCCTTGCGGACCTGGGCGACGGTCGCCTTGTCCTGGGCCGTCTGGGCGCTGCCCTTCAGCAGGGGCGCCGCCGACGTGTCGCGCTCGTTGTAGAGGGCGTTGGCGTACAGCAGGGAGGCCCGCACCAGACGCGCGGTGTTCTGCGCGTCCTCGGCCTCCTGCCAGGTGTCGATCGAGCTCTTCACCTGGAAGCCGCCCATGACGAGGCCGACGACCACGGGTATGAGCAGGATCGCGTTGAGCCTGGTCGCCACGCGCCAGTTGCGCGGGGAGAGACGGCCGCTGCTCTCGGCAGGCGCGGCCGTCGGCTCCGAACCGGGCACGGGGGCGGGCGCCGCTGTGCGCGGCGGCGGGGTGAAGTTGCCCCGGGCCGACGGCTCGGGACTGTTCTTGCTTCGCCTCACTCGACCAACAACCTCTCGGCGGTCGGCACCAACGTTGTGCCGCAGTGTCTCAGCGCCCAACACGTCGTCGACGGACGAGTGCGTCATTGACTATTGGGCAGTTCAGGCATTCCAGCACGACGACCTGCGCTCTTCCAAACAGTCCGGGGCGGGGATTCAGAGTGATGTAAGCCCCAGATAAAACGGTCATAAAGAGCGAGCCCCGCCAAAAGGCGGGGCGATTGTGCGCGCAGCGAGACCGGATGTGCGCGACGCGTGGCCGTACCACCCGATTCCTCTGCCGAAACGTTATGAACACCTTGGCCGACCGTGTCAAAGGACACAGTCGGCTCCGGTGCATCTACGACAACTGCCGTATGGCGCTCTTGAATTGCGTGCTACCTCAGTCGTGCCATCAAAGCGTGCTCGACCAGCGTGATCAGGGCACTCTTCGCATCGGCCCGATGGCGGGCGTCCGTCGTGATGATCGGGGTGTCCGGCCCGATCTGCAGCGCCTCGCGCACCTCCTCGGGCTGGTAGGGCTGCTGGCCCTCGAAGCCGTTCAGCGCGACGACGAAGGGCAGGCCGCTGTTCTCGAAGTAGTCGACGGCCGGGAAGCAGTCGGCCAGCCGGCGTGTGTCCACCAGGACGATCGCGCCGATGGCGCCGCGCACCAGGTCGTCCCACATGAACCAGAAGCGGTCCTGGCCGGGCGTACCGAAGAGGTACAGGATCAGGTCCTGGTCCAGGGTGATACGGCCGAAGTCCATGGCGACCGTGGTGGTCGTCTTGTCCCCGGTGTGGGTCAGGTCGTCGATCCCCGCGCTGGCGGAGGTCATGACGGCCTCGGTGCGCAGCGGGTTGATCTCCGAGACGGCACCGACGAACGTGGTCTTGCCCACGCCGAAGCCACCCGCCACCACGATCTTTGCGGACGTGGTGGAACGACCCGCGTCAGAGCTTGCGAAGTCCACTGAGCACCCTTTCGAGCAGTGTCACGTCCGGTGCACCGGTGGCGTCGTCGCCGCCCGGCTGGTGGATCGCGACGAGACCGGCCTCCGCGAGGTCCGCGACGAGGATCCTGGCCACACCCAGCGGCATGTTGAGCAGCGCCGAGACCTCGGCGACCGACTTCACCTCACGGCACAGGTGGCAGATGCGCTGGTGCTCCGGCAGCAGCCCCATGAGTGCCGCGGGGTCTGCGGTCGTGCTGATCAGAGCCTCGATGGCCAGCTGGTAGCGCGGCCGCGTCCGGCCGCCGGTCATGGCGTAAGGCCGTACCAGCGGCTGGTCGCCCTCATCCTCGTACGGCTCCGCGTACGGATCATGAGAGGCGGGGGGCGGGGTCATGGGTCCTCCGGGCGGGACAGCAAGTCGGTCAGTCGAGCCGTCTGACGGGGCCTGTGTGGGATCTGTGGCGGCCGGACGGTGATGTGGTGAGACGGGTGGTGCCGGGGCCGATCAGTGGAGCAGACTCCCTTGGAGCTCAGCTCGCAGGTCGGGGGTGAGGACCGCGCCCGCGCGGTCGACCAGGAGCGCCATCTCGTAGCCGACGAGGCCGATGTCGCAGTCGGGGTGTGCCAGAACGGCCAGCGACGAACCGTCCGAGACGGACATCAGGAAGAGGAACCCCCGCTCCATCTCCACGACCGTCTGCGCGACGTCGCCCCCCTCGAAGATCCGGGAGGCGCCTGCCGTCAGGGACGTCAGGCCCGAGGCGACGGCCGCGAGCTGGTCCGCGCGGTCACGCGGGAAGCCCTCCGACATCGCCAGGAGGAGACCGTCGGCGGACACGACGACGGTGTGGGACACCCCGGGGGTGTTGTCCACGAAGTTGGTGATCAACCAGTTGAGGTTCTGTGCCGCCTGGCTCATCGGACTCAACTAACGCTCCTGCTGGTGAGAGGGTCGAGGGAAGCTGCCGGTCTGAGTGGACCCGGCCTGACGACCCTGTGCGATACCGCGACGGAGATTGGTCAGCCGGCCCCGGACGTCATCGGGCGCCCGGGAGATCTGCGGACCGCTCTGCTGCTGCGGTTGTTGCTGCGCCGTGCCCGCGACGAGGTTCGCGCGGGGCACCCGGCGAGGCAGGCCGGAGGTGGTGACACCACCGGCGGCCGGCTGGCGGACGCGCTCGGCCTGGCGGCCGAGATCGTCGTTCGGTGAACTGCGCCAGCCGGCGGGTGCGGACGACCGCTGCGGACCGGTGGATCCCTGCGGTTGCTGCGGAGCCGAGCCGTTGTTCTGCGGCTGCTGGGACTGCTGTTCCTGCTGGCCGTTCTGGCCGTTCTGGCCGTGGAACCAGTTGGTCTCGAGTGTGTCGTACAGCGGCGTACGTCCGTCGCCCGGACCGGACGCCGGCGGCAGGGCCTCGGGCTCCTGCCGGGCGGGCCGGGCCTGCGGGGCGGGCGGCCGCGGGGCGCCGAAGTCCGCCGGGCCCCGACCGCCGTTGACCTGCGGCCGCTCGTACTGGCCCGTGCCACCGGGGTCGGCCGGGGTGGCCGGACCCGGAAGGGAGGGCCGACCGGAGCCGTTGTCCTGACGGGGCGCCGGGTACTGGCCGGTGCTGCCATTGTCCTGGCGCTGTGCCGGGTACTGGCCCGTGGAGCCGTTGTCGTAGGACTGCGGGGCCTGCGGCGCCGGGTACTGGCCCGTCGTGGAGGACGGGTCGCGGCGGACGGCCGGGGAGCCGAAGACGTCCGGGCGGACGAACTGACCCGGGTCCTGCGATCCGTTCGTGCCGGAGGTGTACTGGTCCGAGTGCTGGGGGCCGCCGCCCATGCCGAAGTCGGCCGGCGAGCCGGGGCCCTGCCGGTCGTCGGCACGCGGCACGGCCGGGATCTCCGCCGTGGCGCCCGGGCCCTGACGGTCGTCGATCCGGGGCATCTGAGACGTACGGGAGACGTCCGGCTCCTCGTGACCACGCGGGGCGTCCAGCGAGGCACGCGGCACCGGCGGCTGGGCGTTCTCGTCGCCCCAGCTCGGCACGCGCGGCTGCGGGTCGCCACCGGGCAGCTCGGCCCGCGGACCACCGCGCGGCGGCAGCTGCGGCCGACGGCCCTGGCCCTGCTCGGCGTTGCCGCCCGGGCGCTGCTGGCCACGGCCACCGCCGAAGGCGTCCTGGCCCTGCGGCCCGTTCGTGCCGGCGGCCTGCAGGCCCTGCGGGGCACCCGGGGCCTGCCCGTACCCGGAACCGGCCGGACGGCCCTGCGGGGGCGCGGAGGGAGCACCCTGGTCGAACAACGACGGGGACTTCTCGGGACCCTGGGGCCCGCGCGCTCCGCCCGGCGCTCCCGGACGGCCACCGTCCGCGTCCCGCCCGGGCAGCGCGGCCCGCGGGCTCTGACCCGGACCGAGCCGGCCCCCGCCGGACGCACCGCCACCGAAGGCACCGGCGGCGGAGGGACCCGCCCCGAGCGCGCCGCCGCCCTGGCCGGCACCGGCGCCACGCCGGGCCGCGGCCACACCGGCGGCGGCCTGCGCGGCGGCCGGACCACCGCCGCCGAGCGGCGGCTGGCCGGGCTGCTTGGGCTGAGGCTTCCTGCCGCCCTGGGCGACGTCGACGGGCAGCATGACCAGCGCGGTCGTACCACCGGAGTCGGACGGGCGCAGCTGGATGCGGATGCCGTGCCGCTGCGACAGCCGGCCGACCACGAACAGACCCATGCGGCGGGAGACGGAGACGTCCACCGTCGGGGGAGAGGCGAGCCGCTCGTTGATCGCGGCCAGGTCCTCCGGCGACAGACCGATACCGGTGTCGTGGATCTCGATCAGCACACGGCCGTCGGGCAGCGCGTGACCGGTGACCTTGACCTTGGTCTGCGGCGAGGAGAACGACGTCGCGTTCTCCAGCAGCTCGGCGAGCAGGTGCACGAGGTCGTTGACGACCCGGCCGGCCACTTCGGTGGTCGGCACGGAGGCCAGCTCGATGCGCTCGTACTGCTCCACCTCGGAGGCGGCGGCGCGGAGCACGTCGACCAGCGGGACCGGGCGGGTCCAGCGGCGGCCGGGCTCCTCACCGGCGAGGACGAGGAGGTTCTCACCGTTACGGCGCATGCGGGTGGCGAGGTGGTCGAGCTTGAAGAGAGAGGACAGCTGGTCCGGGTCGGCCTCGCGGGACTCCAGTTCGGAGATGAGCGACAGCTGGCGCTGGATGAGGCCCTGGGAGCGGCGCGAGAGGTTGGTGAACATCGCGTTGACGTTGCCCCGCAGCAGGGCCTGCTCGGCGGCGAGTCGGACCGCCTCGCGGTGCACGTCGTCGAAGGCCGCGGCCACCCGGCCGATCTCGTCCCGGGAGTGCACACCGACCGACTCCACGGACGTGTCGACGTCCTGCGGGTCGGACTCGGACAGCTGCTTGACCAGCTCGGGCAGCCGGTCGGAGGCGACCTTGGTGGCCGTCTCCTCCAGGCGGCGCAGCGAGCGGATCATGGAGCGGGCCACGACGAAGGCGCCGACCAGCGACACACCGAGCACGATCAGGATCAGCGCACCGGAGATGATCGCGTCGCGCTCGGTGGCGCTGCGCAGCTCGCGGGCCTTCTGTTCCATCTCCTCGAGCAGCGTGTGCTCGATGTTCTTCATCTGCTGGATCTTGGTGGAGCTGTCGTCCAGCCAGTCGCGGTAGGACCGCTTGTCCTGCTGGGCGAGACCGCTCGCGGAGACCAGGGCACGGCCCGCGTAGGTGTCGGTGGCCTTGATCGTGGAGTTGCCGCCGTCCTCGATCGGCTGCAGCAGCTCGGCGGCGGCGTCCTCGCCGTAGATGCTCTTGAAGCTGCGGATCTCGGACTTCTGGCTCTCCAGGGACGACTCGGCGTAGAGCCGGTCGTTCGGCGAGAGCTTGCCGGTCGTGGTGTTGCTCGCGGGCAGCGCCGCCGCGAGGGCCGCGCGCTGGATCGAGGAGTACTCCTTGGCGGAGGAGAAGGCCGCCAGCGCTCGGGTGCGCTGGATCATGTCCGGGTTGCTGGTCGCCTCGGCCATGTCCTGGGAGAGGTCGACGAGGTTCTCGATCAGACGGTGGTAGGCCTCGATCGTCTGCGTGGAGTTGCCCTCGGAGGCGTAGGCGCTCTTGCGGATCTGCGCCAGGTCGCCCAGCTCGCCGGCGAGCTGGATGAGGTACTCGCGGACGCCCTTGAGGTTGCCTTCCTTGCTGGCGCTGTCGATCTCCTCGGAACTGTCGAGGAAGTTCTTCATCGCCCGGTCGGTCTTCTCGCGCAGACCCTTGACCGTGAAGTCGGTCGCCTTGCCGCCGTGCGCCAGCGGGCCTGCCGACTGGTCGCGCTCCTCCTGGAGCGCGGCCGACAGCTCGGTGGCCTGCTTGGTCATGTCCGTCAGCAGCTTCATGTTGTCGAGCTGCTGGATGTCGTCCATGGACTGGTTGATACGCAGCGCGCCCAGCGAGGTGGCCGCGACCACCGGGAGCGCGAGCAGCGAGACCAGTCGGGTGGAGATGCGCCAGTTGCGCAGGGCTATTCGCGGACCGGGGCCGGTGGGGCCCGTCGGCGGCTTCAGCGGCGGGGACGGGTTCGCGGCCCCCGCGGCCGATGTACCCGACCGTCCGGAGCGCTCACCGCCGTCGCCGGCCGAGCCCGGGCTCTGGGCGTGCTGGGGCGCGGGGCCGCCCTTCATGGCGCCAGTCCCGCCGTGCGGCTCCGGCTCCGCCGAAGCGCTGCCATCCCTCTTGAAACGTCCCTGCACTAGCGTCGCAACCTCTGGACCAGGCACCCCTTCGCCGTAAAGCGGCGGGGCACGGTGTCGGCGTTCTGGGGACGCCCTGAGTACGCCCCCGTGGTGGTCGTGAGTGACCGGCGCTGGCTCCCCCTTCTCGCCGCCGCTCGGCGCGTCTGTGCGCCCCCTGTGCGCCGGCTCGATCCTGCGGCGGTCCGTGAGATTCCAGCACAGCACAGGATCTCCAACAAGGCCCGTAGGCCAGGCCGTGACATAGGTGACACCACGTGAGGGCCGGATCACCGGACGTAGAAAGTGAGTTCGTCCATTTCGGACGTAACCCCGCGAGTCGTCGGCCCGTAAAGGGTGTCCCAATCTCCATGATCAGGAGCGGAATGATGGCTTCAGAGAGTCAATGTCCGCTTTATGGGGGTGGGGCATGAGTCCGGATTGACCGATTCGGACTCTGATTCGTGAGGAAACTCACATGCTGATCATGGCCCCTCCGCGATTGGGCCGGGAATCCCGTGTTTAGCCTGACGCTTTACAGAGATGGCAAAACCGACAACCCGCGCCCGGTGCGAGGTCCATGGACCCGCCCGGCGCCCGTCACAGGACAGGGTGCAAGTAAACAGTGAAGACGACGACGATGTTCCACAAGATCGCCAACCCGCGACGCACGACGCTGGCGCACTTGGACGACGCCGACGAACTGCAGACGCCGGAGCAGCCGGAGCACCGCGTCGAACTCCCCGCCCAGACCGCCAACCCCAAGCGCACCATCCTCACCGAGGTACCCGTCGCGGCCGCCGCGGCCGCGGTGTGACACCAGGTAGTACGCGCACCGGCCGCCGACTGCTCAAGGCGCCGGGACACGAACATCGAGGGCGCCCTCCGACGGCGGGGGGCGCCCTTCAGCATGAGCACGGCGCGGACACCCGCCCGCGTTAGCCTGGAGCGTCAGACTCCAGCCGCTTCAGTCAAGGGGCCAAGCAACCCGTGCGCATCGCCAGATTCTCCATCGACGGGAACGTCGCCTTCGGCGCCATCGAGGGCGAGAAGCAGGACGAACTCGTCCTGGACATCATCAAGGGCATCCCGTTCGCGGACTTCGAACTCTCCGGTACGAAGGTGCCGGTGAGCAAGGTCAGGCTGCTGCCGCCGGTGCTCCCCAACAAGGTCGTGGCCTTCGGCCGCAACTACGCCGAGCACGCCAGGGAACTCGGCAACGAGGTCCCCGACGCCCCCTTCGCCTTCTTCAAGCCCTCCACCTCGGTGATCGGCCCCGGCGACGACATCCAGTACCCCTCCTTCTCCGAGGAGGTGCACCACGAGGCCGAGCTGGCCGTGGTCATCGGCCGGATGTGCCGCGAGGTCCCGCGCGAGCGCGTCCGGGATGTGATCTTCGGTTACACCTGCGCCAACGACATCACCGCCCGCGACGTCCAGCGGCGCGAGAAGCAGTGGGCCCGTGCCAAGGGCTTCGACTCCTCCTGCCCGCTCGGCCCCTGGGTGGAGACGGACCTGGACCCGGCCGACCTCACCATCCAGCTCACGGTCAACGGCCAGCAGCGCCAGCTGGGCCGTACGAGCGAGATGATCCACTCCATCGAGGATCTGATCGTCAACATCTCCGAGGCCATGACGCTGCTCCCCGGCGACGTGATCCTCACGGGCACCCCGGCTGGGGTCGGCCCCCTGAACGTCGGCGACGAGGTCGCCGTCACCATCGAAGGCATCGGCACTCTCACCAACAAGGTTGTCAAGCGTGGCTAGCGCACCCGGCACTCCCGTACGCGTCCGTTTCTGTCCGTCGCCCACCGGTAACCCCCACGTGGGCCTGGTGCGCACCGCCCTGTTCAACTGGGCGTTCGCCAAGCACCACCAGGGCACGCTGGTCTTCCGCATCGAGGACACCGACGCGGCCCGCGACTCCGAGGAGTCGTACACCCAGCTGCTCGACTCGATGCGCTGGCTGGGCTTCGACTGGGACGAGGGCCCCGAGGTCGGCGGCCCGCACGCGCCCTACCGCCAGTCGCAGCGCATGGACCTGTACAAGGACGTCGCGGCCAAGCTGCTCGACGCCGGCCACGCCTACCGCTGCTACTGCTCCCAGGACGAGCTGGACACCCGCCGCGAGGCCGCCCGCGCCGCCGGCAAGCCCTCCGGTTACGACGGCCACTGCCGCGAGCTGACCGACGCCCAGGTCGAGGAGTACCAGGCCCAGGGCCGGGAGCCGATCGTCCGCTTCCGGATGCCCGACGAGACGATCACCTTCACGGACCTGGTCCGCGGCGAGCTGACCTTCACCCCGGAGAACGTCCCGGACTACGGCATCGTCCGCGCCAACGGCGCCCCGCTCTACACGCTGGTCAACCCGGTCGACGACGCCCTGATGGAGATCACCCACGTCCTGCGCGGCGAGGACCTGCTCTCCTCCACCCCGCGCCAGATCGCGCTGTACAAGGCGCTGACCGAGCTGGGCATCGCCAAGGAGATCCCCTCCTTCGGGCACCTGCCCTACGTCATGGGCGAGGGCAACAAGAAGCTCTCCAAGCGCGACCCGCAGTCGTCCCTTAACCTCTACCGGGAGCGCGGCTTCCTCCCCGAGGGCCTGCTCAACTACCTCTCCCTGCTCGGCTGGTCCCTCTCGGCCGACCAGGACGTCTTCTCGATCGACGAGATGATCGCGGCGTTCGAGATCTCCGACGTGAACCCCAACCCGGCCCGCTTCGACCTGAAGAAGTGCGAGGCCATCAACAGCGACCACATCCGCCTGCTGGACGTGAAGGACTTCACGGAGCGCTGCGCCCCGTGGCTGCGGGCCCCGTTCGCCCCCTGGGCCCCGGAGGCCTTCGACGAGGCGAAGTGGCAGGCCATCGCGCCCCACGCGCAGACCCGCCTCAAGGTGCTCTCCGAGATCACCGACAACGTCGACTTCCTGTTCCTGCCGGAGCCGGCGGTGGACGAGGCCAGCTGGACCAAGGCCATGAAGGAAGGCTCGGACGCCCTCCTGCGCACCGCCCGCGAGAAGCTGGAGGCCGCCGACTGGACCTCCGCCGAGTCGCTGAAGGAGGCCGTCCTGGCCGCCGGTGAGACCCACGGCCTCAAGCTCGGCAAGGCCCAGGCCCCCGTCCGTGTCGCCGTCACCGGCCGCACGGTCGGCCTGCCGCTGTTCGAGTCCCTGGAGGTCCTGGGCAAGGAGCAGACCCTGGCCCGGATCGACGCGGCGCTGGCGAAGCTGGCCGCGTAACGCACCACCCGCCATGAGGGCGGCGTCCGCTTCGGACGCCGCCCTCGTCGTGTCCGCCCAGCCGTCACCCGGAGTTCACCCTTCCGGCCGACTCCGGCTCCCCGAGGGGACATTGGATGTCCCTCGTGCACACGGTGCGCGTGTGCGCCCTGGTACCGGGGGAGAGAACATGAGCCGTTCACGAAGACTCGTCCACGCGGCCGTCGGCGGGGTGGTGGCCCTGTCCTGCACCGTACTGACCGCACCCGCGCAGGCGGCACCCGACGCAGGGGAGCCGGTGGGCACGGTCCGGCTCGTCACCGAGAAGCGCGTGACCGTCGACTACCCGTGGGCCGGCGCCTCCGGCTTCCAGTACCGGCCGGGAACCACCTCGGTCACCACGGTGGACTACCCCGACGCGGTCCCGCCCGCCCATGCCGGCCCGGACGACCTGGTCGGCGGCACCGACGTCGTGAACACCCGCTCGGGCCAGACGGTCATGCAGAAGCACCGCTCCACGGGCGTCACCGCCACCGTCACGATCCCCTCCGGCCACGCCGTCCGGGCCACCGTCGGCTGGAGCGTGCTCACCATGGACGGCACGGGCGCCCTGCACGTGCTGCGCGCCGCCGCCGACGGCACCACCACGGACACCCCGGTCACCGGCTTCCCGACGGGCGCCCGCCCCGTCTCCTACCGCACCGGCGGCTCGGTCGGCCGTCTCGCGATCGTGTACGTGCTGGACGACAAGACCTCCGTGGGCCTGGTCGACCTGGCCGACGGCGCCTTCCGCACGTACGTCACCAGCGACGAGGCCACCCCGCAGCTCGCCTTCAACGACCGCTGGCTGGTCGCCGACTGGAAGGTGATCCGGGTGGACGCCGAACCCGGCGCCGAGCCCACCGCCCTCACCAGGACCGACGCCCAGCTCGAAGCCGTCGTGGGCGACCAACTCCTGCTCGGCAACCCGACCTTCGTGCTGGGCGGCACCGAGGCCGCGCTGACCGCCCGCTCCCTCGTCACCGGCGCCACCAGCACCGTCCTCGGCTCGTCGTTCGGCGGAATCGGCCCGTCCCTGGACGGCGGCGCCCTCGCCACCGCCGGACCCTCCAGCCTCGACTGGAACATCCACCGCATCACCCCCACCGGCAACGGCGGCCTCACCACCACCAAGGTGGCCCAGGTCCCCGCCTTCTCGACCGGAGTGGAGGGACTGGCCGTCGCCGGCGGCGAGTTGTTCCTCTACGGCACCACGCCTGGCGGCTCCCACCGGTACAACAGCTTCCAACTGGACGCCGCCGGCAAGCCCACCGGCTCCCAGACCCGCCGCAGCCCGGGTCTGGCAGCGCCCCGCTGCCTCACCGGCGACGCCGCCTGCCCCCAGCTGGAGGCCCTGGGCGACGGCCGCGTCGCCTCCCTGTGGACCGACACCGACGGCAGGGAAGCGGTCCTGAACGTCGGCCTCGACACCACCACCGTCGTCAACGCCCCCACGGACGGCGACTCCGCGGGCCGCCTCGCCGGCGGCAGCGGCCGCTACGTGCTCTACAACGGCGGCTCCGGCACCCAGCGGATCACCGACTTCCCGCGCGCCGCGACCAGCGGCACGACCACCCTCACCCGCGACCGCACCGCCGCCGCGGTCTGGGGCCAGACCCTGTGGGCCCCGGGCAGCACCCAGGGCGCGGTCACCGGCCGCAACCTCAAGACCGGGACGACCACCACCATCGCCACCGGCGCCCCCTGCACCCCCACCGACATCCAGGCCGTCAACACCTGGCTGTACTGGTCCTGCGGCAGCTCAGCGGGCGTCTACGACCGGGCCACGAACCGCAGGATCACGGTCCCGGCCGACATCGGCCCGGCCCGCCTCGCCGACGGCTTCCTGCTCCGCGAGAACCGCACCACCCACGACCTGCTGCTCACCGACTTCCACACCGGCACGGCGACCACCCGCACCCTGGTCAGGCTGCCGGCCACGGACCAGAACACCGGCGGCAGCAACGGCCGCTGGGCCGTCGACCGCTTCGGCGGCCACATCGCCTACCTCAACGGCACGTACGGCGAGGTGTCGATCGTCCCCAGCGGCGTCCCCACCTCACCGCTCGCGCAGACGGAGGCCCAGGTCTACTCGCCGTCCGTGATCGGCAGATCGTTCCCCTGGTCGCCGGTCTGGCAGCTGAACAAGCCGTCCACCTGGACCCTGACCCTGACCACGGCCTCCGGCACCGCCGTCCGCACCCTGACCGGCACCTCCACCGGAGCCGCCGTACGCCCCGCCTGGGACGGCACCACCGCCACCGGCGCCGGGGCCCCGTCCGGCGGCTACACCTGGAAGCTCACCGCCCACCCCCGCGACAACCAGGGACCGGACCTCACGCTCTCCGGCACGATGAACCTGGGCTGAGCGCGCCCCGCGGTGGGTACGGTCGGACCATGAGCATCCGAGCCGTGGTCTGGGACGTCGACGACACCCTCTTCGACTACACCACCGCCGACCGCCTCGGCATGCGCGCCCATCTGACGACCGAGGGCCTGCTCGACGACTACGACACCGTCGACCAGGCCCTCGCCCGCTGGCGGGAGATCACCGACCTGCAATGGGCGCGCTTCGCGGCCGGGGAGGCCACCTTCGAGGCCCAGCGACGCGACCGCGTACGGGTGTTCCTGGGCCGGGACCTGACCGACGCCGAGGCCGACGCGTGGTTCCGGCGCTACCGCGACCACTACGAGGAGGTCTGGACCCTCTTCCCGGACGTCCTGCCCGTCCTCGACGCCCTCGCCGCCAGCCACCGGCACGCCGTGCTCTCCAACTCCAGCATCCACGTCCAGGACCACAAGCTGCGAGTCCTCGGTGTCCACGACCGCTTCGAGAGCATCCTGTGCGCGGCCGAGCTCGGCGTCTCCAAGCCCGAGGCCGGCGCGTTCCTCGCCGCCTGCACGGCCCTCGATCTACCGCCCCACCAGGTCGCCTACGTCGGTGACCACCCGGAGATCGACGGGCGGGGCGCCGCCGACGCCGGGCTGCTGTCGGTGTGGATCGACCGCGGCGGCAGGTACGCCACGATCGAGCCGCCCGTCGGCCCGCACCGCATCGCCTCCCTCGCCGAACTGCCCTCACTGCTCGGCCCGGATAGTCGTTTTGGAGCCCCGTCCACCTTCAGGTAATGTTCTTCCTGCGCCGCGGGGCCGGGCCGGAAGGCCGGAACCCCAGGCGCACAACTAGAACAAAAACCCCCTCGGGGGCTTGCGTTCCAGTGGCCTATGGTGTAATTGGCAGCACGACTGATTCTGGTTCAGTTAGTCTTGGTTCGAGTCCAGGTAGGCCAGCTCGCAGAGCTCATCTGCAAGGCCCCCGTTGTGTAGCGGCCTAGCACGCCGCCCTCTCAAGGCGGTAGCGCCGGTTCGAATCCGGTCGGGGGTACAGGGTTCCGAAGGGTCGACGATCATCTCGGAACTGCTAGGGCCCCCGTTGTGTAGCGGCCTAGCACGCCGCCCTCTCAAGGCGGTAGCGCCGGTTCGAATCCGGTCGGGGGTACTGACTGGTCTAAACCACATTGGTCTATGGTGTAATTGGCAGCACGGCTGATTCTGGTTCAGTTAGTCTTGGTTCGAGTCCAGGTAGACCAGCTCGGACCTGCAGCGGTGCAGTACTAAACGCTTGCAGGCTCCACGCCCCCGTTGTGTAGCGGCCTAGCACGCCGCCCTCTCAAGGCGGTAGCGCCGGTTCGAATCCGGTCGGGGGTACACACCACGAAGGCCCCTCACCTCGGTGAGGGGCCTTCTGCGTATGCCCCAGGGGCGCGGGGAACTGCGCGAACAACTACTGACGGCCCGCGCTCGACGACGAAACCGCCCCCGTCATGGCGCTGAGTCGGGGAAAGCCTGCCGCGGCGTTGAGGCCGGCCTTCCCCGAGGAACGCCTCGTCGGTTCAGCCAGTCCGTCGCAGCGCCTCGGAGAGGCGCCCGGCCGCATCGATCACAGCCTGCGCATGCATCCGCCCCGGGTGACGCGTCAGCCGCTCGATCGGCCCGGACACCGACACGGCCGCCACCACACGGTTCGACGGCCCCCGCACCGGCGCGGAGACGGACGCGACGCCCGGCTCGCGCTCGCCGATCGACTGGGCCCAGCCCCGGCGCCTTACGCCCGACAGGGCCGTCGCCGTGAAGCGGGCCCCTTGCAGGCCCCGGTGCAGCCGCTCCGGCTCCTCCCAGGCCAGCAGGATCTGCGCCGAGGAGCCGGCCTTCATCGTGAGCGTCGAGCCGACCGGGACCGTGTCCCTCAGGCCGGACAGGCGCTCCGCCGCGGCGACGCAGATACGCATGTCGCCCTGCCGGCGGTAGAGCTGCGCGCTCTCGCCCGTGATGTCACGGACGTGGGTGAGCACCGGGCCGGCGGTGGCGAGGAGACGGTCCTCACCCGCGGCCGCGGCAAGTTCTGCCAGGCGGGGGCCGAGAATGAAACGGCCCTGCATGTCACGCGCCACCATGCGGTGGTGTTCCAGGGCCACGGCCAGGCGGTGGGCCGTGGGTCGTGCCAGTCCGGTGGCACCGACCAGGCCCGCGAGGGTGGCCGGACCGGACTCCAGAGCGCTCAGGACGAGGGCCGCCTTGTCCAGAACGCCGACGCCGCTACTGTTGTCCATGAAACGATACTCGCGTCTCACTCTGTGAAACGCAAGTTCAATTTTCCGTGGAACCCGCCACTCTGGAAGACACGAAGTCACAACGGCCCGTGACGTACGGGCCTGGCGGCGGATGCGCGGAATCCAGGGGCGCGGGCCCGCCTCCTCAAGATCTCTAGTTGGGCCGTCGGATCGTCGTCGGCCGGAGGGAACAGCGATGGGTAGGACACTCGCGGAGAAAGTCTGGGACGACCATGTCGTCCGGCGCGCCGAGGGCGAGCCCGACCTTCTCTTCATCGATCTGCACCTGCTGCACGAGGTGACCAGCCCGCAGGCCTTCGACGGCCTTCGCAAGAGCGGCCGCAAGGTGCGGCGCCTCGACCTCACCATCGCCACCGAGGACCACAACACCCCCACCCTCGACATCGACAAGCCCATCGCCGACCCGGTCTCCCGGGTCCAGCTGGAGACGCTGCGCAAGAACGCCGCCGAGTTCGGCGTGCGCCTGCACCCGCTGGGCGACGTCGAGCAGGGCGTCGTGCACGTCGTCGGCCCGCAGCTGGGTCTGACCCAGCCCGGCACCACCGTCGTCTGCGGCGACTCGCACACCTCCACGCACGGCGCCTTCGGCGCGCTGGCGTTCGGCATCGGCACCTCCCAGGTGGAGCACGTGCTGGCCACCCAGACGCTGCCGATGTCCCGCCCCAAGACCATGGCGATCACGGTCAACGGCGAACTGCCCGACGGCGTCACCGCCAAGGACCTGATCCTGGCGATCATCGCGAAGATCGGCACCGGCGGCGGCCAGGGCTACGTCCTGGAGTACCGCGGCGAGGCCATCGAGAAGCTCTCGATGGAGTCCCGCATGACCATCTGCAACATGTCGATCGAGGCCGGTGCCCGCGCGGGCATGATCGCCCCGGACGAGACCACCTTCGCGTACCTCCAGGGCCGTCCGCACGCCCCCGAGGGCGCCGACTGGGACGCGGCCGTCGAGTACTGGAAGACGCTCAGGACGGACGAGGACGCCGAGTTCGACGCCGAGGTCGTCATCGACGCCACCGAGCTGGCGCCGTTCGTCACCTGGGGCACCAACCCCGGCCAGGGCGCACCCCTTTCGGCGTCCGTCCCCGACCCTGCTTCGTACGAAGACGCATCGGAGCGCTTCGCCGCCGAAAAGGCCCTGGAGTACATGGGGTTGGAGGCGGGGCAGCCGCTGCGCTCCATCAAGGTGGACACCGTCTTCGTAGGCTCCTGCACCAACGGCCGCATCGAGGACCTGCGGGCCGCGGCCGAGATCGTCAAGGACCGCAAAGTCGCCGACGGCGTACGGATGCTGGTCGTCCCGGGCTCCGCGCGGGTCGGTCTGCAGGCCGTTTCCGAGGGTCTGGACGTCGTCTTCAAGGACGCCGGCGCCGAATGGCGGCACGCGGGCTGCTCGATGTGTCTGGGCATGAACCCCGACCAGCTGGCCCCGGGTGAGCGCTCCGCGTCCACCTCCAACCGCAACTTCGAGGGCCGGCAGGGCAAGGGCGGCCGTACGCACCTGGTGTCGCCGCAGGTCGCGGCCGCGACCGCCGTCCTGGGCCACCTGGCCTCCCCGGCCGACCTGTCCGCCGCCGACGACCGTACGCCCGCTGGAGTCTGAGAACCATGGAAGCCTTCACCACCCACACCGGCCGGGCCGTCCCGCTGCGCCGCAGCAACGTCGACACCGACCAGATCATCCCCGCCCACTGGCTCAAGAAGGTCACGCGCGACGGGTTCGAGGACGGGCTGTTCGAGGCCTGGCGCAAGGACGAGACGTTCGTGCTCAACCAGCCCGAGCGGCAGGGCGCGACCGTCCTGGTCGCCGGCCCCGACTTCGGCACCGGCTCCTCCCGTGAGCACGCCGTCTGGGCGCTGCAGAACTACGGCTTCAAGGCCGTGATCTCCTCCCGCTTCGCCGATATCTTCCGCGGCAACTCGCTCAAGAACGGCCTGCTCACGGTCGTTCTGGAGCAGAAGATCGTGGACGCGCTGATGGAGCTCGCCGAGAAGGACCCGCAGGCCGAGATCACCGTCGACCTGGTCGCCCGCGAGGTGCGCGCCGAGGGCGTCACCGCCTCGTTCGAGCTGGACGAGAACTCCCGCTGGAGGCTGCTGAACGGCCTCGACGACATCTCGATCACCCTCCAGAACGAGTCGGACATCGCCGCGTACGAGGCGACGCGCCCCGTGTTCAAGCCGCAGACGATCCAGCTCTGATCCGGAGCACGATCCGCCGCCTCTGAACAAGGCGACTTTCGGCCACCGCAACACCCCCTCTGTACCCCCGATCAGCCCGATCGGGGGTACAGCCGTGTCTGCACCCGAACGGCCCTGTCCGGCCGGAGCGCGACGCTCAACTTCCCGCGTTAAGCAGGTGGTTGCCGGGGTACGCGAGGTGAAGAGCCGCGACTTCCACGCGTGCCCGGAAGGCCGTTTGCGGCGGCAGTTGTCCCCTGCGCAGGCGACAACTCGCCCCAGATGGCACAATCTGTGCATGGAACACGACGGCCAACTCGAGCTCTATGCGGCAGTCGCGGGCCAACTCAAGGAAGCGCACGCAAGAGTGCGCGCACTGCAAGTCCCGGAGGGCGTACGGATGGCGCTGACCCGGAAGCTGCTGGTCATTACGGCCGCGGCCAAGCACGATCTCGCCGACGCGGCAAGGCGGCTGGAACGGTTCACCGCGGACCTCGACGAGGGACGTCTCCCCGACGAGGAACGCTGAACCGGACGACACCGCCGAGTTCGTTGCGGCACAAGGGTGAGAAGCCCGTTTCGTGTTTGATTTGCGGTATATATCTGCCTAACGTGCGAAAAAGCTTGAACACTTTCGTTCTGGCGATGTCTCCGAAGGGGAAGACGTGAACAAGGCGCAGCTCGTAGAAGCGATTGCCGACAAGATGGGCGGCCGCCAGCAGGCCGCCGATGCTGTCGACCACGTACTGGACGCCATCGTCCGCGCGGTCGTCTCGGGTGAGCGGGTTTCCGTCACCGGCTTCGGTTCGTTCGAGAAGGTCGACCGGCCGGCCCGGTACGCCCGTAACCCCCAGACGGGCGAGCGGGTTCGGGTCAAGAAGACCTCCGTTCCGCGCTTCCGCGCGGGTCAGGGCTTCAAGGACCTGGTCAGCGGCTCGAAGAAGCTGCCGCGTGGTGGCGAGGTCTCGGTCAAGAAGGCGCCGAAGGGCAGCCTGACCGGCGGTGCCGGCGCGACGGTCAAGAAGGCCGCCGCGAAGAAGGCGGCCGCGAAGAAGACCGCCGCCAAGAAGACCACCGCCAAGAAGACCACGGCGAAGAAGGCGACCACGAAGACGGCGGCCGCGAAGAAGACGACGGCGAAGAAGGCGCCCGCCAAGAAGACCACGGCGACCGCCAAGAGCACCGCCGCGAAGAAGACCACCGCCAAGAAGGCCCCGGCGAAGAAGGCCACGGCCAAGAAGGCGCCCGCCAAGAAGTCGACGGCGCGCAAGACCACCGCCAAGAAGACCACCGCACGCAAGAAGTAAGAGCGCCGGGGTACTCACGCGACGGGCCGGACTCCCGCATGGAGTCCGGCCCGCGGCGTGTTCGGAAAGAGATCGTGCCGGCAGAGGTCAGAGGGTCTGCAGCGTCACCAGAGTGATCCTGAGGTCGTCCTTCGCGCCTTCCACCTCGATGCGCACGCGCTGCCCGGGGCGCAGCAGCCTGAGACCCCCCGCGTCGAACGCCGGAGCGTCGAAGGGCACCGGGGTGCCGTCGTCCAGGAGCACTTGCCCGCTGCGGCTCTCGGGGTCGTACGTGTACGCGGTCGCCTGCATGGCCGCAGCCTACTGCCCGGGGATCAGCAACCGCGCGGCGGCCGCGGCCGTATGGGGACCGACCCCCAGGGCCAGCGCGTCGCGCAGGTCGTCGCCGGTGTCCACGTCCTGGCGTACGGAATCCACGTCGGCGAGGCGCAGTTCCACGGCCCCGGAGGCGCTGTGCCGGGCCCGGGAATCCGTACCGAAGGCCGGGAGCAATTCACGGCCCGGGGTGGCGGCCAATAGGGTCGTACCGATTGCGGCCGCGTCCGGGAGGAATGCGCGCGGGAATTCAGCGGCCGCGTCGAGTACCCGGGCCAATTCCGGCGGGCGCAGTGCCGGCAGATCGGCGTTGAGCGCGGCCACCGGACTTCCGGGGCGAGTGGACCTCATGATCCCCGCCCCGTGCGCGAGAGCGGCGTTGAGGCCGCCGCCCGGCTCGTCGGGGATGATCGCGGCGCCGAGTACGGCCAGCTCACGGCCCGCCCGGGCGTCGTCCGTGACGACTGCCACATCCCGTACCGCGGGGCAGGCCAGCGCGGCCGCCACGGTGTCCTGGGCGAAGGCGAGCGCCAGGCCCGGCCGCAGCCCGTCGTCCGCGGTGTCCGCAAGCCTGCTCTTGGCCTGGGCCAGGGGTTTCAGGGGTACGACCAACGTCCACTGCACAGGTGTTCCGTCCCTCTCTTGTCGCGGTCATTGTCACCCGGGGCATCGGGCGGCGGGTGGGTCGGGGCGTACGGTGTTCTCGACAGACCGGCGGCCTGGGGCGACACTTGTGCGGCCCCCCGGTGGCCCCCGCTTCAGGCCCTAGAGGAAGGTGTCCGCGTGCCCCGCCGCAGAATCGGCTTCTGGTACCGCCTAGCTGCGGTGATCTGCAAACCGCCGCTGGTGGTTCTGCTCAGGCGGGACTGGCGCGGAATCGAGCACATTCCGGCTGATGGTGGATTTATCACCGCGGTGAACCATAATTCGCACATCGATCCTTTCGCCTACGCGCACTTTCAGTACAACACCGGCCGCGTCCCGCGATTCCTCGCGAAGAGCGGGCTTTTCAAGAGCGGATTCGTCGGGGCAGCGATGCGAGGCACCGGGCAGATCCCCGTCTACCGCGAGAGCACGGACGCGCTCAGCGCATTCCGGGCCGCGATCGAGGCCGTGAACCGTGGTGAATGCGTGGCCTTCTATCCCGAGGGCACTCTCACCCGCGATCCGGAAGGCTGGCCCATGACCGGCAAGACCGGGGCGGCGCGCGTCGCCCTGGAGACCAAGTGCCCGGTGATCCCCGTCGCCCAGTGGGGCTGCAACGAGCTGCTGCCGCCGTACGCGAAGAAGCCGCACCTCCTGCCGCGCAAGACGCACCGCGTGCTCGCCGGAGCGCCCGTGGACCTCACGCGCTTCTACGACCAGGAGATGACGGCGGAGCTCCTGAAGGAAGCCACCGAGGTCATCATGGCCGCCGTCACCTGTCAGCTGGAGGAGATCCGCGGGGAGAAGGCGCCCGCCACGCCCTACGACCCGCGCCGGGAGCGGATCGAACAGCGGCGCCGCACCCAGGCGCAGACACAGCGGGGCGGGCAGGAATCGGTGCAGTCGGTGCAGTCGGCGCAGGAAGAGGGGCTGGGCAAGTGAGCAAGCCGGTCAAGGCGGCGGTGCTGAGCGCCGGTTCGTGGGGTACGGCGTTCGGCATGGTGCTCGCCGACGCAGGGTGCGAGGTCACCCTGTGGGGGCGCCGTCCGGAGCTCGTGCAGGCGATCAACTCCACCCGCACCAATCCCGACTACTTCCCGGGCGTCGAGCTGCCGGAGAACGTACGGGCCACCACGGATCCCGCGGAAGCCGCCGCGGACGCCGACTTCACGGTCCTCTCGGTCCCCTCGCAGACCCTGCGCGGCAACCTCGCCGAGTGGAGCCCGCTGCTCGCCCCGAACACGGTCCTCGTGTCGCTGATGAAGGGCGTCGAACTCGGCTCCGCGATGCGGATGAGCGAGGTCATCGACGACGTCGCCAAGGTCGGCCCGGACCGCATCGCCGTGGTCACCGGGCCCAACCTGGCCCGGGAGATCGCCGCGCGGATGCCGGCCGCCGCTGTGGTCGCCTGCACCGACGAGGCCGTCGCCCGGCGGCTCCAGACCGCCTGCCACACGCCGTACTTCCGCCCGTACACCAACACCGACGTCATCGGCTGCGAACTCGGCGGCGCGGTGAAGAACGTCATCGGTCTCGCCGTCGGCATCGCGGACGGCATGGGTCTCGGCGACAACGCCAAGGGCTCGCTCATCACCCGCGGTCTCGCCGAGACCACCCGGCTCGGCATGGCCCTGGGCGCCGACCCGCTGACCTTCTCCGGACTCGCGGGCCTGGGCGACCTGGTGGCCACCTGCTCCTCGCCGCTGTCCCGCAACCACACCTTCGGCACCAACCTCGGCAAGGGCATGACCCTGCAGGAGACCATCGCGGTCACCAAGCAGACCGCCGAGGGCGTCAAGTCCTGCGAGTCGGTGCTGGATCTGGCCCGCCGGCACGGAGTCGACATGCCGATCACCGAGACGGTCGTGGACATCGTGCACGAGGGAAAGCCTCCGGTCGTGGCCCTCAAGGAGCTGATGTCGCGCAGCGCGAAGCCCGAACGACGCTGAGCGACGCGACGCCGGGGGCGCTGTATCCCTGTCCTACCAACGGGTACTCTCAACCCGATATGAGCACCGAGAACCTCCCCCAGAGCCCCGAGCAGCCGCCTCGCAAGCCGCGTGTGGCCGTCGTGTTCGGCGGGCGCAGCTCCGAACACGGGATCTCCGTGGTCACCGCCGGCGCCGTCCTCAAGGCCATCGACCGGACCAAGTACGACGTCCTGCCGATCGGCATCACCCAGGACGGACGTTGGGCGCTCACGGCGGACGAACCGGAGCGGATGGCGATCGTCGACCGGCGCCCGCCGAGCGTCGACGCGCTCGCCGAGTCCGACGAGGGCGGAGTGATCCTCCCGGTCGACCCCGCCAACCGCGAAGTCGTCTACAGCGAGCCGGGATCGGTTCCCAAGGCGCTCGGCGAGGTCGACGTGGTCTTCCCGGTGCTGCACGGCCCGTACGGCGAGGACGGCACCCTCCAGGGCCTTCTGGAGCTCTCCGGCGTCCCGTACGTGGGTTCGGGTGTGCTCTCCTCGGCCGTCGGCCAGGACAAGGAGTACATGAAGCGGGTGTTCACCTCCTTCGGGCTCGGGGTCGGCCCGTACGTGGTGGTCCGCCCGCGTGAGTGGGAGCGGGACGAGACCGCCGCCCGCAAGAAGATCGTGGACTTCGCCGGCGAGCACGGCTGGCCGCTGTTCGTGAAGCCCGCGCGCGCCGGTTCGTCGATCGGCATCACCAAGGTCGACGACCTCTCCGGACTCGACGAGGCGATCGCCGAGGCCCAGCGGCACGACCCGAAGATCCTCGTGGAGGCCGCGCTGCGGGGCCGCGAGATCGAGTGCGGCGTCCTGGAGTTCGAGGACGGCCCCCGGGCCTCCGCCCCCGCCGAGATCCCCCCGCCCGACGCGCACGCGTACTACGACTTCGAGGCCAAGTACATCGACTCGACGCCGGGGATCGTGCCCGCGCCGCTGACGCCCGAGGAGACGGCCGAGGTCCAGCGCCTGGCGGTCGAGGCCTTCGAGGCGGCGTCCTGCGAGGGCCTGGTCCGCGCGGACTTCTTCCTCACCGAGGGCGGCGAGTTCGTGATCAACGAGATCAACACGATGCCCGGCTTCACGCCCATCTCGATGTATCCGCAGATGTGGCAGGCGAGCGGGGTGTCCTACCCGGAGCTGGTGGACCGCCTGGTGCAGGCGGCACTTCGCCGTTCGACGGGCCTGCGCTGAATCGACCGCGCGTCGCGGCAAGCGTCAGGAGGTGTCAGGAGGCGATCCCCTCGGGGATCGCCTTCTTCACGGCCGAGGCCAGATCGATCAGTACCCCGGAGCTGTCCGGCCCCTTGGGCACGCGCACTTCCACGTACGCCTCCCGGTTGGCCGTGGTGAAGACGTGCCCCCCGTCGTCTCGCTGCTCCATCAGCCAGTCCACCCCGTTCACACCCCCGGCGACCGCGTCCGGATCACGTCCGTCCGCCACCTTCGGGTCGATCATCTTCGGCGGCTGCGGAACACCGCAGCGCAGTATGATCGCCGGGCTGCCCCAGCCCGCCGTCAGCGCCGACGCGGGCTCGGGATCCTCGCGACGCTCACCGTCCACCTTCGCGGGCAGTACCTTGTCCAGGTTCCGGCACAGTTCCGTGGCCTTCGCGCCCGGACTGGGAACCGCCGCCGACGCGCTGTCGTCTGCTGAGGAGCAGCCCGCGACAGTGATCAACAGCGCGAGAGCGGGCAGGCGGAACATGCGGAAGACAGAGCGGTGCCGGTGACGGAAAGAGTTCACCGGCACAGGGTAGACGGGGGCTAGATATGGACGACCGGGCAGGTCAGGGTGCGGGTGATGCCGTCCACCTGCTGGACCCTGGCGACCACCAGACGACCGAGATCGTCGACGGTGTCGGACTGGGCCCGCACGATGACGTCGTACGGTCCCGTCACGTCCTCGGCCTGGACGACCCCAGGGATCTTGCTGATCGTCTCGGCGACGGTCGACGCCTTGCCGACCTCCGTCTGGATCAGGATGTACGCCTGTACCACGGAACCTCCAGGGCGGCCACGAGGATCATGTGGGGAAAAGGAACGCCACGGTATCGCGTCGCCGCTCACCACGGGGAGACCCGTGGGGACCGGGTCTTGCGCGCCGGGGCGCGGGTCCGGCAGAACATGACGGTCACTTCGACCGTAGCGAGGCCCCAGTTGCCTCGCGACCGGGCATGCACAGGGACAGAAGGGGAGAGAGGGCAATGAAGGGCACTGTTGGTGAGCTCGGTGAGTTCGGGCTCATCAGGGAGCTCACCTCCCGTCTGACCACCACCCCGGCGGTCCGGGTCGGCCCCGGCGACGACGCCGCCGTGGTGGCCGCGCCCGACCGCAGGGTCGTGGCCAGTACGGACATCCTGGTGGAGGGCCGGCACTTCCGCCGGGACTGGTCGACGGCCTACGACGTGGGCCGCAAGGCCGCCGCGCAGAACCTCGCCGACATCGCCGCCATGGGCGCCGTACCGACCGCGCTGCTGCTCGGTCTGGTCGTCCCGGCCGACCTGCCGGTGACCTGGCCGAGCGAGCTGATGGACGGCCTGCGCGACGAATGCCAGGTGGCGGGCGCCGCCGTCGTCGGAGGTGACGTCGTACGCGGCGACTCGATCATGGTGTCGATCACGGCGCTGGGCGATCTGCGCAACCAGGAGCCCGTGACGCGGGCGGGCGCACAGCCCGGCGACCTCGTCGCGGTCACCGGCTGGCTCGGCTGGTCGGCGGCCGGGTACGCGGTGCTGTCGCGGGGGTTCCGCTCGCCGCGCGCGTTCGTGGAGGCCCACCGGCGTCCCGAGCCGCCCTATCACGCGGGTCCGGCCGCCGCCGGGCTCGGGGCGACCGCGATGTGCGATGTCAGCGACGGGCTGATCGCCGACCTCGGGCACATCGCCGAGGCCAGCAAGGTGCGGATCGACATCCGCTCCGGGGCCATCGACATCCCGACCCAGATGAACGACATCGGGCAGGCCGTCGGCGTCGACCCCATGCAGTGGGTGCTGACCGGGGGCGAGGACCACGCGATCGTGGCGACGTTCCCCTCGGACGTGAAGCTGCCCGCCCGCTGGAAGATCATCGGCGAGGTCCTCAACCCCTCGGCGCTGCCCCAGGTCACGGTCGACGGAGCGCCGTGGACCAGCAAGGGCGGCTGGGACCACTTCGGAGACATAGAGTCATGATCCCCAACGTCCTTACGGTGGCGGGCTCCGACTCCGGCGGAGGCGCGGGCATCCAGGCCGACCTGAAGACGATGCTCGCGCTCGGCGTGCACGGCATGAGCGTCGTCACGGCGGTGACCGCGCAGAACTCCCTCGGCGTGCAGGGGGCTTGGGAACTGCCCGTGGAGGCGGTGCGGGCCCAGTACCGCAGTGTCGTCGACGACATCGGCGTCCAGGCGGTCAAGACCGGCATGCTGGCCTCCGCGGAACTCGTGGAGGCGGTGGCCGGGTTGCTCGCGGGGACGGACGCCCCGGCGGTCGTCGACCCGGTGGGCGTCTCCAAGCACGGCGACGCCCTGCTCGCCGCCTCGGCGCTGGACTCCGTCCGTACGAAGCTGCTGCCGGTGGCCACGGTCGCCACCCCGAACCTCGACGAGGTGGCCCAGCTGACGGGGGTGCGGGTCGAGTCGGAGGAGGAACTGCGGCGCGCCGCGGCGGCCGTGCTGGCGTACGGGCCGCGCTGGGTGCTGATCAAGGGCGGGCATCTGCCCGGGGACGCCGTCGATCTGCTCACCGACGGCTCCGAGGAGCACTGGCTGCGGGCACCGCGCCATGACAACCGGCACACGCACGGTACGGGCTGCACGCTGGCCTCCGCGATCGCCGCACAGCTCGCGAAGGGGCGGTCCGTGCCGGAGGCGGTGGCGGCGGCCAAGGAGTACGTCACGGGGGCCGTCGCGGCCGGCTTCGCACTCGGCGGGGGCATCGGGCCGGTGGATCACGGCTGGCGGTTCCGCGGCGACGCGTAGCCGCTCAGCTGCGGCGCTCAGGCATGACAAAGAGCCGGTCCACCTGAGGTGGACCGGCTCTCTGAGCGAACCAGCAGTGGCCGCGCGCTAGCTGAGCGTCAGCGCGAGACCTTGCCGGCCTTGATGCACGAGGTGCAAGCGTTCACGCGCTTCGGCGTCCCGCCCACCACGGTACGCACGCGCTGGATGTTCGGGTTCCAGCGACGGGGCGTACGGCGGTGCGAGTGCGAGATGTTGTTGCCGAAGCCCGGCCCCTTGCCACAGACGTCGCAGTTGGCAGCCACGGGTCACTCCAAAGACTTCAGATGCACTTACGGTTGATCCCGGCATGCCGGAATCAGGATCGAAGATCTGAGTGGCGGTGCCAGGGGAATGGCCCGATTGGGATCGGGCAACCGGAGCAGCATACAACGACTGCTCCAGGACGACGAAACTACCATGGTCGGGCGGTGGTCTCACCTGGCCCACTTCCGGTGAGGGCCGCTCCGGAGACTACGCTGCGTGCCACGTCCAGCAGCTGAGGGAGGCACGGTGGCGCAGGTGCCGCAGACATTCTTCGATGCTCTCGCGGTGCGCACCTGGTGCGGTCTCGCTCTCGAGACCCTGGGGCGGGCGCGTGAGGAGATCGACGCGATCAATGTCTACCCCGTGGCGGACGGGGACACCGGCACGAACCTGTACCTGACCGTGGAGTCCGCGGTCGCGGCGGTCGAGGCGGTGTTCGCGGGCCACGCGGCGGGGTCGGGGCCCGAGGGGCCGACGCTCGCCGACGCCGCCCGGGCGATGGCGCACGGGGCGCTCATCGGTGCCCGCGGGAACTCCGGGACGATCCTCGCCCAGCTGCTGCGCGGCATGGCCCAGGTGCTGGCCGACGACGAGGCCGCCGACGCCGACGGCCAGGGCCTGCGGCTCGCCCTGCGGCACGCGGCCGACTCCGCCCGCCAGGCCGTGGCCCACCCCGTCGAGGGCACCGTCCTCACGGTCGCCTCGGCCGCCGCCGACGCCGCCGACGGTGCCGAGGGCGACTGCGGGAAGGTGGCCCGGGCGGCCTACGAGGCAGCGCGCGCCGCACTCGCCGCGACCCCGGGCCAGCTGCCCGTCCTGGAACGCGCCGGGGTGGTCGACGCCGGTGGGCGAGGGCTGGTGGCGGTGCTCGGGGCACTGGTGGAGACGTTCACGGGGGAGATGCCCCGGGCGGTGGTGGCGGGTGCGGTGAGCGTGCCCGGGGCCAGGGTGCCCGGGGAAGTGGTGGCTGGGGAGCAGGTGGGCTTGTGCCTCGGCCCGGACGAGGACCCCCGCGACGTCCACGCGCGCGTGGACGTCGCCGACGGCCCCGCCTTCGAGGTGATCTACCTCCTGGAGGCCGAGGACGCGGCCGTGGCGCGGCTGCGGGAGCGGCTCGACGCCCTCGGGGACTCCCTCGTCGTGGTCGGCGGTGACGGGCTGTGGAACGTCCATGTCCATGTCGACGACGCGGGCGCCGCCGTCGAGGCCGGCATCGAGGCCGGGCGGCCCTACCGGATCCGCATCACGCACTTCGGCGCCGGCGACGTGCACACCACCGGCGCCGAGCGGCCGCCCCGGGAGCCCGCCCAGCGCGCCGTCGTGGCCGTCGTGCCCGGTGAGGGCCTGGCCGGGCTGTACGCCGAGGCCGGCGCGACCACCGTGCTCGCACGCCCCGGGGAGCCGCCCGCGAGCGGCGAGCTCGTACAGGCCGTACGGCGGGCCCACGCGCGCGAGGTCGTGCTGCTGCCCAACGACGCCGAGCTGCGGCACACCGCCGCGGCGGCGGCCGAGCAGGCCCGTACGGAGGGCATCCGCGTGGCCCTCATCCCGACCCGCTCGGCGGTCCAGGGCATCGCCGCGCTGGCCGTGCACGAGCCGGAGCGCCGCTTCGACGAGGACGTGGTGTCGATGACCTCGGCGGCCGGCGCGACCCGCTACGCCGAGGTGACCGTCGCCGAACGCCAGTCCTGGACGATGGCCGGCATCTGCCAGGCCGGCGACGTCCTCGGCCTGATCGACGGCGACGTGGCCGTGATCGGCGCGGACGTGGCGGCCACCGCCGAGACCGTCCTGGACCGGATGCTCGCGGCCGGGGGCGAGATGGTCACCCTGGTGCTCGGCGACGACGCCCCCGAGACGATCGCCGAGCACCTGGAGAGCCGGGTCCGCGAGGGGTACCTCGCCGTCGACACGGTCGTGTACCGGGGCGGACGGCAAGGAGCCCTGC
Source organism: Streptomyces sp. NPDC041940 (assembly GCF_055589465.1). Classification (NCBI taxonomy): domain Bacteria; kingdom Bacillati; phylum Actinomycetota; class Actinomycetes; order Kitasatosporales; family Streptomycetaceae; genus Streptomyces; species Streptomyces sp. NPDC041940. Next base: position 109,798 of record NZ_JBVJBP010000019.1, read on the forward strand.
TCCTCATCGGCGTGGAGTAGGACAGGACCTCAGCCCTGCCGCTCCGCCACGGACTGGAGCAGGTGCCCGGCCTCCGCCCGCCGGGCCCGCACCTCCTGGCCCTCGTCGGCGCCCGTGTCGTCGAAGCCGTCGTGTCCCTCGTACGCCGCCAGCACGGCACGCGCGCGTGCCACGGCCTCGGCGGGGCGGCCCAGGTCGGCCTCCAGCCGGCCCGCGGCCAGCTCGGCGCCGGTGCGGCTGTGCAGGGCGCCGTCCCCGAGGGCCGTGAACACCTCTACCGACCGGATCACTTGGGACAGGGCCTCCTCCATCACGGCCCCGGCAGAGGCGTCTTCGGCGCCCTCGGAGACGGAGCGGGCCAGCAGGTCGCCGAACTGCCGGTGGGTGTGGCCGAGTTCGGCCGTGAGCAGGAGCCGGGACTCCTCGTCGGCGGCCTCGTCCCGTGCCGTCTGGCAGGCCCGGACCGCGCTCGCCATCAGGCCGCGAGCCTCCTCCGGCCCGTCCGGCTCGTGCAGTGCCAGCCAGGCGCGGGCGCGCAGGGAGCGGACCAGCCCGTGGGTGTTGCCGAGTTCGCGCCACAGGTCGCCCGCCCGTGTGTAGGCCCGGTCCGCCTCTTCGGCCAGCCCGGCCTGCGCGAGTGACTCACCGGCCAGGTGGGCGAGGGTGGCGTGGTCGTGCTGCTCGGGCCAGTGCCGGGCGATCTCGGCCGCCCGCAGGCGCTGTTCGGCTGCCGCGCGGTGCTCGCCGAGTTCGCTCAGGCAGTCACCCAGCCACCACCGCGTCTGCACGACCGCCCCGTCGCCGTGTGTCTCGGTGGTCAGATCGGGCAGCGCCGACTCCAGCACCTCGGCGGCCTCGGCCCACCGCTCCTGCCGCAGCAGGAACCCGCCGAGCTGCTGCCGTGCCCAGGCACCCAGCGTCGCGCTCTCGCCCGCCTCGTCGGCCCAGTGCGCGGCCTGCAGGGCGTGCTCGGCGGCCTCCACGGCCGCGCCCCGGCCGCCGGTCACCTCGGCGAGCTGGAGGTGCAGCTGGGCCCTCCCCGGCGCCTCCAGCTGTGCCCCGCCGTGCTCCAGGGCCGCCCGCAGCGCCCGTTCCGCCTCCGCCATGTCGTCGAGGTGGTGGGCCAGGGAGGCCAGCCGGGCCTCGTACTCCACCGCGTACCAGGGCAGCCCGGCCGCGACGAACGCCGCCGCGCCCCGCGCGAACAGCGCCGCGGCCGACTTCAGGTCCCCGGCCAGTCCCGCCAGCTCGGCGAGCATCGCCTGCGCCTCGGCGGCCCGCGCGGCCAGCCGTACGTCCTCCCCGGTCCGCCCGTCGACGAGCGCGAGGAGTTCGCGGACGGCGGCTTCGGCCTCCGCGAGCACCGCCTCCGTCCCGGGACCCTCGGCCGCGTGCGCCCGGCGCATCAGGATCCGGGCCCGTCCCATCACGACGGACGCCGTCTGCCGCAGGCCCGTGCCGTCGGCGGCGTACAGCGCGAGGATCTCGTCGTACGGGCCTGCCACGGCCGCGACCGCCTCGGCCACGTCACCCCCGAGAGCGCGGACGTACGCCGCACGCGCGCGTGCCGCCAGGGCCTCGCCCGGGTCGCCCGCCTCCGCGTACAGCCCTGCGGCCCGCTCGAAGAGCGCGGCACCCCCGGGGCCGAGGCCCATCGCCTCGTGGTCCGCGATCTCGGCCCGGTCGCGCGGGTCCAGCTCGACGCCCTCCGCGGCCCCGGCGACCGCCGCCCACGCCTCCACGGCGTTCGGCCGCAGGCTGTCCGACAGCCGCCGTGCCTCGGCCAGCAGGGCGGTCAGATCCGGCTGCCCGGTGGCGGGGGTCGTCACGGCCGGGGGAGCGGGCGGAGGCACCGGCCGCACCGACCGCACCCCCAGCGGCAGCCGCTCCACCAGGGGTTGCCGCGCCATACGCGCGCGTGCCCGCTCGCTGACGTACGCAGTGCCGTTGCGCTCGTCGAAACGCGCCGCCAGGGCCAGGGCCTCCGCACGCGCGTGCGTGGCCAGTTCCCGGGCGGTCCACTCCCGGCCGGCCGGGCCCGGCACCTGCCGGTCGCCGAGACCGAGTCCGGTCAGACGGTCCATGAGCAGGGCCACCACGCTCATGAAGTCCAGCTTGCTCTGCGGCTGCCCGTCGTCCGTGAAGTACGCGGGCCGCTCCGCGAGCAGCTCCAGACCGCGCGCCTCGTTGCCGGTCAGCGCGCAGAACTCCACGTGCTCCGCGTACGCGGAGCGCATGCTCTCCATGGCCCGGACCAGCCGGAAGCCCCGCAGATGGTGCGCGCGGGCCTCGTCCAGGCGGCCCAGCCGCAGCAGCGGCACCAGGGAGGAGGCGAGGGCCGTGTGCGGCTCGTGGGCGCAGGCGTACTCGCCCTCCAGCACCGGCCGCCACAGCTCCACGGCCTCCGCGTCCCGGCCCCGCTCCGCCTGCCACCAGCCCTGCCCGTGCAGCTCGCACGCGTGGCAGTCGGCCATGCTGTCCCGGTCCGCGGCCAGCCACGCGGCGTACGCCCGCTCGGCCCGCGCGACGTCCCCGACATGGGCGGCCACGCTGTGCTCCGCGCCGCGCACGGCCCGCTCGGAGTGCCCGGCGAGCCGGTAGCGGTGCTCCATCTCGCCGAGCCACTTCTCGATCGACGCGAGCGGGACGTGCGGCTGGTCGAGCATGCCGGACGACACCCACTTGAAGACCCAGTGCAGCGAGTGGGTCTCGTACTCGTCGAAGTCCTCGGGGTGTTCGTCCCACAGGCGCAGCAGGCGGGCGAAGGGGACGAACATCTTCCCCTTCTCGGAGCTGTAGTTGTAGACCTTCAGCTGGTGCCCGAGCGCCTCGATCACGGCGAGCGGGATGCTCAGCTTCTCGGCCGCCGTCAGCAGCTCCTCCGCGCGCGCGTTGCGGGCAGGACCCTCCGGCTCCTCGGAGTTCTCCGCCATCGCCCGGCGCAGCGCGTCGAAGTCGGTGATCTCGCTCATGCCTGACCGTCCTCGCTGTGCGTGGCCCACTCAAGGAGACCGATGAACGCGCGGTTGAGCAGCGCCGAATCGGCGGGCCTCAGCGGCCGCTGCGCCATCAGCAGGGCCTGCCCGTACAGCGACTCCGTCGCCGTGCCGATCAGCTCCGGGTCGCGCAGCGCGCTGATCCGGCGGACCAGCGGATTGAGATGGTTCAGCACCAGACGCGCGCGGGGGGCACTGCCGCGCAGGGAGCCGAGGATGCCCGCCCACAGGTCGTCGGCCTGCGCCTCGGCGTCGGCCCGGGCCTGTTCGTGCCGGGCGTCCCGGTCGTCGAGGTGCAGCGCGGGCACCGAGAGCGGGTGGAAGGCCCGCAGCACCACGTCGCAGCCCAGCTGGTCGAGCCGGGCCCGCGCCGCCGCGAGGAAGCCCGAAAGAGCCAGCTCCTCGGCCGGGTCGACCGCGTCCAGATGGGCGGTCACCGTGTCCGCGTCCAGCTCGGCGACCACGGTCCCCGGCCGCACCGAGGGCAGCGCCTCCACCAGCTCGCTGTCGTACGTGTAACCGCCGTTGATCACGCCGATGCCCTGCGCGGACGCGATCGGCGCGACCTGCCGGTACTCCTCGACGGTCCGCGTGAAGTGCACCACCGGGTGCCGTTGCGCGAACTCCTCCAGGGACAGCCGCCCGTCGGTCGTCTCGAAGGGCAGCCACGGCAGCATCGTGCGCAGCATCTCGCGGTCGTGCCGGGCCAGCGACTTCACACCCAGGTGGTGCACCGACAGGAACGCGGCCAGCCGTTCCGGATCACCGGCCGCCAGGCCCGTCAGCCACGCGCGGATCCGCTCGCCCAGCGCCTCCCGTACGGCGGCCAGGGTCTCGTCCTCGTACAGCGACTCGCGCGAGGCCGTCGGCCGCAGACTGTCCGTGTCGAGCACGCAGCGCACGAAGAACGCCCAGTCGGGCAGCAGCTGCTCGGCCCGCTCGGTCAGCAGCATGCCCTTGAGATGCACGCGATGACCCGCGCGCTGCGCCGGGCTGACCGCCGACGGCAGCACATACGCCACCCCGCGGATGCCGGCCAGCGGCACGGCCAGGTCGATCGTGTCCAACGGGGTGAAGCCGAACAGGTCGTGGCAGTGCCGGGCGAGGGCGACGCGGCGTCCGGCCGGGCTCGGATACGAACGGTCCCAGGGCGCCGGGAGGTCGGTGACCGCCTCGTCGCCCACCCGGACGTCGTACGGCAGCAGCGACCCGAAGTCCCGCGCCAGGGCCGCGACCCGCTCGGGCGTGAGCCACTCCGCCGCACCCGCCCGGGCCACCAGATGCACGGTGGTGCCCGGTTCGGGCCGCTCGGCGTCCGGCAGCGTCCGCACGGTGTACGAACCGTCGTCCCGGGCCGTCCACTCCACGGGCGGTGCCCCGGGCGTACGGGCGCTGCGGCTGACGACCCGGATCCGCTCGGCCACGACGAAACAGGCCAGCAGCCCGATGCCGAACTGCCCGAGGAAGTCGGAGCGGGCCTCCTGAAGCCCCTCGGCGCGCTTGGAACTGCGCCCGATCGTGGCGAGCAGACTGTGCACGTCCGCCTCGGTGAGGCCCACGCCGGTGTCCTCGACCCGCAGCGCGCCGCCCTCCGCGTACAGCCGCACCCGGGCCGGAGCGTCGGGCTCGTCCGTGCGTCTGGCGGTGATGGCGTCCACCGCGTTCTGCAGCAGCTCGCGCAGATACACCTTGGGACTGGAGTAGAGGTGGTGGGAGAGCAGGTCCACCAGACCACGGAGGTCGACCTGGAACGTATGAGGTGACTGGGGCGAACGGGGTGCCTGGGAAGCCTGTGAGGTCTCGGAATCCATCATCACGGCGCCGGTGGGAGGACTCGCGACGGCGCGGGGTCGGGCGGTCCCGGTGGGGCGGTGACCGCGAAGAAGGGCCGGGAGCGCGTCATCCTATGGCCCGAACCAGCCGTCTGACCAGGGATTTCCGGGACGTATACGGCAATGATCGCCGCGGCCTCTACGGCATTGTCAGTGGCGTGGTGTGCAATGGATCTCGTGCCCGCACTGGAAGAACCCCTGCGACAACCGCTGAAGTCGGTGCTCGGCCCCGCCACCGCGAAGGTGATGGCCGAGCACCTCGGCCTGCTCACCGTCGGCGACCTGCTCCACCACTACCCGCGCAGATACGAGGAGCGCGGCCAGCTCACCCACCTCGCCGACCTCCCCATGGACGAGCACGTCACGGTGGTCGCCCAGGTGGCCGACGCCCGCCTGCACAGCTTCGCCTCCGCCAAGGCCCCGCGCGGCAAGGGCCAGCGCCTCGAAGTCACCATCACGGACGGCAGCGGCCGCCTCCAACTGGTCTTCTTCGGCGCCGGAGTCCACAAGCCCCACAAGGAGCTCCTGCCGGGCACGCGCGCGATGTTCGCGGGCAAGGTCTCCGTCTTCAACCGCCGCCTCCAACTCGCTCATCCCGCCTACGAGTTGCTGCGCGGCAACCCCGACGATCCCGACGAGTCCGTCGAGACCTGGGCCGGCGCCCTGATCCCGATCTACCCCGCCACCGCCAAGCTGGAGTCCTGGAAGATCGGCAAGGCGCTCCAGACGGTCCTGCCCACGGCCCAGGAGGCCGTCGACCCGCTGCCGGACTCCCTGCGCCAGGGCCGCGGCCTGGTCCCCCTCCCCGAGGCCCTGCTGAAGATCCACCGCCCGCACATCAAGGCGGACATCGAGGAAGCCCGCGCCCGCCTCAAGTGGGACGAGGCCTTCGTCCTCCAGGTCGCCCTGGCCCGCCGCCGCCACGCGGACGCCCAACTCCCCGCGGTGCCCCGCAAGCCCACCCCCGACGGACTCCTCTCCTCCTTCGACGCCCGCCTCCCCTTCACCCTCACCGACGGCCAGCAGCGGGTCTCCAGGGAGATCTTCGACGACCTGGCCACCGACCATCCGATGCACCGGCTGCTCCAGGGGGAGGTCGGTTCGGGCAAGGCCCAGCCTCTCGACTCGCTGGTGCTCACGCCCACGGGCTTCCGCCGTATGGGGGACCTGCGGGCGGGCGACGAGGTGGTGGTGCCGGATGGTGACATCGCGCTGATCGACGGCGTTTTCCCCCAAGGAGAGCGCGATGTATGGCGACTGGTGCTGTCCGACGGGAGTTCCGTCGAGTGCGACGACGAGCACCTCTGGATCGTCGGCACGAGCTGCGGGTGGCACCGAGGCCAGGCACCCAAGGTCATGACGACGCGGGAGATCCGACTCGACGCCTTCAAGGCCAACGGTTCCTCGAAGTGGTACATCCCAGCGGCGAAACCGGTCGATCTCGGAGGTGACTCCGGGCTGCCCCTCGACCCGTACCTGTTCGGCCTGCTGCTGGGAGACGGCTCCTTCCGGCACAGTCTCCGTCTCTCCACCATCGACGACGAGATCCGTGACGCGGTAGGGACGGCAGTGGCGCCTGAATGCCGGCTGGTACCGGTGAAGGGATCGCGCTGCGACTACACGATCCAGCTCGCGCAGCGTGCCGAAGGCGTGCGCAACCCGGTGATCCAGACCTTGCGCGAGTTGGGTCTCTGGGGAGCGACATCCCACGGCACGTTCGTCCCGGAAGACTTCAAGAACACGTCGGTCAAAAGCCGTCTCGCCCTGCTGCAGGGCCTTCTGGACACGGACGGCACCGTCCACGCCGACGGCATGAGCATCTCCCTCTGCTCGGCTTCGCGTCGACTGGCGGAGGACACTGCCTGGCTCGTGCGGTCTCTGGGCGGCCGGGCACGGGTACTACCGGAGAAGGCCGCATACAACGTCTCGGTGTCCTTGCCGGACGAATACGCCCCGTTCAGGCTCACCCGCAAAGCCGAACGCGTGCGCCCGAGGCCGAAGTACAACACGTTCCGGCGCGGTATCCGGGCTGTCGAGTACGTGGGCCGGAAACCCGTCCAGTGCATCAGCGTCGCCCACCCGAGCCGTGCCTACGTCACCGACAACTTCACGGTCACCCACAACACCATGGTCGCCCTGCGCGCCATGCTCGCCGTGGTCGACGCCGGCGGGCAGGCCGCCATGCTCGCGCCCACCGAAGTGCTCGCCCAGCAGCACCACCGCTCCATCACCGAGATGATGGGCGAGCTGGCCGAGGGCGGCATGCTGGGCGGGGCCGAGCGGGCCACCAAGGTGGTGCTGCTCACCGGTTCCATGGGGACGGCCGCCCGCCGGCACGCCCTGCTCGACCTCACCACCGGCGAGGCCGGCGTCGTCATCGGCACGCACGCGCTGATCGAGGACAAGGTCCGGTTCCACGACCTGGGCCTGGTCGTGGTCGACGAACAGCACCGCTTCGGCGTCGAGCAGCGCGACGCTCTGCGCGGCAAGGGCAAACAGCCCCCGCACCTCCTGGTCATGACCGCCACGCCCATCCCGCGCACGGTGGCCATGACGGTCTTCGGCGACCTGGAGACCTCCGTCCTCGACCAGCTCCCGGCCGGTCGCTCGCCGATCGCCAGCCATGTCGTCCCGGCCGCCGACAAGCCCCACTTCCTGGCCCGGGCGTGGGAACGGGTCCGCGAGGAAGTGGGCAACGGCCATCAGGCGTACGTCGTCTGCCCGCGCATCGGCGACGAGGAGGACGGCTCCAAGAAGTCCGGGAAGAAGAAGCCCTCCGAGTCCCCGGAGGACGCCGCCGAGAAGCGCCCGCCCCTCGCCGTCCTCGACGTGGCGGACCAGCTCTCCAAGGGCCCGCTCAGCGGCCTCAGGGTGGAGGTCCTGCACGGCCGTATGCAGCCCGACGACAAGGACGCGGTCATGCGCCGCTTCGCCGCGGGGGAGACCGACGTCCTGGTCGCCACGACGGTCATCGAGGTCGGCGTCAACGTCCCCAACGCCACCGCGATGGTCATCATGGACGCCGACCGCTTCGGCGTCTCCCAGCTCCACCAGCTGCGCGGCCGCGTCGGCCGTGGCTCGGCGCCCGGCCTGTGCCTCCTGGTCAGCGAGATGCCCGAGGCGAGCGCGGCCCGCCAGCGCCTGAACGCCGTCGCCGCCACCCTCGACGGCTTCGAACTCTCCCGCATCGACCTGGAACAACGCCGCGAGGGCGACGTCCTCGGCCAGGCCCAGTCGGGCGCCAGGACATCCCTGAAGGTCCTCGCCGTCATCGAGGACGAGGAGATCATTGCGGAGGCGAGGGAGGAGGCGACGGCGGTAGTGGCCACCGACCCGGAATTGACCCACCTCCCGGCACTGCGAACGGCTCTGGACGCCCTACTGGATGAGGAACGGGAGCAGTACCTGGAGAAGGGGTGAGGGGACCAACCCTCTTTCAGGGGCGCGGGGCTGTACTCCATATGCGGCTACCGCCGCGCGGGCGCGACCAGCCACAATGAACCCGAAGCCGCCCACGACCAAGGACCACAGATGACGCGCGTGATCGCCGGCACAGCCGGCGGACGTCGACTCGCCGTACCCCCCGGCACCGGCACCCGCCCCACCTCCGACCGCGCACGCGAAGGCCTCTTCTCCACCTGGCAGTCCCTCCTCGGCGGCCCTCTGGAAGGCGAACGCGTCCTCGACCTCTACGCGGGATCAGGCGCGGTCGGCCTGGAGGCCCTGTCCCGAGGCGCGGGCCACACCCTCCTCGTAGAGGCCGACGCGCGAGCGACCCGCACGGTCCGCGAGAACGTGAAGAACCTCGGACTCCCCGGCGCCGAAGTCAGATCGGGCAAAGCGGAACAGATCATCCGCACGCAGCCCCCTGGCGAGCCCTACGACCTCGTCTTCCTCGACCCCCCGTACGCCGTCACGGACGACGATCTTCGCGAGATCCTCCTCACACTCCGTACCGAGGGCTGGCTCGCCGAGGAAGCCCTCGTCACCGTGGAGCGCAGCACCAGAGGCGGTGAATTCCGGTGGCCCGAGGGTTTCGAACCCCTCCGGGCCCGTCGCTACGGCGAGGGAACGTTTTGGTACGGTCGCGCCGCCTCAACGTGCGAAGACGCACGATGACCGGACCGGAGAGCGAGGGAACACAAGTGCGCCGCGCCGTCTGTCCCGGGTCGTTCGACCCGATCACCAACGGACACCTCGACATCATCTCCCGCGCCTCCAGGCTGTACGACGAGGTCTACGTCGCGGTGATGATCAACCAGGCCAAGAAGGGCCTGTTCGAGATCGAGGAGCGGATCGACCTGATCCGCCGGGTCACCGCCGAGTACGGGAACGTCCGCGTGGAGGCCTTCCACGGCCTGCTCGTCGACTTCTGCAAGCAGCGCGACATCCCCGCCATCGTCAAGGGCCTGCGCGCGGTCAGCGACTTCGACTACGAGCTGCAGATGGCCCAGATGAACAACGGCCTCTCGGGCGTGGAGACCCTCTTCATCCCCACCAACCCCACCTACAGCTTCCTGTCGTCCTCCCTGGTCAAGGAGGTCGCGACCTGGGGCGGTGACGTCTCCCACCTGGTCCCGGCGGAGGTCCTCCAGGAGCTCAACGAGCGTCTGCGCAAGGACTGATGGGACTACAGTCGTCCCGTCCGTCTCCAACGCATCTGTAGAGAGTGGCGAGCACACCGTGGACGTGCAGAAGAAGCTCGACGAGATCGTCTCCGCGGTCTCCGGCGCCCGGTCCATGCCCATGTCGGCCTCGTGCGTGGTCAACCGCGCCGAACTGCTCTCGCTGCTGGAAGAGGTGCGCGCGGCGCTGCCCGACTCGCTCGCCCAGGCCCAGGAGCTGATCGGCGGCCGCGAGCAGATGGTCGAGCACGCCCGCCAGGAGGCCGAGCGGATCATCGGGCAGGCGCACGCCGAGCGCGGCTCGCTGATCTCCGACACCGAGGTCGCCCGCCGTTCCCAGGCCGAGGCCGACCGGATCCTCGCCGAGGCCCGCCAGGAGGCCGAGGAGGTCCGCGCCGAGGCGGACGACTACGTCGACTCCAAGCTCGCCAACTTCGAGGTCGTCCTCACCAAGACCCTCGGCTCCGTCGGCCGCGGCCGCGAGAAGCTCCTCGGCACCGGCCCCGGCGTGGACGAGCAGGGCTACGAGGACGAGGACGCCCCCGAGCGCAGCCAGGACCCGGAGACCCTGCGCCGTACCGCCGACGAGTACGTCCACGCCAAGCTGGGCTCCTTCGAGGCGGTCCTCGCCAAGACCCTGGACGCCGTCGGCCGCGGCCGGCAGAAGCTGCACGGCCGTATCGCCAGCGACGACCTGGGCGCCCTCGCGGACGACCTCAGCACGGTCCAGCACTCCAGCGACGCCGACTACCTCGCCGACCTGGCCGCCCTCGCGGACCAGAAGCCCCCGGCCGAGCAGCCCGCCCAGCAGCAGGACTACGGCCAGCCGCAGCCGGCCTATTCCCCCACCTCCGGCTACGCTCCGGCGGGAGGTGCCCCCATCCAGCAGCAGCCCGACCCCTACGGCGGCGGCTACCCGCAGCAGGCCTATGCGGCCCAGCAGGACCCGTACGGCTACCAGCACGCCGATCCCTACGCCTATCAGGGCTACGACGCCCAGCAGGCCGCGTACGACCCGAACCAGGCCCAGCAGGTCCAGCAGGCGCAACAAGCCCAGCAGGCCCAGCAGGGATACGCCCTCGACGAGACCAGCCTCTTCGACACCGGCATGATCAGTGCCGAGCAGTTGAGGGCCTACGAGCAGGGTCGCGGCAACGGATGAGCACCGGATTGGGCCGACAGCGAAAGGTCCAGTATCCTGGCTCTTCGGTCGCGCGTACGTCCGCGATCCACGCTGCCCGGAACATCAAGGGCGGCAACCCTCTCAGCTCGAAAGATCGAAAGCAGGAATGGCTCTGAACGCCCGCCTCGACCACCGCAACCCCCTCGTGTTCGACACACACGAGCTGGGCCGGCGGCCCGGTGCGCAGCAGCGCCTGACCCGCACGGTCGACGCTCCCCAGGACCTCGGTATCGGGGGAGTCATCGGAGTGCCGGAAGGCGCCCCGGTGGAGCTCGAACTCCGTCTGGAGTCGGTCATGGAAGGGGTGCTTGTCACAGGCACCGCCCGTGCCGGGGCCAAGGGGGAGTGCGTAAGGTGTCTGGAGCCGCTTCAGCTCGACGTCGAAGCGGAATTCCAGGAGATGTTCTCGTACCCTGACGCCGACGACCGGGGCCGCGTGATCGCGGAACCGGGCGACGACGCCGAGGACGACGAGGACAGGCTCTTCCTCGAGGACGGCTTGTTCGACCTCGAGTCCGTGCTGCGTGATGCGGTGGTGCTCGCACTGCCGATGCAGCCGGTGTGCCAGGAAGACTGCCCTGGTCTGTGCGCCGAGTGCGGTGCGCGGCTGGCGGACGACCCGGACCACCACCACGACGCCGTCGACATCCGTTGGGCGGCTTTGCAGGGACTCGCCGGCACCATGAAGGACGGCGAGAAGGACGAGATGAGCGGCGCCGAACCTGGCGTCGACGAGAAGCAGGAGAAGTAGCCGTGGCTGTTCCGAAGCGGAAGATGTCGCGCAGCAACACGCGCCACCGCCGGTCGCAGTGGAAGGCTGCGGTCCCCACCCTGGTTGCGTGCGAGCGCTGCCACGAGCCCAAGCAGCAGCACATCGCGTGCCCGTCTTGCGGCACCTACAACAAGCGCCAGGTCCTCGAGGTCTGAGCGGCTGGTGAGAGGCACTGTGTCCACGCCGAAGAAAAACTCTGCGGACAACCAGGCCTCGTCCCACACGCTGTTGGAAGGGCGGCTCGGGTACAAGCTCGAGTCCGCCCTTCTGGTGCGTGCGCTGACCCACCGTTCCTACGCGTACGAGAACGGCGGTCTGCCGACCAACGAGCGTCTGGAGTTCCTCGGGGACTCCGTCCTCGGCCTCGTGGTCACGGACACGCTGTACCGAACCCACCCCGACCTGCCCGAAGGCCAGCTGGCCAAGTTGCGGGCCGCGGTGGTCAACTCGCGTGCGCTGGCGGAGGTGGGCCGTGGGCTCGACCTGGGCTCCTTCATCCGGCTCGGCCGCGGTGAAGAGGGAACGGGCGGCCGGGACAAGGCGTCCATCCTCGCCGACACCCTTGAAGCGGTGATCGGTGCGGTCTATCTCGACCAGGGACTGGAGTCCGCGGCGGAGCTCGTGCACCGCCTGTTCGACCCCCTGATCGAGAAGTCCTCGAACCTCGGAGCCGGCCTGGACTGGAAGACCAGTCTCCAGGAGCTCACCGCGACCGAGGGGCTCGGCGTGCCCGAGTACCTGGTCACGGAGACCGGCCCCGACCACGAGAAGACCTTCACTGCTGCCGCCCGCGTCGGAGGCGTCTCGTACGGCACCGGCACCGGCCGCAGCAAGAAGGAGGCGGAACAGCAGGCCGCGGAATCCGCGTGGCGGGCCATCAAGGCCGCCGCGGACGAGCGCGCCAAGGTGGCCAAGGAGCCTGTGCGGGAGACGGCCGACGAGGCCGTCCGGGGCGGCGACACGTCGTCCGCCACCGCCTGACGACAGCAGTCGCACGCAGTACCGAGCGCCCGCCCGGCCGTCCACGCCGGGCCGGGCGCTCGGCTCGTCCACCGGTCCGTATCGTTCTTCCGTACCGTTCTGACAGGGGGCCCGATGCCCGAGTTGCCCGAGGTCGAAGTCGTACGGCGCGGCCTGGAGCGGTGGGTCGCCCACCGGACCGTCGCCGAGGTCGAGGTGCTGCACCCGCGCGCGGTGCGCCGCCATCTCGCGGGCGGCGACGACTTCGCGGACCGCCTGAAGGGCCATCGCATCGGCACGCCCAGCCGCCGGGGCAAGTACCTGTGGCTGCCCCTGGAGGACACGGACCAGTCGATCCTGGCCCACCTCGGCATGAGCGGCCAGCTGCTGGTGCAGCCGCACACGGCTCCCGACGAGAAGCACCTGCGCATCCGCGCCCGCTTCACCGACGCCCTGGACACCGAACTCCGCTTCGTCGACCAGCGCACCTTCGGCGGGCTGTCGCTGCACGACAACACCCCCGAGGGCCTGCCCGACGTCATCGCGCACATCGCCCGCGACCCGCTCGACCCGCTCTTCGACGAAGAGGCGTTCCACAGCGCGCTGCGCCGCAAGCGGTCCACGATCAAACGGGCCCTGCTCGACCAGTCGCTGATCAGCGGCGTCGGCAACATCTACGCGGACGAGGCCCTGTGGCGCGCCCGCGTCCACTACGAGCGCCCGACGGCGACCTTCACCCGTCCGCGCACCCTGTCGCTCCTGGGCCATGTGCGGGACGTGATGAACTCCGCCCTCGCGGTGGGCGGCACCAGCTTCGACAGCCTCTACGTCAACGTCAACGGCGAGTCGGGCTACTTCGACCGGTCCCTCGACGCGTACGGCCGCGAGGGCCTGCCCTGCCGGCGCTGCGGCACGCCCATGCGCCGGCGGCCCTGGATGAACCGGTCGAGCTACTACTGCCCGAAGTGCCAGCGACCGCCGCGGATCACGCCCTAGCGGAGTCGTAGCGCTCGCGCGCGGCCAGGACGTCGTCCATGCTGCCCTCCACGAAGTGGATCAGGGCGAGCAGCCGCTCGGCCACTCCGCGTCCCAGCGGCGTCAGTTCGTAGTCCACACGGGGCGGATTGGTCGGCTGGGCCTCGCGGTGGACCAGGCCGTCGCGCTCCAGCGCGTGCAGCGTCTGGGACAGCATCTTCTCGCTCACACCGTCGACCCGGCGGCGCAGCTCGTTGAAGCGCAGCGACCCCTCGTACAGAGCGGTCAGCGCGAGCCCGCCCCAGCGGCCCGTGACGTGCTCGAGCGTGCCACGCGAAGGGCAGGCCCTGGCGAACACGCTGTACGGAAGGTCGTCCAGCCCTTCCGTGAACTCCTGGGTGGTGGTCATTACCCCAGCGTACGCCAGCACAGCGCTGACCAACAGATTGCGCTAACTATTGGTTAGTGCCTAGGGGTCTAGTAGCCGAAGTTCTGGGTCCACCACGGGCCGCCCGACCCGAGCTCGACACCGACGCCCAGCGTCTTGAAGTCGCAGTTCAGGATGTTGGCGCGGTGGCCGGGGCTGTTCATCCAGGCGTCCATCACGGCCGCGGCGTCCGCCTGGCCGCGGGCTATGTTCTCCCCGCCGAGGTTGGATATCCCGGCGGCCTCGGCCCGGTCCCACGGCGTCTTGCCGTCGGGGTCGGTGTGGTCGAAGAAGCCCCGGGCGCGCATGTCCTCGCTGTAGTTCTGCGCCAGTTCGGTCAGCGCGCTGTTCGCGGCGAGCGCGCTGCAGCCCACCTTGGCCCGCTCCTCGTTCACCAGCTTGAGCACCTGGGCCGCGGCGGCGGACTCCTCGGAGAGGGCGGCGGGGGCGCTGGGCTTCTCGGGCGCCTGCGTGGCCGTACGGGAGGGCGTGTTCTCCGGCTTCTCGCTGGGGGTCGCGGCCGGCTTCTTCTTCTCCGGAGTCTTCTCCTGCGTCTTCTCCGGCTTCTCGGGCGTCTTCGTCGGCGCGGCCGAGGACGTCGAGGCGGACGGCGACGGCGACAGGGAGCGCTCGGCGTCCCGGCTCGTGGGCGTGCCGCCCCGGCCGTCGGTGCTGCCGGAGGTGCCGCCCTGCTCGCTCGGGGTGTTGGTCGGCGTGTCCGCGGCCTGCACCTTGTCGGCGCCGCCGTCGCCGCCGAGCTTGTAGTTCTCGAGGCCGGGAACCGCGCCCGTGGCCACGGCGACCGTACCGATGGCGACCGCCGCGGACACGCCGAGCAGGCCCGTGCGCATCGGCCGTGCGGCCTTCTTCCGGCGGCGGTGCGTGCTCGCCCGCCGGGAGCCGCCCTCGGGGGTGAAGCCGTCGCTCGCGAAGACGGCCGTCTCGGCGGTCCGCTGGCGGGGGATGGGGGCATACCCGTCACCCGCGGCGGTGGCCTCCGTCTCGAACAGGTAGGCCTCGCTCCGGGCGTACGTGTCGGCGTAGGCCTCCGGGTTCAGATAGGGCGCGATGCCCATGGTCGGGCTGTCGTCCGTGCCGTGCAGCGGATCGTGGCCCTCCGCGGTGCCGTCGGCCTGCATGATCCCCGTGGCGCTGCCCGTGGCGGCGCGGCCGGCGTCGGAGCGACGGTGGCGTCCCATGTTCTGGCCTTCCTCGTCCTGGCGGTCGACTCGTCCTCGAGATCAACACCAAACTCACTCGATGGTGTGAGTTTCATATGAGATTCGTTGGGTGGGGACGGTACCGCATGGCGCAAGTGGAGGAAGTGACCCCGAGGGAGATTGGGCGGTTAGGTTGCAGTCATGAGCGAGGATGTGCGACTGGTCGCCTGGGTGCGTGGACGCGTCCAAGGTGTGGGTTTCCGCTGGTTCACGCGGGCCAAGGCCCTGGAGATCGGCGGCCTGAGTGGTTTTGCTCTCAATTTGGGCGACGGCCGGGTCCAAGTGGTCGCGGAGGGCGCGCGAGAGGGTTGTGAAGGCTTGCTGGAGTGGCTCGAGAGTGACGACACGCCCGGCCGTGTGGACGGTGTCACCGAGATCTGGGACACACCTCGCGGCGGCTACGACGGCTTCGCCATTCGCTGATCCCGCGCCGGAGGGCGAGCCTCAGGGGCACCTTCCGGCAGGCCGCCGACGGCCGCCGGGGAGGGAAAGTGGCTGGTGATTGCCAAGAATCGCTTGCCTTGGCAGGCTCCGCACGCAAGGATGATCGACACGCCCCGAGGGCCCCGCAGAAGCCGCAGTGCCGCCGTATGAGGCCGCGCGCGCCCGGTCGGCCCCCAATACGGGGCGTGATCGTGTTGACCGTCAAACTTTTTGGTGAGACGCTGAAAGCCCCGCGCACCTTAGCTGTTTGGCATGGCTGAACGGCGGCACAACTCCAGGCCCTGCCAAGCATCGCGGGTGCGAATCCCTCACGACCCACACCGCATCGGTCGGTCACGCATTGTGGAGGACCATCCATCATGGCAAAGGCGCTTCTCGGTTACGTCGGCGGCTCCGACCCTCGACTCCTCGCCGAGATGCGACGGCTCCAGCAGCGCGTCCAGGACCTGGAATCCGAGCTCGGACGGATCCAGGCCGAGAACGAGGTGCTGACGGCTGCCGCTTCTCACGACAGGATCATGGAGAGCGTTGACGCACACCAGGCGGAGCCTGCGCTCACCTGAACACTGCCTAGCTCCACAACAGCACAGCAGTGGTTGGGCCGCCCGTCATAACCGCTGAGTTGTCAGAAGTGCAAGGGACGCCGTCGGCGTCCCTTCTTTCTTTCCCCCGCATCCTTTCACCGTCTTTAACGTGTGGTGTGCCCTGAGCGTTCAGCGGCGAAACCGTGGGTTCATGGAGTGAGACGAAGCCGGGCGGTAGAGTCCGGCGGCGTGCACCTCAAGGCCCTGACCCTCCGCGGGTTCAAGTCGTTCGCCTCGGCCACCACACTCCGGTTCGAGCCGGGGATCACGTGCGTCGTAGGGCCGAACGGCTCGGGCAAGTCCAATGTCGTGGACGCGCTCAGCTGGGTCATGGGCGAGCAGGGCGCCAAATCGCTGCGCGGCGGCAAGATGGAGGACGTCATCTTCGCCGGCACCACCGGCCGACCTCCGCTGGGCCGCGCCGAGGTGTCGCTGACCATCGACAACTCCGACGGGGCCCTGCCCATCGAGTACGCCGAGGTCACCATCACGCGGATCATGTTCCGCAACGGCGGCAGCGAGTACCAGATCAACGGCGACACCTGCCGCCTCCTCGACATCCAGGAACTCCTCTCCGACTCCGGCATCGGCCGGGAGATGCACGTCATCGTCGGGCAGGGCCAGCTCGACGGCGTACTGCACGCCGATCCCATGGGCCGCCGCGCCTTCATCGAGGAGGCCGCCGGCGTCCTCAAGCACCGCAAGCGCAAGGAGAAGGCGCTGCGCAAGCTGGACGCGATGCAGGCCAACCTCGCGCGCGTGCAGGACCTCACCGACGAACTCCGGCGCCAGCTCAAACCCCTCGGGCGTCAGGCCGCCGTCGCCCGCCGGGCCGCCGTCATCCAGGCCGATCTGCGCGACGCCCGCCTGCGGCTGCTGGCCGACGACCTCGTACGGCTGAAGGAAGCCCTCAACGCCGAGGTCGCCGACGAGGCCGCGCTGAAGGGGCGCAAGGAGGCCGCCGAGCAGGAGCTGCGCAAGGCGCTCCAGCGCGAGGCACTCCTGGAGGACGAGGTACGGCAGCTCACGCCGCGCCTCCAGCGCGCCCAGCAGACCTGGTACGAGCTCTCCCAGCTCGCCGAGCGGGTGCGCGGCACGATCTCGCTGGCCGACGCCCGCGTGAAGAGCGCCACCTCCGCGCCCCCCGAGGAGCGGCGCGGCCGCGACCCCGAGGACATGGAGCGCGAGGCCGCCCGCATCCGCGAGCAGGAGGCCGAGCTGGAGGCGGCCCTGGAGGCGGCCGAACGCGCCCTGGAGGACACGGTCGCCCACCGCGCCGAGCTGGAGCGCGCGCTGACCGAGGAGGAACGGCGTCTGAAGGACGCCGCCCGCGCCATCGCCGACCGGCGCGAGGGGCTGGCCCGGCTCAGCGGCCAGGTCAACGCGGCCCGCTCGCGCGCGGCCTCCGCCCAGGCCGAGATCGAACGCCTGGCCGCCGCCCGCGACGAGGCCCAGGAGCGGGCCGTCGCAGCCCAGGAGGAGTACGAGGCCCTCAAGGCAGAGGTCGACGGCCTCGACGCCGGCGACACCGAACTCGCCGAACAGCACGAGGCCGCGAAGCAGCGGCTCGCCGACGCCGAGTCCGCCCTCACGGCAGCCCGCGAGGCCGCCACGACGGCGGAACGCAGGCGCGCCGCGACCCAGGCCCGCCACGAGGCCCTGGCCATGGGCCTGCGCCGCAAGGACGGCACCGGAATACTGCTCGCGGCGAAGGACCGCCTCTCCGGCCTGCTCGGCCCGGCGGCGGAACTCCTGACGGTGACCCCGGGGCACGAGGTCGCCCTCGCCGCGGCCTTCGGGGCGGCGGCAGACGCCATCGCCGTCACGACCCCGGCCTCAGCGGCCGACGCCATCAGACTCCTCCGCAAACAGGACGGAGGCCGGGCCACTCTGCTCCTGGCAGGGGCTCTCGACCCCAGGGGCGCGGGGAACTGCGCGACCAGCCACGCAGACGCCCC
The DNA here is from genome assembly GCF_055589465.1 of Streptomyces sp. NPDC041940. Lineage (NCBI taxonomy): Bacteria > Bacillati > Actinomycetota > Actinomycetes > Kitasatosporales > Streptomycetaceae > Streptomyces > Streptomyces sp. NPDC041940. The sequence goes on from NZ_JBVJBP010000019.1 coordinate 127,774, forward strand.
ACAGCCCTTCGCCGCAGACCTGGTCCGCGGCCCCACCGACCTCATGCCCGCCGTACGACGGCTCCTCCACGGCATCGTCGTGGTCGACACCCTCGAAGACGCCGAAGACCTCGTCTACACCCACCCCGACCTCACCGCCGTCACCGCCGAAGGCGACCTTCTCGGCGCCCACATCGCCCACGGCGGATCCGCCGGCGCCCCCAGCCTCCTGGAGGTCCAGGCCTCCGTCGACGAGGCAGCCGCCGAGCTGGAAGAGCTCGCCGTCCTGTGCGACGAACTGACCGAGACCCAGCACGCTGCCGCCGAGCGCCGCAAGGAAACCGCCGCGCTCGTCGAGGACGTGGGGGAGCGGCGCCGGGCCGCCGACCGGGAGAAGTCGTCCGTCGCCCAGCAGCTCGGCCGGCTCGCCGGGCAGGCCCGGGGCGCTGCGGGGGAGGCCGAGCGGTCCACGGCCGCCGCCGCCCGGGCGCAGGAAGCCTTCGACAAGGCCCTCGCCGAGGTCGAGGAACTCGCCGAGCGACTCGCCGTCGCCGAGGAGATGCCGATCGAGGAGGAGCCCGACACCTCTGTCCGGGACCGGCTCGCCGCCGACGGTGCCAACGCCCGCCAGACCGAGATGGAGGCCCGTCTCCAGGCCCGTACGCACGAGGAACGGGTCAAGGGTCTGGCCGGACGGGCCGAGTCGCTCGACCGGGCCGCCCGCGCGGAACGCGAGGCACGCGCGCGTGCGGAGCAGCGGCGGGCCCGGCTGCGGCACGAGGCCGCCGTCGCCGAGGCCGTCGGCGCGGGCGCACGGCAGCTGCTCGCGCACGTCGAGGTCTCCCTGGCCCGCGCCGACGAGGAGCGCACCGCCGCCGAGGCCGCCAAGGCCCGCCGTGAGCAGGAACTCGCCCGCGCCCGCACCGAGGGGCGCGATCTCAAGGCCGAACTCGACAAGTTGACGGATTCGGTCCACCGAGGCGAGGTACTCGGCGCCGAGAAGCGGCTGCGGATCGAGCAGCTGGAGACGAAGGCGCTGGAGGAGCTGGGTGTCGAACCGGCCGGACTGGTGGCGGAGTACGGACCGCACCAGCTCGTGCCGCCCTCGCCCCCCGCCGAGGGCGAGGAGCTGCCGGAGGACCCGGAGCACCCGCGCAACCGGCCGAAGCCGTATCTCCGGTCCGAGCAGGAGAAGCGCCTGAAGTCGGCCGAGCGTGCCTACCAGCAGCTCGGCAAGGTGAACCCGCTCGCCCTGGAGGAGTTCGCGGCGCTGGAGGAACGCCACCAGTTCCTCAGCGAGCAGCTCGAGGACCTGAAGAAGACGCGGGCGGACCTCCTCCAGGTGGTGAAGGAGGTCGACGAGCGTGTCGAGCAGGTCTTCACCGAGGCCTACCGGGACACGGCCCGGGAGTTCGAAGGCGTCTTCAGCCGGCTGTTCCCCGGTGGGGACGGACGGCTGATCCTGACCGACCCCGACAACATGCTCACCACGGGCGTGGACGTCGAGGCCCGGCCGCCGGGCAAGAAGGTCAAGCGGCTGTCGCTGCTCTCGGGCGGGGAGCGGTCGCTGACCGCCGTGGCGCTGCTCGTGTCGATCTTCAAGGCGCGGCCCAGCCCGTTCTACGTCATGGACGAGGTCGAGGCCGCCCTCGACGACACCAACCTCCAGCGGCTCATCCGGATCATGCAGGAGCTCCAGGAAGCTTCACAGCTGATCGTGATCACCCATCAGAAGCGCACGATGGAGGTCGCCGACGCGCTGTACGGCGTCTCCATGCAGGGCGACGGTGTGTCGAAGGTCATCAGCCAGCGCCTGCGCTAGATGGATGCTGCATACACCCGTCTCACCTGCGACGCTCGATGGCTTCAATTCTTGAACACATCGCCCCCACACTCCTGACGCAGATTCACGTCTCTCGACCTATTGACTTCGAAACTTGAAGGCATAGTCTCGGCAACGTTCCTTTTACCTTCAGGTACCTTCAGGTGGCACCTCGAAGGGCTGATCCCCTCCGGCAGCGTTGCCGGTGGCCCGAGGAGTACACGTGACCAGCACAGCGCAGGCACCCAAGTCCGGAGCCAGGACGGCTCACCCCGAACATCTCGGGCACGTCATCTTCATCGCGGCGGCGGCCGCGATGGGCGGTTTCCTCTTCGGCTACGACAGTTCCGTGATCAACGGTGCCGTCGAGGCCATCCGAGGCCGCTACGACATCGGCTCCGCAGCCCTCGCCCAGGTCATCGCCGTCGCCCTCATCGGCTGCGCCATCGGCGCCGCGACCGCCGGCCGGATAGCCGACCGCATCGGCCGCATCCGGTGCATGCAGATCGCCGCGGTCCTCTTCACGATCAGCGCCGTCGGCTCCGCGCTCCCCTTCGCCCTGTGGGACCTCGCCTTCTGGCGGGTCGTCGGCGGCTTCGCCATCGGCATGGCCTCCGTGATCGGCCCCGCCTACATCGCCGAGGTCGCCCCGCCCGCCTACCGCGGCCGGCTCGGCTCCTTCCAGCAGGCCGCGATCGTCATCGGCATCGCCGTGTCGCAGCTGGTCAACTGGGGTCTGCTGAACGCCGCCGACGGCGACCAGCGCGGCAAGCTGATGGGCCTGGAGGCCTGGCAGGTCATGCTCGGCGTCATGGTCGTCCCGGCCGTCCTGTACGGCCTGCTCTCCTTCGCGATCCCCGAGTCCCCGCGCTTCCTGATCTCCGTCGGCAAGCACGAGCGTGCCCGGGAGATCCTCACCGAGGTCGAGGGCAAGGACATCGACCTGGACGCCCGCGTCGCCGAGATCGAGCACGCGATGACCAGCGAGCACAAGTCCAGCTTCAAGGACCTGCTCGGCGGGAGCTTCTTCTTCAAGCCGATCGTCTGGATCGGCATCGGCCTGTCGGTCTTCCAGCAGTTCGTCGGCATCAACGTCGCGTTCTACTACTCCTCGACGCTGTGGCAGTCGGTCGGCGTCGACCCGGCGGACTCGTTCTTCTACTCCTTCACCACGTCGATCATCAACATCGTCGGCACCGTCATCGCGATGATCTTCGTCGACCGCATCGGCCGCAAGCCGCTCGCGATCATCGGCTCGGTCGGCATGGTCGTCGGACTGGCGCTGGAGGCCTGGGCGTTCTCCCACCCCCTGGTCGACGGCACGCTGCCGGCCGCGCAGGGCTGGATCGCCCTGATCGCCGCGCATGTCTTCGTCCTCTTCTTCGCCCTGTCCTGGGGCGTGGTCGTCTGGGTCATGCTCGGCGAGATGTTCCCCAACCGGATCCGTGCCGCCGCACTGGGTGTGGCCGCGGCCGCGCAGTGGATCGCCAACTGGGCCATCACGGCGAGCTTCCCGTCGCTGGCCGAGTGGAACCTCTCCATGACGTACGTGATCTACACGGCCTTCGCCGCGCTCTCCATCCCCTTCATCCTGAAGTTCGTCAGCGAGACGAAGGGCAAGGCCCTGGAGGAGATGGGCTGAGCCCGCCCCCGCACTCGGGGAGAAGGGCCAAAGTCCCCGCTGCCCCTCTCCCCGTAACCCGCCGCCGCCCCGGTTCGGCCACTGCCCGAGCCGGGGCGGCGGTCTGTCGTGTCACAGACGATGACGCCGCCCCGATCACCACGAGTCGTCCCCGTGAGCGTCAGCTCCCCAGCCCCGGCAGCACCCGCTCGCAGAACAGCTGCAGACTCCGCCACCCCTCCTCCACCGGCATCCCGCCCGCCAGCGGATGCAGCACAAAGGAATCCAGGCCCAGCTCCGCGCACGCGTCGGGCGTGAGGATCCGGTACACGCCCTCGGCGCGCAGTTCCCCGACGGTCGTCGCGGCCGATTTCACCGCCGAGCGCACCCCGCCCGACTGCCAGGCGGCGTACGTCCGCGCCTCGTGCAGGAAGTGCTCCCCGTACTCAGCCCAGGCCCGGTCCGGGTCCTCGGCCAGGTGCAGCAAGGGTGTCTCGGCGGCGGGCATCATGACCCAGCCGTCGGTGCCGTACTCGGCGAGCCGGTCCTTGTAGTACGCCTCCAGCTCCGGCAGATGCGCGCTGGGGAAGAAGGGCAGGCCGAGCCGGGCGGCCCGGCGGGCGGCGGCCTTGGAGGAGCCGCCGACCAGGAGCAGCGGGTGCGGGTCGGTGTACGGGCGCGGGGTGATGCGGACCGTGCGGCCCCGGTAGGCGAAGGGCTCGCCCGTCCACGCCTTCAGCAGCGTCTCCAGCAGCTCGTCCTGGAGCCGGCCGCGCCGGGCGAACTCGACGCCGAACAGCTCGTACTCCTCGGGCCGGTACCCGATCCCGGCGACGGTCACCAGCCGGCCGCCGCTCAGCAGGTCCAGCACGGCGATCTCCTCGGCCAGCCGCAGCGGGTCGTGCAGCGGGCCGATCACCGCAGAGACGGTGACCGCGACACGCCGGGTCGCCCCGAAGACGGCCCCCGCGAAGGCGAACGGCGACGGCAGCCAGTTGTTGTCGGCCCCGTGGTGCTCCTCCGTCTGCACCGTGGTGACACCCCGGTCGTCGGCGTACGAGGCCATCTCCAGGGCAGCCCGGTACCGGGCTCCGAGCTCTGCGGGGGACGCCCCAGGAGCGACCAGGTTGAATCGTGCGACCGTGACGGGCATGGGGACGTCTCCCTCCACCGGGCGGGTGTCCGGGGGACGTTAGCTGACGATGCGTCAGACATCCAGGGGTGTGGAGATCCGGCGGCCCCCGGCCCCGCGGGACGGCACAAGCGGGGTGACCCGGGGGCCCATGGCTGATACTGGACGCGTTATGGACATCGTCATCCTTGCTGTAGTCATCGCCGTGGTCGTGCTCGTCGCGCTCGGCGGGCTCATCGTCGGCAGCCGGCGCAAGAAGCAGCCGCCGCCGCCCCCGCCCGCAGCGCCCGACATCACCGCCCCACCGGCCGAGCCGCACGTCGGCGACGAGGCCGAGACGCCGCGGGAGGAACCGCGGCGCACGATAGAGGAGGTGGATCTTCCGGACGGCTCGGCTCCCGTCGCCGTCGAGGAGCCGCCCGCCGAAGCTCCCGAGATCGAGATCCCGGAGCCCACGGCGGGCCGCCTGGTCCGGCTGCGGGCCCGTCTGTCCCGCTCGCAGAACGCCCTCGGCCAGGGGCTGCTCACGCTGCTGTCGCGCGAGCACCTCGACGAGGACACCTGGGAGGAGATCGAGGACACGCTGCTCACCGCCGACGTCGGCGTGCAGCCCACGCAGGAACTGGTCGAGCGCCTGCGCGAGCGCGTGAAGGTGCTCGGCACCCGCACCCCCGTCGAACTGCGCACCCTGCTGCGCGAGGAACTGCTCACGCTGGTCGGCCGCGACATGGACCGCGTGGTCAAGACCGAGCCGGAGGACCGCAAGCCGGGCATCGTGATGGTCGTCGGGGTCAACGGCACCGGCAAGACCACCACCACCGGCAAGCTCGCCCGCGTCCTGGTCGCGGACGGCCAGAGCGTGGTCCTGGGCGCCGCCGACACCTTCCGGGCCGCCGCCGCCGACCAGCTCCAGACCTGGGGCGAGCGCGTCGGCGCCCACACCGTGCGCGGACCGGAGGAGGGCGACCCGGCCTCCGTCGCGTTCGACGCGGTCAAGGAGGGCAAGGAGCTGGGCGCGAACGTCGTGCTCATCGACACCGCCGGCCGCCTGCACACCAAGACCGGACTCATGGACGAGCTCGGCAAGGTCAAGCGGGTCGTGGAGAAGCACGCCCCGGTGGACGAGGTGCTGCTGGTGCTCGACGCCACCACCGGCCAGAACGGCCTGGTCCAGGCCCGGGTCTTCGCCGAGGTCGTCGACATCACCGGCATTGTGCTCACCAAGCTGGACGGCACCGCCAAGGGCGGCATCGTGGTCGCGGTCCAGCGTGAGCTGGGCGTTCCGGTCAAGCTCGTCGGGCTCGGCGAGGGCGCGGACGACCTGGCGCCGTTCGAGCCGGAGGCGTTCGTTGACGCCCTTATCGGGGAGTGAGCTCCGGACCCAGCCGAGGAGCGACCTCCGGATATCCGTATGTGCTCACGAAGCGCCCGCCCCGATACACAGTCGGGACGGGCGCTTCGCTGTTGTACGCCTGTGTGGTGGCTAGGCCCGTGACCGGTGCGCCACATACGCCAGCGTGCCCAGCACCAGGCGGGCCTCCGGTGCCCTGGACGCCGAGTCCAGGGCGGGGGAGCGCAGCCAGCGCACCGGGCCGAGGCCGCCGCGGTCGGAGGGCGGTGCCGTGATGTGCGTACCGGGGCCGAGGCCGCGCAGGTCGAGGGAGGCCGGGTCGTCCCAGCCCATGCGGTAGAGCAGGCCGGGCAGATCGGCGGCGGCGCCGGGGGCGACGAAGAAGTGGGCGCGGCCGTCCGGCGTCGCCGCGACCGGGCCGACGGGCAGGCCCATGCGCTCCAGCCGGGCCAGCGCACGGCAGCCGGCGGGTTCGGCCACCTCGATGACATCGAACGCGCGGCCGACCGGCAGCATCACCGAGGCGCCGGGGCACTCGCCCCAGGCCTCGGTCACGTCGTCCAGCGTCGCCCCGGCGGGGATCGCCGGCGCGAAGTCCAGCGGATGCGCGCCCGGCGCCGGGCAGTCGCGGCGGCCGCAGGAGCAGGCGCCCGCGGAGGCCCGGGCCCCCGGCACCACGTCCCAGCCCCACAGCCCGGTGTACTCGGCCACGGCGATGCCGTCCGACGTGCGGCCGCGGCGGCGCGACCCGGACCGGATGTCGCGCATGCCCCGGCTGATGCCGATCGTGAAGCCCATGCCCCCTCCAACGGGTCCGACGTACCAGTGGTTACGCAGCGGTCGCTCTGCGTGACTCTCTGTTTCCGCCTTCCCGAGCGGCGGTCCGTTCAGTCAGCGCCCGGATGTGCCCAGGGTGGTGTGCTCGACGACACGCGCCCCTCAGTGCATCGCTGCACCCGCTCTTGGTCGTGCAGTGTCAAGTGAATCGCGAGGAGGCGTACGTGAGTTCATTCGAAGGGGTGGCGAATGGTGGCGTTTCCGTGTGAGCCGTGGCTGGACGGGTGATCGTAGGATTACTTTGTGTGCACGAGTCCTGGGGGCATATGCACTCGTGGGTATGCCGGAGGTAAGTCGCTATTCCGTTCGATGGGCGACAAGGGCCGGACGGACGGCCGTACGAACCGGCATGCTGATAGGGCTTGGCGCACTCGGCGACAAGTGGTCTCAGGGATGGGGGCGTTCCAGTGAGCGGCAACGGCGGAAGCGGAACCAACGCTGCGAGCGCGACGCACGCTGACAAGCGCCCGAACGAGCTGCTCACCTCCTGGTTCGTGCGCAGCGGCTGGTCCAAGGGCGAGCTCGCCCGCCAGGTCAACCGCCGGGCACGCCAGCTGGGCGCCAACCACATCTCCACGGACACCTCGCGCGTCCGCCGCTGGCTCGACGGCGAGAACCCCCGCGAGCCGATCCCCAGGATCCTGTCCGAGCTGTTCTCGGAGCGTTTCGGCGTCGTCGTCTCCGTCGAGGACCTGGGGCTGCGCACCGCGCGTCAGTCACCCTCCGCGACCGGTGTCGACCTGCCCTGGACGGGCCCGCAGACAGTGGCCCTGCTCAGCGAGTTCTCGCGCAGCGACCTGATGCTGGCGCGGCGCGGCTTCCTCGGGAGCTCGCTGGTCCTGTCTGCGGGCCCGGCCCTCATCGAGCCCATGCAGCGCTGGCTCGTCCCCTCGCCCCCGGCCCAGCGGTCGGAGCCCGAGTCCGGCGCCTCCGGGCGTGCCCGGGGCCGGCTCTCCAAACCGGAGCTGGACCTCCTGGAGTCCACGACCGTGATGTTCCGGCAGTGGGACGCCCAGTGCGGCGGCGGCCTGCGCCGCAAGGCGGTCGTCGGCCAGCTGCACGAGGTGACGGACCTGCTCCAGGAGCCCCAGCCCGAGGCCACCACCCGGCGGCTGTTCAAGGTCGCCGCCGAACTCGCCGAGCTGGCCGGCTGGATGTCGTACGACATAGGGCTCCAGCCGACCGCGCAGAAGTACTTCGTCCTCGCGCTGCACGCCGCGAAGGAGGCCGGTGACCGGCCCCTCGGCTCCTATGTGCTGTCCAGCATGAGCCGGCAGATGATCCACCTCGGGCGGCCCGACGACGCGCTGGAGCTGATCCACCTCGCGCAGTACGGCAGCCGCGACTGCGCGAGCCCGCGCACCCAGTCGATGCTGTATGCGATGGAGGCCCGCGCCTACGCCAACATGGGACAGCCCGGCAAGTGCAAGCGGGCGGTCCGGATGGCCGAGGACACCTTCGCCGACGCCGGCGAGTGGGACGAGCCGGACCCCGACTGGATCCGCTTCTTCTCCGAGGCCGAGCTGTACGGCGAGAACTCCCACTCGTACCGCGACCTGGCCTATGTCGCCGGCCGCAGCCCGACCTACGCCTCGCTGGCCGAGCCGCTGATGGAGCGGGCCGTGCAGCTGTTCGCCGAGGACGGCGAGCACCAGCGGTCGTACGCGCTCAACCTGATCGGCATGGCCACCGTGCACCTCCTCCAGCGCGAGGCCGAGCAGAGCACGGTCTTCGCCACCCAGGCCATGCAGGTGGCCAAGAAGGTCCGCTCCGAGCGGGTCAACACTCGTATCCGAAAGACGGTCGACACGGCCGCGCGGGAGTACGGCGACCTCGGCGAGGTCGTCGACCTCACCGAGCGGCTCGCCGCCGAGCTGCCCGAGACCGCGGAGGCGGTCTGACCGCCCCCTCCGAAACCCCTGAACCCCGGCCGCGGCCGGCCCTCCCGAACTGCCCGACTCGGCTCCCCCATGCCAGGTCATCGGAAGGCCGACCGCGGCCGGCCTGTGTTCCCACGGCAGCGAGAGCCGAAGGTTGCGCCACGATAACGATCGGCGCGCCCGCAATCCGGCAGTTCATCGACGCGTAACACAGAACGCGCCTTCGTCACGGTCGCGAAACAACGAGGGGCTTCCACCGAAACCGCGCTGCGCCAATCTCGTGGCGCATAACCGGCCCACCCCTCAATCCGCTCGAGGCTTCGCCCGCACGGGGCCGTACCAACGACGAGGAGACGCCGATGGCACCAGCCATCACCCTTGCCGCAGAGGCGCCCAAGCTGTCTGCCGCGAACACAGGGTTCATGCTCATCTGTTCCGCCCTGGTGATGCTCATGACCCCGGGCCTGGCCTTCTTCTACGGAGGCATGGTCCGCGTCAAGAGCACCCTGAACATGCTGATGATGAGCTTCATCAGCCTCGGGATCGTCACCATCCTGTGGGTGCTGTACGGCTTCTCCATGGCGTTCGGCACCGACTCCGGCAGCCTCATCGGCTGGAACTCCGACTGGGTCGGTCTCGGCAACATCGGCCTGACGGAGCTGTGGCCCGGCTACACGATCCCGGTCTTCGTGTTCCTGGTCTTCCAGCTGATGTTCGCGATCATCACGCCCGCCCTGATCAGCGGTGCCCTCGCGGACCGCGTGAAGTTCAGCGCCTGGGCGCTGTTCATCGCCCTGTGGGCCACGGTCGTCTACTTCCCGGTCGCGCACTGGGTCTGGGGCGCCGGCGGCTGGGCCTTCGAGCTGGGCGTGATCGACTTCGCCGGTGGTACGGCGGTGCACATCAACGCCGGTGCCGCCGCCCTCGGCGTGATCCTCGTCATCGGCAAGCGCGTCGGCTTCAAGAAGGACCCGATGCGTCCGCACAGCCTGCCGCTGGTCATGCTCGGCGCCGGTCTGCTGTGGTTCGGCTGGTTCGGGTTCAACGCCGGCTCCTGGCTCGGCAACGACGACGGCGTCGGCGCGCTGATGTTCGTCAACACCCAGGTCGCCACGGCCGCCGCCATGCTGGCCTGGCTCGCCTACGAGAAGATCCGCCACGGCGCGTTCACCACGCTGGGTGCCGCCTCCGGCGCGGTCGCGGGTCTGGTCGCCATCACCCCGGCGGGTGGCGCGGTCACCCCGCTCGGCGCGATCGCCGTCGGTGCCATCGCCGGTGTGCTGTGCGCCATGGCCGTCGGCCTGAAGTACAAGTTCGGCTACGACGACTCCCTCGACGTCGTCGGCGTCCACCTGGTCGGCGGTGTCGCCGGCTCCCTGCTGATCGGCCTCTTCGCCAGCGGCAAGGGCCAGTCCACCGTCGAGGGCCTCTTCTACGGCGGCGGCCTGACCCAGTTCTGGAAGCAGTGCGCCGGTGTCTTCGCGGTGCTCGCCTACTCCCTGATCGTCTCCGCCGTCCTCGCCCTCATCCTCGACAAGACCATGGGTATGCGGGTCTCCGAGGACGAGGAGGTCGCCGGCATCGACCAGGCCGAGCACGCCGAGACCGCATACGACTTCAGCGGCGCCGGTGGCGGTGCCGCCAAGACCGCCGTCACGGCCCCGGTCGCCGCTGCCGCGAGCAAGAAGGTGGACGCATGAAGCTCATCACCGCCGTCGTGAAGCCGCACCGGCTCGACGAGATCAAGGAGGCCCTGCAGGCCTTCGGAGTACACGGCCTGACGGTCACCGAGGCCAGCGGCTACGGTCGTCAGCGGGGCCACACCGAGGTCTACCGCGGTGCCGAGTACACCGTCGACCTGGTCCCCAAGATCCGCGTCGAGGTCCTGGTCGAGGACGACGACGCCGAGCAGCTGATCGATGTCGTGGTCAAGGCCGCCCGCACCGGCAAGATCGGTGACGGCAAGGTCTGGTCCATCCCGGTCGAGACGGCCGTACGGGTCCGGACCGGCGAGCGCGGCCCCGACGCGCTCTGAGGACCCCCTAGGCAGGCAAACGGAACAGGAGTCGCCGGGTGACGGGTACGGATGTGCAGAAGGAAGCAGAAGACTCGGGACCCAGCGGCTACGCGGCGGCCCGGCTGCGTCTCCTCACCGAGGAGACGCGGTCCGGGCCGCCGCGCCGTGCGGCCCTGGCCGAACTGACGGACGACTGGCTCACCGGCCTGTTCGCCGCCGGCGCGGAAGGACTGCGCGGGGCCTCCCTGGTCGCCGTCGGCGGCTACGGACGCGGCGAGCTGTCCCCGCGCAGCGACCTCGACCTGCTCCTGCTGCACGACGGCGGCGACACCAAGGCGGTCGCCGCCCTCGCCGACCGGCTCTGGTACCCCGTCTGGGACCTGGGCCTGGACCTCGACCACTCCGTGCGCACACCGGTCGAGGCCCGCAAGACGGCCGGCGAGGACCTCAAGGTGCAGCTCGGCCTGCTGGACGCCCGGCACATCGCCGGCGACCTCGGCCTCACCGCCTCACTGCGCACGGCCGTGCTGGCCGACTGGCGCAACCAGGCGCCGAAACGCCTCCCCGAACTCCAGGAACTGTGCGCCGAGCGCGCCGAGCGCCAGGGCGAGTTGCAGTACCTGCTGGAGCCCGACCTGAAGGAGGCCCGGGGCGGGCTGCGCGACGCCACCGCCCTGCGCGCCGTCGCGGCCTCCTGGCTCGCCGACGCCCCGCGAGAGGGCCTCGCCGACGCCCGGCGCCGGCTCCTCGACGTACGGGACGCCCTGCACCTGACCACCGGGCGCGCCACCGACCGGCTCGCCCTCCAGGAGCAGGACCAGGTGGCCGCCGAACTCGGCCTGCTCGACGCCGACACCCTGCTGCGGCAGGTGTACGAGGCGGCACGGCTCGTCTCGTACGCCAGCGATGTCACCTGGCGTGAGGTGGGGCGCGTGCTGCGGTCGCGCGCCGTGCGGCCCCGGCTGCGCGCCATGCTGGGCGGCGGGAAGTCCGTGACGGAGCGCTCTCCGCTGGCCGAAGGTGTGGTGGAGCAGGACGGCGAGGTGGTGCTCGCCCGTGCCGCGCGCCCCGAGCGCGACCCGGTGCTGCCGCTGCGCGCCGCGGCTGCCGCCGCGCAGGCCGGGCTCCCGCTCTCCCTGCACGCCGTACGGCGCATGGCCGCCGCCACGCGCCCGGTGCCCACGCCCTGGCCCGCCGAGGCACGCGAACAGCTCGTGACCCTGCTCGGCTCCGGCCGTCCCACCGTCGAGGTCTGGGAAGCGCTGGAGGCCGAGGGCCTGATCACCCGGCTGCTGCCCGACTGGGAGCGGGTGCGCTGCCGCCCGCAGCGCAACGCCGTGCACCTGTGGACCGTCGACCGGCACCTCATCGAGACCGCCGTCCAGGCCTCCGAGTTCACCCGCCGGGTCAGCCGCCCCGACCTGCTGCTGGTCGCGGCCCTGCTGCACGACATCGGCAAGGGCTGGCCCGGCGACCACTCGGTGGCCGGCGAGATCATCGCCAAGGACGTGGCCGCCCGCATCGGCTTCGACCGCCACGACGTGACGGTCGTCGCCACCCTCGTACGGCACCACCTGCTCCTCGTCGAGACGGCCACCCGGCGTGACCTGGAGGACCCGGCCACCGTGCGCTCCGTCGCCGACGCCGTCGGCTCCCAGGGCACCCTGGAACTTCTGCACGCGCTCACCGAGGCAGACGCCCTGGCCACCGGACCGGCCGCCTGGTCCTCCTGGCGCGGCTCGCTCGTCGCCGACCTGGTCAAGCGGGTCTCGGCGGTGCTCGCCGGGGACGCCCCGGACGACCCCGAGGAGGGCGCGCCGACCGCCGAGCAGGAGCGGCTCGCCCTGGAAGCGGCGGCGACGGGCAGCCCGGTCCTCGCCCTGCGGGCACAGACCGAGCCGCCCGCCGGTCAGGAGCCGTCCGGCGACCCCGAGCCGCTGGGTGTGGAACTTCTCATCGCCGTCCCCGACCAGCCGGGCGTCCTGCCCGCGGTGGCCGGAGTCCTCGCCCTGCACCGGCTGACCGTACGCACGGCGGAACTGCGGTCCCTGACCCTCCCGGTCGGCGTCGACGGCTCCGTCCTGCTGCTGGACTGGCGGGTCGCCGCCGAGTACGGCTCCCTGCCGCAGGCCGCTCGGCTGCGCGCGGACCTGGTCCGGGCCCTGGACGGCACCCTGGACATCGCCGGCCGTCTCGCCGAACGGGACGCGGCCTATCCGCGCCGCCGGGGCGTGGTCGCCCCGGCGGCGCGGGTGTCGGTCCATCCGGCCGCCTCCCGGCTGGCCACGGTCATCGAGGTACGCTCCCAGGACGCCCCGGGCCTGCTGTTCCGCATCGGCCGCGCCCTGGAGGACGCGGGCGTACGGGTGCGCAGCGCGCATGTCTCGACACTCGGCGCCAACGCCGTGGACGCCTTCTACGTGACCGGCCCGGAGGGCGCGCCCCTGCCCGGGGACGAGGCGGCCTCGGTGGCGCGGAAGCTGGAGGAGACACTGCGTGGGTGAGGCCGACCCGTCGACTTGTCACGCCGGGATACCCTGGAGGGCGATTCCCTGTAGCCACCAACCCTGAGGACCGCGAGCGCCGTGTTCGATACTCTTTCCGATCGCCTCTCAGCGACCTTCAAGAACCTGCGCGGCAAGGGGCGTCTCAGCGAAGCGGACATCGACGCCACGGCCCGGGACATCCGGATCGCGCTCCTCGAGGCGGACGTGGCGCTGCCGGTCGTCCGGACGTTCATCAAGAACGTCAAGGAGCGCGCCCTCGGTGCCGAGGTCAGCAAGGCGCTGAACCCCGCCCAGCAGGTCCTCAAGATCGTCAACGAGGAACTCGTCACCATCCTCGGCGGCGAGACCCGGCGCCTGCGCTTCGCCAAGCAGCCGCCCACCGTGATCATGCTGGCGGGTCTGCAGGGTGCCGGTAAGACCACCCTCGCGGGCAAGCTCGGCCGCTGGCTGAAGGAGCAGGGCCACTCGCCGCTGCTGGTCGCCTGTGACCTCCAGCGCCCGAACGCCGTGAACCAGCTCAGCGTCGTCGCCGAGCGCGCCGGCGTCGGCATCTACGCGCCGGAGCCGGGCAACGGCGTCGGCGACCCGGTCAAGGTCGCCAAGGACTCCATCGAGCACGCCAAGTCCAAGGTCCACGACATCGTCATCGTCGACACCGCGGGCCGCCTCGGTATCGACCAGGAGATGATGCAGCAGGCCGCGGACATCCGTGACGCGGTCAGCCCCGACGAGATCCTGTTCGTCGTCGACGCGATGATCGGCCAGGACGCGGTCAACACCGCCGAGGCCTTCCGCGACGGCGTCGGCTTCGACGGCGTGGTGCTCTCCAAGCTCGACGGTGACGCCCGTGGTGGTGCGGCCCTGTCGATCCGGCAGATCACCGGCAAGCCGATCATGTTCGCGTCGAACGGCGAGAAGCTCGACGACTTCGACGCCTTCCACCCTGACCGGATGGCCTCCCGCATCCTCGACATGGGTGACCTGCTCACCCTGATCGAGCAGGCGGAGAAGACGTTCAGCCAGGAAGAGGCCGAGAAGATGGCCTCCAAGCTGGCGTCCAAGAAGGGCCAGGACTTCACCCTGGACGACTTCCTGGCCCAGATGGAGCAGGTCAGGAAGATGGGCTCCATCTCCAAGCTGCTCGGCATGCTCCCGGGCATGGGCCAGATGAAGGACCAGATCCAGAACCTGGACGAGCGGGACGTCGACCGCACGGCCGCCATCATCAAGTCGATGACCCCGGCCGAGCGCCAGGAGCCGACGATCATCAACGGCTCGCGCCGCGCCCGTATCGCGCGTGGTTCCGGTGTCGACGTCAGTGCGGTGAAGAACCTGGTCGAGCGGTTCTTCGAGGCCCGCAAGATGATGTCCCGCATGGCCCAGGGCGGTGGCATGCCCGGGATGCCCGGCATGCCGGGCATGGGCGGCGGCCCCGGCCGGACGAAGAAGAAGCAGAAGCAGGCCAAGGGCAAGCAGCGCTCCGGCAACCCGATGAAGCGCAAGCAGCAGGAGCAGGAGGAGGCCGCCCGCCGGGCCGCGGCGGCCGAGAGCGGCGGCGCCTTCGGGCTGCCGCAGCAGGGCGGCAAGGACTTCGAGCTCCCCGACGAGTTCAAGAAGTTCATGGGCTGACGGCCCGCCCCGCACGACACCGAGGGCGCCCTCTTCCTTTCCGGAAGGGGGCGCCCTCGGTCGTTCGTCGGCAGGTCAGGCGCTGGGGAACTTCCAGATGAACGGCTCGCCGTCCTCCTCGGACCAGTTGACCTCGACGCTCTTGGCGTTCGCCGGGATCACGTACGTCTCGCAGAAGACGTGGCTCTCGCCCTGCTTCCAGCTGTCGACGTCGTACGGGTCCTCGCAGCCCGCGGCGTCCTCGGCCGCGCCGATGAGGACGCTGCCGCGCTGCCCGTCGGCGGAGACCGTGGTGCTGTCGTGCACGTCGGATCCGTCGGTGAGGGCGGGTCCGCTCTTGTGCGTGTACTTCAGGTACGCGGTGGCCAGCACCTTGCCCTTGACCTTGTCCGGCTCCGAGACGGCCTTGGCGGCCTCGGCCTCGGTGCCCACGTCGACCTTCTGCGCCAGGATCTCGTAGGTGACCTTGCCCGGGTCCTCGTCGACCTTGCCCGTGGCGCTCTCGCCGCTGCCCATCTCGCCGCCGGACGTCGGCTCCGGCGAGGGGAAGACCTTGGCCTTCTCGGTGGCCGGGCTCTTCGCGTCGGCGCTGTCGTCGCCGCCTCCGCAGGCGGTGAGCGACAGGGCGAGGACGGCGACGGGCGCGACGAGACGCAGCGCGGTCGTGTGGTGCGGCAAAGCAGCTCCTGTATGCAGATGTGTAGATCCCCCGAGCGGTGGATCAGATTAGGCGGTCATGATCCACTTCAAGGCGCCAGAAGCACCGCACCGTGCTTTCTTCACACCATTCACACCTGCACCGGACAAGGCTTGATCTTTACGGAACCCGGGCGATCAAGTAGCGGAACACATTGGGCATCCACACGGTCCCGTCCTGCCGCTGGTGCGGATGCAGTGCCTCGGTCAGCTCCTTGTCGACCTGCGCCTGGTCGGTCGCGGTCATCGCCGCGTCGAACAGCCCTGTCGACTTGAGCCCGCGCACCGCGCTGTCCACGTCGGCGTAGCCGAAGGGGCACGCCACCCGCCCGGAACCGTCCGGTTTGAGCCCGGCCCGCTGGGCGACGTCCTCCAGGTCGTCACGGAGGGCGGGGCGCCAGCTGCCCGTGTTGCGCAGCGGCTCCGCCAGCTTCGTGGCCACCCGCAGCACGGACGTCGTGGCGCACCGCTCCGGCGGACCCCATCCGGCCAGCACCACGGCCGCACCGCGCCCGGCGAGCGGCGTCGCCTCCGCGAGCAGCCCGCTCATCCCCTCCGAGTCGCCCGCGAGGCACCCGATCGGCTCGAAAGCCGTCACCAGGGTGTACGCCGGAGCACCCGGCACCTCCGCGTCCCGGGGCGAGCCCTCGACCAGCCGGGCCTCCGCACGCGCGCGCGTGCCCCACGTCTCGGGCCGCAGCCGCTCCCGCGCGAACGTCATTCTCTCGGGGGAGGAGTCGACACCGGTGACCGCCGCTCCCCGGGCGGCGGCCATCAGCAGGGCGAGCCCGGAACCGCAGCCGAGGCCGAGCAGCCGCGTGGCGGGACCCACGTCCAGTCGCTCGTGGACGGCCTCGTAGAGCGGTACGAGCATCCGCTCCTGGATCTCGGACCAGTCACGCGCGCGTGCACGCAGGTCCACGCGGGGTACGGCCCCCGCGTGAGGCAGGTGCTGCCGCACGAGCGTAGGTGTCATAAGTAAGCGCCCCAATCCGCCGAGAGTTGCCTCTTGCCCGATTCCATGGCCCCCGTGACAGTGCGCTCGCACTACCCCCGTATGCCAGGAAACTCCCCCCTCGACCTGTCGTCCAGTGGAATGCGCCCCGGCATATGAGTTGTCATGTGCCTATGGCGAGATTTCACATTCCGGCAACGTGGGCTCATGCCATCTCGCCATGGCCAAGGCGCCCGTCGTCAAGGAGCGGTTCGCCGGCGCCGTCAACACCCTCACGCTCGAAGGCACGAGGGGCGACGGCAAGGCCCAGCCGGTGTCCCTGGACTCCCTGGTGTCGCTGCTGCCCAAGGTCCTGGAGGAGGACCAGGCCCTGCTGCTGAAGCAGTCCCGCGTGCGCCGCGAGTCCCGTACGGCCGAGGTCCCCACGTTCGAGGTGGGCGAGTCCAAGCTCGCCGATCACGCGGCGACCGTACGGTGTCTGGTCGCCGAGGACGGGTCGGTGCCGGACGCCGACGACGCACCCGGTAAGGTCGCCGTCGTGGCACGCGCTTACTGAGCGGGACGCAAGGCGGCCGAAACACCTCTTGCGTACGAGCGGACCCCTGGTTCCCCGGCGCGCGGACATCCGCTACGCGCCGGGGCGTACGCGGAACTACGCACCACCTTGTGGTGAGCTGCGAGGCTTCTCCACAGATCAGCGCACGCGCCCTCCTCGGGACGCATCAGAGGCAACTGACGGGTACGTGCAAATTATTTGGGATGGCCCGGAATCGGAACACTGTGGCACCCCGGCTCGTTGTCATTACGTGAGCACGACACAGACACCACCTGTTCTCGCCGCAGAGCTGGCACAGGCGTGGGCCGATATTCAGCGGTACCACCCCGAGCTGCCCGACCTTGCCGCGCCAGAGTCCCTGATCGGGGAGTCGTCGTCCGCGTGCGGTCACGAGCTCTCCTTCGAGCGACTGCTCCATGAGGCAGTCCATGGCATCGCCGCCTCGCGCGGCGTCCGCGACACCTCCCGTGCCGGTCGCTACCACAACCGCAGATTCCTCGCGATCGCCGAGGAGCTGGGCCTGGATCACCCCGAGGAACCGCATCCCAGCAGCGGTTTCTCCCTGGTCACGCTCACCCCCGAGGCGAAGCGCCGCTACCGCCCGACGATGGAGCGCCTCCAGCGCGCCCTGAAGGCCCACACGGCCGCGACCTCCTCCGACACCTCCCGCACCTTCCGGGGCCCGGCCGCACGCCACGGCTCCTCCGGCGGCGGCGTACGCGTCAAGGCGGTCTGCGACTGCGGCCGCAACGTACGCGTGGTGCCGTCCGTACTCGCCCAGGCGCCGATCGTCTGCGGCGGCTGCGGCAAGCCGTTCCGTATCCCGGACGTCGTGGGAGCGGGAGCGGTGGCGGGCTGACGTCGGCAACCGGCATCTCGTGGCTGCCGGTCGAGACGCGCTGCCGGGGTGTGCACCCGACGTACCTCACCTCCACGCCGGGTGCCGGCCCGGCATGCCCGTGGAGCGACGCACCCCGGCAAAGCCGCCCGGCAGGGTGTGGCACAATGGCTAGCTGTACTCGACAGTCGAACAGGACCCCTCTCTCCTCCGGCTGACGCGTCCATCGGGCACTCGGGTACCGCAACCCCACGCGGCCGTCTCGCCGTGCCCACCCACGTCAAATCCAGGAGAATCCACTCCCGTGGCAGTCAAGATCAAGCTGAAGCGTCTGGGCAAGATCCGTTCGCCTCACTACCGCATCGTCGTCGCCGACTCCCGCACCCGCCGTGACGGCCGTGCGATCGAGGAGATCGGCAAGTACCACCCGACGTACAACCCGTCGGTGATCGAGGTCGACGCCGAGCGTGTGGCGTACTGGCTGGGTGTCGGCGCGCAGCCGACCGAGCCCGTGCTCGCCATCCTCAAGAAGACCGGCGACTGGCAGAAGTACAAGGGCGAGCCCGCCCCGGCTCCGCTGCTGCAGGCCGCCGAGAAGTCGGCCCGCCCGTCGTTCGAAGCCCTCGGTGGCGACGACGAGGGCAAGGGTGAGGCCATCACCCAGAAGAAGAAGGCTGAGAAGAAGGACGAGGCGGCCGCCGAGTCCGCGTCGACCGAGGCCTGAGCATGCTCGAGGAGGCTCTCGAGCACCTCGTGAAGGGCATCGTCGACAACCCTGACGATGTGCAGGTCGCCTCGCGCAACCTGCGCCGCGGGCAAGTGCTCGAGGTCCGGGTGCACCCGGACGACCTCGGTAAGGTGATCGGCCGCAACGGCCGCACCGCACGCGCCCTGCGTACCGTCGTGGGCGCCATCGGCGGTCGCGGTGTCCGCGTCGACCTCGTCGACGTGGACCACGTCCGCTGACGCTTTCGCAGCAGCACCGGCTCGGGCCGGGGAGGGCCACTGGGCCGTCCCCGGCCCGCAGTCGTAGGAACAGGAGAGTTGGACACGTGCAGCTGGTAGTCGCACGGATCGGCCGTGCCCATGGCATCAAGGGCGAGGTCACCGTCGAGGTCCGTACCGACGAGCCGGAGCTCAGGCTCGCGCCCGGCGCCGTACTCGCCACCGATCCCGCCACCACGGGACCGCTCACCATCGAGACGGGCCGCGTCCACAGCGGCCGTCTCCTGCTGCGCTTCGAGGGCGTCCGCGACCGCACCGGCGCCGAAGCCCTGCGCAACACCCTCCTGATCGCCGAGATCGACCCGGAGGAACTGCCCGAGGCCGAGGACGAGTACTACGACCACCAGCTGATCGACCTCGACGTGGTCACCGCGGACGGCACGGAGGTCGGCCGGATCACGGAGATCTCGCACCTGCCCTCCCAGGACCTGTTCATCGTGGAGCGCCCCGACGGCAGCGAGGTGATGGTCCCCTTCGTCGAGGAGATCGTCGCCGAGATCGACCTCGAGGAGCAGAAGGCCGTCATCACCCCGCCGCCGGGCCTGATCGACGACCGTGCCGAGATCGCGTCCAGCCGGGACGAGTCGTAATGCGCCTCGACGTCGTCACGATCTTCCCCGAGTACCTGGAACCGCTGAACGTCTCCCTCGTCGGCAAGGCACGCGCGCGTGGACAGCTCGACGTCCAGGTGCACGACCTGCGTTCCTGGACCTACGACCGCCACAACACCGTCGACGACACGCCCTACGGCGGCGGCCCCGGCATGGTCATGAAGACCGACCCCTGGGGGGACGCGCTCGACTCGGTCCTGGCCGACGGCTACGAGACCGGCTCCCACGAGCCCGCCCTCATCGTGCCCACGCCCAGCGGGCGCGCCTTCACCCAGGAACTCGCCGTCCAGCTCTCCGAGCGCCCCTGGCTGATCTTCACGCCGGCCCGCTACGAGGGCATCGACCGGCGGGTCGTCGACGAGTACGCGACACGGATGCCGGTGTACGAGGTGTCCATCGGCGACTACGTCCTGGCCGGCGGCGAGGCGGCCGTCCTCGTCGTCACGGAGGCCGTGGCGCGGCTGCTGCCGGGCGTCCTGGGCAACGCCGAGTCCCACCGGGACGACTCCTTCGCGCCCGGCGCCATGGCGAGCCTGCTGGAAGGGCCCGTCTACACCAAGCCGCCCGAGTGGCGCGGCCGGGACATCCCCGACGTGCTGCTCAGCGGCCACCACGGGAAGATCGCGCGCTGGCGCCGGGACGAGGCCCTGAAGCGTACGACCGCCCACCGGCCCGACCTCATCGAGCGCTGTGATCCCAAGGCCTTCGACAAGAAGGACCGCGAGATGCTGTCCATCCTGGGCTGGGCCCCCGACCCCGCGGGGCAGCCCTACGGCCGATTTTGGTGCAGGACCGAGGGCATGGAACAATAGGTCGCTGTTGTGCGTCCGTCCGGCGTGCGCCCCTGCCACAGGGGGAGATGACGCCCGTTCCGACGCGTACAGCCCTGATCCGAAACACCTAGATTCCGTTGATGACCTGTGGCATCAGCGAGGAAAGCAGACGAAATGTCTCACCTGCTCGACACCGTCGACTCCGCGTCGCTGCGCACCGATGTCCCCGCCTTCCGCCCGGGCGACACCGTCAACGTCCACGTCCGCGTCATCGAGGGCAACCGCTCCCGTGTGCAGCAGTTCAAGGGCGTTGTGATCCGCCGCCAGGGCTCCGGCGTGCGCGAGACCTTCACCGTCCGCAAGGTCTCCTTCTCCGTCGGCGTCGAGCGGACCTTCCCGGTGCACACCCCGATCGTCGAGAAGATCGAGCTCGTCACCAAGGGTGACGTCCGCCGCGCCAAGCTGTACTACCTGCGCGAGCTGCGCGGCAAGGCCGCGAAGATCAAGGAGAAGCGCGAGAACTGAGCGCTCTCCGGGGTTCGCGCCGGGGCCGGATAGCATCTGGCTCCGATGGACACCGAAGCACAGCCGACGGAGCGCGACCGCTCCTCCCGCCCTTCCGAATCCGAGGAGACCTCGGACCCAGGAGGGCCGGAGGAACGGTCGCGTTTCGCGTTGGTGTCGCGTGTCAGCGCATGGGTACCGGGCGGCCGGATCACTCTGACCCTGCTGACCTGCCTGCTTTTCCTGCTGTTGCTCAGCACGTTCGTGCTGCGGCCGTTCCAGATCCCCAGCGGATCCATGGAGCCGGGATTGAGGATCGGGGACCGGGTTCTCGTAAATAAGTTGGCGTACCGTTTCGATGCCCAGCCGCAGCGGGGAGACATCGTCGTGTTCGACGGGACGGGGTACTTCGGGCACGCGGACTACATCAAGCGCGTTGTCGGTGTGGGGGCGGACCGCGTGGTCTGCTGCGACAAGAAGGGGAGGATCCAGGTGAACGGCCGGCCGGTCGACGAGTCGGGCTTCCTGTACCCCGGGGACAGTCCCTCCACGGTTCCCTTCGACGTCGTGGTGCCCGACGGCACCCTCTTCGTGCTCGGCGACCACCGCGGCGACTCCAGCGACTCCCGCGACCACCTCGGCTCCCCGGGCGGCGGCATGATCCCGGTCGGCGACGTGATCGGCCGCGCCGACTGGATCGTCTGGCCCTTCGGCCACGCCACCCGGTTGCAGCGCCCGGACGCCTACGCGCGCGTGCCCGCTCCCGACGCCGGAAGGGCGGGCGCCCATGGGTAACCGCGGCAAGCCGCGCGGCGTCGCCACGACCGCCGCGGAAAATCTGCTGCCCACCGGCGCCCGGCGCGCCGCCAGCCCGTCCGGCGGACGTACCCGCGCCGAGCGGCGCAAGCTCCAGCGCAAGGTCAAGCGGCGCCGCAGGCGCGGTGCCGTCAAGGAGATACCACTCCTCGTCGGCGTAGCCGTCCTCATAGCCCTCGTGCTGAAGACCTTCCTCGTCCAGGCCTTCGTCATCCCGTCGGGCTCCATGGAGCAGACGATCCAGATCGGCGACCGCGTCCTGGTCGACAAGCTCACCCCGTGGTTCGGCTCCGAGCCGCAGCGCGGGGACGTCGTCGTCTTCAAGGACCCCGGCGGCTGGCTCCAGGACGACCAGACCGCCACCCCGAAGGAAGACCCCGTCGTCATCAAGCAGGTCAAGGAGGGGCTCACCTTCATCGGCCTGCTGCCGTCCGAGGACGAGAAGGACCTCATCAAGCGGGTCGTCGGCATCGGCGGCGACAAGGTCAAGTGCTGCGACACCCAAGGGCGCGTGACCGTCAACGGCATCCCGCTGAACGAGGACTACCTGTACCCCGGCAACGCCCCGTCCGACACGCCGTTCGAGATCACGGTCCCCCAGGGGCGGTACTGGGTGATGGGCGACCACCGGAACAACTCCGCGGACTCCCGCGCCCACCAGGACACCGACTACGGAGGCACGGTCTCCGAGGACGAGCTCGTGGGCCGCGCCATGGTCATCGCCTGGCCCTTCGGCCACTGGAACATGCTGGAGGAACCGACCACGTACGCCTCCGTGTCCGACTCGGCCACCGGGTCGACCGCTGCCGCCCCGCTGTCGCATAGGGTTGCCTCCGACGATTCGAACGGAACGATCCAGCTCCCGACCCCTGCGGAACTCCCGCTCGTTATGGGAGTGGTGGGCCTGCGCCGTGTATGGGGCAGGCGGCGGCACAGAGTGAGGAGTTGGCGTGGGGGATGTGGCGGTCGGCGCACGGTCCGGACACGACGGCGAGGAGCATCGCGGGCGCCCCGCGGAATCCGCCGTCCCGGCCGCGGACAGCGCCGTGACCTCCGGGAATGACTCCGGGGCAGCCGAGGACGACAGGGTGACAGGCATTCACAGCACAGCCGATGGTCAGGGGCCGGGCGGTACGGACCGGACGCCGAAGAAGGCACGCTCCTTCTGGAAGGAGCTGCCCATCCTGATCGGCATCGCGCTGGTGCTGGCGCTGCTGATCAAGACCTTCTTGGTGCAGGCGTTCTCCATCCCCTCCGACTCGATGCAGAACACGCTCCAGCAGGGTGACCGCGTCCTGGTCGACAAGCTCACCCCCTGGTTCGGCTCCGAGCCCGAGCGCGGCGAGGTCGTCGTCTTCCACGACCCCGACAACTGGCTGGCGGGCGAGCCGACCACGGACCCGAACGCGCTGCAGACGTTCCTCAGCTGGATCGGCCTCATGCCGTCCGCGGAGGAGAAGGACCTCATCAAGCGCGTCATCGGCGTCGGCGGCGACACGATCGAGTGCAAGGGCACGGGTCCGCTGACGGTCAACGGCAAGGCGCTGGACGATCGGTCGTACGTCTACCCGGGCAACACGCCGTGCAGCGTCGACGACCAGGGCGGCCAGTTCAAGGTGAAGGTCCCCGAGGGCTACATCTGGGTCATGGGCGACCACCGGCAGAACTCCCGGGACTCCCGCTACAACCAGGCGGACCGGCACAAGGGCATGGTCCCGGTGAAGGAGGTCGTCGGACGGGCCGTCGTCATCGCCTGGCCGATCAACCGCTGGGACAACCTGCCGGTGCCGGACACCTTCGACCAGTCCGGCCTGAACGCCCAGTCGGCCGCGGCGGGCTGGGCGGTGGCGCCGCAGGGCCTGGCGCTCGCCGGTGCGGTGCCCGTGGTGCTGTGGTGGCGCCGGAAGCGGTGATTCCGACGGCGGGCTGACCCCTGCTGGTACCCCCGGGTAGGGTGCGGACCCATGGGTGGCGAGAGCATGACGCACACGGCCCCGCGCAGCGGTGGCACAGGTACGGGCCCGGTGGGCAGCCGGACCGGACAGCGGTTGTCCGGGCTGGCCGTCGCGCTGGGCCTCGTGCTTTTCCTCGGAGGGTTCGCCTGGGGAGCGGTGGTCTACCGGCCGTACACCGTGCCCACCAGTTCGATGACACCGACGATCGACGCGGGCGACCGGATCCTCGCGCAGCGCGTCGACGGCGATGAGGTGCGGCGCGGCGATGTCGTGGTCTTCAAGGACACGACCTGGGCCAACGCGCCGATGGTCAAGCGTGTGGTCGCCATCGGGGGCGACACGGTCTCCTGCTGCCAGGACGGCAAGCTCAAGGTCAACGGCAAGGAGATCGACGAGCCCTACCTGCCCAAGGGCACGCCGGCCGAGATCAGCAACTTTCCGACCGTGACCGTTCCCAAGGGGCGGCTGTTCCTGCTCGGTGACGAGCGCGGCAGTTCCGTGGACTCCACCGCCCATCTGACCGACGCGGCCAGTGGCACCGTGTCGCGCTCCGCCGTCGACGCCCGCGTCGACTCCGTCGTGTACCCGATGAACGGCATGCTGGAGCGCCCGACCGGCTTCGAGGCGCTCGGCGGTCTCTCCTCGCCCGGACCGCTGCGGACGATCACCGCCGCGGTGATCGCCGGCGCCGTGCTCGTCCTGGCCGGGGGCGCCTACGGCCCGATCGCCAAGCGTGCGGGCGCGGCCCGTGCCCGGCGGACGCGTGCGGAGTCCGCGGGTGTCCGCTGAAGCCGTGGGGGCGGGCCAGGACTCCTCCGAGGGCGGGCTGCGCAAGGTCGCCCGGGTCGTGCTGCTCGACCCGCAGGACCGCATCCTGCTGCTGCACGGGCACGAGCCGGACGATCCGGCCGACGACTGGTGGTTCACTCCCGGCGGCGGAGTGGAGGGCGACGAGACCCGTGAACAGGCCGCACTGCGGGAACTCATCGAGGAGACGGGCATCACCGAGGTCGAGCTCGGCCCGGTGCTGTGGCGGCGGAAGTGCTCGTTCCCGTTCGCGGGCCGCCGCTGGGACCAGGACGAGTGGTACTACCTGGCTCGTACGGACCGTACGGAGATCGCCGCCGCCGGGCTGACCGAGCTGGAGCGGCGCAGTGTCGCCGGAGCGCGCTGGTGGACGTGTCCGGAACTGACCCGGGCACATGAGACGGTGTATCCGACCAGACTCGCCGGGCTGCTGCGTACGCTGCTCGACGAAGGTCCCCCGGCCAGGCCCGTGATCCTTGACCCGGAAATCGTCTAGGGGCTCACAGGACTGGCGCACAATGGTGGGATCGCACGGCTGAAGGGGAACATGCCATGAGCGCCGAGGACCTCGAGAAGTACGAGACCGAGATGGAGCTGAAGCTCTACCGGGAGTACCGCGATGTCGTCGGTCTGTTCAAATACGTGATCGAGACCGAGCGGCGCTTCTACCTGACCAACGACTACGAGATGCAGGTGCACTCGGTCCAGGGCGAGGTGTTCTTCGAGGTGTCCATGGCGGATGCCTGGGTGTGGGACATGTACCGGCCGGCGCGGTTCGTGAAGCAGGTTCGGGTGCTCACGTTCAAGGATGTGAACATCGAGGAGCTGAACAAGAGCGATCTCGAGCTGCCGAGCGGGTGACGTTCAGTGACGTTCACCCAGGCGGGTGAGGGAGTTTTCCACACTCGCTGAGCTGTCCACCAAGATCCACTTCTTGGGGGCAGCTGCGTGATCGTTGGCGCCGGAGGTGGTGCCGACATGAACGCACATCGGGCCCGCAGCGCCATGGGCAAGTACGGCGAGAGCCTGGCCGCGCGGCGGCTGGCCGAGGCCGGTCTGACGGTGGTGGAGCGCAACTGGCGCTCCGGCCGGACGGGTGAGATCGACATCGTGGCCAGGGACGGCGACGTCCTGGTCGTCTGCGAGGTGAAGACCCGCAGGGAGGGTCCCTTCGAGCATCCGATGGCGGCCGTGACCCCGCAGAAGGCGGAGCGGCTGCGGGATCTCGCCGAGCGGTGGATCCAGTCCCACGGGGGCGCGCCACCCGGCGGGGTCCGCATCGACGTGGTCGGCGTGCTCCTGCCGAACCGCGGCGCGGCCGTGGTCGAGCATGTGCGGGGGGTGGCCTGATGGGATTCGCCCGTACGTGTTCGGTGGCACTGGTCGGCGTCGAAGGTGTGGTCGTCGAGGTCCAGGCCGATCTCGAACCGGGTGTCGCGGCGTTCACGCTGGTGGGACTGCCCGACAAGAGCCTGACGGAGAGCCGGGACCGGGTGCGCGCCGCGGTCGTCAACTCGGGCGCGGCCTGGCCGCAGAAGAAACTCACGGTGGGCCTGAGCCCGGCCTCCGTACCGAAGTCCGGCAGCGGCTTCGACCTCGCCGTAGCGGCAGCCGTCCTCGGCGCGGCGGAGCGCATCGACCCCCGGGTTCTCGCCGACATCGTGATGATCGGGGAACTGGGCCTCGACGGCCGGGTGCGGCCGGTCCGCGGGGTGCTGCCCGCGGTGCTGGCGGCGGCGGACGCGGGGTATGAGCAGGTGGTGGTGCCGGAGTGCGCCGCCGCCGAGGCCTCCCTGGTGCCCGGGGTGTCGGTGCTGGGCGTCAGGAGCCTGCGGCAGCTGATCGCCATCCTGGCCGACGAACCCGTGCCCGAGGAGGAGCCGGACGAACAGGGCCGCCCGGACCCGCTCCTCGCCGGCCTGCGCGTGCCCGGTACGGGCGCGGCCACGGGCATGCACAGCCTCGGAGCGGCCCAGCACGACCACGCCCACGACCTCGCGGACGTCGTCGGCCAGACCTCGGCGCGCACGGCGGTGGAGGTGGCCGCGGCGGGTGGACACCACCTCTTCCTCGAAGGGCCTCCCGGCGCGGGCAAGACGATGCTCGCGGAGCGGCTGCCGGCCATCCTGCCCCTGCTCGGCCGGCAGGAGTCGCTGGAGGTCACCGCGGTCCATTCGGTGGCGGGCCTGCTGCCCCCGGGCAAGCCCTTGATCGACGTCGCCCCCTACTGCGCCCCGCACCACTCGGCCACGATGCAGGCACTCGTCGGCGGCGGCCCGGGCATCGCGCGGCCCGGCGCGGTCTCACTGTCCCACCGGGGTGTGCTCTTCCTGGACGAGACGCCCGAGTTCAACAGCCAGGCCCTGGACGCGCTGCGTCAGCCGCTGGAGGCGGGGCATGTCGTGATCGCGCGCAGTGCGGGAGTCGTGCGCTTCCCGGCGAAGTTCCTCATGGTGCTCGCGGCCAACCCCTGTCCGTGCGGCCGGTTCTCGCAGCGGGACGACCTGTGCGAATGCCCGCCCTCGGCGATCCGCCGCTACCAGGCGAGGCTCTCCGGACCGCTGCTCGACCGGGTCGACCTGCGCGTCGAGGTGGACCGCGTCACCCGCTCCGAGCTGACCGCCATCGGCGCAAGGGGCGAGTCCACTGCGACGGTCGCCGACCGGGTCCGGGCGGCCCGGGAACGGGCTTCGGAGCGCCTCGCCGGCTCTCCCTGGCGCACCAACAGCGAGGTACCCGGCCGCGAGCTGCGCAGCCGCTGGTACGCGGTGCCCGGCGCGATGGACGAGGCCGAGCGGAACCTGGAGCGGGGTGTCCTGACCGCCCGCGGACTGGACCGAGTCCTGCGGGTGGCCTGGACCGTCGCCGACCTCGTCGGCCACGACCGGCCCGATGCCACGGACGTCGCCCTCGCGCTCCAGCTGCGCACCGGTGTGCCCCGGGGCGTCCCGATGGCCCTCGGAGCGCTGACGTGAGCCTCGTCGACGAACCGGACGAGGCGCTGCTCGCCCGGGTGTTCCTCACCCGGGTCCTCGAGCCCGGGGACGAGGTCGGTGGGCGGTGGGTGCGGGAGTTCGGGGCCGGGGAAGTGGTGCGGCGGCTGACGGAGGGCGGACAGTCCCTGCCCGGGGTCAGCGGCAAGCGGTGGACGGGGCTGCTGGCCAGGGCCGAGACGGCGCGGCCCCGCGAGGACCTCGCCGTCGCCCGGGAGGCCGGGGTGCGGTTCGTGTGCCCCGGGCACCCGGAGTGGCCCGGACAGCTCGACGATCTCGGGGATGCCAGGCCCCTCGGGCTGTGGGTGCGGGGGCGGGCCGGTCTGCGGATGTGGGCGCTGAAGTCCGTGGCCGTCGTCGGCGCCCGGGCCTGTACCGAGTACGGGGCGCACATGGCGGCCACCCTCGCCGCCGGCCTCGCCGAGCAGGGCTGGGTGGTGGTGTCCGGCGGCGCCTACGGAGTCGACGGCGCCGCCCACCGCGGCGCCCTCGGCGCGGGCGGCGCCACCGTCGCCGTCCTCGCCTGCGGCGTCGACCGCCCCTACCCGCGCGGACACACCCAGCTGATCGGCAGAATCGCCGAACAGGGCCTGGTCGTAGGCGAGTTGCCGCCCGGCGATCACCCGACGCCCAGCCGGTTCATCCTGCGCAACCGCGTCATCGCGGCACTCACCCGAGGCACCGTGGTCGTCGAAGCCGCGCACCGCAGCGGCTCCCTGGTCACGGCGCGGGCGGCACAGCGCCTCGGCCGTCACACGATGGGAGTACCGGGCCCGGCCACCAGCGGACTCTCCGCCGGAGTGCACGAACTGCTGCGTGGCGAGGCGGTCCTGGTCACCGACGCCGCGGATGTCGTCGAACTGGTCGGCGACATCGGGCAACTGGCCCCCGACCGGCGCGGCCCCGTCCTGCCCCGGGATCTGCTGGAACCCGCCGCCCGGCAGGTGCTCGCCGCCCTGCCCGCCGGCGGGGCCGCCCCGCCGGACGAGATCGCGCGCCGTGCACAGACCGCGCAGGAGGACGCGATCGCGAGACTGTACGAACTCCGGGCACTCGGTTACGTCGAACGACACGGCGATGGCTGGAAGTTGACACGCCAGGCGGTGATGTCGGTCCGCGGTGGTCCCGGACCATGCTGACCGCGCGTGTTCGGCCGTCCGGGGGAACCTCGACACCCCTTGGAAATGCGCCCAGTTGGGCTCCTCCGGTGATCACACTGAGCGACCGCGGCGCTCCGCCGGGGCGCCTCCGGAACGCATTCGCGTCTCCCTTGGCCTCAGCCCTTCGCACACCGCGACACCGCAGTCACGCTACGCTCACGAGGATTCCGACACGGACAGACCACTCGACATCAGTCAGACAGCTCACCCCAGCAGCACCACTGCGCAGCAGAACGGCACAAGGCGACGAATGCCCCAGCACACCTCCGGGTCCGACCGGGCGGCGATCCCCCCAGCCGCCCGTGACGGTGGCAGCGTACGGCCGCCCGCTCCCTCGACGCTCGACGAGCTGTGGCGGTCGTACAAGGCGACGGGGGACGAGCGGCTGCGGGAGCAGCTGATCCTGCATTACTCGCCGCTCGTGAAGTACGTCGCGGGACGGGTGAGCGTGGGTCTGCCGTCCAACGTGGAGCAGGCCGACTTCGTCTCGTCCGGGGTGTTCGGGCTGATCGACGCGATCGAGAAGTTCGACATCGACCGGGAGATCAAGTTCGAGACGTACGCGATCACCCGCATCCGGGGCGCGATGATCGACGAGCTGCGGGCGCTCGACTGGATCCCCCGCTCGGTGCGGCAGAAGGCGCGCAACGTGGAGCGGGCGTACGCCACGCTGGAGGCGCGGCTGCGGCGGACGCCGACGGAGGGCGAGGTGGCCGGCGAGCTGGGCATCGCGGTGGAGGAACTCCACGCGGTGTTCAGCCAGTTGTCGCTGGCCAACGTGGTGGCCCTGGAGGAGCTGCTGCACGGCGGGGGCGAGGGCGGCGACGGGCTGAGCGTGATGGACACGCTGGAGGACACCGCCGCCGACAACCCCGTGGAGGTCGCCGAGGACCGGGAGCTGCGGAGGTTCCTGGCACGGGCGATCAACACGCTGCCCGAGCGGGAGAAGACCGTGGTCACGCTGTACTACTACGAGGGGCTCACCCTGGCCGAGATCGGGAACGTGCTGGGCGTGACCGAGAGCCGGGTCAGTCAGATCCACACCAAGTCCGTGCTGCAGCTCAGAGCGAAACTGGCGAGCTTCGGCCGCTGACCTGGACTGATGCCGATGAGTCGGCGTGAGCCACTCCCGTCGGGCGTGACGCGTCCGTAGAGTGTTGACGTGCCAAGGATTCGAGCGGCCTCCGTGGCCGAGCACCGGTCGATGCAGCGAGCCGCCCTGCTGGACGCGGCTCGTTCCTTGTTGTCCGAGGGCGGTACGGAGGCGCTGACCTTCCCGGCCCTCGCCGAGCGGACGGGTCTCGCGCGATCGTCCGTCTACGAGTACTTCCGGTCACGGGCGGCCGTGGTCGAGGAGCTGTGCGAGGTCGACTTCCCGGTCTGGGCGGCGGAAGTGTCGGTGGCGATGGAGCGGGCGGAGACGTCCGAGGCCAAGGTCGAGGCGTATGTGCGCCAGCAGCTCGAGCTGGTCGGGGACCGGCGGCATCGGGCCGTGGTCGCGATCTCCGCGAGTGAGCTCGACGCGGGGGCCCGGGAGAAGATCCGGGCGGCGCACGGCGGGCTGGTCGCGATGATCGTCGAGGCGCTGGCCGAGATGGGACATGCGCAGCCTCGGCTGGCGGCGATGCTGTTGCAGGGGGTGGTGGACGCGGCCGTTCGGAGGATCGAGCTCGGAGCCGCGGAGGAGCCGGACAGCATCGCGGAGGCGGCGGTGTCCATGGCCCTGCGGGGTGTGCTGGGCTGAGGGGCGTCGGTGCCGGGCCCGGTGGGCGGGTGCGCGTCCCGGCGGCGGAGCGGGGTGCCTCTCAATAGACCGGCAGCAGCCTCGACGGGCCCCTGTACAGCAGCCACGGGGGCAGCAGCGACAGAGGGTTCAGGTACGTGTCGCCCCTGCGCAGGCCCCAGTGCACACACGGAGCCGTGCAGTGCGAGCCCGCCGCGTCCACCGTGCCGATCACCTCGCCGGGTTCCACCTCCTCGCCCTCCCGCACCGTCGCCGTCACCGGTTCGAGTGTCGTGCGCAAGGGTGGATCACCGGTTCCCGTGATTTCCACCGCGACGACCCCCTTGCCGGCCACCCGGCCCGCGAAGGACACCCGGCCCCCGGCCACCGCCCGTACCGGCGTTCCCGGCGCTGCCGCCAGGTCCACGCCCCGGTGGCCCGGGCCGTACGCCGTCGCCGGGGGTTCCCAGCCGCGGAGGACCTGAGGGCGTGATCCGACGGGCCAGGCGCGTCCCACCGCGGGCACGCCGGTGTCCGGGCCGGGCGGCGCCGCGAACAGCCGCGGCGGCGGGGACAGCAGGACGGCCGCCGTCAGGACCAGCAGCAGGATCAGCCGCGTACACACACGCACACATCGCT
Organism: Streptomyces sp. NPDC041940; assembly: GCF_055589465.1. Lineage (NCBI taxonomy): Bacteria > Bacillati > Actinomycetota > Actinomycetes > Kitasatosporales > Streptomycetaceae > Streptomyces > Streptomyces sp. NPDC041940. Next base: position 158,580 of record NZ_JBVJBP010000019.1, read on the forward strand.
TCGCTCGCATGCGCAGAGCGTCCCGCACCACCGCGATCACCGTGCGTGGCTGTGGACCGCTGCCCGGTTGTGGACAACGGCGTCACCCGGCACCCCGCGGGTCCCGTACACTTCTGGTGGCGACCCGGGTCACCGGGTCGACTTCGCACGCCCCGATACGCACCCCGGAAACGGGTTGTATCAGCGCCCCTCGGTCCCTCGTGGAACGGCGCGCAGTGGGCGTCAGGCGCGGAAGCCGTCCGGCATCCGCGGCACAACCGAGAAATTCAAGGAGATACGGCCATGGCCGTCGTCACGATGCGGGAGCTGCTGGAGAGCGGCGTCCACTTCGGTCACCAGACCCGTCGTTGGAACCCGAAGATGAAGCGCTTCATCTTCACGGAGCGCAACGGCATCTACATCATCGACCTGCTCCAGTCGCTGTCGTACATCGACCGCGCCTTCGAGTTCGTCAAGGAGACCGTCGCCCACGGCGGCACGGTCATGTTCGTCGGCACGAAGAAGCAGGCGCAGGAGGCCATCGCCGAGCAGGCCACCCGCGTCGGCATGCCCTTCGTCAACCAGCGCTGGCTGGGCGGCATGCTCACCAACTTCTCGACCGTCTACAAGCGTCTGCAGCGCCTCAAGGAGCTCGAGCAGATCGACTTCGAGGACGTCGCCGCGTCCGGTCTGACCAAGAAGGAGCTTCTCGTGCTCTCGCGCGAGAAGGCCAAGCTGGAGAAGACCCTCGGTGGTATCCGCGAGATGCAGAAGGTGCCCAGCGCCGTCTGGATCGTGGACACCAAGAAGGAGCACATCGCCGTTGGTGAGGCCCGGAAGCTGAACATTCCGGTCGTCGCGATCCTCGACACCAACTGCGACCCCGACGAGGTCGACTACAAGATCCCGGGCAACGACGACGCGATCCGCTCCGTCACCCTGCTCACCCGCGTCATCGCCGACGCCGTCGCCGAGGGCCTCATCGCCCGCTCCGGCGTCGCCACCGGCGACAAGGGCGACAAGGCCGCGGGCGAGCCGCTGGCCGCGTGGGAGCGCGACCTGCTCGAGGGCGAGAAGAAGGCCGACGAGGCTGCCCCCGCCGCCGAGGCCGCTCCGGCCGCCGAGGCTGAGGCCGCTCCGGCCGCCGACGCCGCTCCGGCTGCCGAGGCTGCTCCGGCTGCCGAGGCTGAGGCTGCTCCGGCCGCCGAGGCCGAGAAGCCGGCCGAGGGCGAGAAGGCCGCCGAGGCCGAGCAGGCCTGACCCGTCAGTCCGAGGTGACGGCGGGAGCGGTACTCCATCTCACAGCGCCTCAGGCGCGGTGAAGTCCGCTCCCGCCGTTCACCCGTAGGTCAGCGGAAAGACAGCGCCCTCCGGCTCCATGGAGGGCGCATCCGCAGATCTTCGATCTTCCAGACTTCGAGAAAGATTCACAGACTCATGGCGAACTACACCGCCGCCGACGTCAAGAAGCTCCGTGAGCTCACGGGCGCCGGCATGATGGACTGCAAGAAGGCGCTGGACGAGGCCGAGGGCAGCGTCGAGAAGGCCGTCGAGGCGCTCCGCATCAAGGGCCAGAAGGGCGTCGCCAAGCGCGAGGGCCGTTCCGCCGAGAACGGTGCCGTGGTCTCGATCATCGCCGACGACAACTCCTCCGGTGTCATCGTCGAGCTGAAGTGCGAGACGGACTTCGTCGCCAAGGGTGACAAGTTCCAGGCCGTGGCCAACACCATCGCCGAGCACGTCGCCAAGACCTCCCCGGCCGACCTCGAGGCCCTGCTCGCCTCCGAGATCGAGGCCGGCAAGACTGTCCAGGCGTTCGTCGACGAGGCCAACGCCAACCTGGGCGAGAAGATCGTCCTGGACCGCTTCGCGCAGTTCGCCGACGGCTACGTGACGGCGTACATGCACCGCACGATGCCCGACCTGCCCCCGCAGATCGGTGTCCTGGTCGAGCTGGACAAGCCGAACGCCGAGATCGCCAAGGGCGTCGCCCAGCACATCGCCGCCTTCGCGCCGAAGTACCTCTCCAAGGAGGACGTGCCGGCCGAGGTCGTCGAGTCCGAGCGCCGCGTCGCCGAGGAGACCACCCGCGCCGAGGGCAAGCCCGAGGCCGCCCTGCCGAAGATCGTCGAGGGTCGCCTCAACGGCTTCTTCAAGGACGCCACGCTGCTCGGCCAGCCCTTCGCGCTGGACAACAAGAAGTCCGTCCAGAAGGTCCTGGACGAGGCCGGTGTCACCCTGAAGCGCTTCTCGCGCATCAAGGTCGGCATCTGAGTCCGTACCGCGATCGACGCCCGACCCCGATAGGGTCGGCAGCAGTCGTCCGCGTACGCCGTCACATGGGTGGCGGACGACAGCAGATCTGACAAGGAGGCCATTGCCGCATGGGATGCGAAACACGCCCCACCGGCAATGGCCTTCTTGGTATGCGCAACACGTGAAAGAGGCGGGATCCCCCATGACCACCAAGCCCCAGAAGAGTGACGACGGCAAAGTGCGCGGCCGGTTTCTGCTGAAGCTGTCCGGAGAGGCATTCTCCGGTGGCGGGGGCCTGGGCGTCGACCCTGACGTGGTGCACAAGATCGCCCGCGAGATCGCGGCCGTCGTGCGTGACGGCGCGCAGGTCGCGGTCGTCATCGGCGGCGGCAACTTCTTCCGCGGTGCCGAACTCCAGCAGCGCGGCATGGACCGCGCCCGCTCCGACTACATGGGCATGCTCGGCACCGTCATGAACTGCCTCGCCCTCCAGGACTTCCTGGAGAGGGTGGGCGTGGAGACCCGCGTGCAGACCGCCATCACCATGGGCCAGGTCGCCGAGCCGTACATCCCGCTGCGCGCCGTACGGCACCTGGAGAAGGGCCGTGTGGTGATCTTCGGTGCCGGTATGGGCATGCCGTACTTCTCCACCGACACCACCGCCGCTCAGCGCGCCCTGGAGATCGACGCCGAAGCGCTGCTGATGGGCAAGAACGGCGTGGACGGGGTCTACGACTCCGACCCGAAGACCAACCCGGACGCGGTCAAGTTCGACCACCTCGGCTACGGCGAGGTCATCACGCGCGACCTGAAGGTCGCCGACGCCACGGCCGTCACGCTGTGCCGCGACAACAAGCTCCCGATCGTGGTCTTCGAGCTGCTGGCCGAGGGCAACATCGGGCGAGCGGTCAAGGGTGAGAAGATCGGCACGCTCGTGGGGGACGCGGCCAGCCGGGACTGAGGAACCGCACCACCCCGTCCGGGGGACGGACGGGGACGGAGCCGGGCCGGGGGATGGACAATGTCCTGCCGGTCGGGAACCGTGCAGGAAGAAGACGCGACGCAGCCGGCCGCCGCCCCACATGGAACCGCAGCCGGGCCTACTCAAGACACGCAGGAGCAAGTGGTGATCGAAGAGACCCTCCTCGAGGCCGAGGAGAAGATGGAGAAGGCCGTCGTGGTCGCCAAGGAGGACTTCGCCGCGATCCGCACCGGGCGTGCGCACCCGGCGATGTTCAACAAGATCGTGGCCGACTACTACGGCGCGCCGACGCCGATCAACCAGCTGGCTTCGTTCTCCGTGCCGGAGCCGCGCATGGCGGTAGTGACCCCGTTCGACAAGACGGCCCTGCGCAACATCGAGCAGGCGATCCGCGACTCCGACCTGGGCGTCAACCCGAGCAACGACGGCAACATCATCCGAGTGGTGTTCCCCGAGCTGACCGAGGAGCGCCGCCGCGAGTACATCAAGGTCGCCAAGAGCAAGGGCGAGGACGCGAAGATCTCCATTCGCTCCGTGCGCCGCAAGGCCAAGGAGGCCATCGACAAGCTGATCAAGGACGGCGAGGTCGGCGAGGACGAGGGCCGCCGTGCGGAGAAGGAGCTCGACGACACCACCGCGAAGTACGTCGCGCAGGTGGACGAGCTCCTGAAGCACAAGGAAGCGGAGCTGCTCGAGGTCTGATGAACGACTCTTCCTGGGGGGCGCCGCCACAGGCCGGGTACTGGGGGCCCGCCGACCAAGGGCAGGGCCACGGGCACATCCAGAGCCCTGGCCATGGGTACGTCCAGGGGGCCGCCCCGGCGGGTCCCGCATACGATGCGTATGAAGCGCCCCAGACTCGCCCCATGCCCAGCGTGCCTGACGCAGCCGGCCACGGCGAAAACCAGGATGACGACCGGAGGGCTGCTCGGCTGAGCGGCCCCCCGGTCCGAAACGAGACGAATCCGGAACCCATGCCCGACGCCTCGCAGCCGGCGCCCAAGCCGCCGAAGAAGAGCGCGGGTCGCGACCTGAGCGCCGCGATAGGGGTCGGGGTCGGGCTCGGTGCGGTGATCGTCGCGTCGCTGTTCGTCGTCAAGGCCCTGTTCGTCGGCGTCGTCGCGGTCGCCGTCGTGGTCGGCCTGTGGGAGCTGACCAAGCGGCTGGACGAACGCAAGGGCATCCGGGCGCCGCTCGTTCCGCTCGCGCTCGGCGGTGCCGCGATGATCGTCGCCGGGTACGTCCGGGGCGCCGAGGGCGCCTGGGTCGCCATGGCGCTCACCACCCTGGCCGTACTCGTCTGGCGCATGACGGAACCGCCCGAGGGCTACCTCAGGGACGTCACAGCGGGCGTCTTCGCGGCGTTCTACGTGCCGTTCCTGGCGACCTTCGTCGCGATGATGCTGACCGCGGACGACGGGCCGCAGCGGGTGCTCACCTTCCTGCTGCTGACGGTCGTCAGCGACACCGGTGCCTACGCCGTCGGCTGGCGCTTCGGGCGGACCAAGCTCGCCCCGCGCATCAGCCCCGGCAAGACCCGCGAGGGCCTGCTCGGCGCGGTCGCCTTCGCCATGGTCGCGGGCGCGCTGTGCATGGAGTTCCTCATCGACGGCGGTGCCTGGTGGCAGGGTCTGGTGCTCGGCCTCGCGGTCGCGGTCAGCGCCACGCTCGGCGACCTCGGCGAGTCCATGATCAAGCGGGACCTCGGCATCAAGGACATGGGCACGCTGCTGCCCGGCCATGGCGGCATCATGGATCGGCTGGACTCGTTGTTGCCGACGGCTCCGGTGGTGTGGTTGTTGTTCGTGTTGTTTGTCGGGTCTGGCTGAAGCCGGGTCATGGCGCCGCGCCGCGGTAGCGGCACATGGATACAGCATGGATCGGCTGGACTCGTTGCTGCCAACGGCTCCGGTGGTGTGGTTGTTGTTCGTGTTGTTTGTCGGGTCTGGCTGAGCGGACCTCGTCCAGTGAGCTCCCGTCCTTGTGGGCGGGGGCTCGCTGTCGTTCCGGGGAGGCATCGGAGGGCGCCGAGTGGGACGATTCAGGTGTACGTCGCAAAGGGGGCCATCATGTCCATCATTCGACAGAGCATCGATGTCGACCGGCGTCCCGAGGACGTCTACGACTACGTCATGGACACCCCGCGGATGCCGGAGTGGCAGCTGAGCGCCGTGTCCGCGGAACGCCTCGACGAGGGGCCCTTCGGCATCGGCTCCCGGTTCCGGGTCACCCGGCACGTCGGCCGCCGCGTGATGCCGATGACCATGGAGGTCGTCGAGTACGACCCGCCCCACACCTGGGGCATGCGCGGTGTCGACGGCCCCGTCCGGGCCCGGGTGCACGGCGAGGTCGAGCCGTTCGACGAGGGGCAGCGCTCCCACGTGACGATCGAGATCGACTTCGAGGGCCACGGCGTGGGCAAGGTCCTGGTACCGCTCGTCATGCGCCCCCAGGTCCGCAAGGAACTCCCGCGCAACGAGCAGCTCCTCAAGGACCGGCTGGAGCACGTGGGCGAGTAGGGCGTATCGCCTCCGGTGTCGCGGGGACGGGCGGGGCGCGGGCCACCGTCGGCGATCTGCGACACTGGTTGAGCCATGCCTAAGCCCGGAGAACTCACATTCGTCGCCCCCCGCGGAGCCAAGAAGCCGCCGCGGCATCTCGCTGATCTCACTCCTGCCGAGCGCAAGGAGGCCGTCGCGGCTGTCGGGGAGAAGCCGTTTCGTGCCAAGCAGCTCTCGCAGCACTACTTCGCGCGGTACGCGCACGAGCCGGAGCAGTGGACCGACATTCCGGCCGGTGCCCGGGGGAAGCTGCAGGAGGCGTTGCTGCCCGAGCTGATGAGCGTCGTGCGGCATCTGTCCACCGACCAGGGCACCACGCGCAAGACGCTGTGGCGGCTGTTCGACGGGACGCTCGTCGAGTCCGTGCTGATGCGGTACCCGGACCGGGTGACCATGTGCATCAGCTCGCAGGCGGGGTGCGGGATGAACTGCCCGTTCTGCGCGACCGGGCAGGCGGGTCTTGACCGGAATCTGTCCACCGCCGAGATCGTGCACCAGATCGTCGACGGTATGCGGGCGCTCAGGGACGGTGAGGTCCCCGGTGGGCCCGCCCGTCTCAGCAACATCGTGTTCATGGGCATGGGCGAGCCGCTCGCCAACTACAACCGGGTCATCGGGTCCATCCGGCGGCTCACCGACCCCGAGCCCGACGGGGTGGGGCTCTCGCAGCGCGGGATCACCGTCTCGACGGTCGGTCTCGTGCCGGCGATCCACCGGTTCGCCGACGAGGGCTTCAAGTGCCGGCTGGCCATCTCGCTGCACGCGCCCGACGACGAGCTGCGCGACACCCTCGTCCCCGTGAACACGCGGTGGAAGGTGCGCGAGGTGCTGGACGCCGGGTTCCAGTACAGCGCCAAGTCCGGGCGGCGGCTCTCCATCGAGTACGCCCTGATCCGGGACATCAACGACCAGGCCTGGCGCGGTGACCGGCTCGGGCGGCTGCTCAAGGGCAAGCCGGTGCATGTGAATCTCATTCCGCTGAACCCGACGCCCGGGTCGAAGTGGACCGCCTCACGGCCCGAGGACGAGAAGGCGTTCGTGGAGGCCATCGCCGCCCATGGTGTGCCGGTGACGGTCCGGGACACCCGTGGACAGGAGATCGACGGGGCGTGTGGTCAGCTCGCGGCCACCGAACGGTAGTCTGACCGGCGTAAGAACATCTGCATATCCGACACCTGCATATTCCGACAGGGGAGCGCCACAGCGCTGAGAGTGCGGCACACGGCCGCAGACCCTCCGAACCTGGCCCAGGTCATTCTGGGTAGGGAGATCGGTCATCACTCGAGCTGTTGCGCCCTGCCCGGGATCCCCTGAGTTCCCGGGCGGGGCCGCGTCTTCTCCTGGTCATCCAGGAGGAATCCAGTGAGCAACAAGAGCAAGCGGCTGACGGCCGTGGTCGTCGGGCTCGGCATGGTCGGCACGCTCGCCGCGTGCGGGTCGTCCGGTGACGGCCAGGGGTCCGGCGACTCCAAGACCGTGACCCTCGTCAGCCATGACTCGTGGGCCGCGTCCAAGGGCGTCATCGCCGCCTTCGAGAAGCAGTCCGGCTACAAGGTCGACGTCCTGGAGGACGGTGACGCCGGGCAGGCCGTGAACAAGGCGATCCTGACCAAGGACAATCCGCAGGGCGACGTCTTCTTCGGCGTCGACAACACGCTGCTCTCACGGGCCCTCGACAACGGGCTGTTCCAGCCGTACGAGGCGAAGGGCTCCGAGCAGATCAAGGCCGAGTACCGCGCCGACCAGGGCAAGCACCGGGTCACGCCCGTCGACACCGGCGACATCTGCGTGAACTACGACAAGAAGTACTTCGCCGATCACAAGCTGGAACCGCCGCGGAGCTTCGACGATCTCGTCAAGCCGCAGTACAGGAACCTGCTCGTGACCGAGAACGCCTCCGCCTCCTCGCCCGGCCTGGGCTTCCTGCTCGGAACCGCCGCGAAGTACGGCGACGACGGCTGGCAGGGCTACTGGAAGAAGCTCAAGGCCAACGGCGTGAAGGTCGTCGACGGCTGGGAGCAGGCCTACAACGAGGAGTTCTCCGGCTCGGCCGGCGGCAAGAAGGCCAAGGGCGAGAGGCCGCTCGTCGTGTCGTACGCCTCCTCGCCGCCCGCCGAGGTCATCTTCGCCGATCCGAAGCCGGACACGGCACCGACCGGGGTCGCCGAGGGCACCTGCTTCCGGCAGGTCGAGTACGCCGGGCTGCTGAGCAACGCGAAGAACACCAAGGGCGGCAAGGCCTTCCTCGACTTCCTGCTCACCAAGAAGTTCCAGGAGGACATGCCGCTCAACATGTTCGTGTACCCGGTGCGCGAGGGCGCCCAGGTGCCGCCGGAGTTCGTGGAGTTCGGGCCGCAGGCGAAGGACCCCGAGACCCTCGACCCGGCGAAGATCGCCGAGAACCGTGATCAGTGGGTCAAGTCGTGGACCTCACTCGTACTCAAGTAGGCGGCCGGCAGCGGGGCGCGGCGGCGCGGTTCGGGCTCATCGCCCTGCCCGTCGCGTTCTTCGCGGCGTTCTTCGCCTACCCCGTCGCCGCGATCGTCGCGCGCGGGCTGAAGGTCGACGGGGTCTGGCGGTTCGGGCGGATCGGGGAGGTGCTGGCGCAGTCCGATGTCCGGCACGTCCTGTGGTTCACCACCTGGCAGGCGCTCGTCTCCACCGCGCTCACCCTGCTGATCGCGCTCCCCGGCGCGTACGTCTTCGCGCGCTTCGACTTCCGGGGCAAGCAGGTGCTGCGGGCGGCCGTCACCGTCCCGTTCGTGCTGCCCACGGTCGTCGTCGGTACGGCGTTCCTGGCGCTGGTCGGGCGGGGCGGGCTGCTCGACGAGCTGTGGGGCGTACGGCTGGACACCACCGTGTGGGCGATCCTGCTCGCGCACGTCTTCTTCAACTACGCGGTCGTCGTACGGACCGTCGGCGGGCTCTGGGCGCAGCTCGACCCGCGGCAGGAGGAGGCCGCGCGGATGCTCGGGGCGTCCCCCTGGAAGGCCTGGCGGCAGGTCACGCTGCCGGCGCTCGGTCCGGCGGTGGCCGCCGCCGCGCTCATGGTCTTTCTCTTCACCTTCACCTCCTTCGGTGTCGTCCAGATCCTCGGCGGGCCCACCTTCTCGACCCTGGAAGTGGAGATCTACCGGCAGACGTCGGAGATCTTCGACCTGTCCACGGCGGCCGTCCTGACGCTGATCCAGTTCGTGGCCGTGGGCGCGATCCTCGCCCTGCACGCCTGGACCGTACGGAGGCGGGAGACCGCGCTGCGGCTGGTGGACGCGTCGGTGACCGCGCGCCGGCCGCGCGGCGCCGGGCAGTGGGCGCTGCTCGGCGGGGTGCTCGTGACTGTCGTCGTACTGCTTCTGCTGCCGCTCGCCGTGCTCGTGCAGCGGTCCCTGGACGCGCCCGGCTTCGGCTACTACCGCGCGCTGACCAGGGCGGACGGCGGGATCTTCCTGGTGGCGCCGATCGAGGCGATCGGCAACTCGCTGGAGTACGCCCTCGCCGCCACCGTCATCGCCGTGGTGATCGGTGGTCTCGCCGCCGTCGCGCTCACCCGCCGGGACGCCGGGCGGTTCGTGCGCGGTTTCGACGCGTTGCTGATGCTGCCGCTCGGGGTGTCCGCGGTGACCGTCGGCTTCGGGTTCCTGATCGCCCTCGACGAGCCGCCGCTGGATCTGAGGTCCTCGTGGATCCTGGTGCCGCTCGCGCAGGCGCTGGTCGGGGTGCCGTTCGTCGTGCGGACCATGCTGCCCGTGCTGCGGGCGGTGGACGCGCGGCTGCGGGAGGCGGCCTCGGTGCTGGGGGCCTCGCCCTGGCGGGTGTGGCGGGAGGTGGACCTGCCGATGGTGCGGCGGGCGCTGCTGATCGCGGCCGGGTTCGCCTTCGCGGTGTCGCTCGGGGAGTTCGGCGCGACGGTGTTCATCGCGCGGCCCGACAACCCGACGCTGCCGGTGGCCGTGGCGCGGCTGCTGGGTCGGCCCGGGGACCTCAACTACGGCCAGGCGATGGCCCTTTCGACGATTCTGATGGTGGTGTGCGCTGTGGCACTGCTGGTGCTGGAGAGGCTGCGGACCGCCGACCGGACAGGGGAGTTCTGATGCTGCTGGCGCTGGAGGGCGCGACGGTCCGTTTCGGCGGGCGGCCCGTGCTGGACGCCGTCGATCTGGAGGTCGCCGAGCACGAGATCGTGTGTGTGCTCGGGCCCAGCGGCAGCGGCAAGTCGACCCTGCTGCGGGCCGTGGCCGGGCTGCAGCCGCTCGACTCGGGGCGGGTGTCGCTCGACGGGCGCGACCAGGCGGGCGTGCCCGCGCACCGGCGCGGGGTCGGGCTGATGTTCCAGGACCACCAGCTGTTCCCGCAGCGGGACGTGGGCGGCAACGTCGCCTTCGGGCTGCGGATGCACGGGGTGTCGAAGCGGCAACAGGCCGAGCACGTACAGGAGTTGCTGGACCTCGTCGGCCTGCCGGGCGCGGGGCGCCGGGCCGTCGCCGCGCTGTCCGGCGGGGAGCAGCAGCGGGTGGCGCTGGCCCGGGCCCTGGCGCCGAGCCCCAGGCTGCTGATGCTGGACGAGCCGCTGGGCCAGCTCGACCGGTCGCTGAGGGAGCGGCTGGTCGTTGAACTGCGCGAGCTGTTCGGCCGGTTGGGCACGACCGTGCTGGCCGTGACGCACGACCAGGGGGAGGCCTTCGCGCTGGCCGACCGGGTCGTGGTGATGCGGGACGGGCGGATCGCCCAGTCCGGTACGCCGCTCGAGGTGTGGCAGCGGCCGGCCGACGCGTTCGTGGCCCGCTTCCTCGGCTTCGAGAACGTCGTCGAGGCGACGGTGGGCGCGGAGGCCGCGGACACGCCGTGGGGCAAGGTGCCGGTGCCGGAGGGCGCCCCGCAGGGCACGCGGACCCTCCTTGCGAGGCCCGCCGGCGTACGCCTCGTGCCCGTCGGCGAGGGGCTGCGCTGCACGGTGACCGCCCGCACCTTCAAGGGCACCCATGTCGCCGTCCACCTCCAGCCGGAGGACGCCCCGCGTCTGGAGGCGGCGTGCGCGCTGCGGGCGGCGCCGGAGGTCGGGGACGAGGTCGGAGTGGAGTTCGACGCGGCGGAAATCGCCGTGCTCGACTGATCGTCGCCCGCCTATGGTTCGGGCATGACACTCCTCGCGCACGACCGCTACTGCGACGAAATCGCCCACCAGGTCGGCCTGTTGAGGTCGGTGGTGAGTTCCGGGGCCGAGTTGTCCACCACGGTGCCGACCTGCCCGGACTGGTCGCTGGAGGAGCTGGTCCGGCATACGGGCGGCGCCCTGCGCTGGGTGGAGCTCATGGTGCGGACCCGGGCCCGGGAGGAGGTGCCCGAGGAGGAGGTGCCGGGCGGCGAAGGGCCCGAGATCCGGGGCGACGCCGCCGCGCTGGACGCGTGGCTGGGGGAGGCGGGCGAGCGGGTCGTCGCCGCGCTGCGGGAGGCCGGGCCGGACGCGAAGGTGTGGGGCTGGGCGGGGATCCACAACGCCGGGTTCTGGGCCCGCCGGATGGCGCACGAGGTCACCGTGCACCGCGCGGACGCCACACTCGCCGCCGGGCTGCCCTACGAGGTCGCGTCCGACATCGCCGCCGACGCGATCGACGAGTGGCTGCAGATCGTGGAGTACGCGCAGACGGACCCGAACGACGAGGCGGCGAGGGAACTGCGCGGCCCGGGCCGCAGTATCCACCTGCACGCCACCGACACCGGGTCGGAGGTGAACGCCGAGTGGCTGATCGCGCTCACCGAGGACGGTGTCACCTGGCGCCGGGGCCACGAGAGGGCCACGGTCGCCCTGCGCGGGCCGCTCACCTCCGTCCTGCTGGCGTTCTACCGGCGGCTGCCGCTGGACGCTCCGGAGCTGGAGGTGCTGGGAGAGCGCGAGTTGCTCGAGTTCTGGCTGGAGCGGGCGACGTTCGGGTGAGACACAGTGACCCGCCCCGTGGATCACGGGACGGGCCACTTCACGGTGTTGCGCGGGCGTCAGCTGTCGCTGCTCGCCCCACGGCGGCGCATGCCGAAGAACACCGCGCCACCACCGACGACGACCAGGGCCGCCGCGATGCCGGCGATGACGCCGGTGTTGGAGTTGGCGCCGGTCTCGGCGAGGTTGGAGTCACCGGCCGGGCCGGGCGCGTTGCCCGCCGGCGTGGTGCTCTGGCTCTCGGACGGCGTCGGAGCCGGGGTGTCGGTCTCCTCGGCCGGCTTCGAGGGGGAGGCCGACGGGGCCGACGGGGTCGGCGTGGCCGGGGGAGTCGAAGCCGGGGGCTCCTCCTCCTTCTTGCAGGCCGTGGCCGGGGTGACGAGGTTCGGCTTGATGTCCTCGTCGACGTACGGAGCGGCCTTCACGTGGATGCGGTACTCCGCGTTCGGCTTCCAGTCCTCGGCGAAGGTGATGGTGGTGCCTTCGCGCGAGCCCTTGACCTCCTGCTCGCCGACCTTCTTGGCGTCGGCGCCGTTGTTCTGCAGGTATACGGTGACCGTCGCCTTGATGCCGGCGGGGTCCACGTCGGTGACGGTGATGACGCCCTTGTCGCCGTCACACTTCGCCTCGGCGGAGAACTCGTTGATGTTGCAGGCGAGCGCGTTGCCGGCGGTACCGAGCGCGAGCGCGGCCGAGGCGGCCACGACACCGAGGACGCGCACGGCACGTGCGCGGGGGGATACGGACAGAACTGCCACGTTTGTCCTTTACAGGATGCGTTAGAGCGGGGGGATGAGGCGGTGCTGACTGAACATCAGCACTACCTGGAGACTCACAGGTTTATAAGCGCCGCATAAGTAGTGTCAACGCATATGCAGCTTGCAAGCACTTGCTTTGCCTGCTTATTAACCGCCCAGGCGTTTCAACGCCTCCGGAGCCTCCTCGATCCGCTCGACCAGCGCGATCCGCGCCTCCATCGAACGCCCCTTGGCCAGCGACTGGAGCAGCGGCCACGTCGGCAGCTTCTCCGTCCAGTGCGCGCGGTTCACGAGCACCATGGGCGTCGGCTCGCCGCGCGACTCATAGTAGTTCGGCGTCGCGTTGTCGAAGATCTCCTGGACAGTGCCGGCGGCGCCCGGCAGGAACACCACCCCCGCGGTCGACCGGGCCAGCAGGCCGTCCTCGCGGGTGGCGTTGGCGAAGTACTTGGCGATGTGCGAGGCGAACGCGTTCGGCGGCTCGTGGCCGTAGAACCAGGTCGGGATGCCGACGGAGCGGCCGCCCTGCGGCCAGCGACCGCGTATCTCGAAGGCCGCCGAGGCCCACTGGGTGATCGACGGTGTGAAGCGCGGGGCCTTGCCGAGCGACTTCAGCGACTCGGTGAGCATCTCGTCGTCGAACGGGGCCGCGTACGCGCCGAGGTTGGCCGCCTCCATCGCGCCCGGGCCGCCGCCGGTGGCGACCGTGAGACCGGCGCGGGCCAGTTCGCGGCCGAGCCGCGCCGCCCCCGCGTACTCCTCGGTGCCCCGGGCCATCGCGTGGCCGCCCATCACGCCCACGACCCGGGCGCCGGACAGGAGTTCGTCGAGCGCGTCCGAGACGGAGTCGTCGTGGACCGCGCGCAGCATGGACGCGTAGATGTCCTTGTCGGCCTTCGTGCGCTGGAACCAGGCGTAGGCGCGGGCGTCGGGCGTGGCCTCGTAGCCGTCCGGCAGCGACGCGAAGAGCTCGTCCGGCGAGTAGACCAGGCCGCGGTACGGATCGAAGGGCAGATCCGGGACGGGCGGGAAGACCAGGGCGCCGTCGCCGCGTATCTTGGCGGCCGCGTCCTCGCGCATCGCGCAGCCGAGGAAGACCGCGCCCGCCGTGTCCGTGGTGAGCAGTTCGCGCGTACGGTCCGTCAGGTCGACGGCCTGGACGCGGTGACCGGCGAGTGTGCCGCGCGCCGCGACGGTCGCGTCGAACTCCTCGAGCGTCTCTATCTCACGGTCGTCATGGTGGGCCGCATGGGCGGGCATCGTCTGCACCCGCCCATGCTGGCACAGCGGGTCTCAGCCCTGGACGGCCGCCGGGTCCATCCACACGACCTCGAAGGTGTGGCCGTCCGGGTCGTCGAAGGCGCGGCCGTACATGAAGCCGTGGTCCTGGGTCTCGCCGGAGACGGAGCCGCCGGCCGCGACCGCCTTCTCCACGAGCTCGTCGACCTTCTCGCGGCTCTCCGAGCTCAGCGCGATCAGCACCTCGCTGCTCTTCCTGGAGTCCGCGATCTCCTTCTTGGTGAACTGGGAGTACTTCTCCTTGGTGTGCACCATCACGACGATGGTCTCGCTGATCACGACGGAGGCCGTGGTGTCGTCGCTGAACTGCTCGTTGATCGTGAAGCCCAGCTCCGTGAAGAACTTCTTCGACGCTCCGAGGTCGCCGGTGCACAGGTTCACGAAGATCATCTGCTGGTACATGCGAAGTCTCTCCCAACGGGCTCTGTGTCGTTACGCGGGGATAGACCGGAGGTCCGCGCGGAACTCATCGCGGTCCGGAGATTTTTCTCGTACGGGTTCTCAGCGCGCCAGCGGCAGCGCCGCCAGCTCCGCGACCGTCAGGGTGAGCGGGGCGAACAGGGCGAGCAGCGCGCCCGCGCGCAGGGCCGCGGCGCTGCGCAGCATGGTCGCGGGGGCACCCAGCCGCAGCAGCGCGGAGGTGGTGTCGGCGCGGGCTTGCCGGGCCTCGACGGCGGCTGTCAGGAGCGTCGCCACCGTGCAGCCGGTCACGAGGAGCACGCCGAGGAGGGTGAGCGGGCCGAGCGACAGTCCGTCCGGGGCGTGCAGCAGCACCATCGCGTACGTGGCCGACAGGACCGCGCAGACCACGCCCAGCGGGCGGCCGATGCGGGTGGCCTCCGTCATCATGATGCGGCCCGCCAGCAGCCGCAGGGCGCCGGGGCGGGCCGACTGGAGCAGCCGGCCGCACAGGTGGGTCAGGCCGGGACCGGCCAGGGCCAGGCCGACGGCGGCCAGCGTCCAGCCCGCCATCACGCCGGGGGAGGCGCCGGAGAAGGTGAGGTCGGGCGCCTTGGGGGCGGTACGGCTCGCGTAGGTCTCCACGGCGAGTCCCGCGGCCAGGACGGTGATGCCCCAGGGGAGGCCGGAGGGGGCGGCGGTGGGGGCGGCGTCGGCGATGACGGCGTCCGGCGGCAACGCCGCGAAGGCCAGGGCGTCGGTCTGTGCCGTGGCGTGCTGGGGGGAGGGCGGAGCGGGGTCCTCGATCGTGCTCACCGCGCTCACCGCGATTGCGCTGTCCGTGACGGCCGCCGGCGGGGGCGCGCTCTGCCGCCCGGCGGGAGCGTCCCCGGGCCGGATGATCTGCCGGCCGAAACGGCCGTACGCCCCGAAGGTGTCGGGCGTGCTCGTGCGCCGGTACGCGCCGAAGCGGCCGTACACCACCCTGGCCGCCGCGGCCGCCCGCTGCTCCCGGGGCCGCAGCGTCAGCACCACCGCGAGCGACGCGCCCGCGGGCACGAGCGCCAGCAGCGTCAGCGCGCCCGGCAGCGGCAGTGGCCGGCCCGCGGCGAGGGCCTCGGCCGCCGCGCCGTCGAACGGCATACCCGTCAGGTCGCCCCGCAGGTGCAGGAAGAGCAGCAGGGCCAGCATCGAGCCCAGGGTGCAGGACAGGGCCGTCGTCGTCGCCGAGACGGCCATCAGGCGCAGCGGGCCGAGGCCGATCGCCGAGAGGCCGGTGCGGGGCTTGGTGCCGGGGTCGGTGCGGGCCACCGCGAGGGCGAAGTACACCGTGGCGGCGAGGGGCGCCGCGCACCAGGCCAGGCGCAGCGCGGCGGCTCCGGGGGAGCCGGGGTGGCCCAGCGCGTAGCCGAGGGCGCACAGCAGCAGGAAACCCGTGCCCGCCGAGGCCGCCGCGACCAGGAGGCGGCGCAGTTGGACGGCGGGGTGGGCGGCGCGGGTCAGACGGAGAGCGAGCACGCCGCCCGGCCTTCCGGCTCGGTGGTCTCCGCGACCGGCGGCAGGTGCACGGTCCGCACGCGCCGCCCGTCGAGCAGGAAGACCGTGCGGTCGGCGAGGGCCGCGGTGTCCGGGTCGTGGGTGGCCAGGACGACGGTGATGCCGTGCGAGCGGGCCGCCGTGGTGAGGGTGCGCAGCGCGTGGGCGCGGTCGGCGCGGTGCAGGGGCGCCGTCGGCTCGTCGGCGAACAGGACCGAGGGCGCCGGGGCGAGGGCACGGGCGATGCACACCCGCTGGCGCTCGGCCTGCTTCAGCTGGTGCGGGCGCTTGCGGGCGCCGTCGCCGATGTCCAGGCGCTCCAGCCACTCCAGGGCCGCCCGCTTGGCGCGACGCCGGCTGGTGCCGCGCAGCATCAGCGGCAGGGCGGCGTTCTCCCAGGCGTTGAGCTCCGGGACCAGCGAGGGGACCGGGTCGATCCAGCCGAAACGGTCGCGGCGCAGCCGCTCGCGGGTGAGGGCGCCCATGGTGTGCACGGGCACGCTGTTGAACCAGACCTCGCCGCGCCGGACGGGCTCCAGGCCGGACAGGCACCGCAGCAGGGTCGTCTTGCCGCTGCCGCGCGGGCCGCTGACGGCGAGGATCTCGCTCTCCCGGACGCCGAGGGAGACACCGCAGAGCGCGGGCGAGCCGTCGTGGTGCTGGAAGTGCAGGGCGCGTGCCCAGAGCACGTCGTTGTCCGGCGGGGCCTCCATGCGCGTACACCTCGGTTCAGATCCGTAGTTCCCGTGCCATCCCCCGTGCGGGGGAACGAAGGCGGGGCCGATCAGTCACTGGGCACGCTAGGCAGAAGGCGGCGGGACGCCGGACAGCACGCGGCCCCGGGCCGCCGTTTCTCACTCGAACGGGCGGCACCGGGGCTGGCGTTGATCGTCCGGTCAGACGATCGGAGCGATGGCGCTCAGAGCTTCGTCCAGGCCTCCGAGAGGGTGGCCCGGAGGATCTGCTCGATCTCGTCGAACGTCGACTGGTCGGAGATCAGCGGCGGGGCGAGCTGGACGACCGGGTCGCCGCGGTCGTCGGCGCGGCAGTACAGGCCGTTGTCGTACAGCGCCTTGGAGAGGAAGCCGTACAGGACGCGCTCCGTCTCCTCGTCGTCGAAGGACTCCTTGGTGTTCTTGTCCTTGACCAGCTCGATGCCGTAGAAGAAGCCGTTGCCGCGGACGTCGCCGACGATCGGCAGGTCGTGGAGCTTCTCCAGGGTGGAGCGGAACGCGCCCTCGTTGTCGAGGACGTGCTGGGGGAGGTTCTCGCGCTCGAACAGGTCGAGGTTGGCGAGGCCCACGGCCGCGGAGACGGGGTGGCCGCCGAAGGTGTAGCCGTGCAGGAAGGTGTTGTCGCCCTTGTAGAACGGCTCGGCCAGGCGGTCGGAGATGATGCACGCGCCGATCGGGGAGTAGCCCGAGGTCATGCCCTTGGCGCAGGTGATCATGTCCGGGACGTAGTCGAACTTGTCGCAGGCGAAGATCGTGCCGAGGCGGCCGAAGGCGCAGATGACCTCGTCGGACACGAGCAGTACGTCGTGCCGGTCGCAGATCTCGCGGACGCGCTGGAAGTAGCCGGGCGGGGGCGGGAAGCAGCCGCCCGCGTTCTGCACCGGCTCCAGGAAGACCGCGGCGACCGTGTCCGCGCCCTCGAAGAGGATCTGCTGCTCGATCTGGTCGGCGGCCCAGCGGCCGAAGGCCTCCGGGTCGTCGCCGAAGAGCGGGGCGCGGTAGATGTTGGTGTTCGGGACCTTGTGCGCGCCCGGGACCAGCGGCTCGAACGGGGCCTTCAGGCCCGGCAGGCCGGTGATGGACAGGGCGCCCTGCGGGGTGCCGTGGTAGGCGACAGCGCGGGAGATGACCTTGTGCTTGGTGGGCTTGCCGACCAGCTTGAAGTACTGCTTGGCGAGCTTCCAGGCGGTCTCGACGGCCTCGCCGCCGCCGGTCGTGAAGAAGACCTTGTTCAGGTCGCCCGGGGCATGGTGCGCGAGGCGCTCGGCCAGCTCGACGGCCTTGGGGTGGGCGTAGGACCACACCGGGAAGAACGCCAGCTCCTGCGCCTGCTTGAAGGCGGTCTCGGCGAGCTCGACACGGCCGTGCCCGGCCTGCACCACGAACAGTCCGGCGAGACCGTCCAGGTAGCGCTTGCCCTGGTCGTCGTAGATGTAGGTGCCCTCGCCACGGACGATGGTGGGTACGGGGGCCTTCTCGTACGACGACATGCGCGTGAAGTGCATCCACAGGTGGTCGTACGCGGACTGGGAGAGGTCCTTGCTCACGGCTATCGGGTCCTCACGGTTATCGGGTTCCCCACATGTAGGTCTGCTTCTTGAGCTTGAGGTAGACGAAGCTCTCCGTCGACCGCACGCCGGGCACCGCCCGGATGCGCCTGTTGATGACCTCCAGCAGGTGGTCGTCGTCCTCGCAGACGATCTCCACCATCAGGTCGAAGGAGCCCGCGGTCATCACCACGTACTCGCACTCGGACATGGCCGACAGCGCGTCCGCGACCGACTCCACGTCGCCCTCGACGTTGACGCCGACCATCGCCTGTCTGCGGAAGCCCACGGTGAGCGGGTCCGTGACGGCGACGATCTGCATCACGCCCTGGTCGAGCAGCTTCTGGACGCGCTGGCGCACGGCCGCCTCGGAGAGGCCGACGGCCTTGCCGATGGCGGCGTACGGCCGGCGGCCGTCCTCCTGGAGCTGTTCGATGATGGCGAGGGAGACGGCGTCCAGCTGGGGCGAGCTGCCGTTCCTGGACTCGCGGGAGGACTCGCGGAGTTCCCGCGACCCCTTCTGGTCTGCGCTTCGACTGGCCACGAGGTCACTGTGCACGAGGTCTCGTCACTTCCGCAAGGCATGAGCGATGAAATCCGTTGTTTCAGTCGCCGTAGCCTGCGGATTCCGTATGAATGAAGGGAGTGGGGGTGTTGAAAACGTGGCCCGGGCGACTAGGGTGGGTGTCTCAAGTACTGGACATCCGAACTGGAGGGCCGGCAGTGAGCACCGAGCTTCGTCGTCTGCGTAACTACATCGGCGGTGAGTTCCGGGACGCCGCCGACGGACGGACCACCGAGGTGGTCAATCCCGCGACGGGTGAGGCGTACGCGACCGCTCCGCTGTCCGGGCAGGCGGACGTGGACGCCGCGATGGCGGCGGCCGCCGAGGCCTTTCCCGGCTGGCGCGACACCACGCCCGCCGAGCGTCAGAAGGCCCTGCTGAAGATCGCGGACGCCTTCGAGGAGCGTGCCGAGGAGCTGATCGCGGCCGAGGTGGAGAACACGGGCAAGCCCGTCGGGCTGACCCGCTCCGAGGAGATCCCGCCGATGGTCGACCAGATCCGCTTCTTCGCGGGCGCGGCGCGGATGCTGGAGGGCCGCTCGGCCGGCGAGTACATGGAGGGCCTGACCTCCATCGTCCGCCGTGAGCCGGTCGGTGTCTGCGCGCAGGTCGCGCCGTGGAACTACCCGATGATGATGGCCGTGTGGAAGTTCGCCCCGGCGCTCGCGGCGGGCAACACCGTCGTCCTGAAGCCGTCGGACACCACCCCGGCCTCGACGGCCCTCATGGCCGAGATCATCGGCTCGATCGTCCCCAAGGGCGTCTTCAACGTCATCTGCGGCGACCGCGACACCGGCCGCCTCATGGTCGAGCACGACACCCCGGCGATGGCCTCCATCACCGGCTCGGTGCGGGCCGGCATCCAGGTCGCCGAGTCCGCCTCCAAGGACGTCAAGCGCGTCCACCTGGAGCTGGGCGGCAAGGCGCCCGTCGTGGTCTTCGAGGACACCGACATCGCCAAGGCCGTCGAGGACATCTCGGTCGCGGGCTACTTCAACGCGGGCCAGGACTGTACGGCCGCCACGCGCGTGCTCGTCCACGAGTCCATCCACGACGAGTTCGTCTCCGCGCTGGCGAAGGCCGCCGCCGAGACGAAGACCGGGCAGCCGGACGACGAGGACGTGCTGTTCGGCCCGCTCAACAACCCCAACCAGCTCAAGCAGGTAGAGGGCTTCATCGACCGGCTGCCCGCGCACGCGCGCGTGGAGGCCGGCGGCAAGCGCGTCGGCGACAAGGGCTACTTCTACGCGCCGACCGTCGTCTCGGGCCTGAAGCAGGACGACGAGATCATCCAGAACGAGGTCTTCGGCCCGGTCATCACCGTCCAGTCCTTCTCCGACGAGGAGCAGGCCGTGACGTGGGCCAACGACGTCGAGTACGCGCTGGCCTCCTCCGTGTGGACCAAGGACCACGGCCGCGCGATGCGCATGTCCAAGAGGCTCGACTTCGGCTGCGTGTGGATCAACACCCACATCCCCCTGGTCGCCGAGATGCCGCACGGCGGCTTCAAGAAGTCCGGCTACGGCAAGGACCTCTCGTCGTACGGCTTCGACGACTACACGCGGATCAAGCACGTGATGACGTCGCTGGACGGCTGACAGGCCCCCGATCGGTGATCGACAGGGTGTCCGGTGGGCTCCGGCCCACTGGACGCAGCGTCGATTGATCACTCGAACGGCGGAACGGCATGCTTTCGGGGTGTCCCAGACTTCCACGCCCCTGCCGTCCCGCCGTTCTCTCCTGCGTGCCCTCGGCGGCACCGCCGCGCTCGGTGCCCTGGCCGGGTGCGGCGTGCCCGCCGCCTATGTGGCGCCCGGTGACCGGGCCGTGCCCGACGAGTCCGCGGTCGACAAGAGGCTGACCTGGGCGAACTGGCCGCTCTACATCGACACCGACGACGACCACCCCGATCGGCGGCCCACGCTGCGGGCGTTCGAGCGGCGCACCGGGATCTCCGTGGACTACGTCGAGGAGATCAACGACAACGACGAGTTCTTCGGCAAGATCAGCCCCGCGCTGATGAACCACCAGTCCACCGGCCGCGACCTGATCGTCATCAGCGACTGGATGTGCGCCCGGTACGTCCGGCTGGGCTGGGTGCAGGAGATGGACCGCGCCCACCAGCCCAACGTGGCCGAGCACCTCGACCCGCTGCTCCGCTCGCCCGCCTTCGACAAGGGCCGCCGCTTCACCGTGCCGTGGCAGTCCGGCATCACCGGCATCGCCTACAACCACCGCAAGCTCGGCCGGGAGATACGCGCCGTCTCCGACCTCTGGGCGAAGGACCTCAAGGGCCGGGTGACCCTGCTCTCCGGTCTGGACGAGGCGTACGCGCTGCTCATGCAGGGCAACGGCGTGGACATCACCCGGTGGACCGCGGACGACTTCCACCGGATGTGCGAGCAGGTGGAGCGGCAGGTCCACCGGGGCCAGATCCGCCGGTTCACCGGCAACGACTACACCAAGGACCTGGTCAGCGGGGACGTGCTGGCCTGCCAGGCGTACTCCGGCGACGTCATCCAGCTCCAGGCGGACAACCCCGACATCCGCTTCGTCGTCCCCGAGGAGGGCGCCGAGCTGTGGTCGGACTCCCTGATGATCCCCGACCGGGCCCGGCACAAGGCCAACGCCGAGCGGCTGATCGACTACTACTACGAACCCGAGGTCGCCGCGCGGCTCGCCACGTGGGTCACCTACGTCTGCCCGGTGCCGGCCGCCCGCGACGTCCTGGCCGACGCCAAGGACAAGGACACCGCCGCCCTCGCCGACAACCCCCTGGTCTTCCCGGACTCCGGCATGCGCGGGCGCCTCGCCGTCGCCCGGGACATCCGCGCCGCGGAACGGACGGAATTCGCCCAGCGGTGGAACGGCATCGTGGGCCTCTAGGCACACGGGCAGCCCGGTCGCGATCATGGGGGTCGTACCGGTACGGCGGGGCGGAGAGGGGCCGAGGGCATGACGACATGGGGGCTCGTCCTGGAGACGACCATGGGGGCCGGCGAGGGCAAGCGCACGGAGGCGCGCGTGCTGGCGCACATCTCCGGAACGCGCGCGGAGGCGCTCGCCGAGCTGGAACGGCGGGCCCGGGGCTACGCGCCCGAGCACCCGAGGAGCCCCCGGCGCCGCCGGCTCTTCCGGGACGGCGACGGGTTCCTCCTCGTCGTGGAGGGAGCGTTGCAGTCGTTCGCCACCCGGTTCACCGTGGCGGAGCTGCTGGAGGATTCCGCCGCGGGATCCGCGCAGGCGCCGAGCGGGGCCGCCGGCGCACCGGACGGGGCGGGGGAGCAGGGCGAGCGGTACGCGGACGGGGTGCCCGTCAGGCCGGCGTGGCTGGGCCGCGACGATCTGCCGTGAGCCGTCCGCCGGCGGTGTGCCTGCGGTGTGCCTGCGGTGTGCCGCCTCACTTGAGGCCGCTGAGCATGACCCCGCGGATGTAGTGCTTCTGCAGCAGCAGGAAGAGGATCAGCACCGGCAGGACGCTCAGGACCAGGCCGGCCATGACGATCGGCATCGTGCGGGTCGGGTCGACGTGGTCCTGGAGCAGCTGGATGCCCACGGGCAGGGTCATCACGTCCGGGTTGGCGGTCGAGACGAGCAGCGCCCAGATGTACTCGTTCCAGGCGTCGACGAAGGTCAGCAGCCCGAGCGTCACCACGACCGGCTTGGTCTGCGGTACGACGATCCGCCACCACACGGCGAACTCCCCGGCCCCGTCGATGCGCGCGGCCTCCAGCACCTCGTCCGGGATCGCGACCATGAACTGGCGCATCAGGAAGATGCCGAAGCCGTTGACGAGGAAGGGCATGGCGAGCGCCGCGATGCTGACGGTCAGGCCCGCGCCGCCGCGCCCCCACAGATCGTTGCCGCCCGCCAGCGGCCAGTGCACCAGGATCAGGAAGCGCGGGATGAAGAACAGGAACGGCGGGAACATCATCGTGGCCAGGACCAGACGGAAGACCAGGTCCCGGCCGGGGAAGCGCAGTTTGGCGAGCGCGTAGCCGGCCAGCGACGACGTGAGCAGCACCGAGCCGGTGATCACGGCGGTGGCGACGACGCTGTTGCGGAAGAGCACCGGAAGGTCCAACTGGTCGACCGCCGCCCGGTAGTTGGACAGGCCGAACGCCTCCGGCAGGAACCGGTACGGCAGGGTGCCGGCCTCACCGGGACCCTTGAAGGACGTCATCACCATGTCGAGGAACGGCACCACCGTGAGCACGGCGCCGGTCACCACCACCAGGTACGACAGCCACGGGAAACGCCGCCCGCGCCCGCTCCCCACCCCGCTCACGCGTCCTCCCCCTTGTGCCGGAAGACCCACAACTGGGCCAGGGTGACCGCCAGGACGACCGCGAACAGCACGAAGGCGGCGGCGCTCGCGGTGCCCCAGTCGCCGTAGCTGAAGGCCTGCCGGTACATCTCCAGCGCGGCGACGTCGGTCGCGTTCCCCGGCCCGCCCTTGGTCATCACGATGATCAGTGCGAACGACTGCAGGCCGATGAGGAACTGGGTGACGCACACGAACAGCAGCGACGGCCGCAGCAGCGGCAGGGTGATCCGCCGGAAGACGGTGACGGGCCCGGCGCCGTCGAGCGCGGCGGCCTCGTAGTACGTGCAGGGAATGGACTTCAGCCCGGCGGTCAGGACGAGGATCGCCGTGCCCAGCGAGGCCCAGGCCTGGACGACCACGACCGCCGGCAGCGCGGTGTCCGGGTCCTGGAGAAAGGCCACCGAACCGAGCCCGAGAGCGTTGAGGACGCCGTTGACCAGGCCGCCCGGCTCGTACATGTACTTCCACACGTTGCCGACGGCGACGACGGTCGTGACGATCGGCAGGAAGTACAGAGTGCGCCACAGCCCCTGGAAGCGCAGCCTGTCGATGCAGGTGGCGACGAGCACGGAGCCGGCGAGCGCGAGTGCCACGGTGCCCAGGGCGAACAGCAGCGTGTTGGTCAGGACCGGCGTCAGGAACGTCGCCCCGTCCGCGAAGAGCGCGGCGAAGTTGTCCGGGCCGACGGGATCGATGTCGCCGAGGTCGAAGCCGGACCAGCGGGACAGCGACAGCAGCAGCGCGAAACCGAGCGGCAGGACCAGGAAGACCGCGAAGAACAGCAGGGTCGGCCCCAGGAAC